>NZ_BAFR01000161.1 GCF_000308435.1 Nocardia araoensis NBRC 100135 | reverse complement strand
CGTGCATCAGGTGCGCGAGGACGTGCTCACCGCGGGCACGCTCATCGCCTTCCTGCTCTACGTGGATCTGCTGTTCGCGCCGATCCAGCAGCTGTCCCAGGTCTTCGACAGCTACCAGCAGGCGGTGGTCGGCGTCGATCGGCTCGGCGAGCTGCTGCGCACGCCGGTCGACACCCCCGACGCCGCCGACGCGCGTCCGGTGACCCGCCTCAGCGGCGCGATCGAGTTGCGCGGCGTCGGATTCACCTACGAGACCCGCGCCGAGCCGGTGCTTTCCGGCATCGACCTGCGCATCGAGCCGGGGCAGAAGGTGGCGCTGGTCGGCGAGACGGGCGCGGGCAAGTCGACGCTGGTGAAGTTGCTGGCCAGGTTCTACGACCCGACCGAGGGCGCGGTGCTGGTGGACGGCATCGACGTGCGCGAATATCGCTTGCGCGAGTACCGCAAGCGGCTCGGCGTGGTCCCGCAGGAGCCGTTCCTGTTCGGCGACACCGTGCGCGCGGCCATCGCCTACGGCAAGCCGGAGGCCGAGCCCGCCGACATCGAGTGGGCGGCGCGCGCGGTCGGTGCGCACGAGATGATCGCCGCGCTGGAGCACGGGTACTACCAGCCGATCGGCGACCACGGGCGCAGCATGTCGGCAGGCCAGCGCCAGCTGCTCGCGCTCGCGCGGGCCCAGCTCGTCGAGCCGGACATCCTCATTCTGGACGAGGCCACCGCCTCGCTGGATCTGGCGACCGAGGCCAGGGTGCGGGCCGCGGTGGACGTGCTCACCGCCGGGCGAACGACCATCGTGGTCGCGCACCGGCTCGCCACCGCGGCGGACGCGGATCTCATCGCGGTGGTGGGCGAGGGGCGGTTGTTGCAGACCGGCACGCACGCACAGCTGCTCGGCGAGGACGGGCCGTATCGCCGCTTGTGGGCGGCGTATGTCGGCGACGACGCGGCGTCGGTCGGCGACCGGGAATCGGAGGCCGCGACCTGATCCGCGCCATCGCCACCGCGCGGGCATTCTCCCGGCTATCGCAGGCGGCGGTGGGCGATGCCGGTCGTCGTGACCGATTCGACACCGCAGGGCCGGACAGGGGCCTGAACAGCGGATGAATGGGAGTCGACGCGGCAATGTCATGGCATCGCGACGCTCCCGTACCGATCTTCGACGTACTCTCGAAAAAGAAGTATGAGGAGGTCCGCGATGCGCGCTCAGTTCTCCGAGGCGGTGCCCGGTCCCGACGGTTCCGCCGAGCCCATCGCGCGAACGGCCCACGGCGCCGTGCGCGGCGTGCGCGAAGGTTCGGTGTCTGTCTGGCGCAGCATCCCTTACGCGGCGGCCCCCGTCGGACCGGCCAGATTCGCTCCGCCGCAGCCCCCGCCGCCCTGGGACGGAGTGCGCGACTGCACCACTTTCGGGCCGATCGCGCCGCAGACGATGGGCACCATGGTCCCCGTCGACTCGGGCCTGGCCATGGGCGAGGACTGCCTGTGGCTCAACGTCTGGTCACCGCGGCCCGAGACCGGCGATCCCACCCGCGGCCCGGCAGCCGAGCCGCTCCCGGTGCTGGTCTGGCTGCACGGCGGCGCGTACTGCCTTGGCACCGCAGCGCAGCAGATCTACGACGGGCGCAAGCTGGCCGCCACCGGTGAGGTCGTGGTCGTCGGGGTCAACTACCGGCTCGGCGCGCTGGGCTTCCTCGACCTGTCCTCGCTCGGCGACGACTTCGCGCCGAATCTCGGCCTGCGCGACCAGATCGCCGCACTGGAGTGGGTGCGCGACAACATCGCCGCGTTCGGCGGCGATCCCGGCAACGTCACGCTCTTCGGCGAGTCCTCCGGTGCGGGTTGCGTCACCGCGCTGCTCACCGCGCCCCGTGCCGCCGGGCTGTTCCACCGGGCGATCGCGCAGAGCCCGCCCGCCACGACGGTGTTCGGGCAGGAGCGGGCCGCGACGGTGGCGCAGCGGTTCCTCGAACTGATCGAGCTGCCCGCGACCAGGGCGAAGGAGCTGCTGGACTGCCCGATCGAACGGATCGTGGCGGCGGCGGGCGTCCTGCTCGACGAGGTACCGCTCAAAGAGCCGGGCAGGCTGGCCGCCGCGCCGGTGGTCGACGGCGATCTGCTGCCGACCTACCCGATCGATGTGTTCCAGCGCGGACGCTCGCACCGGGTGCCGTTGATCATCGGCACCAACAAGGACGAGGCCTCGCTGTTCCGGCTGCTGCGCTCGCCGATCATGCCGGTCACCCCCGACGCGGTGAACGCGATGCTGCGTGACGTCGCGGCGGGACATCCGGAGATGTCCGCCGAGCGAATCGCCGAGATCACCTCGGCCTACCCGGACCTGAACAAGGCGCGCGGAGCGCTGGCGATGTCCACCGACGCGGCGTTCCGGATGCCCGCGCACTGGGTGGCCGACGGGCACGCCGCGCACTCGCCCACCTGGATGTACCGCTTCGACTACGCGACCCCGATGCTGCGTGCGGCGCGGGTCGGCGCCGGCCATGCCACCGAACTGCCTTACGTCTTCGGCAATTTCGGCACGCTGAATCTCGATCCCACCTTCTGGCTCGGCGGGCGCAGAGCGGCCATGGAGGTCTCCGGGCGCATGATGCGCCGCTGGCTGGCCTTCGCCGCGCACGGCGTCCCCGCCGCCCTCGACGGCTCCAAGCACTGGCGTCCCTATCGACTCGGGGCCCGCTCCACGCTGCTCATCGACAGCGTCGACCGCGTCGTCGACGACCCGGACCGCGACTTGCACACCGCCTGGGGTCAGCAAGCCGTCGGTTTCTCCTAGCCCGAGTGGATGACCGCCCGATACGCGCCGGGCCGAGCGGTCCGCGCGTCAGACGTCGGTGGAGAAGCGGATCCCGCCGTCGGGGATCTCCACACCGGGCCAGACGCGGGCACCGCGCAGCAGTTCGCAGCGGGCGCCGATGTTCGCCCCGTCCCCGATGACGCCGTCGCGGACCAGCGCGCGGGGACCGATGCGCGCCCCGAAGCCGATGATGGTGCGCTCCACCGTCGCGCCCGCCTCGATCACCGCGCCGTCGAAGACGACCGCGCCGTCCAAGCGCGCGCCCGCCCCGATCTCCGCGCCGCGGCCGACGACCGTGCCGCCGATGAGCACCGCGCCCGGAGCGACACCCGCGCCGGGATGTACCAGCGATTCACCGCGCTGCCCCGGCAGGGCGGGGGAGGGCGCGATGCCGCGCACCAGATCGGCGGAGCCACGCACGAAGTCCTCGGGGGTGCCCATGTCGCGCCAGTAGGAGGCGTCGACGTACCCCTGGAGGCGGGCGCCCTCGGTCAGCAGCGCGGGGAACACCTCGCGCTCCACCGACACCGGACGCCCGGCCGGGATCTTCTCGATGTACTCCCGCCGGAAGACGTAGCACCCGGCGTTGATCTGGTCGGTCGGCGGATCCTGGGTCTTCTCCAGGAACGCGGTGACCCGGCCGTCCTCGTCGGTGGGCACGCAGCCGAACGCGCGCGGGTCGCTCACCCGGACCAGGTGCAGCGTCACGTCGGCGCGGGTGGACTCGTGGGTGTCGAGTACCGCGCCGAGGTCGGTGCCGCCGAGCACGTCGCCGTTGAACACCATCACGTTGTCCGCGCGCAGCTTGGGCAGCACGTTGCGGATCGCGCCGCCGGTGCCCAGCGGCTCGGTCTCGGTGACGTACTCGATCTCCAGCCCCAGCTCGGAGCCGTCGCCGAAGTGCTCCTCGAACACTTCGGCCTTGAACGACGTGCCCAGCACCACGTGGGTGATCCCGGCCTCCGCGATCCGGGCGAGCAGGTGGGTCAGGAACGGGAGCCCGGCCGTCGGCAGCATCGGCTTGGGCGCCGAAAGGGTCAGCGGCCGCAGCCGCGTGCCCTGCCCGCCGACCAGGATCACCGCGTCGGTGCCTGTATTTCCTGCCATCAAGCTCCCCTGTTCACAAGGTTCGTTTCTCGCCGCCGTCGCCGGTTATCCGGCCTCGCGCGCCTGCTGGCGCAGGGCAGATCGAACCGCAATCCGCGAGCGGATCGCAAGTCCGGCCCGCAACGCCAGCCGCAGCGGCGCCTGCCACCAGTGCGGATGCCGGTCGGCCTGGAACCGGTAGGCGCTGGCGTGGTGGGCGGGCAGCATCACTTCGGGATGGCGGCCCGCGGCGTGGCCTTTGGCATGGGTCACCTCGGCGTCCGGCACGAAGACGTTGTGCCAGCCCGCCTTGCCCATCCGGTCGCCGAAGTCGACGTCCTCCATGTACATGAAGTAGCGCGAGTCGAAGCCGTCGATCGAGTCGAACGCCGCGCGCCGCACCAGCAGGCACGATCCCGACAGCCAGCCGACGGCCCGCTCGGAGATCTCCTCGTTCTCCTGCCGGTATCGGCGGGTCCACGGGTTGGACTTCCACACCGTGCCCAGGATCGCGTGCCCGGCGCCGTCGAGCAGGCCGGGCACCCGGCGGGCCGACGGGTAGACGCTGCCGTCCGGCTCCAGCACCAGCGGTCCGAGCGCGCCCGCGCGCGGCCAGCGCTTGGCGGCGGCGAGCAGCTTGTCGATGGAATCGGTGCCCCAGCGGATGTCCGGGTTGGCGATCACGATGAACTCGATGGCGGGATCGATCTCCGCGACCGCGCGGTTGATCGCGCCGCCGTAGCCGATGTTGCCGCCGGTGCGTAGCAGCCGCACGTGCGAATTGGCCTCGGCGACCAGCTCCGGCACACCGTCGACCGACCCGTTGTCGGCGAGGATCACCTGAGGTTTCTCGGCCGTGGCCCCCGCCAGGGTGCTGATGAAGTGCTCGAGGTGCTCACCCGGCGAGTAGGTCACCGTGACGACGGCCAGGCCCGCGGGCGCGGCGGATTCGGAATCACTCACGACAGCCAACCTTAACGGGCGCGGCCGCACCCCGTCCGTCGATGGCTCGCGCTCGACCGCAGCCGAGGCGGAGAAGGCCCGACCGGGCGTTGCGCCCTCGACGGTTCGCGCAGGCACGCCTCAGCCGGACTGCCGCGCCAGCGCGTCACCCAGTGCGGTCCGCCAATCCCGCAGCGGCGTCAGCCCGGCGTCGTTCCATGCGCGCGGCGACAGCACCGAAAATGCCGGGCGCCGTGCGGGTCTGGGGAACGCGGAGGAGTCGCACGGACGCACACGCCCCGGGTCGGCGCCGACGCGGGCGAACACCGCGCGAGCGAGTTCGAATCGACTGGCCCGCCCGGCGTTGGTGGCGTGCAGCACCCGCGGCGCGTCCGGCCTGCCCGCCAATTCCAGTAGCGCGGCGGCCAGATCGGCGGCATAGGTGGGGGAGCCGACCTCGTCGTCGACCACGTCGACGGTGTCGCGTTCGCGCTCCAGCCGCAGCATCGTGGCGACGAAATCCCCACCGCGCCCGGTGTATACCCACGCGGTGCGCACCACGTGCGCATCCGGGCAGCGGCTCAGCACCGCCTGTTCGCCCGCGAGCTTGGACGCTCCGTACACCGACGTCGGTCCGGTCACATCGGCGGTGTCGTACGGCCGATCCTGGGTACCTGGAAAGACGTAATCGGTGGACAGATGGATCAGCCGGGCACCGAGGTCGGCGCAGACGTCGGCGAGCACGGCCGGTCCGGTGGCGTTGCCCGCGTACGCCGCTTCGGCTTCGGTTTCGGCCAGGTCGACGGCGGTGTAGGCGGCGCAGTTCAGCACCACGTCGCCGGGCGCGAGCACCGCGCGCACGGCGGCGGGGTCGGTGATGTCGAGTTCGGCGCGCCCGTAGCCCTCGGCGGCGGGAGCGAGACGACGCAGTTCCCGGCCCACCTGTCCGTGCGCGCCTGTGACGACGAGGCGAGCGGACGCGGTGGGAACGGGCGCGGTGGGGTCGGTCACGGGCGCAAGTCTGGCACGCCGCCACGTCCTCGGTTGCGGCCGTTCGCGAACACCTTTCGATAGCCTTGTGCTATCGGGGGATCCCGAAACCGGGCGGGGCGAGCGGTAACCATGGTGGCGGATCGGTTGCGCACGCGTCGCCAGGACACCGAGTTTCGGCGAGAGGATGCGGACTTGTCGCAGCGGAGGGGCACATCGGCGGCGTCGCGGGCGATCGGGCCGCGCGACCGGTCCTTCGGGCCGCTGCGCTCGTTGGCTGTGGCCGCCGCCGTGATCGTGCTGTCGGTGACCGGCTTCGCCTGGCACAGCGTCGATGGGCTGGTCGCCGATATCGAGCGCCTGGGCGATCTGGGCCTCGGCGGCGGTCGCGACGGCGCGGTGGACATCCTGCTGGTCGGTGTGGACAGTCGCACCGACGCGCACGGCAACGCGCTGTCGGACGCCGAGCGCGCGATGCTGCACGCGGGCGACGAGGTCGGCACCAACACCGACACCATCGTGCTGCTGCGCGTGCCGAACGACGGACGCTCGGCCACCGCGATCTCCATTCCGCGCGATTCCTACGTCAGCATTCCCGGCATCGGCATGGGCAAGATCAATTCCGCCTACGGCGCGACGAAGGCGACCCAGTTCCAGAAGCTCCTCGACCAGGGGGTCTCGAATGCCGACGCGGAACGGCAGTCGACCCAGGCGGGAAGGCAGGCGCTGATCAAGACGGTGGCCGGGCTCACCGGCATCACCGTCGACCACTACGCCGAGGTGAGCCTGCTCGGCTTCGCGCTGCTCACCGACGCCGTCGGCGGCGTCGAGGTGTGCTTGAAGAACCCGGTCGACGAGTGGATGTCCGGCGCTCGGTTCCCCGCGGGACGCCAGCGCCTGGACGGGCCGCGGGCGCTGAGTTTCGTGCGCCAGCGCCACGATCTGCCGCGCGGCGACATCGACCGCATCGTGCGCCAGCAGGTGTTCATGGCCCAGCTGGTGCAGCAGTTGCTCAGCGCGAAGACGCTCGGCAACCCGGTCAGACTCCAGCAACTCAGCGACGCGGTGGGGCGGACGATCGTGCTGGACGAGGACTGGGACGTGCTGGCGTTCCTGCAGCGGCTGAAGGATCTGTCCGGCGGGCAGGTGAAGTTCGAGACCATCCCGGTCGCCGACCTCAACGGCGAGACCGGCAACGGCGAATCCGTGGTCAAGGTCGAGCCCAAGGCGGTCAAGTCCTACGTCGCCTCGCTGGTCGGCGACAACCCGGCCCCGCGCAACGCCGAGCCGGGCTTCGATCCCGCGACGGTGACGGTCAGCGTCTACAACGCGGGCGGCATCGGCGGGCTCGCGGCCGACGTCGCGCAGACCTTGAGCGCCAAAGGCTTCCGCCAAGGCACGGTGTCCAACTACAGCGGCGGCCGGGTGACCAGCAGCCGGGTGCTCGCGGCGGACACCTCCAGCCCCAAGGCGCAAGCGGTGGCCAAGGCGCTCGGCGGGCTGACCGTGCTCGCGGATCCGGCGCTGTCCCCGGATTCGGTGAGTGTCGTGCTGGCGAGCGACTATTCTGGTCCGGGCTCGTCGGCGAGCCGGATGTTCGATCTGTCCGGAACGTCGACCGCGGCCACACCAGTCCCGCCCGCTCCACCGATCGACGCAGGCCAGAACGGACCGAAATGCGTGAACTGAACCATGCGTGACATCGACCAGGCACACACGCTCACCGAAGCGGTACTCGATCCCATCCTCGCCCGCGAACCCGCGGGCCCGCGCGTCACCTACTACGACGACGCCACCGGCGCGCGCATCGAACTGTCCGGCGCGACGCTGGCGAACTGGGCGGCCAAGACCGCCAATCTGATTCGCGACGAGTTCGGTCTGAGCCCGGGCGCGCGGGTCGCCGTCCTGCTCCCGGCGCACTGGCAGACCGCCGCGGTGTTGCTGGGCTGCTGGTGGGCGGGCTCCGAGGTGGTGCTGCACCCGGACCGCGACGCCGATCTGGCCCTGGTCACCCCGGATCGCCTGGACGACGCCGACGGAGCGGGCGAGGTCGCGGCGCTGTCGCTGGATGCCATGGGCTCGCCGGTGCGCGACCTGCCGGTGGGCGTCACCGACTTCGCCACCTCGGTGCGCGTGCACGGCGACCAGTTCCTCCCCCGCGGCGCCGGCGTCGCGCTGGACGGCATGCCGGTCGCCGAGGTGCTCGCCGAAGCGCGGAAATCGGCTATGCGTCAGGGATTCGCAGAGGGCGACCGGGTGCTGTCGAGCACGCCGTGGGACACCCCGGCCGAACTGATCGACGGATATCTCGCCGTGCTCGCCGCTGGCGCCTCGCTGGTGCAGGTGGTCAACCCCGATCCGGCGCTGCGCGAGCGGCGCGTCGCCTCCGAGCGGGTGACCGCGCAGCGCGGCTGAGCGGCTCCTACCGCGGTATCAGGGTCGAATCCGACCTGAGGACGTTCCACAAGCGGCCGGGGTTCCGTACGGTGGACTCATCGGCACGACGACGGGGTTGGACTATGAAGCCACATTATTGGTTCCGCTGGTTGTCCGTGCAGGGCGCGCCTCGTCTCGTCCTGCGCCTACAGGCGCGTCGCGGTGACCCGTTCGCCGAGCTGATGGGCGGCCCCGCGGGCTTCGACGACCCCTACCCGCTGATCGAGCGATTGCGCGGCGAGGGAAAGTTGCTGCGGACCTCCATCGCGTGGGCGACCTTCGACCACGAGCTGTCCCGGTCCATCCTGCGCGACAGCCGCTTCGGCGTGCGCACCACGGAGAGCTTCAACATTCCCAAGCCGCTGCAGAAGCTCGCCGAGCGCTTCCCGCTGCCGCCGAATCCGGTCGAGCCGCCGTCGATGCTGGTCATCGATCCGCCGGAGCACACGGCGATGCGAAAACCGGTGGCTTCCGCCTTCACCCCGCGCGCGATCCGCAGGCTGCGCGATCGCGTCGAGACGGTCACCGAGGAATTGCTGAACGGTCTGCCGTCGCACGGTTCCGCGGACCTGATCCACTCCTTCGCCGCCCAGGTGCCCATCGCGATCATCTCGGAGATGCTCGGCTTCCCGGACGAGGACAAGGCGTTGTTCCTGGACTGGGGCGACCAGATGACGCCCCTGCTCGACGTCGGCATCCCGTGGCACGCGCACCGGAAGGCGATGCGGGCCATGGAGGTGATGAACGACTACCTCGACCGGCACATCGAGCGGTTGCGCCGCGAGCCGGGCGAGGACATCCTCAGCAGCCTGGTCACCGCGGGGGAGCTGGACTCCTACGCGCTGAAGGCCACCGCGAGCCTGCTCATGGGCGCGGGCTTCGAGACGACGGTCAACCTGATCGGCAACGGCGTCGCGCAGTTGCTGGCCCATCCGGATCAGCTGGAGCGGCTGCGCGAGGAGCCGCAGCTGTGGCCCAACGCCGTCGAGGAGATCCTGCGCTTCGACTCCCCGGTGCAGACCACCGCGCGGACCGCGCTGACCGACGTGGAGATCGACGGCATCCGGGTGCGCGAGGGCAGCACGGTGGTGCTGTCGCTGGCGGGCGCCAACCGCGACCCCGCGGTCTTCGCCGATCCCGGGCGTTTCGACGTCGGGCGCGAGAACGCCAAGGATCACCTGTCGTTCAGCAGCGGCGTGCACGTCTGCCTGGGGGCGAGCTTGGCCAGGATGGAAGGCGTCCACGCCTTACAAGCCCTGTTCGAGCGGTTCCCCGACCTGCGTCTGGACGGTCCGCTGCGGCGGCGCGCGTTGTTCACCCTGCACGGGTACGAGCGGATGCCGGTGCGGCTCGGCCAGCGCGCGCAGGCTCCGGAGCCGGTCTGATCAGCCCGTGGTCTTCCAGACGTAGCGGGTCTTCGGTCGCCCGGCCCTGCCGTAGTCGGAGCGGCGGATGACCAGCCCGTCGTCGGCCAGCTTCTCCAGATAACGCCACGCGGTGATGCGCGAGACGCCGATCGAGGTCGCGGTGTCGGCGGCCGTCACGCCCTCGGCCTCGGCCGCGCGCACGGTGCGGGAGATCTCGTCGAGGGTCTGCGGCGCGACGCCTTTGGGGGTGGTGGCGCGCTGGTCGGGGGTGCGCAGGGCGCTCAACGCACGGTCGATGTCGTGCTGCGAGATGGCGCTCTCCCCGGCCGGAAGCGCGGTGCGGAACTCGCGATAGCGGTCCAGCTTGTCGCGGAACGCGGCGAAGGTGAACGGCTTCAGCAGATACAGCACGACGCCGTGCGACACCGCGGTGCGCACCATGGCCAGGTCCCGCGCGGAGGTGATGGCGATGACGTCCGGGCGCGGGGCCAGGCCGGTCAGCGCGGCGGCGACGTCGAGGCCGCTGGCGTCCGGCAGGCCGATGTCCATCAGCACCAGGTCGATCGGCGTGCCCTCGGCCGCCGCGTCGGCCGCCGCGCGCATCGCCTCGCGTCCGGTGTGAGCGATGCCGACGGGTGTGAATCCGGCGATGCGCTCCACGTAGGCGCGGTGGGCCTCGGCGATCAGCGGCTCGTCCTCGACGATCAGCACACGGATCATCGTGCCTCCTTTCGTGGGATCGTCACGGTGACCGCGCTTTCGGGATCCCGTTCGGTGCGGATGCTTCCCCCGTGGCGGGCCACCAGCCGGTGGACCAGCGCGAGACCGAGCCCGTGATGGTCGGCTTTGGTCGAATAACCGCGCTGGGACGCGCGCGCGAACATCTCCGCCGACATGCCGGGGCCGCTGTCGGCGACCCGGATGTAGAGCGTGGACTCGTCCGCGGCGTCCGCCCGCTGGTGGCGCAGCGTGACCTCCACCCAACCGGCCGTGCTGTCCGCCGCCGCATCGATCGCGTTGTCGACGAGATTGCCCACGAGCGTGACGGTTTCGTGCGGGGACAGCGGGTCGACCGAGTCGAGCGCGGTGTCGTCGGTGATCGTGAGCTCGATGCCGCGCTCGGCCGCCTGATTCACCTTGCCGAGCAGCAGAGCGGCCAGGGCGGGCGCGCCCACCGCGGCGAACAGCCGATCGATCAGCGATTGGGACAACTCCAGTTCCGCGGTGGCGAACTCGACGGCCTCCCGGTGGCGGCCCAGTTCGACCATGGTGACCACGGTGTGCAACCGGTTGGCCGACTCGTGCGCCTGCGCCTGCAACGACGCGGCGAAGCTGCGCACGGAATCGAGTTCGCCCATCACCGCCTGCAATTCGGTGTGGTCGCGGATGGTCATCACGGTGCCGATCGCGCGCCCTTCCCACTCCACGGTGTCCTGGTTGACCAGCAGGATCCGGTCGGTGGTGACGTGCATCTCGTCGCGGACGGTGCCCCAGCTCATCCGTCGCAGCGACAGCGGGAGGTCGCTGCGCCGCACCTCGCCCTGGGGCAGGTCGAGCAGGCGGCGCGCCTCGTCGTTGACCACCTCGGCGTCCTCGCCGGACGCGCCGAACACCACCAAGCCCTCGTGCACCGAGTGCAGGACGGCGTCGTGGTGCTCGTACATCGCGCGCAGCTCGTCGGGCGCCAGGCCGTGGGTCTGGCGGCGGAGCCTGCGGCTGAGCAGGAACGATCCGCCCGCCGCCAGCACCAGCCCGGCCCCGGCGACGCCGAGGATCACCGGGAACTGGGTGGCGACCTGGTCGCCGATCTTCGCGCGGGTCACGCCCGCGGAGACCAGGGCGACGATCCGCCCGTGGTCGTGCACCGGCGTCACCGCCCGGATGGAGGGACCGAGTGTGCCGGTGAAGGTCTCGGTGAACGTCTCGCCCGCCAGCGCGCGATCGATGGTGCCGCTGAACGGAAGCCCGATCATCGCGGGGTTGGTGTGCGTGTAGCGGGTCCGGTCCGGCGCCATGACCACGATGAAATCCATACCGGTCTCGTGCCGGATCTCCTCGGTCACCGGCTGCAACAGCGCGGTCGGATCCGCGCTGTGCAGCGCGTCGATGGTCGACGGCGCGTCGGCCACGCTCACCGCGACGTCGATGACCTCCCTGGTGGTGGTGACGTCGCTGTCGTGCCTTGCGTCCAGGACCGCGAGCACCACGCCGATCCCGATCATCACCGCCAGTACGACCAATTGGAAGACGAACGCCTGCCCGGCGAGGGAGAGCCGACCGCGTCTCACAAGCTCTGCCTCCGCTGAACGTAATGCACCAAACAGTGACCGGGATCACCCGGCCGACCATCATTCTGCCTGGAAGGCGTGAGCCACTTCGCGTCGGTACCTTTGTGAAGGGAAATCCTCGCTATGAGCGACTCGACTCGAACGCGGCGCGACCGCACCCATTGGCTGTATCTGGCCGTCATCCTGGCGGTGGTCGCCGGCGTCCTAGTCGGCTGGCTGGCGCCCGGCGCCGCGCAGTCGTTCGCTCCGTTGGGAACCATTTTCGTCAACCTCATCAAGATGATGATCGCGCCCGTCATCTTCTGCACCATCGTGCTCGGGATCGGCTCGGTGCGGGCGGCGGCCACCGTCGGCAAGGTCGGCGGGCTGGCCATCGGCTACTTCCTGGTCATGTCGACCATCGCGCTCGGCATCGGTCTGGTCGTCGGCAACCTACTGCAACCCGGCGCCGGACTGAACATCGCCAGTTCGGCCAAAGCGGGTCACAACCTCGCTGATACCGCGCACAGCGCGGGCGGTACCTGGGAGTTCATCCAGAACATCGTGCCGTCCACGCTGCTGTCCTCGCTCACCACCGGCAATGTGCTGCAGGCGCTGTTCGTCGCGCTGCTGGTGGGATTCGCGGTGCAGGCCATGGGCGCGACGGGCGAGCCGATCCTGCGCGGCGTGGCGCTGTTGCAGAAACTCGTGTTCCGGATCCTGGTGATGATCCTGTGGCTGGCGCCGATCGGCGCGTTCGGCGCGATCGCCAACGTGGTCGGCAAGACCGGCCTGGACGCCGTGGCGAAGCTCGGCACGCTGATGCTCGCGTTCTACCTCACCTGCGTGGTGTTCGTCTTCGGCGTGCTCGGTCTGCTGCTGTGGAGCGTCTCGCGGGTGTCGATCTTCAAGCTGGTCCGCTACCTCGCCCGGGAGTACCTGCTCATCGTCGCGACCTCGTCGTCGGAATCGGCGCTGCCCCGGCTGATCGCGAAGATGGACCACATGGGCGTCGAGCGCACCACCGTCGGCGTCGTCGTCCCGACCGGCTACTCGTTCAACCTGGACGGCACCGCCATCTACCTGACCATGGCATCGCTGTTCATCGCCGAGGCGATGGGCAAGCCGCTGTCCATCGGCGAACAACTCGGGCTGCTGCTGTTCATGATCATCGCGTCCAAGGGCGCCGCTGGCGTCACCGGCGCGGGGCTGGCCACGCTGGCGGGCGGATTGCAGAGTCATCGGCCCGAGTTGCTCGACGGCGTCGGTTTGATCGTCGGCATCGACCGCTTCATGTCCGAGGCGCGGGCGCTGACCAACTTCTCCGGCAACGCGGTCGCCACGGTGCTGATCGGCACCTGGACCAAGACCGTCGACGTGGATCGGGTGCGTGTGGTGCTCGACCGCGAGTTGCCCTTCGACGAGCGGACCATGGTCGACGACGACCACGGGACGCCCGCGCAGGCGCAGGAATCCGAGACCAAGGATCTGGTCGAGGCGTAGCGCGCGCACGACGAAGGCCCGCAGGATCTGCGGGCCTTCGTGGCGTCCGGGGTCAGGCCGCCCATTTCTCCGGATGCAGGTGGTGCTGGGTGAGGGCGGTGGCGTGGCCGTGCCCGAATCCGTGCTCGGTCTTCAGCCACTCGACGAGTTCCTTGTGTGCGGTCAACCCGGTTTCGCGCATGGCGGCCTTCCACTCTTCGATGGCGCAAAATCATCGCGCTGCCGCAAGCGTGTTCCGGATCACGGCGCTGCCGGAATGGCGGTGGCGTGGCGGAATGGCTCGCCGCCGCGGGCGCGGCGCGGTCCTGACAACCGCGTCGGCGAGTCCGCCGCCGGTAGCGTGGGGGTATGGCTGATGTGGTGGTGGTCGGCTCCGGACCGAACGGCCTCGCCGCCGCGGTGATCCTCGCTCGGGCGGGGCTCGCCGTGGAGGTGTACGAGGCCGAGGCGGCGGCCGGCGGTGGGTCCCGCACGGAGGAACTGACTCTGCCCGGCTACCGGCACGATCTGTGCGCGGGCGCGCATCCGATGGCGGCGGCCGCGCCGCTGTTCCGCGCGTTCGACCTGACCGCGCACGGCGTCGAGTTGCTCGCACCGGAGGTCTCCTACGCGCATCCGCTCGACGGCGGGGTGGCCGGACTGGCCTGGCGGGACCTGGATCGGACGGTGGACGACCTCGGTCGCGACGGCCCGGCGTGGCGCAAACTGTTCGCTCCGCTGGTGCGGCACTGGCCGGACGTGGTCGACATCGCGATGTCGGATCTGCGCCGCGTCCCCGCCGGGCTCGCGACCTCGATCCGTTTCGGTCTGCGCACCCTGGAGCAGGGCTCGCCGCTGTGGGACATCAGGTTTCGCGACCAGGTCGCACCCGCGTTGCTGACCGGCATCGCGACCCACGCGATCATCCCCCCGCGCGCCGTCACGGCCGCGGGCGCGGGGCTGCTGCTCGGCACGCTGGCCCACGTCGAAGGCTGGGTGATTCCGCGCGGCGGCAGTCAGGCGATCCCCGACGCCCTCATCGCCGAACTCGAACGCCTCGGCGGCCGGGTGCACACCGGGCACCGGGTGGACTCGATCGATGAGTTCGCCGATGCCCGTGCGGTTCTGCTCGACCTGGCCCCGGCCGAACTGCTGCGGATCGCCGGGCACCGGTTGCCCGCGCGGTACGCGAAGCGGCTGCGGCGTTTCCGGTACGGCGGCGCCGCGTGCAAGATCGACTTCGCCCTCTCCGGGCCGGTGCCGTGGCGGGCCGAGGGCTGCGCGCTGGCCGGAACGCTGCACGTGGTCGGCACCCGAGCCGAGGCCATGGCTGCCGAGCACGCCGTGGCCATGGGACGACACGCCGAACGGCCGTACGTGCTGTGCATCCAGCCCGGCGTGGTCGATTCCACCCGCGCGCCCGCGGGCGGCCACACGTTCTACACCTACGCCCACGTGCCCAACGGTTCCACTCGCGATATCAGCGAGGATGTGATCGGCCAGGTCGAGCGGTTCGCGCCGGGTTTCCGTGACCTGATCATCGCGAAGAACGTGATCACCGCCGCGGAGATGCCCGCCCACAATGCCAATTACGTCGGCGGCGACATCTCCGCGGGCGCGATGACCCTGCGCCAGTTCGCGTTCCGCCCCGCCCCGCGCTGGAACCCCTACGCCACACCGATTCCCGGCGTCTACCTCTGCTCGGCGGCGACGCCACCGGGCCCCGGGGTCCACGGCATGTGCGGGCTGCACGCCGCGCGTCACGCCCTGCGCGACCGCTTCGACATCCGCACCGATCCGCTGGAGCTCGTCCGCACCCCGGCGGTCCAGAACCGCTGAGCCCGGGTCGCTAGCTCTTGGCCGGCTCGGTGCGGTAGAGATCGGGCTCGAGGTAGATGACGCGCGCCGCGGGTACCGCGGTGCGCACGCGCGACTCGGCCTCGTCGATGGCGCCTGCGATCGCCGCGATGTCGAGGCCGGGTACGACGCCGACCTTCGCGGCCACGAGCAGCTCCTCCGGCCCGAGGTACTGCGTCTTGAGGTGGATCACCCGATCGATGCGGGTCTGGTCGACCAGGTTCGCGCGGATCAGCCGGTTCTCCTGCGGCGTGGCGCCCTCACCGATCAGCAGGCTCTGCATCTCCACGATCAGCACGACCGCGATGACGCCGAGCAGGACGCCGATGGCCAGCGTGCCGATGCCGTCCCAGACCGGGTCGTCGGTGAGCATGGTCAGGCCGACGCCCGCGAACGCGAAGATCAGGCCGATCAGGGCGCCGGTGTCCTCCAGCAGCACCACCGGCAGCTCCGGGCTGCGCGAATTGCGGATGAACCGCCACCAGCTCGCGTCACCCTTGAGCGGCGCGGACTCCCGCATCGCCGTGGTGAAACTGTAGGTCTCCAGCGCGATCGCGATCACCAGGATCACGACCGCCACGATCGGCGAACTCAGCTCCTCCGGATGCTGGATCTTGTGGATGCCCTCGTAGATGGCGTAGCCGGACCCGAGGGTGAACAGCACCAGCGCCACGATGAACGAATAGAAGTAGCGGTTGCGCGCGTAGCCGAACGGGTGCAGTTCGTCGGCTTCCTTCGCGGCGCGCTGCTGCCCGAGCAGCAACAGTCCCTGGTTGCCCGTGTCGGCCACGGAGTGCACGGCCTCGGCGAGCATCGATCCCGAACCCGTGATCGCCGCACCGACGAACTTCGCCGCGGCGATCCCCGCGTTCGCGGTCAACGCCGCGACGATCGCCTTCTTGCCACCGCCAGCCGACATGGAAGCATGTCCTCTCTGTTTTCGAGCTACCCGCGAACAGACTAGGGCACCTGGAATCCGGCGTTCCGGATCGGTCAGCCGGTCGCGCCGACGGAGGCGCAGAACAGCTGGACGTCACCGTCCACCGCTTGCGCGCGAATATCGGTGTCCGCGGCGGAGATCCACGCCGCGCCGCCTCTGGTGAGCTCCAGCGAGGAGCCGTTCCGCAACAGCCGCACCGTTCCCGCCGTGCACAGCACGATGCCAGGTCCCGCCGCGGTCAGCGGCACCCGGGCGGACCCGGCGACCAGGTCGAAGCGGCGCAGCGCGAACTCCGGTGCGGGCGTGCGATACCGCACCGACCCGTCCCCGGCGGGCTCGGGAAGTACCGCGGGCAGGTCGATCGGCTCGAAATCCAGCACACGCAACAGTTCCGGCACGTCGACGTGTTTGGGCGTGAGGCCGCCGCGCAGCACGTTGTCGGAGTTGGCCATGATCTCCACGCCCACTCCGCGCAGGTAGGCGTGCAGGTTCCCGGCCGCGAGGAACAATCCTTGGCCCGGCTCCAGGGTCACCCGGTTCAGCAGCAGCGCCGCCAGCACCCCGGCGTCGCCTGGGTACGCCTCGGCCAATTCGAGCGTCGTGCGCGCCTCGGGCGTGAACTCACGGGCGCCCTTGCCCGACAGGTACCGCACGCAGCCGTCGAGCACTTCGGGCAGCAGCGTGGCCAGCACATGCTGCGGCAGCGTGATCCAGGTGGTGAACAGGGTGCGCAGGCCGGCCTTGTCCGGCTGTGCGGCAAGCAGTTCGCAGTAGGAGCGCAATCCGTCCACCGCGAGTGCGCGCAGCAATTCGACGGTGCGATGCGGATCGCGGAAACCGGCCAGCGCCTCGAACCGGTCCAGCGCGACGACCAGCTCGGGCTTGTGGTTCTCGTCGCGGTAGTTGCGCAGCGGAGAGTCCAGCGGCACTTTCGCCAGGTTCTCCCGCTCGAAGCCGGCCCGCGCCTGCTCCGTGCTCGGGTGCGCCTGCAGCGACAGCGGCTCCTCCGCGGCCAGGATCTTCAGCAGGAACGGCAGCTTTTCGCCGAATCGCGTCGCGGAGGAGCCCAGTTCGCGCATCGGGTCGGCGGCGATCAGTTCCAGCAGCGAGGTCGTGTGCTCACCGGTTTTCACGTACGCCGGATCGGCCGGGTGGGCGCCGAACCACAGTTCGGCCTCCGGATGCGCGGACGGCACCGGCCTTCCGCACAGCTGAGCGAGCGCGGTGCGCGAGCCCCAGGCATACGAGCGCAGCGCACCAACGAGTTCGTGCACTAGTAGCTTCCCCCGTACTGCCCCTGGCTGTCGGACGCGGCGGTGCGCGAGCCGAGCAGCCGCAGGTAGGCGGCGGCCATCTCCAGTCGCAGCGCGAGCACCGCGAGCTGTTCGAGTTCGGTGCCGTTCGACTGCGCGGACTCCTCGACGTGGGGTTGCGCGGGCGCGGCGGGATCGGTCATCTCCGTGTGCAGCAGGTCGACGTCGGCATTCACCAGATCGGCGTCCACCAGGTTCGCGCCCTCGCCGCCGAACACCGCGATGCGGCGGCGCGCGGCCGCCCGATCGCGATCGGCGCTGAGCACGAACACCCGCACGCGCTCGACGGGCGCGGGTCCGTCCAACTCCTCGTCGTGGAACAGTGGATCGAAGTCGGGCGCGGATTCGCCTGCCGCCTCGGCCATTCGGGTCCGCGCGGCCACGGCCTCGGCCAGATCCACCGCGGTGGCGACCTTGCCCGCGGACTGCAGAAGCACCTCGGCGCCGTGCTCGGCCAGTTCGGCGGCGGCGGGCGAATCGCCCGCGAGCACGACGCCCCGCTGCTGCATCCGGGCGGCCAGCGTCTTGGCGGGGTTGTGGAAGACCTCGTTGTGCGGGCCGTCGCGCAGCGCCTCCGCGTCCAGCACGTCGGCCAGGTCGGCGAGTTCCGGGACGGCGGCGCCGGTGCGCTGGGGGTCGACCGCGCGCAGCACCGCGATTCCGGCGGCCAGGAAGCGCAACAGACGGTTGTATCCC
>NZ_BAFR01000162.1 GCF_000308435.1 Nocardia araoensis NBRC 100135 | reverse complement strand
CGTCGAGGTCGAACTCGTCGTCCTCGTCATCGATCGGCGCCAAGCGTGCGTTCGCGGCCACGCTCGACCCCCCGCGCGGGGTGTCGACGGCGGCGACCGCGCCGCCCATCAGACCGCCCATCGCTCCGGCGCCGAGACCGGTGACCGCCGCGTCGGAGCTGTCGTCGTTCTTGCGCCGCTCATCGCGTTTGCGCTGATCCTCGGACGGAACCTGGCTGCCTGCGCCGGGCACGGCAGGCAGTGTCATGGGCTCGCTCGTCGCCGCGGCGGGCGCGGTCGCCGGGCCCGGCGATCCGGGGGCGGGCGCGGTGTGGAGGACGGACGCGGCCGCGACCGTCGGGAGCGCCGCCGCCGCCGCGGCGGGTGCGACTCCGGGCGCGGTCGGGGCCGGTGTCTCGTTGGTGACCGCGGGACCGGTCGTCGGCGTGGCAGCGGCGGCGGAAGTGGCGGGTGTCTCCGCGGCGGGCGCGGGATCGGCGGACGTCACCGAAACGCTCTGCTCCACCGTGTGGATCGGCTTCGGCGCGTGCGTCCCGAGCGAAGTGGGCTGCGCGTCCGACGCGACCTGGTCGGTGCCGACGATCTTGCTCGTCGGTGTGGCGGTGGGCGCCGGGGCGGCCGGTTGATCCGATTCGTCGGGGAAGGCGGGCACGTCGGTGCCGGTAGGGACGAAAACCCCGGCGTAGATGTCGTTCATCGCGCGCACGACGTCCTGGCGGGCGTGCTCGCTCGCCTTCTGCCCCTCGACATTGCTGGTCGCCCGGGACGGATCGAGCAGCGCCGCACCCAGATCCGGTGCGTCGGTGGGCGGCTCGGTCACCGCGGCCCGCAGCGTCTCCGCCGCGTCGCTCGCTCGTCCGAGGCGCTGCGAGACGACCGCGAACACGTCGGCCAGATCCTGGCCGCTCTGTTCGAACACGCGCACCACCGCGTCCGCGCTCTTGGCCGCGGAGCCGCGCCAGCCGTCGGCGATGGCCGCGCGAATCTCGGTGTGCGCTTGGAAGACCGCGTCGGCGAGGTGCGCCGCCGCGTCGCTCCATGCCTGTTGGCCGCCCGCGAGCACGGCCGGGTTCAGCAACTGGACCTTGGCGTGGACCTCCTCGTGCGTGAGGTTGTCGAACACCTCGACGTTCGGCGCGTAGGCGGGGTCGGTGCGCCGGTGTGTGGCCCGCTCACCGGCGCGGGGCATCTCACGCATGCGCGGCTCCCGTCACGTCGATGCGTTCGACCGCCTGCGCGAGCGCCTGGTCGGCCTGCTGGTAGACGGCGGCCGCGGCGCGGAAGGTCTGCGCGAGTTCGCGCGCGGCGGTGGCGTATTCGCTCAGTCGCGCGATCGCGCCGTCGGCCTTGCGCTCGAATCCCGCGCGCAGCGCGTCGCCGGAGGCGAATCCGCCGAAGCCGGGCAGCGCGGTGGCGGCGCTCAGGACGCGGATCTGCTCCTCGACCCGATCGGCGAGCAATTCGTACTGTCGTGCGCACCGTTCGTGCGCGCCGTCGGCGACCAGGAGGCCGTCGATCCACAGCGAGCCGTCGTCGACCGCGCGGTTCAGCGCGGCGATGTCGACCCCGGGGGCGGTGACCTCCGCGGGCGGCTCTCCGCCGTACCCGTTCTCCTGTGATGGCATCTGCGCCGTCCCCCTTCCTCGTCCGAAGTGCGGTTACGGATGTCGTGCCAACCCCACGACGACACCCTGCAGCCAATCCGCGATGTCGGCAGTGACCCGCGCGTGCACCGGCTCGTGCAGCAGGTCGTGCCCGGCGTCGATGTACTCACGTAAATCTACCGATTCGTGGCGGCTAGTCCAGACCCTGATCGCATCGATCGGCGCGCGCCGGTCGTCTACGCCGTGCACCGCCAGCACCGGAAGACGCTGCGGCAGGGGCGTTCCCGGCGCGCCCGGCGCACCGCCTCCCAGCGCGCGTTTCGGGACGCCCGAAAGTACGAGGCCCGCCAGCGCGTCCGAGGGCAGGGCGGGCCGCAGTGGGTGATTCCGGTCCAGCACCGCCGAACTCGTTGCGGTCCCGGCCGACTCCGGCACCGCGGCCCCCAGCATGCCCAGCGCGGTCACCGCGCCGAGCGAATGGCCCATCAGGATCAGCGGCCGGTCGCTACGAGCCAGTTCGACCAGTCGCACCGCGTCCGCCACCAGCTCGTCCAGCGTGCCAGGACGTTCCGCGTCGCCTTCGCTCAACCCGTGTCCGGCGGTGTCCAACGCCCATACCTCACCGGCGGGTCGCAACGCGCGGGCGAAGCGGTGGTAGTGGCCGCTGTGCTGGCCGATTCCGGGCAGCAGGACCACGGTGTACAGCGAGTTCTCCATCGGCCACCGCCGATAGTGCAGCCGGCCGCGCGCGCCGTCGAAGAATGGCATCCACCGATAGTGCCAAACATCGTGTCGCGGGTGGGACCGCACGATTCCGCGCCGGAAAGCAGCTAGGATCCGCGGCGACTCATCCCTACCCGAGCCCGAGGTGCCCGCGTTGAGAACCCTCCGCCGTCGAGGCGCCTTCCTTGTGTCCGCCGTGGCGCTGGCCGTCACCGGAGTGCTCGCGCCGGGAGCCGGCGCCGCGCCGCCGATCGCCGCCTGCGACCCCGCGGCGGCGGTCACGGCCGTCGCGGCGCCGGTGCCGTTGCTCGACTGGGCGGAGAACCTGGGCTACGACGCGCAGGGCAACCTGTGGGTCTCGCGGCTCTACCGCAACGAGGTGCAGCGCTACGACACCGCGGGCACGCTCACCGCGACCGTTCCGGTGGAATTCCCCGGCGCGGTCCGGCTCGGTCCCGACGGACTGCTGTATGTCGTCTACGGCGACGCGCCGGTCAGCGTCGTCCGTCCCGGCGGCGTGCTCCGGTTCGATCCGGCCGCAGCCGTGCCGAAGCCGGAGGTCTTCGTCTCCGGCTTCACCATGCCCAACGGCGCGGCGTTCGATCCGAGCGGGAATCTGTACGTGGCGACCGGGTCCGGCGTGGTCAAGGTTCGTCCGGACGCCTCCATCGACACCGCGTGGGGCGCGCAGTCGGCCGGACCGGCCGCCGCCAACGGCGTAGTCGTGCACGATGGCGCGCTCTATGTGACCGCCAACGGCGGCCCGCTGGGCCGGATCGTCCGCATCCCGCTCGACGCGCCCGCGTCCCGCGGCACCGTCGCCGACCTGTCCTCGCAGCTGGCCGGTCTTCCGGACTTCGCCGACGATCTGCTGGCCGATCCCAGCGGCATCCTCTACGTCACGACCCTCACGGGCCGGCTGATTCGCGTCGATCCGGCAACCGGCGCCACCTGCGCCGTCCTCAACGGTCAACCGCTCACCGCGGTGGCCGCGGTCCCCGGCCGTCCGGACGAATTGACCGCGGGCACGGAATCCGGTGCTCTGCTACGAATCCAGTTGTCCCGCTGATCTCGAGCCGCCTTCCCGACAGAATTCGACGAAGTCGACGCAGGCGAGGACATGCCGCCACAGACGGACACTTTCGGCAGGCTCGGTCGGATGGATCCCAGCTGGACCTACGGTCGGCGAACGTGCACCGCGATCGTGCCGTAACCGGCAAGGGATGTCGACGGGATCAGGTAAGAGGACCTTCGCCGTCTTCGGAATACGAGTTGATCGCACGCTCGGCGCGTCCTGCGATGACGCGCAGGTGGGCGATGAGCTCGGGCGGCTCGTGGACTTCGAAGTCGACGCCCAGCCCGAGGAGCCGATGGGCGAGCCATTCCGGCGCGTCGTCGCGGCGGGCATCGATCCGGCAAGTGCGCGCATCGATCGCGACGACCTCGTCCGGCCCGTCACCCAGCCGTCCAGCGACCCGGTCGGCGGAAGTATGGATCGTCAGACGAAGCCGGAACGTCGGTGTGCCCCAGTCGCCGCGGCGGCCCGCGACATAGGCGGCGGCGTCGGCGGCGGGTAGCGGACGCGGCGTGAAGCGGGCGGCGGTGGGCTGCGGACGGTCGATCCGGTCGACCCGGTAGACGCGCCAGTCGGCCCGGTCGAGGTCGTAGCCGACCAGATACCAACGCCGCCGGGCGGGCACGAGGCCGACCGGCTCGGTATTGCGCCCGGTCTCGGTGCCCGCCTCGTCGCGGTAGGCGAAACGCACCCGCTCCCGGTTGGTCACGGTCGCCGCGAGCGTGGCGAGCACGCCGGGGTCGGCCACCGGCCCATCGACGGTGGGCAGAGGCACGGCGGCGGCGAGAACCCGCACCCTGCGCCGCAACTTCGCGGGCAGCACCTGTTCCAACTTCGCCAGCGCCCGGACCGACGCCTCCTCGATCCCGGCCACCGCCGACCCGGCTGCCGCCCGCAACCCGACCGCAATGGCGACGGCCTCGTCGTCCTCGACCAGCAGCGGCGGCAGCGCCGTACCCGCCGCCAGGCGGTACCCGCCCGCCGCGCCGAGCGTCGCGGTCACCGGATAGCCGAGTTCGCGCAGCCGATCGATGTCGCGGCGCACGGTTCGGTCGGTGACGCCGAGGCGTTCGGCCAATTCGCTGCCCGGCCATTCCCGTGGCGTCTGGAGCAGCGACAGCAGCCTGAGCAGTCGGGCGGGAGTGTCGTTCACGAATCAGAGGATGCCGCACATCTAGGACCTGTTCAGTCCTAGATGCTGCTTAACGTCACCCCGGTACCGCAAGCACCGACCCGCCGAGGAGGCGTACCGATGACCACCGCCATTCGCCCGTTCCGCATCGAGATCCCGCAGTCCGACCTGGACGACCTGCACGACCGGCTCGCTCGCACGCGCTGGGCCGCCCAGCTGCCCGGCGCGGGCTGGGATCGCGGCGTGCCGGTCGACTACCTGCGCGAGCTGGCCGAGTACTGGCGGACCGAATTCGACTGGCGGGCGCAGGAAGCGGCGCTCAACGAGTTCCCGCAGTTCAAGACGCGCATCGACGGGCTCGATGTGCACTTCCTGCATGTTCGCTCGCCGGAGCCGGACGCGACGCCGCTGATCCTCACCCACGGCTGGCCGAACTCGTTCGCCGAATTCGCGGGAACCATCGGCCCGCTGGCCGATCCGCGGGCGCACGGACTCGATCCCGCGCAGGCGTTCCACGTCGTGGTGCCCTCGGTACCGGGCTTCGGCTTCTCCGAGGGGCCGCGCGAGCCTGGCATGACACCGGCAAAAGTCGCCGCTATGTGGCTGACCCTGCTGGATCGCCTCGGCTACCGGCGCTTCGGCGCGCAGGGCGGCGATCTCGGCGCCTACGTCACACCCGAACTCGCCATCGCCGCGCCGGACCGGGTGATCGGCGTGCACATCGACGGCGGGATCGGGATGCCCACCGAGGCGGACGTCCCCACCATGACGCCGGACGAACGCGCCGAGTGGGACCTCATGCAGCAGTGGATGACCGGCGGCGTGAACCACCACGTCCTGCTGCACGCCGCCCCGCAGACCTTCGCCCACGCCTGGACCGATTCACCGGTGGGCCTGCTCGCCTGGCTGATGCAGAAGTTCACCGAATTCGCCCCGCTCGCCGACCGGGTGGAGGACGTGATCAGCCGCGACCAGCTGCTGACCAACGTCAGCCTGTACTGGTTCACCGCCACCGCCGCCTCGTCGTCCTGGCCGATGTACAACGGCCTCGGCGACGGCCGGTTCGTCTGGCCGAAGGGGCAGAAAGCGGTGCCGACCGGCACCTATGGCGGCGGCTCCGCGCTGATGCGGCGGCTCGCCGAGCGCGACAACACCATCGTGCACTGGCCGGAGGGCAATACCGGCAATCACTTCATCGCGATGGAACGCCCGGACGCGCACGTCGCCGACATCCGCGCGTTCTTCGCCGCCGTTCGGTAGGGGCGCTTACGGGGTGGGTTCGCCGCCGGAACCGCTCGGGGCCGGTCCGGGAGCCGGGGCCGGACCGGGAGCCGGGGCCTGGCCGGGAGCCGGGGCCGCAGGCGGCGGCGGAGCCGGGTTGTCCGGGACCGTGAAGAGCCCCACGGTGGGAGTCATCACACAGTGGGCGAACGGGTAGTCGATGATGCCCCACATCGAGGCGAGCACCGCGCCGGGCCCGCTCTTGACCGTCTTGGACAGCGTGGGCTGGCGGTACTCGGTGACGTCGTCGAGCGGGTCGATGCCGCTGGCGCCGGTGTTGACGTTCACCCAGGCGACGACGAGCCCGGAGGCCAAGGGAGCGCCGGAGTGCGACGGAGTCGCGCTGAACCGCAGCTCGCCGGGCTCGACGTTCAGGTCCCGGCCGTTGCCCGGTCCATCGGTCGTCGCGGCGGCGATGATCGTGGTGATCGGCCCGTTGCTGCCGCAGCCGAAGGTGGGCGCGGCGTAGGAGAACGGGGTGAACACGCTGGACACCTCGCGCAGGCGCGCGGTGTCGATCAAGCCCGCGTACCGCCTGAGCGCGTCGACGCCTTCCCGTGCGGACGGGTCGGAGCCTGCGATGTCGGTCAGATGGGCCAGGCCGGTGTCCACCGGCTCCTGGGGCTGCTCGGCGGTGGCAGGCGCGGAGAAAGTGAGAGCCGCGCCGATGCCGAGGGATGCCGCGGCGGCCGCGGCGCGTGCGATGGTCCTGCCGTTCACTCGTTCTCCTCGATACCGAACCCTGTGGCCCCCCGACCCACCCGCAGCAACGTACCAGCTCGCGGCTATCGCCGTCCCGGGGAGCGGCGGGAAAACGGCGGCCGCGAACGACGCAGGCGACCCACTCTTGTGATCCACTCGACAATGGAGGATTACCGGGGGGTAGGTTGGACTCGGACGTACGAGACACGCAGGGAGATGCGTATGAAACTATCCTTGTCCCCAGACGACGTCGCTTTCCGCGACGAACTGCGCAAGTTCTATCGGACCGAGATCCCGGCCGACATCCGCGAGCGCGTCCGGGACGGCCGTGAGCTGACCCGCGACGACATCGTCACCGCGCACAAGATCCTCAACGACCACGGCCTCGCGGTGCCTAACTGGCCCGTGGAGTGGGGCGGCAAGGATTGGACGCCGATGCAGCGCCACATCTGGCAGGACGAGATGCAGCTGGCCTCGGTGCCCGAGCCGCTGACGTTCAACGCGCAGATGGTCGGCCCGGTGATCGCGCACTTCGGCTCACAGGAGCTGAAGGAGCGCTTCCTGCCGCCCACCGCGGCGCTGGACATCTGGTGGTGCCAGGGCTTCTCCGAGCCGGACGCGGGCTCCGACCTGGCGTCGCTGCGCACCACCGCGGTCCGCGACGGTGATTCCTACATCGTCAACGGCCAGAAGATCTGGACCACGCTGGCCCAGTACGCGGATTGGATCTTCTGCCTGGTGCGCACCGATCCGAGCGCGGCGAAGAAGCAGGCGGGTATCTCCTTCCTGCTGTTCGACGTGAAGTCGCCCGGTGTCACCATCCGCCCGATCAAGTTGATCGACGGCGGCTACGAGGTGAACGAGGTCTTCTTCGAGAATGTCCGGGTGCCCGCCGACCAGCTGGTCGGGGAGGAGAACAAGGGCTGGACCTACGCGAAGTTCCTGCTCGGCAACGAGCGCACCGGCATCACCGGTGTCGGCCGCACCAAGGTCAAGCTCGGTGTCGCGAAGCAGTACGCCGCCAAGACCAAGTCGGGCAGCGGCACGCTGCTGGAGGACCCGATGTTCGCGGCGCGGATCGCCGAACTGGAGAACGAGCTGCTCGCGCTGGAACTCACCCAGCTGCGGGTGGTCTCCAACTCCGCCGACGGCAAGCCGAATCCGGCCTCTTCGGTGCTGAAGCTGCGCGGTTCGGAGCTTCAGCAGGCCGCCACCGAGCTGCTGCTGGACATCGCGGGACCGGACGCCATCCCGGTGGCCGCGGACGACATCGCCTCGCCCGGCTGGGCGCAGCGCAGTGGCCCTTCCTACCTGAATTACCGCAAGACAACCATCTACGGAGGCTCCAGCGAGGTGCAGCGCACCATCATCGCCTCCACGATCCTCGGATTGTGAGGCTGCACCATGGATTTCGATCTCACCGATGAACAGGTCATGCTCCGCGACACGGTCCGTGACCTGCTGGCCCGCAACTACGACGCCGAATCCCGGCTCAAGGTGATCGACTCCGAACTGGGCTGGAGCCGCGACGTGTGGCGCCAGCTCGCCGAACTCGGCGTGCTCGGCCTGAGCTTCGCCGAGGAGGACGGCGGCGTCGGCGCCGGTCCCGTGGAGACCATGGTCGTGCTCGAGGAGGTGGGCCGCAGGCTCGCTCCGGAACCGATCCTGGACGCGGTGCTTATCCCCGGTGGTCTGGTCGCCGCGGCGGGCAGTGCCGAACAGCGGCAGCGGATCCTGCCCGAGGTGGCCTCGGGCGCGAAGCTGCTCGCCTTCGCCCATGCCGAGCCCGGGGTGCGCTGGCCGGCGACCGAACTGGCGACCACGGCGACGCCGCAGGGCGATTCCTACACGCTGACCGGCGTGAAGAACCCCGTCGCGCACGGCGACAGCGCGGACGAGCTGGTGGTCAGTGCCGCACTGCCCGAGGGCGGTGTGGGTTTGTTCCTGGTCGCGCCGGGCGCGACGGGTGTGGTCCGCAAGTCCTACCGCACGGTGGACGGCCAGCGCGGCGCGCAGCTGGAGCTGACCGACGCGCCCGCCGAGCGGCTCGGCGCGGCGGACGCGGCCGAGGCGATCGAGTCGGTGCTGACCTACGCGCAGGCGAGCCTGTGCGCGGAGTCGGTCGGCGCGATGGAGGAGGCGCTGCGGCTGACCACCGACTACCTCAAGCAGCGCAAGCAGTTCGGTGTCACGCTGTCGAAGTTCCAGACGCTCACGCAGCGGGCGGCCAACATGTACGTCTCGCTGGAACTGGCGCGCAGCATGAGCCTGTACGCCACCGCCTCGCTGGCGGACGGAGCCGACGATCCGGTGATCGCGTCGCGCGCACGGCTGCAGGTCGGCCGCGCGGCCCGGCACATCGGGCAGGAGGCGATCCAGATGCACGGCGGCATCGGCGTCACCGCGGAGTACCCGGTGAGCCATTACGTGGCCCGGTTGACCGCGATCGAGCGCACGCTCGGCAGCGGGCTCGAGCATCTGCGGGTGCTCAGCTCCCGGGTCGGCGACTACGAGCTGCCGGAACTGTAAGGAGTGCCGCGGTGGTGCGTTTCGCGCACCACCGCGTCATTCGTCGTCCTGCGGCGAGGACCGCAGTTGCGTGGGCGCTTCGTCCGTCGAATCGCTCGCAGGCGCTCGCGCGGCCGTCGGCCTCGGCTCCTCGGGGGCCGACGGCTGCGTGGGGTCCTCGTGCGGAGCTCCCGGGGACGGTTCGGCGGTGGTGCTGCTCATGAAGCCCGAGAACGGGGTCGGATGCCGCTGGTCGGCCGGGGCGATCCGCCAGGTGGGCGACGGCGGGATGACGACCTTGGGGGTCGTCGAGCCGGTGGTGTTCTCGTGGACAACGGGTTCGGCGTACTCGCCCGCCTTGAGCGGCGGGGGCGGCACGTAGGTGTCCTGCTTGCCGACGCCGCAGGCGCCGATCAGGACGAGCCCGATGGAAACCGCTCCTACGGCGATCGCCGGACCGGCGATCTTGGCCCTGCTGCTTTCCAACGGTGACGCTCCTCGGTGTGTATCGAGTGGACTCACCTTACTCGAGGCCGGTCGGTCCGGCGAGGCGAGTGGTCGCTGGGGATGCGCCGGGCGGCGCATTTAAAACAGTTCTGATTCAGATATCGAATTGGTCTCTTCGGCGTGTCGTGGGCACGTGTCGCTATCTTCCGGCGTCCCGGAGTCGTAGCGTGTGTGAGCAAAGTTACGCGTGAGACGCCGGTTTAAGGATGAGAGACACGTTGTGTGAGAACGTGATTGTGGTTCTCTGACCGGCGTCATCGAGGAGTAGATGATGGGAGCTTACTCGACAGCGTCGCGGCGTGGCTCGTCCCGCGCCGCAGAAGATGCCGTGTCGGCAACGGCACAGCATCCCGCGTCGAACCAGCAGGGCCGCTCGCTGTCCACGATCGTGTCGCGGACGCTCGCCTGGCTGATCTTCATCGGCGGACTCGTCGGTGCGGTGCTCGGCATCGCCGGACTGCACGTCGAAATCACGGTCGCCGGACTCATTCTCGCCTGCACCGCGGGACTGGTTCTGCTCAAACTCCGCGCGGGTGGCGGCGAACCCGACTGACCGGAAACCGGCCGGTCGCTCGGCCGCCAGGCGTGAGAAACGAAGGCGCGCAACACTTCAGGCGCTTACCGTGATCTGTATGAGGATCGAGATCACCACCGACGCCGCCGAGTTCCGCTCGGTCGCGGGGTCGTTTCTGCTCCGCGATCCACTGCGGCACACCGTGCTCACCACGAGCGTCGCCAACCAGGTCACGGGCCTGGACGCCCCGGGCGAAGCATCGCGGTTTCTCTCCGTCCACGACGCGGATGCCGCGGTGATCGGAGCCGCGATGCGTTTCGCCGGCCGCGACGTGTATCTCGGTGCGCTACCGCCCGACGGCATTCCCGCGGTGGCCCGCGCGCTGGCCGACGTCGTCCCGGAGAGCGCGGGCGTGGAGGGCGTGGTGGAGGACGCGACCGTCTTCGCCCAGCACTGGTGTGGACTGCTGGGGAAGAACTTTCACCAGTCGTACCTCACCCGGCTGTACCGGCTGGGCGCGTTGCGAACCCCGGACGTGGCGGGAGTGCCGCGCCGCGTCCTGGCATCCGACGTCGCGCTGTGCCGGGACTGGCTCGCGGCCATGCGGGAAGAGTCCGGAATGGGCCCAGGACTGGACGAGACCGCGATCCGGCGACGTGTGGAGGCGGGCCGCTGGTGGCTGTGGGAGCGCGATGGAGAACCGGTCAGCCTCGCCGCGCACCAGATACCGATCCAGGGTTGGTCACGGATCGGACCGGTCTACACCCCGCCGGACGCCCGAGGGCACGGGTACGCCAGCGCGGTGACCGCGCATGTCGCGAAGCAGCTGCGAGCCCAGAACCTGGACGTGTGCCTGTTCGCCGATACCGCCAACGCCACGGCCAACCGGATCTACCGGGCGATCGGCTTCCACCCGACCCACCAGTTCGCCCACTACGTCTTCGATTGACCGGCCAGGACGGTGCGCAGGGCAGTGGTGAACCACGCGGCCACCTGCTCGGGCGCGGGGTCGTCGGGCAGTTCCGGCAGCGCGGTCCGCAGCAGCTCGGCCAGTTCCGGATTGGCGTCCAGTCCGCCGAAGGTGGCGCGTCTCCCCTGGGGGAAACTCAATTCAGCGGCGCGGATCTCCACCAATTCATGAACTCGGCCTCGGTGGCGATGAATCCGGCGCTGTACATCAGCATGGCCGCCCGGCCCGGGTCCGTGGGGAAGGCGGTGACCATTCGCGGGCGCAGATCACGGCTGTCGTGCAGGGTGTAATTCGTGTAGCTGTGCCCGCTGTCGCTGGTGGCGGTCGTGCGATCGTTGGCAGGTAACGCGGCGAGCGCGGCCTGCGCGTCGGCGGGAGAACCGTAGAGGTAGAAGTCGAAAGACGCCTTGTTCGGCCCGCCGAAGCAGCTCCACATCATCAGCCAGGGGCCGAGATCCGGATCGTCGTGGTCGCGTGTCGTCGCGGCGTCCGGTGCGTGCGCGAAACAGCCCGCCTTGTTGTATCCGGTCCCGGAGTGCACCAGGCGCTCGGCGGAGGTCGCAGGCAGCATGCCGGGGAACGCGGCGCTCAACTCGGCCGCGCGGGCTCCGATCGTGGCACGGTCCGTGGTGGCCGACACGCTGCTCGTCGGACGCTTGGTGGCCGGCGGCGTGGTGGCGTCGGTGTGCTGTGCGGGCACCGTGGTGGTCGGTGCCGCGGAGCCGGACGCGGTGTCGCGGAACGAGGCCGCGACGAGCACACCGACCACGCCGAGCGCCATCAGCAGACCGATCCCGGCGCCGATCGAGGCTTTGCGCCGGGGACGTCGCTCCGGACGAGGGCTGACGCCCGTTCCGGGGACCGGTGGGTCGTGCGGGGCCGTGTCGCTCGGCGGGTGCCACGGCGCCGCGAGTGCCTGCCATGCCGCAGCGGCGAATTCGGTGCACGAGTCGAAGCGATCGGCCGCGTGCTTGGCCATCGCCTTGGCCAGCACGCCGTCCAGCGCCACCGGCAACCCCGGCCGCAGTCTGCTGACCGCGGGCGGCGGTGCGCCGAGATGCCCCTGGATCACCGCGACCGGATTGGTGGCGTCGAACGGCACCGTGCCGGTCAGCAGCCGGAACAGCGTGCAGGCCAGCGAATACTGGTCGGCGCGGTGATCCAGCGGCGCACCGGACAATTGCTCCGGCGCGGCGTAGGCGAGGGTCGCGGTGAACGTGCCGGTCTGGGTGAGCCGACCGGTGTCGTCCCGGAACCTGGCGATGCCGAAGTCCGACAGGAAGACCCGCTCCTGGTCGCCGTCGACGCGCTCCAGCAGGATGTTCGCCGGTTTCACGTCGCGGTGCAGCACGCCGCGGCTGTGCGCGAAGTCCAGCGCCGTGCCCGTCTCGGCGACGATCTGCACCGCCCGCTGCGGCGGCAGCGTCCATGCGTCCAGCGCGGCGGCGTCGGTGCCGTCGATGTAGCGCATGCAGATCCACGGCTGGTCGCCCTCGACGCCACGGTCGAACACCGTGACGATGTTCGGGTGATCCAGCCGCGCGACGAGGTCGGCCTCCCGCTCGAAGCGGGTGCGGGACTCGTTGTCGTCGAACAGGTCCGGGTTCAACAACTTCATCGCGGTCAACCTGGGCAGCCGCTGATGCCTGGCCAGGTACACCGATCCCATCCCGCCGCGGCCGAGCAGGCGTTCGATGGTGTACCCCGCGAACACCTCGCCGATGTGCGGCATCGGTCAGTTCAGCGGAGCCGAGCGCCACCAGCGCAGCAGCTCATCGACGGTGGTGTGGGAGAAGCCGTCGGTGTACATCAGGTACTGGGTCCGATCGGGATCGCCGGTGAACGCGGTGACCATCTTGGCGCCGTCGTCGACGTACTTGTAGTTGGTGTAGGACTTTCCGCCGTTGGTGTCGGTGGACTTGGCGGCCGACGAGGGCAGGCCCTTCAGCACCGCCTGGACATCCGCCGGGGTCTTGTAGACGTAGATGCGGTAGTACGGATCCTCGTTGTTGCCGCCCTTGAAGCAGCGCCACTGCGCGGCCCAGTCACCGAAGTCCGGTTCGCCCTTGGACGGTGACGGCGGCGAGCTCGGCGAGGCCAGCCAGCACTCGGCGCCGTTGTATCCGACCTCCTCGGTCTTCGAGGCGGGCACCATCCGGGGGAATTCCGCGCTGACCGACTCCGGGGTCGCGTCCACCAGATTCGGCTTCACCGCCGACGTGGTCGTCGTGCCCGCGTTGTTCGAGCCGGAATCGGAGACGGCGCCGATGATGCCGAGCACCACCACGATCAACACCACCACGCCCACCACCAGGCCGATGATCAGGCCGGTGTTCTTCTTGGGCGGCGGTGCGGCCGAGGGATGCGCGTGTGCGCCGTGCGGCGGAGCGAAGGTGGAGAATCCGGAATGCTGCTGGGAGTACGGGTTGGCGGCCGTCGGCTGCGGCGCGGGACCGGTGTGCGGCCGGGAGTTCACCACCGGGACGGGCGACGCCGCGGCCAGCGCGTTCGGCCCGCTGGTCTGCGGGGTGTGCACCTGGTGGCCGGGGCCGCTGACGTAGTGGGCTTGCGCAGCCGGATACGGCGATCCCGTGGTGGGGATCTGCGGCCCGGTGGTCGGGCGCGGACCCGCCGTCGGGTGCTGTGGACCGGTGGTGAGGCGCGGACCGCCCACCACCGGCATGGACGGCACGCTGGAACCGGTGAGCGCCTGCTTGGCGGCTGCGGCGAATTCCGCGCAACTGCCGTACCTGTCGTCGGGTCGTTTGGCCATCGCCTTGGCCAGCACGCCGTCCAGCGCGAAGGGCAGGCCCGGCCGGACGCTGCTCAGCGCGGGCGGCGTGCCCTGCAGGTGCCCTTGGATGACCGCGGCGGGGTTCGTCGCGGAGAACGGGCCGGTGCCGGTGAACAACCAGAACAGCGAGCAGGCCAGCGAATACTGGTCGGAACGGTGATCGAGCGACGCGCCGGTGAGCTGTTCGGGCGAGGCATAGGCAAGCGTCGCCGTGAAAGTCCCGGTCTGGGTGAGATGACCGGTGTCGTCGCGCAGCCGCGCGATGCCGAAGTCGGTGAGGTACACCCGTTCACCGCGACCGGCGGTGGAGCGGGCCAGCAGGATGTTCGCGGGTTTCACGTCGCGGTGCAGCACCCCGTTGCCGTGGGCGTAATCCAGCGCGTCGGCGGTCTCCTTGATGATCTGCACCGCGCGCTCGGGCGGCAGCGACTTCGGTTCCACCGAGGCGGCGTCGATGCCGTCGACGTACTGCATCGAAATCCACAGCTGCTCGTCCTCGAGCCCACGGTCGTAGACCGTGACGATGTTCGGGTGATCGAGCTGGGCGACCAGATCCGCCTCCCGTTCGAACCGCGCCCGCACCTCCTTGTCGAAGAACATCTCCCGATTCAGCAGCTTCAGCGCGGTCATCCGCGGCAGCCGCGGATGTTTCGCCAGATAGACCGAGCCCATGCCACCGCGGCCGAGTTGCCGCTCGATGACATAGCCGGCGAAAACGTCACCGCTGGCCAGCATGACTGCTCCACTTCCCGCCGCCCGCCGGGACCCACCGGCGAACAGGCGTACAGCAAAAGAACGCGTGGCCGGAGATGGGCCCGACCACGGAAAACATCGAAACCATAGCAGTAGTCGCGCCTCGCCTATCGCTCGTCGAGCGTGGTATGGCGCGGGCGATCGGCAGGCGCGGGACCGTCCGGTGGAGGCCGGGGGTCCGGGGGTTGCTGGTGCGGTCGCACCGCCGAGCCCGGGCGCATGGGCAAGTTCGGCAACTCGATGAGAGCGGGATGCACCGGGCGGCGCGGCGGCAGGAAACTCGGGCGCGGCGCGGACGGCAGAGGGGTTTCCTGCGGTCTCGGCCGGTGCTGCGGTGCGGCCGCGGACGTATGCGTCGGCGCGGTCGGGTACCCGTCGGGGTGGATGCCGTGCGGCGCCCTCCGATGCCAGGCGCGCGGTTCGGCGAGGGCATGTTTCGCCGCGGCGGCGAACTCCGCGCAACTGGCGAATCGATCCTCCGGCCGCTTGGCCATGGCGCGCGCCAGCACCGGATCCAGCGCGGGCGGCAGGCCGGGACGTGCGCGGCTCAGCACCGGGATCGGCGCGTACAGATGGCTGTTCACCACGGCCGCCGGGTTGGCGCCCGGATAGGGCGGCGCGCCGGTGAGCATCCAGAACAGCGTGCACGCCAGCGAGTACTGATCGGCGCGGTCGTCCAGCGGCCTGCCGATCAGCTGTTCCGGAGCGCCGAAGGCGAGTGTCGCGGTGATCGTGCCGGACGAGCCGATGGTGCTCTCCGCGCCGCGGATGCCCGCGATCCCGAAATCGGTGAGCAGCACCCGTTCCGGCTGCCCGATCGGCGCCTTCGCCAGCAGGATGTTCGCCGGTTTCACGTCGCGGTGCAGCACTTGGTTCGCGTGCGCGAAGTCCAGCGCCGCGGCGGTGTCGGCGGCGATCTGCACCGCGCGCCACGGCGCGAGCACGTCGACGTCCGCGCAGGATGCGTCCGCGCCGGGCACGTACTGCATCGAGATCCACAGCTGCTGGTCCTCGGCGCCGCGATCGAACACCGTCACGATGTTCGGGTGGTCGAGCCGCGCCACCAGATCGGCTTCGCGTTCGAAGCGGCGGCGAATGCCGGTGTCGGCGTACAGCTCGCGATTGAGCAGTTTCAGCGCCGTCAGGCGGGGCAGCCGGGGATGCTGGGCGAGGTACACCGTGCCCATGCCGCCATGGCCGAGGACGCGTTTGATGACGTAGCCCGCGAAGATATCGCCGGTCTGCAACACCGTGTACACCCCCTTGTCGAGTCGAGCGCGCGGACACTATCCATGTATCTCGATGAGCCATCGGGACGTAACAGTCGCCGCGCTACCTCGATTGTCGTCGGTAGCAGCCAGTACTGTGACCCGCATGCGCATTGGAGCACACGTCCGGCTCGACAGCGACCCGATCGGCTTCGGGGAGAAACTCGGCGCCGACGTCATCCAGATGTTCGTGGTCGATCCGCAGAGCTGGGACAAACCCACCCCGCATCCGCGGACCGAGGAGATTCTCGCCAGCCCGATCGATGTCGTGGTGCACTCCTCCTATCAGATCAACGTCGCGAGCCTGAACAACCGGCTGCGCATGCCTTCGCGCAACGCGGTGGCGCAGCAGGCGAAGGCGGCCGCCGACCTCGGCGCGTTCGGTCTGGTCGTGCACGGCGGGCATGTGCGTTCCGACGCCGAGCTGGAGACCGGTATCGACAATTGGCGCAAACTGTTCGAGCGTCAGCAGGACAAAGGCGGTTTCGCGGTGCCGATCCTGATCGAGAACACAGCGGGCGGCAATCACGCCATGGCCAGGCATTTCGATTCCATCGCGCGGCTGTGGGACGCGGTGGGCGATTACGGCGCCGGGTTCTGCCTGGACACCTGCCACGCCTGGGCGGGCGGTGAGGAGCTGATCGGCGTCGTCGACCGGATCAAGGCCATCACCGGCCGGATCGATCTGGTCCACCTGAACTCCTCGCGCGACGAATTCAACTCCGGCGCCGACCGGCACGCGAACTTCGCCGACGGCACCATCGACCCGCAACTGCTCGCCGAGGTGTGCCGGACCGCGGACGCGCCGGTGGTCCTGGAGACTCCGGCCGACGGCCTCGCCGAGGACTTGGCGTACTTGCGCGAGCACTGTGTTTGATTTGCAGCGCCCGCGCGAACGGCGCTCGTAGGACTCGCGCCCGGCGGGCATTCCCGCACCAGGCGATCCGGCTCGCAGTGAAGACCGCGACTCGGGCGATTGTCCGACGGAGGGCATGCCGGAGCAGTGGGTCGACCGCGCCGCGTTGTACGCCGGTGATTCCGCGTTGCGGATGCACGAGGTGATTCCGGCCGAACGAGCGGTGGCCGAGTTGGGCGGACGCTGAGGGAGCCGACCTCGGGCCGGGCTCGGCGAGGTTGCGGCGTTCGGCGGCACGATGGCCGCGGTTCTTTCGCTCCGTTTGCGATCAGCGCGACGAAAACCCTGGTCAGCGGGGTCGTTTCGGTGATGTGCTCCTGGGAGCAGTAACCGATCTCGACAGCGAAGGTGATCTCATGACGGTCGCACCCGCCACCCCATCCACGGCCTCGGTGACCAGGCTCGGCGCTCGTATCGGCGCGCGGATCGACAACGTCCGGCTCGGCGGCGACCTGGATCCGGCCACCGTCGATGTGATCCACCGCGCGTTGCTGGAGCACAAGGTCATCTTCTTCCGCGGGCAGGATCACCTCACCGAGGACGGGCAGTACGAGTTCGCCCAGCTGCTCGGCTCGCCGACCACCCCGCACCCGACGGTCACCTCGCACGGCGTGAAGAGCTTGGCGATCGATTCCGAGCACGGCCGCGCCAACAGCTGGCACACCGACGTCACCTTCGTCGACCGCATCCCGAAGGCGTCCATCCTGCGCGCGGTGCACCTGCCGTCCTACGGCGGCGCCACCACCTGGGCGTCCACCGTCGCGGCGTACGAGTCGCTGCCGGAGCCGCTGAAGCGGCTCGCCGAATCCCTGCGCGCCGTGCACACGAACGTCTACGACTACGCCCGCGTCGAGGAGACGCCGCGTCCCAACACGGCGGCCTACCGCGCCGAGTTCGAGTCCACCTACTACGAGACCGAGCACCCGGTGGTGCGCGTGCACCCAGAGACCGGGGAGCGGGCGTTGCTGCTCGGCCACTTCGTCAAGCATTTCGCCGGGCTGTCCAGCACGGAGTCGCACGCGCTGTTCCGGCTGTTCCAGGACCGGGTGACCCGGCTGGAGAACACCGCCCGCTGGAACTGGGAGCCGGGCGACGTCGCCATCTGGGACAACCGCGCCACCCAGCACTACGCCATCGACGACTACGACGACCAGCCGCGCAAGCTGACCCGCATCACCCTGGCCGGCGACGTCCCGGTCGGCGTCGACGGATCGACGAGCACCGTCATCGCGGGCAACGCCGAGCACTACTCGATCATCGAGGACACCCAGCTGCTCGCGTCCTGAGCGAGGGCCCCGCATGGTTGCCGGGCCTCCGGCTGTTGAGGGGCCATGCGGTGTCCTCGGGCGCGAGACTTCCCGGGGCCGCGGACACGCAGCGCCGCAGGCGCTGCAGAAACCAGCACAGCTCATACTTGTTGCCATGAGTATTCGGCCGCTGGACGGGGTGCGCGTCCTGGAACTCGGCAATTACATCGCCGCGCCGACCGCCGGGCGCATTCTCGGCGACTTCGGCGCCGAGGTGATCAAGGTGGAACGCCCGAAAGCGGGCGACGAGCTGCGCAACTGGCGGCTCTACGGCGGCGACACCTCGATGCTCTACCGGACGATCAATCGGAACAAGAAATCGATCACGCTGGATCTGCGCACGGAGGCGGGGCGCGGGATCGTGCTCGATCTGATCCGCCGCTGCGACGTGCTGCTGGAGAATTTCCGGCCCGGCATGCTGGAGAAATGGGGTCTCGGCCCCGAAGTGTTGAACGAGGCGAATCCGGATCTGGTGATCACCAGGATCTCCGCCTACGGGCAGACCGGCCCCATGTCGGAGCGCCCTGGGTTCGCCGCGGTGGCCGAGGCGGTCGGCGGCCTGCGCGAACTGGTCGGCGATCCGGATCGTCCGCCCGTGCGCACCGGCGTCTCGATCGGCGACTCCATCGCGGGCATCTACGCCGCGTTCGGCACGGTGATGGCGCTGTTCCAGCGTGAGCGCCGCACCGAGCCGGACGCATCGGTTCCGCTGCGGGAGCGCGTGATCGATGTGGCGCTGAACGAGGCGATCCTGTCGGTGATGGAATCGCTGGTGCCGGACTATCTCGCCTACGGCATCCAGCGCGAACGCGTCGGCGGCCGGATGGAGGGCATCGCGCCGAGCAACGCCTACCCGTGCGCGGACGGGACCAGCATCATCATCGGCGGCAACGGCGACGCCATCTTCCAGCGCTATATGGCGGTCATCGATCGGCCCGACCTGGCCGCGGATCCGGACCTGCAGGACAACGCGGGCCGCTGGCGCAATCGGGAGCGGCTGGACGCGGCGATCGGGGAGTGGACGGTCCGGCGCACCCGCGCCGAGGCGCTGAAACTGCTGGATGCCGCCGCGATCCCGTGCGGTCCGATCTACACCGCGGCCGACATCGTGGCCGATGAGCAGTATCGGGCGCGCAACATGATCCAGTCGTTCACCGTGGACGTCGGCGCGCCGGAACCGAAGTCCGTCGGTTTTCCCGGCATCGTCCCGGTGATCGGGGAGCAGTCCCTGCCCATCCGCAGCGTCGGACCCGACCTGGGTGAGCACACCCGGGAGGTGCTGTCGGGTCTGCTCGGCATGAGCGAGGCCGAGATCGACGCGTTGGAGGTGCGATGAGCACGCGGCCGCACGACCGTAGGCGTCCGAAGGGGCGGAACGCGGGTGAACCGCGCTCGCCCGGCACCAGCAGGCCCACTGTGCAGCCGAATCCGACCGGGGCGGGCGAAAAGCCGTGGGGCGGCGTGATGTGCAATCACCACCGGGCGCGGGAGCAGCGATGACCGCGCCGGTGCTGCGCGACGTCACGTTGCGCGACGGATTGCAGTTGACCGGCAAACTGCTGCCGGTGCGGCGCAAGGTGGACATCGTGCGCCGCCTGCTCGCGCTGGGCGTCCCCGCGCTGGAGATCGGCTCGATGGCGCGCCCGGACCTGGTCGCGCCGATGGCGAACACCATGGAACTGGTCGCCGCGTTGACGCCGGAGGAATTGCGCCGCTGCTGGGTGTGGGTGGCGACGCCGCGCCATGTCGAGAAGGCCGCCGCGGCGGGAGTGCGCAATTTCCAGTACTGCTTCTCGGTCTCCGACGCGCACAACAAGGCGAACATCGGCCGCGACACCGAGGCCAGCGTGGCCGCCATGCCGGACGCGGTGCGCCTGGCCCGCGAGGTGGACGGGTCGATCCAGCTGTGCTTGGCGACGGCGTTCACCTGCCCGTTCGACGGCCCGGTCGACCCGGAGCGGGTGCTGGCCATCGCCCGGGACCCGCGCACCGAGGGCGCGGACGACATCGTCCTGGCCGACACGCTCGGACAAGCCCACCCCGGCGAAGTGTCCGCGCTGGTCACGGCGGTGCGGGAGCGGACGCCTCCCCGGCGCGTCGTCTTCCACGGCCACGACACCTGGGGCATGGGTGTGGCCAACACTCTCGCCGCCGTCGCGGCGGGCGCGGACATGGTCGACGGCGCGCTCGGCGGCCTCGGCGGCTGCCCCTTTGCGCCGGGTGCCAGCGGAAACACCGCTTCCGAGGACATCCTCTTCGCCACCAGGCCGGACTGGTTCACCCCCGCCACCCTGGCCGCGCTGGTCGACCTCTCCGAGGAGTTGCTGTCCGAGCTCGGCGAACCCAACCGCTCCCGCACCCAGGAGGGCGCCCGATCGAAAGCGTCCGCGTTCGAGTGGGTCGTAGCCGGGGAGTCGGCGTAGCCCGCTGGATTAGCACTGAAAAGGTGCTGCGGAGCTAAGGTATGTCGGCAAGTTGTGAGCACTGGTCGGGGGAGTACTTATGCCTTCAAAACCCACCACTCGTTGGCAGGTGAGCGGTTACCGCTTCCTGGTTCGGCGGATGGAACACGCTTTGGTGCGCCGGGATGTGCGTATGTTGCACGACCCGATGCGCTCACAATCACGCGCCTACGCCGCGGGCTTGATTCTGGCTTGCGTGGTACTTGCGGGCTGCGGTGTGCTGGCGCTGATACGTCCGCAGAACAAGATCGACGACAACAAGATCCTCATCGGCAAGGATTCCGGTCAGGTCTACGTGACGCTCGATGGCGTGGTGCACCCGGCGCTCAATCTCGCATCGGCACGGTTGGCGGCCGGTGATCCGGCCAAGCCTGCCATCGTCAAAGAGTCGGAGCTGGCGAAGCGACCACGCGGCACGCTCATCGGCATTCCCGGCGCGCCTTCGGCCTTGAGCTTCGACGCCAAGGGGGAAGGCCGCGCGTGGACGGTGTGTGACGAACTGAGAACAGATGGCTCGAACGCGCTGAGCAGCACCGTCATCGCGGGCAAACTCGACCTGGGTGAGAAGGTCGGCGCGCTGCCGCACGGACGGGCGCTGCTGGTGCAGGGCAAGGACTCGGCATATCTGCTGTACGACAGCCGCCGTGCTCGTGTGGATATGGGAGACCGCACGGTGACCGACGCGTTGAAGATCCGCGGCATGACTCCTCGCCCCATCAGCGAAGGTCTTCTGAACGCGGTCCCCGAAGTGACGCGGATCGCCCCACCCAGGATCGACGATCCGGGCGGCTTCCCACTCAAGCCCGTCGATGGCCATCGCAACGGCGACGTGGTGCGAGTGCCCAGTGAGAATCAGTACTACGTCGTGTTGCGGACAGGATTGCAGCCGATTTCGCCCTTGACCGCGGAGATCATCCGCAATTCCAATCCCACCGCTGGAAACTACGAAATCACCGGCTATACCCGCTCGAGGGCCGACATCGTGAACGAGCTGCCCGTGCAGGACTATCCCGACACGGCGCCGACCATGGTGGACATCAAAGACCATGCGGTGCAGTGCCTCTCGTGGAGGCCGCTGGCGACCGCACCGGCAGGCACGGCCGACGGTGGCCGCCATGCCGAGTTGTCGCTGATAACCGGGCGGGCACTGCCTATCCCGGACGATGCCCGACCGGTGCGGCTGGCCCAAGCCGACGCCGTCAGCGGCAAGGTCGCCGAGTTCTACACCACACCGGGCTCGGGGATGCTCGTGCAGACCACCGGGATCGAGCCGGATAGTCAGCGCAAAGACAGCGTGTTCTACGTTGCCGACACCGGAGTCCGCTACGGCATCAAGGACGCCGAGGCGCAAAAGGCTCTCGGCATGGATTCCGAGCACGCCACCCCGGAGCGGGCGCCGTGGCCGATCGTCGGACTACTGCCCGGCGGTCCGGCCCTCGGGCGTCAAGACGCCATGGTGGCCCACGACGGCGTAGCTCCCGACTCCAATCCGGCCAAACAATTGGTGCAGTCCAAGTAGGCGTCGAGTGACATTCCCCACTCCTCGAACAGCGTGCCATGTGCCCGGACCTCGGAGACCGGCGCGGCCGGCTCGGCTCGATCACGTCGTCGAGCGAAGCGAGACCGAGCACGGACCGCTGATACGGCGCGACGAAGTCGCGCGTCGAACACAGGGTGTTCCCTGATGGCGTGTGGAGACGAAGCCGGTAAGACTGGACGGCATGACTTCGCAAGCCTTGGGCGCCGACATCGCCGACCTGGCGGCATCGACTGATGTCGCGGCCCACGCTATCGAACTGACCAAGGTCTACGGATCGGGGGATACGCAGGTCAGGGCATTGGACGGAGTGTCGGCCGAGTTCGCGAAGGGCGAGTTCACCGCGATCATGGGCCCCTCCGGATCGGGTAAGTCGACGCTCATGCACTGCCTGGCCGGGCTCGACAGCGCCAGCTCGGGCACCGTCCGCATCGGTGACACCGATCTCACCACGCTGTCGGACAAGCAGATGACGCGCCTGCGCCGGGACCGGATCGGATTCGTTTTCCAGGCGTTCAACCTGGTGCCGACGCTGACGGCGCTGGAGAACATCACGTTGCCGCTGGACATCGCGGGGCGCACACCCGATCGCGAATGGCTGGAGACGGTGGTGCGGCGGCTCGGGCTGGTCGGCCGGCTCACTCACCGTCCCAGCGAGCTGTCCGGCGGACAGCAGCAGCGGGTGGCCTGCGCCCGCGCGCTCGTGGGGAAGCCGGACATCATCTTCGGCGACGAACCGACCGGCAACCTGGACTCGCGCTCCTCGGAGGAGGTGCTGTCGATCCTGCGCGCCGCGGTGGACGAGTTCGGGCAGACGGTCGTCATCGTCACCCACGAACCGCACGCGGCCGGGTTCGCCGACCGGGTGGTGTTCCTCGCCGACGGACGCATCGTCGACGAGATGCGCGATCCGACCGCCGACACCGTCCTCGACCGGATGAAATCGCTGGAGCAGGCGTGACCGGGCGCTCACGGAAGAATCGGGGGCGGGCGTGATGGCCGGAAGTCCGATGCGCAAGGTCGTGCTGCGCAATCTCGCCGCGCACAAGGTGCGGCTCGCATTGACCCTTTTGTCGGTGGTGCTCGGCACCGCGTTCATCGCGGGCTCGTTCGTGTTCACCGATACTTTGCAGAGCACGTTCGACGGGATCTTCGCCAACGAGGCGAAGGGCGTCGACGTCCGGGTGAGTCCGAAAGAACGTCAGGCGCAAGGCGTGCCGAACAACGTGGTGGACGAGCTGGCGAAATACCCCGGCGTCCGCACGGTCGCGCCGAGCGTGAACGGACCGGTGGTGCTGCTCGACCCGACCGGCAAGAAGGCCGTGCAGACCGGCGGGGCGCCGACGTTCGGCAAGTCGTACCTGCCGCCGGAGAAGGCCGTCGCGGAGCCGGAGAAGTTCCTCCGAGGCGTCCCGCCCGCCCGGTCCGGCGAGGTCGCGCTCAACACCGGCGGGGCCGAGCGGGCCGGGCTGAAGATCGGTGACCGCACCAAGATCCTCATCCCTTCCCAGCCCGATCCGATCGACGTGACCCTCACCGGCATCTACGAGGTCCCGTCCGACACGGGCGGTTTCATCGGGGTGCTGTTCGACGACACGCAGGCGCGCAAGCTGTTCACCGACGGCCTGCACGTCGCCTACGTGGACCTGGCCGCCACCGGCATCCCCGGCGACGAACTGCGCGACAACCTGGCCGAGGCACTGCCCGGCTACAAAGTGCAGAACAGCGATCAGGTGCGGGCCGACCTGAAGAAGGAAATCTCCAACGCGCTCAACTTCATCAACTACTTCTTGCTCGCCTTCGGCGCGATCGCGCTGATCGTCGGCACGTTCATCATCTACAACACCTTCTCGATGATCGTCGCGCAACGCTTGCGGGAGCTGGCGCTGCTGCGCGCGGTCGGCGCGAGCAGGCGGCAGGTCGGCACGTCGGTGGTGGCGGAGGCGTTCGTCATCGGGTTGATCGGCAGTGTGATCGGTCTGGTGGGCGGCGTCGCGCTGGCATTCGGATTGTCGGCGGTGCTCAACGCGTTCGACCTGGGGTTGCCGACCGGATCGATGGCGGTGCGGCCGCGCACCATCGTGGTCGGGCTGCTGGTCGGCCTGGCGGTGACGGTGGTGAGCGCCTACGCGCCCGCCCGCCGCGCCTCGCGCATTCCGCCCGTGCAGGCCATGCGCGAGGAGTTCGCGTCCATCGGGGAGTCGCTGCGCCTGCGCACGATCTTCGGCGCGGTGCTCGCGCTGCTCGGCGCGGTCCTCGTCGTGCTGGGCGCGCAACGCACCGGTGGCACGGCGGCCGCCACGGTCGGCGTCGGTGCGCTCGGACTGATCTTCGCGGTGCTGCTGGCCGCGCCTGCGCTGTCGCGACCACTGGTCGGCGGGCTCGGCGTGCTGGTGCGCCCGTTCGGCCCGATCGGCCGGATGTCGCGCAACAACGCTTCGCGCAATCCGCGCCGCACCGCCGCGACGGCGTTCGCGCTCACGCTGGGGCTGATGCTCGTCTCCGCGATCGGCATGCTGGGCGCTTCGGCGAAGGAGAGCGTCGGCGTGCTGGTCGACAAGGGGGTGCGCGCCGATTACGTGCTGGCCGGACCGCAATTGCTCGGTGTGCCGTTCGGCGCTGCCGATGCCGCGCGCACCAAGGTGCCCGGTGTGGCGCAAGTGGTGGGTATGCGGGGCGCCCCGTTCAAGCTCGGCGACGATCAGGTGTTCGTGACGTCGCCGGACGGTCCGCTGGGGGGCGTGCTGAACTACGAGATCGTGCGCGGTAGCGACACTCTCGGCGCGAGAGACGTGCTCGTGTCCGAGGACGAAGCGAACGACCGCGGCTGGAGAGTCGGTGAGCAGGTGACTCCGACCAGCGTCGACGGCAAGAAGGTCCCGCTCACCGTCACCGGTGTGTACAAGAAGAACCCGTTGCTCGGCCCGATGGTGGTGTCGCAGACGGTCTATGACGAGGTGGTCCCGCTCAACTTCCGGACCAACTTCCTGGTGCTGATCAAGGCCCAACCGGGCGCGAACATCAGCACGATGCGCGCCGACCTGGAGAAGGCCACCGAGCAGTTCGTCGTGGTGCAGGTGCAGGACCGCGAGGAATTCAAGGGGGCGCAGGGCAAGCAGATCAACACCCTGCTGGCCATCCTCTACGGCCTGCTCGCCTTGGCGGTGGTGATCGCGATCCTCGGCATCGTCAATACTCTGGCGCTGTCGGTGGTGGAGCGACGCCGGGAGATCGGCATGCTGCGCGCGGTCGGTATGCAGCGCGCCCAGGTGCGCCGCACGATCTATCTGGAGTCGATGCTGATCGCGGTGTTCGGCGCGATCGTCGGCATGGTGCTCGGGCTCGGCCTCGGTGTCGGATTCCTGCGCACGCTACGCGATCTGGGACTCGACCAGATCGCCATCCCCTGGAGCCAGTTGATTCTCGTCCTGATCAGCTCGGCGGTCGTCGGGGTGCTCGCCGCCCTCTGGCCCGCGGTGCGAGCGGCGCGCACGCCGCCGCTCGCCGCGATCGCCGACCTCTGAAAAGCCGTGCGGCGCACAGTATCGTGCGCCGCACGGCCGGTCGAGGTCACGCACACGGTGACAGTGGCTGCGGTGGATGCATCCCGACGGAGGCCTGTCCGTGGACACGACGGTGAGACCCCGTCTCTATGGTGGACCGATGGCATCGGTTAGGCAGATCCAAGTCACCTTCGACTGTGCGGAACCTGAGCGCGTCGCTCGTTTCTGGTCTGAGGTATTGGGGTACGAGCACCGCGGCTCCGCATGTATCGATCCGTCCGGTGCGGGCCCGCGCCTGTACTTCCAGCGTGTGCCCGAGGGGAAGGTCGTAAAGAATCGGCTGCATCTCGACGTGCGGGTCGCCACGGGGCTCGTGGGTGACGAGCGCGTGGCTGCTCTGGAGTCGGAATGCGCACGACTGGTCGCGCTCGGCGCGGTACGCGTGCGACTGCTGCGTGCCGATGGCGTCAACGAGTCGTGTCTGGTGATGCAGGACATCGAGGGCAACGAGTTCTGTCTCGACTGAGTGGGTAGCAAGTATCGCGAGATCACCTGTGCTGCAAGTGAACTCGAAATCCAAGACGCGGCTGTATGCCCCGTCACATCTTGCTGAAGTTGTCCGTTCGGTAGTGCTAATTTAAACGGAGGTTACCACTCCACTTAATTCTCGGTAAACGGCCTGATTCAACGGGGAAGGAGGCCGCGCGATGGTCGCTGTGGACTTCGGGGGTCCGGGCGCCGGACTCGAGTTCGCGCCGGGCGGGGTCGTCGAACGGGTGCGGGCGGCCGTGCGTGGTCGCGGCGGCGAGGCGGTCGGGCAGCTCGTCCTCATCACGGTGCTCTATCTCGGCTATCGCGCGGGGCGGCTGATCACCGCCGACGACACCGGGCGCGCCCTGGTCAACGCCCACCGCCTGCTCGGGCTCGAGGACCGGCTCGGCCTGACGGACGAGCAGGCGGTCCAGGCGTTGTTCGTGAACCGTGAGTTTCTCGCCGTTCCGGCCAACTTCTATTACGCCGGTGCGCATTTCACCGTTGCGGTCGGAGTCCTGCTGTGGCTGTGGATGTTCCGGCCGGAGCACTATCGCTGGACCAGGAATCTCATGGTGGCGCTGACCGGGACGGCGCTCGTGGTGCACATCCTGGTCCCGCTCGCGCCACCGCGCATGCTGTCCGACCAGGGGTTCGTCGATCTGGCCGCGCGTTACGGCCAATCCGTCTACGGCGAAGCAGATTCCGGCGGTCTGTCCAATCAGTTCGCGGCCATGCCGTCGCTGCACGTCGGCTGGGCATTGCTGCTCGGTGTTGCGGTGGTCGCCGCGACCCGCACGCCGTGGCGCTGGCTCGCCCTGGCCCATCCGGCGCTGACCACGCTCGTGGTGGTGGGCACCGCCAACCACTACTGGCTGGACACCATCGTCGCTGTCATGTTGCTGGCGGTGTCCGCCGCACTGCATCCCTTCGTGGTTCCCGCGGCGGCCACGGCGTGGGGGGTGATGGGTCCTGTTCCGCCGAAACCCATGCTGAACAGCTGCTAGCGGTCCGCCACGCGGTGGGCGGCACTGACCGGAAAACGGGTCCGTCGCACGTACGATCGCATGGCTGTCTCCTGTTCGCCCATCCCGACAAGGAGTTGCCATGGAACCGATGACCATCGCGGACCTGCTGTCTTCGATTGCCGTTCAGGTGTTCGCTCTGTTGGGGGGATTCCCCGGGGGTTACCCCGGCTGACCCGCTCCGGCCGCGGCTTCCGCGCCGCGCTTCATCGCGGCGAGTGTCTCCCGCACGAGCGCGGGCATGGTCCGGCCGACGAATGCCGATACCAGTGGTCGTAGCGGGGCCGTGGTGGGCTGGAACGAGTAGGTCCAGGTCACCACGGCCCGGTCGTCTTGATCGCAGAACACGAAGGGCAACTGTCCCGGGGGCGGAGCTGAACGGGACGGTGTTGTCCATTTTTCGCCGGAACCGTGATCTCGGGATTCCTACTGTCGGTGCAATGGAAAGCGAACGGATCCCGGACGCCGGGAATGCCGAGCTGCGGGCACCTGTCGTGTGGTTCATGGCACTGGCGGCCGCGCTCGGAACGGGGAGTGTCTACCTACTGCAACCGGCTGTCGCGGAGGTCGCCGGTTCGCTGCACACCTCTGTGGCGGCGACCGGCATCGCTCTGGCGTGCGGGCCGGTCGGCTATCTGGTGGGGCTGGTCCTGCTGGTGCCGCTGGTCGACCGGTTCGCGCCGCGGATCGTGGTGGCGGCCCAGTTCGCGGCGCTGGCGGTTGCCTCTGCCGCCGGCGCGGTGGCGGGATCGCCTTGGGTCCTCGGATTCGTCATGGGCATGGTCGGGGCGGGGTCGGCGGTCGGAGCTCAGCTGAGTTCGGTGGCCGGGCGTTTCGCGCAGCATCGTCGGCGGGCCACGGTCTTGGGGATCGTCACCGCGGGCATATCTGCCGGAATCCTCGCCGGGCGCATCATCGGCGGCTGGCTTACCGATGTGATCGGTTGGCGAGCAATGCTTCTCGTATTCGTGGTGCCGTGTGTCGCGGTCGCGGCGGTGTCGTTGTCCACCCTGCCTGCCGCGCGGGGTCGCACGTATGCCGGATATCTGGATACGGTGCGCGGAATTCCCGGGCTCTTCGCCCGCTTCGCCGCACTGCGCCGGGCGGCGGCACGGGGAGCGCTGTGGTTCTTCGCGTTCTGTGCGATCTGGGCGGGCCTCGCGGTGGCGCTGTCGCAGCCTCCGTACTCGTATTCGCCCGAACGGATCGGCCTGTACGCCTGCGCCGGACTCGCCGGCGTCCTCGCGACCCGGATCGCAGGCGGATGGACCGATCGGGTCGGCCCGCGAAGGGTGATCCTGGTGGGGCTCGCGCTCGCCCTTGTCGCGGCGGTAGTTCTGGGCGTCGCCCTCTCGAACACTGTGGTGACGCTGGCCTGCCTCGGGCTCTTCGATGCCGGACTGTTCGCGGCGCAGGTGGCCAACCAGAGCACGGTCCTGGCCATCGACCCGTCGGCGCCTGCCCGCTTCAACAGCGCCTACATGTCTGTGTACTTCGTCGGGGGCAGCTTGGGAACCGCGTTCGGCGCCGCCGCCGTCGGCTGGTTCGGCTGGTCCGGGCTGGTTGCCTTCGCTGCGGTGGTCACGGCGGCGGCGGGCGTGGTCACCCTGGCCGACCGGCCGCGGGCCCGCGCGGAGAGTCCGTACGACCGTCCTCGGCCCACGGTCACTCAGCCTGCCCGATGAGCGTCCTACGATGCGAGTTCGCCGCCACTCGACCCTCGGGATCCCGCTGTCTCCAGTGTCCGGCGCATGACAGCCGACGCCTGTTCGACGAACTCGGCTATCGGCACAGCGATAGCCTCGGGCAGGACATCGGTGTGCCACACGACCAGGGTCCCGCCGTCCTTGCCGGGCAGCGCCTGCATCGAGGCGTGGTGATGGGAGGAATGCAGACTGCCTCCGACGATGGAGTACGCGACACGCCGGCTCACCGGGTCGAGGTCGATGAGCCGTTCCACGACGACGGTGCCGTCGGCGAAGGTGACGGTACGGGTGTCCGCGTCGAGCCGTGCGTCGGTGACGAGACCCGGGCCGAGGCGCTGGTGCACCGCGCCGAAATCGCTGACAGCATCCCATACCTGCTCGGGCGCGGCGTCGATGTCGAATTCTTTGTGAACGGATGCCATGGGGTCCTCCTGGTCAGGCCGCGGCGATTCGGTTGCGCGGTCTCAGCATTCCCGCCGGCCCGGCCGCGGGTCTTGAAGATCCTTGCGCGGCGTTTTCGTCGTACCCCCGGCGTACGGTCCGCAGGTGTCCACGACAACCCTCGCCGCCCGGCCCGAGTTCACCGTCACCACGGTGACCTGCCGCTCCGATCACACCCGCTTCTCGGCTCCGGAGGTCCGCGACGACCATCGCCTCGTGCTCGTGCGCCATGGCCGGTTCCAGCGGCAGTCCGACGGAGACCGGGCCGACCTGGACCCGACAGTCGGCTACCTGGCCGTACCGGGCGAAGAGGAACGGTTCGCCCATCCCTTCGGCGGCGACGTCTGCACCGTGGTGACCCTCGCGCCCGGCCTCTGCGACGGGGCCGTCGACCCGCGAGCGGTGTACCTCGATGCCCGTATCGATCTCGCCCACCACCGTGTTCTCGCCGCCGTCCGAGGTGGCGACATCGACTACGCGTTGACCGAGGAGCTGGTCCGGCTCGTCGCACTCGCCACAGGATGGCCGAGCCCCCGGTCGCGGCCCGCCGACCGGGCGCTGGTCACCGCGGCCCGCGAGGCGATCATCGACGACGCACCGGAATCGACGGGCCTGCAATCCCTGGCCGCACTGCTGAAGGTCTCGCCGTACCGGCTGAGCCGGGTGTTCTCGCAGCACATGGGACTGTCACTGACCCGCTACCGCAACCGGGTACGCGTCGGCCGGGCCATCGACCGGCTCACCGCCGGGGAAACCGGCCTCGCCGACCTCGCCGCGCACCTCGGCTTCGCCGACCAGGCACACCTGACCCGCACCGTCCGCGAACATCTCGGCCACACCCCCACGGCGTTGCGCCGCCTACTCACCGAGACCACCTGACCGAGGTGCTGCTGCCCGAGGGGAAACGGAAAGAGCACGACCGGTGCGGGCAGGGTCACCGATGATCCGGGGATCAAGCCGTCCGCGATCTCGGCCCCCAGCTCGACGTACCGCGCTCGGTCATCGTCCGGCTCCTCGCTCGGCGGGGCGACTCGCGCTAGTGCTGGGCGGCGTTGGCGTGGGCCCAGGACCGGACGTCGCCGCGATCCAGAGCCAGGGCCAACAGCTCCGGGAACTTGTCGGGGGTGCAGGCGAAGGCGGGGATGCCCAGTGCGGCCAGGGCCGCGGCGTTGTCGTGGTCGAAGGCGGGTGCGCCGTCGTCGGAGAGGGCCAGCAATACGACGACCTGGACGCCGGACTCCTGGAGCGAGCGGACGCGGCGCAGCATCTCGTCGCGGATGCCTCCCTCGTAGAGGTCGGAGATCAGGACGAACAACGTGTCGGCCGGGCGGGTGATCAGGGACTGGCAGTAGGCGATGGCCCGGTTGATGTCGGTGCCGCCGCCGAGTTGCGTGCCGAACAGCACCTCCACCGGGTCGTCGAGCTTGTCGGTGAGGTCGACGATCTCGGTGTCGAAGACCACCAGCGAGGTGCGCAGCGACCGCATCGAGGCGAGCACCGCGCCGAACACCGACGCGTAGACGACGCTGGCGGCCATCGAGCCGGACTGGTCGATGGCCAGCACCACGTCCCGCCGCACCGCTTGGGCCTTGCGGCCGTAGCCGACCAGGCGTTCGGGCACCACGGTGCGATGCTCGGGCAGATAGGTGGCGAGATTCTTGCGAATCGTGCGGTCCCAGTCGATGTCTCGCAATTTCGGCCGGGTGACGCGGGCGGCGCGGTTCAGCGCGCCGGAGACCGCGGCGACGGTCTGCGCCGCGATGCGCTGCTCGATCTCGCGCACCACCTTCTCCACCACCATGCGTGCGGTGGCCTTGGTGGTCTCGGGCATCACCCGATTCAAACTCAGCAGGGTGCCGACCAGGTGCACGTCCGGCTCCACCGCCTCGAGCAGTTCCGGCTCCAGCAGCAATTGGGTGAGATCGAGCCGCTCCACGGCGTCGCGCTGCATGACCTCGACGACGGAGGCGGGAAAGTAGCTGCGGATGTCGCCGAGCCAGCGGGCTACCCGCGGCGCCGAGCCCTGCAAACCGCCGGTGCGCTTGCCTGGCGAGGTTTCCTCGTCGGTGTTGTACAGCGCCGACAGGGCCCGGTCCATCGCCGCGTCGGTGCTGGAGCCCAGCCCGCCCAGTCCTTCCTCCGCGGCCGCGCCGAGCACCAATCGCCAACGCCGGGATTGTGCTTCGTCGGTCACGGCGTCTCCTTCCCGGCGCGAGGGCCGGCGTCGGTGTGGCCTCGCCCCGCTGCGTGATCGCTCATACCGTTACCCCCAGGATCTCCGCCGCCGTGCGCACCGCGGTGGTGGCTCGCTGCGAGTCGATGCCCGCGACGGACGCCGCCGTGGACACCGATCCGCCGTCGCGTACCGCTTGCCCGATCGCGCGGCGCTCACCCGATTCGAACGCGCCGAAGGTGCGGCGCAGCAGCGGCAGCGTCTCGACGAACGTGTCGTCGCCCAGTCCGCGCAGCCAGTCGTCGATGAGCCGCAACAACTCCCGATCGTGCACCAGCAGCAGGCCGCGACCGCCGAGGAACCCGTCGATCCACGCCGCCTTGGCCGCGGCGGTGGCGCCCACCGACAGCGCGGCGGACAGTCGGCGCGCGGATTCGGCGTCATCGATGCGGCCCGCGTCGGCGAGCAAGCGGACCGCGCGCCCCACCAGGGCGCCGTGCACGTCGTCGCGATCGGCGACGCGGCGCAGCGCGGCGAGCCACTCACCGGTGGCCCAGCCGTCGTCCCTGGTGTGGATGGCGGTGTGCGCGGCGTCCAGCAGACCGCGCAGATCGGTGGCGGCGTCGGTGTCCAATCCGGTGACCGCCGCGGGCAGGCCTGCGCAGATACGCACCAGCAGCCCGTCGGCCACGTGGGCCAGCGCTTTGGTGTCGGTGCCGCGCACGTCGCCGTAGCGCAGCGTGCGAATCAGGCCGGGCAGCGCGGCCAGCAGGTGGGTGACGTCGTGGTCGAGCGCCGCGGTGGATTCCAGGCGGGCGATCAATCCGTCGGTGGCGCCGCCCAGGTCGGCCAGCAGCGCGACCTCCAGCGCGGCGGTCAATTCGCCGACCGAGCGGTCGGCGCGGCTCGCGGTGTCGAGGATCTTCGCCTCCGCCGCGGTGCGGATGGTGGTGCCCCAGCGCGAGGCCTCGATGATCGAGATCGCGTACTCGGGGTGCCATCGCAGCGTCCAGGTTTCCCGGAAGGTGCCGGTGCTGCGCACGTCGCTGGTGGTGAGCGTGCCCCACTCGATGTCGAGTACCCGCAGCCGGTGTAGCAGGCGCGAGCGCTGCACCTCGCGTTCCTTGCGCAGATCGAGGTCGATCGTGCGGATCGATGGCTCCTGCTTCATCCGCAGCGACCGGATGGTGGCGCGTAGGTCCGCGTCCAGCGGCACGGTCGGCGTCTGCTCGGGCACGGCGCCCAGCGCCTCGCCGACGACGAGTTCGCCGATCACCAGCCGCAGCATCGTCTCGTCTCCGCCGCACAGCACCGACCGGGTGGCCTCGGTCACCTCCGACAAACCGGCGAGCGGGCGGCCGCGCAGCGCGGCGAGGGTGTCGGCGAGTCGGACGGCCTCGATGACGTGCGCGCTGGAGACCGGCAGATCGTGGGCGCGCAGCACACCGGCGACCTTGGTCAGCCAGCGGGCGATCGGCCGCTCGGTGGCGGTGAACAGGTGGTGGTACCAGCCCGGCGAGGTGACGCCCGCACCGTAGCCGGAGGTCGTGGACAACCGCGAATGCGTCCACGGCACCCAGGTGAGCCTGGCTCTGGTCTTCGGCAGGCCCTTGAGCAACCGGGCGTCCGGCGCGGCGGGACCGAGCGCGCCGGTGAGCGCGGGCGCGTGCCACGCACCGCACACCACCGCCAGCCGCACCGCGCCGTCTTTGAGCGCCTTGCGCATCGTCTGGCGCATGTAGGCCTCGCGCCGCAGGGTGTGGGCGTCGACGACGAGCGGCTCGGGTGGTTCGGGCACGAGGGGCGATTCGGCGATCGCCTCCGCGACCGAATCGAACTCCGGCGCTGAGTCGTTCGCGGATCGATCCTGCGCTCGCCGGTCGGGGTCGGGTCGATCGGGCCCCAGTTCGGCGGTCGCCGACTTGTTCTCAGCCGGTTCGGTTTCAGGTGCGCGGTCTTGCGCGGCGTCTGCGGACGGAGTCGCGCTGGCCGCGGATTCCCGCAGCGCGCCCATCGCCTCGGTGATCGCGTCGAACGCCTCGGCGTCCGGCACCGATTCGACGACGGCGTCCCACCAGCGTTCGGCGTCGTCGTAGCCGCCCGCGGCGGCGAGCGCGGCGAGTGGATCGAACCGGTCGCCGGGCTCGTCCTCCGTCGCGAGCGTGACGCTCGCGGGCAGATCGCAGAACCGCACGGGCACCTCGTGGTCGGCGGCGTACCGCAGCGCCTGCCATTCGGGAGAGAACACCGCGTACGGCCAGAACGCGGCCTTGGCCGGGGCGTCGGGAACATACGCCAGCAGCGCGACCGGCGGGGCCATCCCCTCGGCGGCGACCAAGCCCACCAGCGGATCGGCGTCCGCGGGCCCCTCGATGAGGATCATGTCGGGCCGGAACTCCGCCAAGGCCAGCCGCAGCGAGCGCGCCGAGCCGGGACCATGGTGGCGGATGCCGAAAACCCTGGTCACGGGGGCGGTGGCGGAGGTCACCCGGTGACCTCGCGGCAGGCGCGGTAGAAATCCGCCCAGTCCGGCCGCTCGCGGACCACGGCCTCCAAGTACTCCGTCCACACCACCGCGTCGGCCACCGGATCCTTGATCACCGAGCCGAGCACCGCGCCCGCGATGTCCGAGGCACGCAGCACACCGTCGCCGAAGTGCGCCGAGAGCGCGATTCCGTTGGTGATCACCGAGATCGCCTCGGCCGTGGACAGCGTTCCGGACGGCGACTTGAGCTTGGTCCGGCCGTCGGCGGTGCTGCCGGAGCGCAGCTCGCGGAAGACCCGCACCACTCGCCGCACCTCTTCGGCGGCCGCGGGCACGGTGGGCAGTTCCAGCGCGGAGCCCAGCTGCTCGACCCGCCTGCTGACGATGGCGACCTCCTCGTCCTCGCTCGCGGGCAGCGGCAGCACCACCGTGTTGAACCGGCGGCGCAGCGCGGAGGACAACTCGTTCACCCCGCGGTCGCGATCGTTGGCGGTGGCGATGACGTTGAAGCCCTTGGCGGCCTGGACCTCCGTGCCCAGTTCGGGGACCGGCAGGGTCTTCTCGGACAGGATGGTGATCAGCGCGTCCTGCACGTCCGACGGGATGCGGGTGAGCTCTTCTACGCGGGCGATGGAGCCCGTCCGCATGGCGGTGAGCACCGGCGACGGCACCAGCGCCGCGTCGCTCGGGCCCTCCGCGAGCAACCGCGCGTAGTTCCAGCCGTAGCGGATCGCCTCCTCGGCGGTGCCCGAGGTGCCCTGCACCAGCAGCGTCGACGCACCGCTGATGGCGGCGGAAAGATGTTCCGACACCCAGGTTTTCGCGGTGCCGGGCACGCCGAGCAGCAGCAGCGCGCGGTCGGTGGCCAGGGTCGCGACCGCCACCTCCATGAGCCTGCGCGGGCCGACGTACTTCGGGGTGATCACGGTACCGTCGGGCAGGGTGCCGCCGAGCAGGTAGGTGACCACGGCCCAGGGCGACAGCCGCCACGACGGCGGGCGGGGCCGGTCGTCGGCGGCGGCGAGGGCGCGCAGCTCGTCGGCATACGCCTGTTCGGCGTGCGGGCGCAGCAGATCCGGCGTCGGGTCGGTGGTGGTCATCGCAACTCCTCGAGCATCATCGAGCGGTTGTAGAGGTCGTGGGCGAGCTGATCGAAGGCCCGCTCCCAGGCGGGATCGTCGCATTTGCGGGCCACCGCGGACAGCGTGCTCGCTGCGGCGACCGGGAGGTGCACCGAGGCCGCGGCGAGCAGCGACCGGTGCGCGTTCGGTGACGCGCCGTGCGTCTCGGGACGCCGTGCCGCCGCCCGCGCCCGCTCGAACAGCAGCAGCACCACGTGCTGGGCCAGCGCTTCCGGCCACGGATGGCCCATCGCGGGCAGCAGCGCCTCGATCTCCGACAGCCACGAGCCGTCCAGCCGCACCAGGTGCGCGGTCCGATCCGGCAGGGGTAGCAGCGCGAACAGCTCCCGCCTGCGCAGCATCGCCAGGTCGGTGGGCACGCCCGCTTCGAACAGCGCGCGCGCCCACGCCGAATCGTGCTGAGCGAGTGCGGCGTCCACCCAGCCGTCGAAGATCGGCTGCCGGAACCGGTCCTCGATCGTGGCGCGCACCGCCTGCTGCGGCGTGCCGAGTACACCCCTCCAGTGCGCCAGCGGGGTGGCCGCGACCACCTGCCGGAGCCGGGCCGCTGACACATCGGGGGCGCCATTCCAGCGGTAGGCGAATTCGACGGTGCGGTCGGTGATCCCGTCGCGCTGCGCGGCGGCGTCGGGCCGGTCCGGCAGCGTGAGCACCACGTTCGTGTGCAGCATCCGGTGCTCGGCGCGGATCCACGCGCTCGCCCGCGCCCGCATCCGCTGCGAGAACGCCGATTCCGGCAGCAGCGCGAGCAGACCGGCGGCGGTGCGGCGCACGTCCGCGCGCCGGTCGTCCAGCGCCGTTTCCAGCAGGGACTCGTCGGCGGGGCCGAGCCCGTCGGCGAGCACGGCGAGCAGTTCCGCCTTCAGCGGCCCGGATTCCTTCGGCCACGCCGCGGTGAGTTCCGTCCTGGCCGCGCCCGCGTCTTCGCGCCGGAGGTCGGCGAGCCAATCGCGTCGCTCGGGTGGGCGGCCGAACAGCCAAGTGTCGGTGGGGCGTTCGGAATCGGTGGACGGCAGCCGCACCAGGTCGCGCCAATCCGGATGCCGGGCCGCCAGCCAGCTGCCGCGCGTACCCGCGAGACGCAGCAGCGGTTCGCGCAAGGTGGCGTTGATCTTCGCGTGCTCGAGCAATTGCTCGCACAGCGCGTCCGGCGCCCGATAATCGTGCGGTCGCGCCGCGTCGAACCATTCGGGCAGGAACGCCGAGCGTTCCCGCAGCATGCGCGCCAGGCGTGCCGCCGCGGGTCGGGGCAGCGACGGACGGGGATCGTCGGCTGCGGGCTCCGGCGCCGGCGCGGTGGCGGGCGCGACCCCGCCGCGGGTGAAAAGATCTTGCAGCGCCGCGATTTCGAGCAACCGCAATGCGGGATCATGCGGCAACCGATCGGCCGCGCGTGCGATCGGGGGTGCCAGTGCGGCGACATCCGGGGCGCGGCGCGCGGTGCCCAGCAACGCGACGGACGTGAGGTTCGCGCTCCCCGTGGGCCCGGGCGGATGGGTCGCCTCGGGCACGAAGGACTCGGTGTGCACCAGGTCGATCACCTCGCCTCCGGTGAACACCGAGATCGGCTCCAATCCGTCTACGCTCCACTCGCCGACCACCGTCACCGGATGACCTCCGGAGACGGCAAGCAGCGTCCACGGTTGTTCGCCCGGCCGGATCGGCAGCGCGGTGCCGTCGGGTTCGGTGACGTACCAGCCCTGTTCGGTGCGGGTGGGCACCACGTCGGCCAGCAGCATCGGCCACGAGCGCAGCCACGGATCGGCGCCGAGCGCGGACGCGTGCGCGGCGAGCGCGGCGGCGATGGTGGCCGGGTGGTCCGCGTCGGCGGGCAACGAGGTGAACGGTTCGACCGCGCTGTGCTTTTCGCCCCACAGCGCGCGCAGCGGCGCGGCGCCCGGATAGAAATGCAGCTGCGCGTCGGCCAGTTGCCCCAGCGCGGGAACGTCGGCGGGGAAGCCGGGGGAGCCGAAGGAATGGTCGACCACCAGCGCCCAGCGCCTGCTTTCCCGCCCGTACAGCCAGGTTCGCCGGGTGTAGAGGCGCTCGTCCTCGGTGATCCGTGAGGCGAACACCATCCACCGATCGCGGACGGCGGGTTCGGCGCGCACCGCCTCGGCCGGAGTGGGATAGCCGACATGGGAACGGATGCTGGCGCGCAGGGCGGGCGGCACCGCGTCGAGCTGCCGGTGCGCGGCGATCAACAGATGCATGCGCGCGTACTCGCGCAGCACCATGTCGGGCCAATCGGTTCTGGTGGCAACGGCGGCCGGGAGCCTGCGCAGGGCGGAGGCAAGGCCGGGGGCCTGCGCGTCGACCATCCTGGCGGCCACGGCTTCGAAGGCGCGATACGACCGGTCGGCCTGCGCGAGCCCGGTGCGCACCTGATCACCGAGCCAGACGTCGAGTTCCTCGAGTCCCGCCGTCACCCGCACCCGGCGCTGTTCGGCGGTGGCCGGGTTCGGGGTGCGGGACCGGTCCGCGGTCGCGGCGGCTCGCGCCGTGCGGCCGCCGATCCACGCCGCGGCGTAGTCCGCGATCTCCGGCGCGACGACGACCTCGCCCGCGGACCAGCGCAGCAGCAACGACAGCGCGTGTTTGCACGGAAACTTGCGGCTCGGGCAGGAGCACCGGTACGCAGGACCGGACAGGTCGACGATCGTCTGATACGGCGTGGCGCCGCTGCCCTGGCACCGGCCCCACAGCGCCGTGCCGTGCTGCCCGCACTCGCGCCAGCGGCCGACCAGCTTGCGCGCCGCCGACAGCGAATTCGCGTCCGGCGCCAGCGCCGTGACCTGGGCTTCGGTCCACGGCGTCGTCATCGGGCCGCTCCGGCTCGCTGCTGGCTCATCGCCTTCCTTCATTGCTCGGTTGACCGGATTTCTACCCCAGCGCACCGACAAGTACCGCCACCGGTGCCGCGCCGCGCACGGAACCGCTTGTCACGGTGCCGCATTCGTCGCTCGAACAAATCTTGCGCCGATCGGGTCGCTCTGGCATTCTGTCCTGTTCGGCTCGACCGAGCCACCCGGTACGGGTGTAGACACCATCGAGGCTGCCCGCCGGGGTTGGCGAGGGGTGGACATCGAGACACGGCGCAGGCGTTTCGATGACCATATCCATCCCCGCGGGCAGATTCGCTCGGCCCGGTGGGCGATCCGGGCATGATCGGGTAGCGTTTCGCACAGCTTCGACAAGGCGCCGCGTACGGGGTCGGAGGACGTGTTGCGGCTCGATGGTGGAGGGGATTTTTCGCATGCGCCTGGATCCCGACGCTGTCCAGGCCGCCGCTTCCGCGGACGCGCCGCCCCGGCTCTCGGAGGTGGTGACCAGGCGTCTCGCCGAGGATCCCGCGGTGACGCCGTCGGTCGCGCGGACCGTGCTGCGCGCCCTCGGCGCCGCCGAATCGGAAGGCGCGCCAACGGCATTCGATCACTCCGGCATCTTCCTAAGCGCCATCAGGGTGCGCGGTTTCCGCGGCATCGGCCCCGAGACGACGCTGCACCTACCGCCCGGCCCCGGTCTCACGCTCGTGGTCGGCCGCAACGGCAGCGGCAAATCCAGTTTCGCCGAGGCCGCCGAGTTGGCCATGACCGGTGGCAACCGCCGGTGGGACGGTCGATCGGCGGCGTGGCGGGAAGGATGGCGCAACCTGCACGACGGCACGGCCGCCCGCATCGAGCTGGAATTGCTCACCGCGGGTGACGCGCCGCGCCTCACCATCACCAAGGAATGGGCGGCCGACGCGGACCTGACCGACGCGCACTGGACCCAGCGGTATCCGCCCGCGCCGCCGACGGAATTCGACACCGACCGGTGGGCGGCCCAGCTCGAGCTCTACCGCCCCTTCCTTTCCTACAGCGAACTCGGCGCGCTGGTGGACGGGAAGCCCAGCGACCTGTTCGACGCGCTGCACCAGCTGCTCGGTCTGGACGAACTCACCTTGGCGCAGGAACGGATCCGGATGCGCCGCCTGGAGCTGGAACGCGGCGTGCGGGATTCCCGTCAGGAACGCCTGGAACTGCTGGACCTGCTGGCGTCGGTGGCCGACGACCGCGCGGTGCGGGTCGCCGGGCTGCTGCGGCCCGCCCAGCCGGATCTCGCCGCGGTGGGCCGGGAAGTGCTCGGCGCGGTGGACGACCCGGCAGGCCCCGACGGCCTGCGCGCCATCGTGCGGCTCGCGCTGCCCGAGGACGCCGAAGTGGACGCGGTGGCCACCCGGCTGGAGGAATGGGGTGCGGCGCTCGCCGCGGGAGCCACCGCCGACGCCGAAGCGGATCTGCGCCTGCTCGACCTGCTGCGCAAAGCGCGCGAACACCAGGCGGCGAGCGGGCCGTGCGCGTGCCCCGTGTGCGGCCGTGGCGCACTCGACGATGCGTGGGCTCGCGAGACCGATGCCGCCATCGAGCGGCTGACCGCCAGGGTGGACGCGCTCACCACCGCCAGGGTCGAACTCGGCAAAGCCGTGCGGGCGGCGCGGGCGCTGCCCGACCTCGTGCCCGCCGAATTGGATTTCGATCCGCGCAACCCGCCGTCGGTCGACACCACGGCGGTGCGCGAGGCCTGGGCCGAGTGGGCCGCGCTCACCACCACCGAATACAGCCCGGACCTGCCCGCCCGGCTGCGCACCGCGCACGCGCGGCTGGTCGGCGAACTCGACCTGTTGCAACAGGGCACCCGCAAGGAACTCGACCGCTTGGACGAGGTGTGGACGCCGCTGGTGCCGCGGATCGTGGCCTGGCTCGACGGCGCGCGCGAGGTGGCCGCGCACGCGGCGGAACTGCGCACGGTGAAGAAGGCCGAGGACTGGCTGAAGTCGGCCACGGCGGGCCTGCGCGGCGAGCGCATGACGCCGCTGGAGACGACGGCTCGGTGGGTGTGGCGCACGCTGCGGCAGCAGAGCAATGTCGAGTTGGGCGCGATCCGTCTACAGGGCAACGCGGGCACCGCGCGCCGTGTGCTGCTCGACGTGACCGTCGACGAGGTGGACGGCGCCGCGCTGGGCGTGATGAGCCAGGGTGAGCTGCACGCGCTCGGTCTGTCGCTGTTCCTGCCGCGCGCCACGGTGGAGCAGAGCCCGTTCCGCTTCGTCATGATCGACGACCCGGTGCAGGCGATGGACCCGGCCAAGGTGGACGGCCTGGCCCAGGTGCTCGCCACCGTCGCCTGGACCAGGCAGGTGGTGGTCTTCACCCACGACGAGCGCCTCGCCGAGGCGGTGCGGCGGATGCAGCTCGACGCGACCGTGCTGGAGGTGCAGCGGCGCGACCGCTCGGTGGTCGAGGTGCGGGTGTCCAGCGACCCGATCCGCCGCTATCTCGACGACGCCCGCGCTTTGGTGCGCACCCCGCAGTTGCCCGCGGCGATCGCCGACGAACTGGTGGCCACGTGCTGTCGTTCCGCGGTGGAGGCGGCCAGTCTGGCCAGGGCGCGGCGCACCCTGCTCGCCGCGGGCATGAACCACCGTGAGGTGGAACGCCACATCGATGCCGCGCACTCGACTCGGGCGAAGGTGGCGCTCGCGGTCTTCGGAGTCGGCAGCAAGGTCGACGACTTGAACAAGAATCTCATCGCGCGCGAAGGACGGTGGGTGGTGGACGCACTGCGCGACGCCACGGCGGGCGCGCACGTGCCGATCGGGCGCGATATGCGCGAGCTGATCGGTGAGACCGAGAAGTTCGTCGCGTGGCTGGCCCGGTGAGGCGCCGGTGAGCGGGCGGCGTCGGCCGGTCGGCGCACGCCGTGGACCCGCGGGCGGCGGGCGCGCGACCCGGCACGGGCAGCGTGGGCGGAACAACGGCGCGCACCGTTCGCACGCGAATCGGCCGTCGGTCGCCGAGCGGCTGGAGACCGTCGATCTGCTGCTCGCCGGATCGGTGACCGCCGCAGGCGGCCTGTGGTCCCGGGCGACGGCCTGGATCCTGCGGATCGCGCTCGAGCAGGCGGTGGACGAACTATGGCTGCGGCTGGCCCCCGCGCTGGTCCGCTGTCCGATGCGGGCCCAGCTGATCGCGCTGCGCGCCTACGCGGGACCGGACGTGGCGGCGCGCGTGGCCGTGCTCTGGGCAGCGCTGTCGCGCGCGGCCCACCACCACGATTACGAACTCGCTCCCAGCGTCACCGACCTGCGCCGTTGGCGGGAGCAGACCGTCGCCCTGGCCGCGGACCTCGCGGCCGTGCAGGCGCGCCGGGATTGATTCCGGGTGGACGCCAGGTCGGCAAGACCGGCGGCGTGAGCGGATCGGCTCGGAAGCGGTGGCGACGTGCCTGCGGCGGGCGCCGTTCAGGCCGGAAGGACAATCATTACCCGGAGATGGCAGGAAGCGTGTGCCCACGGAGGCGCCGTGCGGGCCGGACGGGCAAGGCGTGAGCGGATCAGGAGCAGAGATGGCAGTGGGGTTCGGAAAGGACGCGGCATGAATGCGACGCGGCGATGCCCGTGTGGGCGTGGCGAGGCTTTCGACGACTGCTGCGGCCCGGTGCTGAGCGGCGAGCGCCCCGCTCCCACCGCCGAAGCGCTGATGCGCTCGCGGTACACCGCGTTCGCGGTGGGCGATGCCGACTATCTGTTGCGTTCCTGGCATCCGCGTACCCGCCCCGCCGCCGTGACCCTCGATCCCACCCAGCGCTGGCTGTTCCTGGCGATCACCCGGACCGAGCGCGGCGGACTGTTCGACGACACCGGCACGGTGGAGTTCGTCGCGCACTACCGCGACGAGGGCGGTCGCGGCGCCCTGCACGAGACCAGCAGGTTCGCCCGATCCGATGGCGCCTGGGTCTACCTGGACGGCACCCACGACGACTGAGCGGTAGCGTCAGCGGGCATGGCACGCGTCGCGATCGAGTACTGCACCCAATGCCGCTGGCTGCTCCGGGCGAGTTGGATGGCACAGGAATTGCTCAGCACGTTCGCCACCGACTTGGACGAAGTCGCACTGCTGCCGGGTTCGGGCGGGGTCTTCCGGATCACCGTGGACGGCGAACAGATCTGGGAGCGCAAGACCGACGGGGGCTTTCCCGACATCGCGGTGCTGAAGCAGCGGGTACGCGATCGGGTCGCGCCCGAGCGCGACCTCGGTCACGCCGACCGGCGCGACTGAGACCGCGCCGGGAACTCAGCCGCAGCAGCCGCCACCGCAGCAGCCGCCGCCCGCCGCGGGGGCCGCCGGGGAGGGCGCGGGCGCGCTTGCGCCGCCTCGGGAGACAGTGGCGAAGGTGGTCAGCAGTTTGACCGTGTCGTCGTGGCCGATCGGGCAGGTCGCCGGCGCCGACGACTCCGCCATCGGACGGGTCACCTCGAACGTGTCGCCGCAGCTGCGGCACCGATAGCTGTAACTCGGCATCCGCTCAGTTTAGGGCCTGCGCCGCCGGTGCGTTCGGATCGGCCTGCGCCAAATCCTTCGCAGCCGTGCGCGGCGTCCGTAGCGTGGCTGGGCAGCGCGGCGATGAAGAGGTGACGGCGATGGCGGACGGCAGCGCGGGAGCGGTACTTCGGGCGTTGCTCGAGCTTGGCCCGGCTCCGCGCAGTTCCATCGCCAGACACGCGGGCATCTCACCCGCCACGGTGACCTGGCAGACTCGCGCGCTGCTGGAGGCCGGGCTGATCGTCGAGCTCCCCGAGACCGCTGGCGCGTCCGGAATCGGACGACCGCACAGCCCGCTGGCGCTCAACACCGCCGACAACGTGGCCGTCGCGGTGCACATCGCGGCCACCCACACCACCGTCGCGGTGGTGGACATCGGCGGCACGCTCCGGCGCACGACGAAAGTGCCGCACCCCACCCATGCCCCGTACGACATCCTGGCCACCGCCGCCGCCGAGGTGTGCCGGGTTCGCGACGAGTCCGACGGGCTGCGCATCGTCGGCTCGGGCGTCGCGACCGGCGGCCGAGTCGACCGGACGGCGGGGTCGGTCGTGGACCATTCCTTCCTGCGCTGGCGCGATGTTCCCGTGCGGGAGTATCTCGCCGCGCGAACCGGATTGCCGACCCAGCTCGACAGTCACACCAGAGCGCTGATGCACGCCGAGCAGCTGTTCGGCCGCATGGGCGCGACGGCGAGTTCGGTGGTGCTGTTCGTCGGCAACGTGATCGATGTGGCCATCGCGGTGCACGGGCAGGTGCACTACGGGCCGAGATCGGGCGCGGGTTCGATCGAGTCCCTGCTCGGCCTGGGCGCGGGGAAGAGCGCGGGGCCGCAGGGGGTCTCCTCGCTCGACGACTACTACTCCGATCATGCGCTGCTCGAGCGGTGCGGCGTGGCGTCGACCATGCCGGAGTTGGTGGCGATGGCCGCCGAGGGGGCGCCCGTGCGCGGCCTGTTCCTGGAGCGTGCCCGCGTGCTCGGCCGGGTCGTCGCGGCGCTGATCGATCTGCTCGATCCCGAATCGGTGGTGGTAGTCGACCGCGGCCGTCGTGTCGGCGGCGTATGGGAGGCGTATCTCGCTGCGGTACGCGACCATTCGCTGCTGTGTGCCGATCCCGCCGAACTGGTGGTCGGCTCGTCGTTCGAAGGGCGAGTTCTGGAGATGTCCGCCGGCGCGGTGGTGTTGCACGGCCTGTTCCACACGCCGTTGCGCGCGCTGGAGGCAGCCGTTTGACTCCGACTTATTTTAAGTAGAACGAATATTGACGGGCGCACGGGTATTCGGGAAAGTTATTTCATGAAAGAAATGCACTGCGCCATTGCCGGGATCGGATCGCAACGGCGGTGTTGTCCGGGACCGAAATATTCCCGAGGACACCGGATTCGACCCAGGAAATCACCGTGCGCAATTCTCTCCGGCGATTAGCACTCGTCACCGCCGCCACCGCTCTGCTCGCCGTCTCGTGCGCCACCGACGAGGGTGGTGACACCGATCTGAAATCCGCTCTGCCGACCGACGTTCCGGCGGGCACCTCGTTGTCGCTGGCGGTCCGCACCACCCGCGTCGCGCTGGAAGCCTCGGGCGAAATCGGCAAGCTGCCTTTCACCGTGTCGGCTTGGCCCGCCGTCTCCGCCGGTCCCGACGTCATCCAAGCCTTCCGCGGCGGGTCGGTGGATGTCGCGACGAACGCGGGCATTCCGCCGATCCACGCCCACGCGACCGGTCTCGACGCCAAGATCGTCGGCGTCAAAGTCCGTGACGTGCCGAACTATCAGCTGGCCACCGCCCCCGGCGTGACCGTCAGCTCGATCCAGGACCTGCGCGGCAAGAAGATCGGCTTCTCACCAGGCCAAGCGCAGGGTGTGGTGGTGCTACGCACGCTGCGAGCCGCGGGTCTCGGCCCGAAGGACGTGCAGCTGGTGGAACTGAACAGCCCGCAGTTCCTCACCGCGTTGCAGGGCAAGCAGATCGACGTCGCCCCGCTGGGCGAGCCGTCGCTCACCAAATACCTGGACAAGTACCGCGCCCAAGGCGCGACTGCCGTGGCCACGCCCGCCGTCGACGCGCTGACCGTGCTGTGGGCGCCGACCGCCGTCCTGCGCGACTCCGCCAAACTCGCGGCCGTCCGGCGATTCGTCGAGTTCTGGGCCCGCGGCGAAGTCTGGGCCTGGGAGCATCCGGAGGAATGGATCTCCTCCTATTACGTGAAGGATCAAGAGGTCTCCGCCGCGGACGGCCGCCGAATTCTGGACACGACGCCGAAACCCTATTTTCCGGATAATTGGGACAAAGCGATCGCCTGGGAGCAGGAAACCGTCGATCTGCTCACCGGCTCGGGCTATTTCGGAAAGTCGTTCGACGCGAACGAGCTGTTCGACCGCCGCTTCGAACGAGTCGCCGCCGAGACGGTGACCGCGAACTACCGCACCCAGGACACCCGGTGAACCGCCCGAGCGCCCGCATCACACAGGAGTCGCCATGACCATCGCACTGACTCGTACCGTCACGGTGCCGCCGTCGCGGATCGACGGCTTCGTCGAACGCAGGCGACTGCGCAGGCTCGGGCTACGCAAATCCGTGCCGTTCGCCCGGATGCTCGGCGTGGTAGTGGTTCTCGGCCTCTGGGCGGCCGGCGCGCACTTCGGCTGGCTCGACGAACGCAAGCTGTCGGCGCCGTGGACCGTGCTGGAGACGGGCTGGGACCTGTTGGTCAACGGCTCGCTGGTGCAGAACGTGGCCGCCTCGCTACAGCGCGCGGGCATCGGCCTCGGCATCGGCGTACTGGTCGGCACGACGCTCGCCCTGATCGCGGGCCTGTCCCGGTTCGGCGAATCGCTGGTGGACGGCCCGATCCAAGTGAAGCGGGCGATCCCGAGCCTCGGCCTGATCCCCCTGATGATCCTCTGGCTGGGCATCGGCGAAACGTTCAAGATCGTGCTGATCACCCTCGGCGTGGTGATCACCATGTACATCCAGACGCACGCCTCGCTCACCACCATCGATCAGCGGCTGGTGGAGCTGTCGGAGGTGCAGGGTGTTTCGCGGGCCACCTTCATCAGGAAGGTCGTGGTACCCGGTTCGCTGCCGGGATTCTTCCTCGGGCTGCGGCTCTCGGTGACCGGCGCGTGGCTGGCGCTGATCGTGGTCGAATCCGTCAACGCCATCGACGGGCTGGGCAAGATGATGCAGAACGCCCAGAACTACGGCCAAGCCGACGTGATCCTGGTGGGCCTAGCGGTCTACGGCACGTTCGGACTGCTGTCCGACGGCGTTATCCGGCTGGTCGAGCGGAAGGTGCTGTCGTGGCGACGGACGATCGCGGGATAGGCGTCCAGATCCGCGGCCTGACTCGCGGTTTCGGTGAACGGACGGTGCTCGACGGCATCACGCTGACCATCCCGGCGGGGCAGTTCGTCGCACTGCTCGGCCGCAGCGGGTCGGGCAAGAGCACGCTGCTGCGCGCGCTGGCCGGGCTCGACTACGACGTGGCCGGGTCGGGGACGTTGCGGGTGCCGGCCAAGACCTCGGTGGTGTTCCAGGACTCCCGCCTGCTGCCATGGCAACGGGTGCTGGCCAACGTGCTCTACGGTCAGCCGCGTTCGCGCAAGGCCGCGGCGGTGCGGGTGCTCACCGAGGTCGGCCTGGCCGGACGCGAACGGGCGTGGCCCAACCAGCTCTCCGGCGGTGAGCAGCAACGCGTTTCGCTGGCCCGCTCGCTGGTGGGTGAACCGGACCTGCTGCTCGCCGACGAACCCTTCGGCGCGCTGGACGCGCTGACCAGGATCAAAATGCACGAACTGCTGCGGCAGCTGATCCGGCGCCGCCGCCCGACCGTGCTGCTGGTCACGCACGACGTGGACGAGGCGATCGCGCTCGCCGACCGGGTGCTCGTGCTCGACGAGGGGCGCATCACGGTCGACGTGCCGGTGGACCTGCCCGCCGAACGGGACCCGAGTCTGCCCGAATTCCAGCGCGTACGCCGCGCATTGCTCGCTTCGCTGGGCGTCGCCCCGGCCGCTGTCTGAAAGG
>NZ_BAFR01000163.1 GCF_000308435.1 Nocardia araoensis NBRC 100135 | reverse complement strand
CACCGCGGCGCACGCCTGTGCCGTCGCCGCGCGGGAGGCGCTGTCGCGGGACGCGGCCACCGAGTGCGCCGAACTCGCCGCCCGCGGTATGCGGCATACCGATCCCGGCGATGCCGAGCTGTCCATCGAACTCGATCGGCTTGCCGGACAAGCGCACAACCGCCTCGGCCACTACGACGAGGCGGCCGCGTGCTTCGACCGCGCCGGGCGGCGATGTGGTGAACGCCGCGACTGGCCAGGCCTGGCGCGGACCGCCCTGCTGGCCGCACCGCGCGGGGTAGCCGGGTACTTCTCCGGATACGGTGTGGTGCAGGCGGGTTCGTCCGGACTGCGGGCACAGGCACTCGCTCATCGCCTCGACCTCGACGGCGATCTGGTCGCCGAGGTGGAAGCGATCGAGGCCGCCGATCGCGCGATCGGCGGCCTCGCGGGCGATCTCGACGCCTTGGCCGACGCGCGGGCGCGCAGCGCGCCGGGCAGCCGGTCGCGGCCGCAGGTGCTGCTGGCCGAGTTCGTGTGCCATTGGGATCCGGCGACCGTCGCCGATCGGCGCAAGATCGCCGAGGAACTCGAGGAACTCGCCGGTCACGATCGTGCGGCGCGGGCGACGGCGATTCATCTGCGCCGTGTCTGCGCGCTGGAGGTGGGGGACATGCGGCTGGTGCGGCGATTGTCGGCGGAATTCGCGCGCCTGGCCGCCGACGGCACCGACCTCGCGGCCACCCAATTGTGGTGGGAGGTGATGCTCGCCGTGCTGCGCGGTGACTACCAGCGGTCCCAGGCGCTGATGACGCGCTTCGCCGCCGATCTGGGGACGCTCGACGACCGGGCCAGGTTGCTCGCCGAGGCCTCGGTGCTGACCAGCAGTTCGATCGAGCTGTGGCACCGCGGACGCCTCGGCGAGGCACTGGCCGAGGCGGACCGCATGGCCGAGGACTTCGACGAGGACTTCGCGCTCGTGGTCGCGATGGCCGCGGCGGAACTGGGCGACCACGAGCGGGCGATGGCGGCGATCGAATCGGTTGTCGCCCTGCCGGGGAGGTGGCACGGCCCGCGCGTCGCCGTACGGGTGCCGCTGCTGCTCGAAGCGCTGCTCGCGATCGGTCAGCGCGCGCCGCGGCAGCGCGACCGGGTGGGTGAGCTCACCGCCGAACTGGAACCGCTGACCCAGGGGTGGGGAGAGACGCTGCTGGTGCAGTGGCCGGGACTGGTATGCCTAGGGCCGTCCGGGCTGTACCGAGGCACCGCGCGCGGAATCCTCGGTCGCCCCGGCGCGCACGACGAAGTGGTCGCCGCGCGCAACCGAGCGCGTGCCCTCGGCGCCCGGCCGTACGAGGCACGCGCCGAGGACCGCCTGACCCGATGGCCGTTCGCCTGAGCGCCCGACCGCCGCGACGGGCAGGCTAGAACATTCCGTTCGAATGCAAGGCCTGTTCCGGTATGTCCTGCAAGACATCCCAATGCTCGGCCAGCTTGCCGTCCTCGAGGCGGAAGATGTCCATGATCGCCACGCCTCGCTGACCGGGCACCCGAACGGCGTGGACGTGAGCGGTCACGTAGTCGCCCTCGGCGACAAAGCGTTTGACCTCCACCGACAGTGCCGGGAACGTCTCCTGCAAGAACGCCAGCCGCTGCTGGAGACCGGCCACGCCGTCGGCGATCAGGGGATTGTGCTGGAAACTGAACAGCTGTAGCGCTACAACTGTAGCGCTACAGCTGTGCCGATACAATGCGCGTCATGGCAGAGGAACAGTCGGGCAACCGGCGCACGCGTGGGCGCAATCCCCGCGGGCAGGGCGAACGCTTGCGGGAGGAGATCGTGGTCGCCGCGCTGCGGATGCTCGACGAACTCGGCGATGACCAGGCGCTGTCGATGCGTGCGGTGGCGCGGGCGACAGGCACCGCAGCCACGTCGGTGTATCTGCACTTCGACGATCGAGACGCCTTGGTTCTGGCGGTGTTGAACCGCTGCCATGACGACCTGCTGCGGGCGATGGCGCAGGCCGAAGCGGGTCATGCCGACCCGGTCGGTCGATTGCGTTCGCGCACCCTGGTTCTCGGCGAGTGGGCCTACCGCCATCCCGGCCTGTACAAAGTGCTCCACGAGAGCGCGCTGAACCAGCGCACCGACATGGCATTCCGGCAGGAGCTGGCCGAGAGCACCGTCGCGGCGGTGCAGCGGTGCATGGACGCAGGCGCCGTCCCGGCCGATGACGCGGCCGCGGTCGCGCTCGATCTGCGAGCCGCCGTCCACGGCGCGGTCTCGATGCGGTTGCACCAGCCGGACCGCCCCTGGCCACCGTTGGCGGAGCAGGTCGAACGTTTCCTGGTCAAGCTGGTCGGTGTGCCGCCTTCGGCAGCCGGTGCGGTGCGCCCATCGTGACGCGCTCAGCTCTGCTTCGCGAGCCAATCCCGGTAGTGCGTGGCGGCCAGCCGCGCGTCCGGGCCCGCCGTGAGAACGTCGCCGGAGACGGCGGCGAACATGCCCGCCGTGTCGTCGGTGACGACGGTCCGGCTGTCGTGCCGAGCGGCCAGGGTGAGCCTGCCGAGGTCGTCGAGGCGGAAGACCTCCGGGCCGGCGACGTTGCGGATGCCGTTCAGCGGGGCGCCGGTGGCGACCTCGACGACCGCGTCGACCACGTCCGCGGCGGCCATCGGCTGGATCGGGGTGGCGGGCAGGCGGACGGTCTCGTCGTCGGAGGTCCAGGTCAGCACCGCGTCCATGAACTCGAAGAACTGGGTGGCGCGCACGATGGAGTACGGCGTCGGCCCCAGCCGCAGCAGGTCCTCCTGCATGGTCTTGGCCCGGTAGTAGTCCAGATCGGGCACCTGGTCGACGCCTACGATCGAGAGCACGACCTGGTGTCCGACACCGGCTTTCGCCCCGGCATCGAGCAGGTTGCGCATGGAGATGCGGAAGAAATCCACCGCCGCCTCGTCGAAGGTGGGCGAGTTCGCCAGGTCGACGACGACCTCAGCCCCCTCCAGCACCCGGTCCAGGCCCTTTCCCGTGATCAGGTCGACACCGGTGGACGGCGCCGCCGGGACGGCCTCGTGCCCGGCCGCGGCCAGCTTCGCGACCACCTGAGAGCCGATCCGGCCGGTTCCGCCGATGACTGTCAGTCTCATGGTTCTCGCCTTTCCCGGCGTGCCACGGGAGAGCCCGCGATTCATGAAACCGTTATCGGTTCGTTCCGCTCCCGGTACCACGTCGTCCGCTTCCACGACGGCGTCGATCGTCGGCTGCGTTCCCGCAACGACCGGTTCGGCCGCGTGCTCGCCGTGCTGTACGGGTCGCCGTTGGCGTTGCTCAAAGCCGGTCACCTGCTGCACCACCGCTACAACCGGACTCGTGAGCGGGCCCAGGTCTACGACCCGGCCGGTGCCGGCTGGGCGAGGGTCGCGCCCGGGTACTCATCCCGGCACTGAGCTTCGACCTGCACGGCGTGCATCATCGGCGACCCGGCCTGTGCTGGTACGCACTTCGGCCTGCCTTCGACGCCGAGGGTGGCCGGTACGACACCGGCTGGTTCCGTGCGGTGGCCCGCCAGATACGCGGCCCCCTCCGGCTCACCGAACGCTGAGTGCGGCCCGGCGCGGCCCTGCCACCGCCGCGATCACTCCTCGGTTTCCATGTGCGAATCCATCCGCGAGAGGATCTCCTCGATCCGGTCGTGCACCCACAGGGCCAGCAGGTCGCTGCCCATGGCAGTGGCGATCGGCGCCGGGTGATCCAGGGGCATCACGTAGCGTCCGTCGTCCGGCAGATCCCGCCACAACAGGCCCGCTTCGATACGTCCGCGCGGTCCGTACTTCGAGCGGCCCTGCAGCACCTTCACGATTCCGGTGCTGACGGCGGGAGTGTCGAAGAACGCGGCACTGCGCACCGCGTCGTCGTCGGGATCGTCGTCGTTGTCCGAGATGGTGGCGGCGGCCCGCTGCGGTTCGGGCTCGGGCTCGGGTGCGGCGGCCGGGAGGCAGAGACGGATCGCGTCCGAACCGCCGGCCCCGCAACGGGGAAGAAGTCCGACCACCGTGTCGGCCAAGGCGTGCGGATCGCACTCGAAGGCGTCGAATCCGCCGCTGTGCGCGAGTGTTTCGCCCGGTCGCTGGGTGATCACATAGCCGCGCGCCCGGTGCCGGATCGCGTGCACCCGGGTGCGTGTTTCCGGATTGCCGAAATCCTGGTCGTCCCAGGCGTGCGCCACGACGAAGACGTCGGGTTTGGCGATCGCGCCCGCCAAGGCGTCCAGATCGTGATCGAGCCACTGCCGCAGCCGCTGCCGGACCTGCGCCTTCTCCTGCTCGTAGTCCGCTTCCAGCCGCGTGCGGCTGGTGAAGACGAACGGTGCGGGCAGCTCGCCCTGCCTGACCTCCTCGCAGAGCAGGTTGAACTCCAGATCGGTGAATTCCCAGAGCCGGTTCACGAGTCGACCACCGGCTTCACTCGGTCGGGCACAGCGCCGATGGCGTCGTCGAGATGGACCTTGGACTGCAAGAACTTGGCGGGCTTGTGGGCGGTGTTGCCCTGCCCGGCGCCACCGCCCGCGGCGCCGGGCGCTCCCATCATGGGCGCGCCCGCGGGCATACCGTCCTGCCGTGCGGCCGCCGCTGCGGGATAGATCGGAGCTTCGGCGCCCGGTAGTGACGCGCGCGGAAACAATTGGGAGGCACGGGATTGCTGCGTCGGATGCTCCGACAGCC
>NZ_BAFR01000164.1 GCF_000308435.1 Nocardia araoensis NBRC 100135 | reverse complement strand
GGGAGCGGCCGTCCGGGACTTCCCCTGCCCAGGCCGCTCTGGACAACGTTGTCCAGGTTACCCACCGGTCAGGTCCTTATTCGGTATTTCTGGTTGATCACTGGTTGCCGACGGTGAAACCGATGCTGGAGCGGGCTTTCGGCCGGAGCTTTTCTTGCGACCGCCCTTTCCGCCGCTGTCCGCCCGGATCTCCTGATCCAGGGATTCCGCGTACTCCATTCGGTCCAGAATCTCTTTCAGCTCTTCCAGTTCCCGGCGCAGGTAATCCCGCGTGGCCACTTCGCCCACCGCGATGCGCAGCGATGCGAGTTCACGGGCCAGGAATTCGGTGTCCGCCTTGGTCTGAGCGGCCCGCACCCGGTCTTCCTCCAGTGCGACCCGGTCCCGGTTGTCCTGCCGGTTCTGCGCCAGCAGGATCAGCGGCGCCGCGTAGGCGGCCTGGGTGGAGAACGCCAGGTTCAGCAGGATGAACGGGTACGGATCCCAGCGCAGCGCGACCACGAAGACGTTCAACACGATCCAGACCACCACCACGATCGTCTGGACCGCTAGATACCGGCCGGTCCCCAGGAATCGCGCCACCCGCTCGCTGCTGCGGGCCAAAGCTTCGGCGTCCCACTCCAATCGGAACCGGCTTTCCACCGGCGTCTCCAGCCGCTGGCGGGCCCTGCTGTGACCGAGCCGCACGCCCGGGTCGTTCTCGCTCACGGTGTGTCCTTTCGGGCATGCACGGGGGGCCGCGGGCTCACGCTCCGCCCCGCTCGTCGGTCTCTTCCTGGTCGCGCCAGTCCTCGGGCAGCAGGTGGTCGAGGACATCGTCGACGCTGACCGCGCCGAGCAAATGGTTCTCCTCGTCCACCACCGGTCCGCAGACCAGGTTGTAGGTCGCGAAGTACCGGGTCACCGCGGCCAGGGGCAGTTCGGGGCGCAGCGGCGACAGATCGGTGTCGAGGATGCCGCCCACCAGGTGGGCGGGTGGTTCGCGCAGCAATTGCTGAATGTGTACCGAGCCGAGGTAGCGGCCGGTCGGCGTCGCCGTGGGCGGGCGGACGACGAACACCATGGAGGCCAGCGCCGGGGTGAGGTCCGGGTTGCGCACGCGTGCGAGCGCTTCGGCCACCGTCGTGGACGGGGTCAGGATGACCGGCTTCGGCGTCATCAGACCGCCCGCGCTGTAGGGCGAGTGCTCGAGCAGCCTGCGCACCGGCTCCGACTCCTGCGGGTCCATCAGGGCCAGCAGCGATTCCGCCTCGCCCTCGGGCAGTTCGCCCAGCAGGTCGGCGGCGTCGTCGGGGTCCATCGCCTCCAGCACGTCGGCGGCCCGGCGCACCTCCAAGTGGCCGAGCAGCTCGACCTGCTCGTCGTCGGGCAGTTCCTGCACCACGTCGGCCAGACGCTCGTCGTCCAGCGCGACGGCCACCTCGATCCGCCGTTTCTCCGGCAGCTCGCGCAGCTGCTGCGCCACGTCGGCCGCGCGCATGCCCTCGAACCCTTCGAGCAGTTGTGTGACGTCCTGTCCCGGCCTGCCGATCTCGTAGGGCGTCAGGCCGGAGACTCTGGTCCAGTCCACCACGTGCACCGTGCGCCTGCGGCCGAGCCTGCGGTGCCCGCGTACGGCCACCCGGCTGACCAGCCAGTCCCTGGAACGGGTCTGCTCGATGCCGAGATCGGTCACATGGACGTCCACGCCGGCCAGGTCGGGCAGGTCCGGGTCCTCGACCCGCACCACCGAGTCGACGATCTGCGCCAGGGCGAGCATCTCGCCCGGTCGCTGGGTGAAACGTCGCAGGCTGACCGTTCCGGTGTTCAGCGTGACCACGCCGGGCTCGATCGCGGTGATCCGCAGGATCGGTACGAAAATGCGCCGCCGCGTGGGCAATTCGACGACCAAACCGTGTACGCGGGGCTGCTGGCGGTCGGACCGGACGGCCACGACGACGTCGCGGATCCGGCCGATAGACTCCCCGTCCGGTCCCAGTACCGCCAAACCGGCCAGCCTGGCGACGTACACCCTGGTAGCTGCCATGCTGCCAAGGCTAGATGTTCGCGGGCGGGTGTTCGCATCCCGCCACGATCGACGGGAGTGATCATGAAGCCGCGCCGTTCGGTGCTCGCCTGCCCTGGCAGCAATACGAAGATGATCGAGAAGGCCAAGACGTTGCCCGTCGACGAGGTGTTCCTCGATCTGGAGGACGCGGTCGCCCCGGTCGCGAAGGCCGAGGCGCGGGCGAACATCGTCGCGGCGCTGAACGACTCCGGGTGGGGCACCCAGCTGCGCGTGGTCCGGGTCAACGACTGGACCACCGAATGGACCTACGCCGACGTCATTTCCGTGGTCGAGGGCGCGGGCGCGCGGCTGGACGCGATCCTGCTGCCCAAGGTGACCGACGCGGGCCAGGTGGCCGCGCTGGATCTGCTGCTGACCCAGCTGGAGAAGACCTGCGGCCTGGATGTCGGCCGGATCGGCATCGAGCCGCAGATCGAGAACGCGCTGGGACTACGCAACATCGACGCGATCGCCACCGCCAGTCCCCGGGTGCAGACCCTGGTCTTCGGTCCGGCGGATTTCATGGCCAGCATCAACATGCGCACCCTGGTGGTCGGCGAACAGCCGGAGGGCTACGACACCGGTGACGCCTACCACCACATCCTGATGACCATCCTGCTCGCCGCCCGCGCCCACGGCCTGCAGGCGATCGACGGCCCGTACCTGCAGATCCGGGATGTGGAGGGCTTCCGCCGGGCCGCCGCGCGCACGGCCGCGCTCGGATTCGACGGCAAGTGGGTGCTGCACCCAGGTCAGATCGAGGCGGCGAACGAGATCTTCAGCCCGCGGCAGTCGGACTACGACCGCGCCGAGGAGATCCTGGACGCCTATGCCTTTCACACCTCGGCGGCGGGCGGTGCGCGCGGCGCGGTGATGCTCGGCGACGAGATGATCGACGAGGCCAGTGCCAAGATGGCCCAGGTGATCGCGGAGAAGGGCCGGGCCGCCGGAATGACGCGTACCACGCGTTTCACACCACCGCGGGATGCGTCGGAATAGCAGAATGGAACCATGACGAATCCCTTGGGGAACTCGAGCCGTGCGCGGCAGGCCCTCCCGACGCCTCCGTCGGGCTGGCCGGTCGGCTCCTACCCGACCTACGCCGAGGCGCAGAAGGCGGTCGACTATCTGGCCGACAACCAGTTCCCGGTGCAGGACGTGACCATCGTCGGTGTCGACTTGATGCAGGTCGAGCGGGTGCTCTACCGGCTGACCTGGGGCAAGGTGATCGGCGGCGGCGTGGTGTCGGGCGCCTGGCTCGGCCTGTTCCTCGGTCTGCTGCTGAGCCTGTTCACCACCAGCGGCGCGCTGGGCCCGCTGATCGTCGGCTTGGTCGGCGGCATCATCTTCGGCCTGATCTCGACCTCGATCCCGTACGCGGCGACCAGGGGTCAGCGCGACTTCGCGTCCACCATGCAATTGGTGGCGGGCCGCTACGACGTGCTGTGCGACCCGAAGTCGGCCGAACAGGCACGGGACATGCTCGCCCGGCTGGCGATCTGACGCATGGAAGTGCTGGAGACGGTCCGCACCGAGGTGCTGGGCCATTTCGGCGTGGACGCCGCGAACGTCGACGCCGCGTCGGTCACTTTTCTGGGTTTGGAACCGATCGAGATCCTGCGCATCGTCGAGGGCGATCTGGTGCACTACGTGACACTGGGCGGCAGCAGGCATCCGATGGGCGATCCCACCGCGGTGCACGCCGATCCGGTGCGCGGGCCGCGCGCGGAACTCGTGCTGACGTTGCGGTCGGGTGTCGGCGCCAGCTCGGGCCTGGCCAAGTCGCTCGGCGTGCTGGCGGCGGCGCCGGTCGTGGAAGGCGTTGTGCTGCAAGCGGACGCGCTGCTGGATCTGGGTGAGCCGATGTGGCGGGACGCGCCGTTCACCGCTGTTCTGCTCGGCGACAGCGACATTCCCGAGGTGCCGCTGCCCGACCCGGCCGAGCCGGTGCGGTACTTCGCGGTGACGCCGGTGACCGCGACCGAGGCGGCCTGGGTCCGGGTGCGGGGCGCGCAGGCGTTGCGGGACGCATGGCAGGAGGCCGGCATCGATGTGCGCGACCCGAGGCGCGGCGCCGCCAGCTTGTGACGCTTCGCCCGGCTACAGCCACTTGTTGCGGCGGAAGGTGAAGAACAGGCCGGTGCAGATGGCGAGTATGAGCACCCACACCATCGGATAACCCCAGACCTGGTGCAGTTCGGGCATGTGGTCGAAGTTCATCCCGTAGATGCCTGCGATCATCGTGGGCACGGCCGCGATCGCCACCCAGGCCGAGATCTTGCGCATGTCGGTGTTCTGCTGCACGCCGATCCGGGCCAGCGCGGCGCTGATCAGCGCACTGAGCGCCTCGTCGAAGTCGTTGATCCGCTCGGCCACGGCGGCGTGATGTTCGGCGACATCGCGCAGGTAGCGCCGGACCTCCTTCGGTACCGGCAGATCCGTTTTGCGACTGAGCTGCTCCAGCGGCGCGGCGAGCGGATTCACCGCGCGCCGCAGCTCGACCACCTCGCGTTTGAGCTGGTAGATGGATTCCACCGTCACCTTGCTGCGCGGGGTGAAGATCTCCTCTTCCATCTCGTCGATGTCGTTCTCGACCGACTGGGCCACGTCGATGTAGGAGTCCACGATCCGGTCGGCGATCGCGTGCAGCACCGCGCCCGGTCCGAGGGCCAGCTGCGCGGGTTCCTCCTCCAGCGCCTTGCGCACCTCGGCCAGTCCGGAGTGCTCACCGTGCCGGACGGCGACCACGAAGTCGGGACCGGTGAACACGATGATCTCGCCGGTCTCCACGATCTCGCTGACACTGTTCATCTCGTGCGGGACGTAGCTGACCGTGCGCAACACCAGCAGCAGCGAATCGTCGTAGCGCTCCAGTTTCGGCCGCTGGTGCCGTTGCAGGGCGTCGTCGGTGGCGAGCTGGTGCAGGCCGAACGTCGCGGCGATGTCTTCCATCTGCGTCTGGTCGGGATCGTGCAGGCCCACCCAGACGAACCCGTTCGGCTCCTCGCGGGCTCGCGCGAGCGCGGCCTTGTGGGTGAACCGCCCCGGCAGTCGCTTGCCGTCCACGTACACCGCGCAGTCGACGATCGCCTGTGCCGTGGGAACCGGAATGAACCGCTGCCCGGATGGCGACGGTGTCCGGCCGGAGCCACGAAGCGACGAAAGCGGAGAAAAGGACGGCACGCTGACGATGCTACGTCGCCGTGGGCTGCCGGAACCTCGCCTGCGCGTGCGGGACGACCGCGCAGCACTGTAAGACTTGAAGGCGTGCGCATCGACCTGCATACCCATTCGACCGCGTCGGACGGCACCGATACTCCGGCGGAACTCGTACGGAACGCGGCCGCCGCGGGCTTGGACGTCGTCGCGATCACCGATCACGACACCACGGCCGGATGGGCGGAAGCGGTCGACGCGCTGCCGAAGGGGATGACGCTGGTCCGTGGCATGGAGATGTCGTGCGTCGGCCTGGGGGAGGACGGCTGGCCGGTGCCCGTACATTTGCTGGCCTACCTGTTCGACCCGACCCATCGCGGCTTCGCCGAGGAGCGCGAGCGGCTGCGCGCCGAACGGGTGGAACGGCTGCGCGCCATGGCCGAGCGGATGGCGGCCGACGGATTGCCGATCGATCCCGACGCCGTGCTGGCCTCGGCGGGTCCGTCGGCCGGACGCCCGCATCTGGCCCGCGCGCTGGTCGCCGCGGGCGTGGTGCCGAGCGTGGACGCGGCGTTCGACGAATTGCTCGCCCCGCACGGCCCCTACTACGCCGAGAAGGCCGACACCCCGCTGCGTCGTGCGGTGCAGATGATCGCCACCGCGGGCGGAGTCAGCGTGCTGGCGCACACCAGGGCGCGCAAGCGGGGCAGGCTGCTCGCCATCGACGACATCCGCGAGCTGGCCGCGCTCGGGCTCGGCGGCCTGGAGATCGCGCACCCGGACCACTCCGCGGCCGACCGCGCGCTGCTCACCGATCTCGCCGCGGAACTCGGCCTGCTCACCACCGGTTCGTCGGACTATCACGGCGCCAACAAGACCATCCGGCTCGGCGAGTTCAGCACCGATCCCGCGCAATACGAGAAGTTGGTGGGCAAGGCCTCCGGCGTGCCGGTGATCGCCTCGTGAGACTCGTGCGCGGCCTCAGCGGCATCGTCGCCGGTGGCATCGTGGTGGGCATGCTGGTGGTGGTCGGCGCCGCGATCATCGCGCCGCGGCGCGGCTTCCCCGGTCCCGGCGGCGAATCGGTCGCCTGGCATGTGGCGGTCGCGGTGGTCGCCCTGATGGCGCAGATCTATTCGGACCGGCATCGTGGTTCGGCCGCTTTTGCCGGTTCGATGATCGTTTTTCTGGCTGCTGGACTATTGCTGTGGACGCAATGGTGGAGCTGACCCCCGGGTTTTGGTTGCGGGCCGATGAATTGTGCCCGAACATTTTTCTTTATGACCGAACTCGAGGCGGATGTACTGGTACTCGGCGGTGGTCCCGCCGGTGCCTGGGCGGCCGTCTCGGCCGCCGCGAAGGGCGCCACCGTGGTGCTCGTCGACAAGGCGCGCTGCGGGTCGAGCGGGCCGACGGCGTACGGCGCGATCTCGCTGTGGCACCTCCCGCCCGGCCCGGCGCGAGAGGATGCCGTGCGGCGCGGGCACGCGCACGGCGGCGCGCTGGGTGATCCGGACTTGATGCACCGCGTGCTCGAGGAGAGTCATCAGCGGGTCGAGCAATTGGCCCGGTGGGGTTATCGGATCGCCGGTGACCCGGCGGGTCCGGCCAGGCGGCGCAGTTATCTCGACGGCGCCCGCTACCTGCGGCGAATGCGCCGCGCGGTGCGGGAAGCCGGGGTGCGCGTACTCGATCACCACCCGGCGCTGCAACTGCTGGTGAACCGCGACGGTGCGGTGTGCGGCGCTACCGGACTGCGCTCCCATGACGGGTTCCGGCGCTGGACCGTGCGGGCCGGCGCGGTCGTGGTGGCCACCGGGGGCTGCGCGTTCCTGTCCGGCGCCGCGGGCACCGACGTGGACACCGGCGACGGTCTGCTGCTCGCCGCGGAAGCGGGCGCCGAGTTGTCCGGGATGGAGTTCTCCTGCGCCTACAGCCTGATACCGCCCGGGAAGGCGGAGCCGACCGCGCTGCGGAGTCTCGCCTTGCGGTTCGCCCCGCTCTACGACGAATCCGGGGTGGAGTTGCCCGGGCATCGCGCCGCGGCGCTCGCTGCCATCGCCGATGGTCAGCGGGTGTTCGCCGCCCTGGACGACGTACCGATCGCCCTCCGCTCCGGGCTGGCGCGCCAGGGCTTCGTCGACCGGGCCGAACGGGTGCCGCTGCGGGCCGTGCTGGAGGGCACCGTGCGCGGCACCGGCGGACTGCGCGTCAGCGGGCCGGATTGCGCGACCACCGTCGCGGGCCTGTTCGCCGCGGGTGACGTGGTCAGTCGCGAGCCGATCAGCGGCGCGGTGAGCGGATTCGCCGGACTGAGCGCGGCGTGGGCGATCACCTCCGGCGTCTGGGCCGGCGCGGGCGCGGCGAAGTTCGCCCGGACCGCGGACCGGCGCGCCCCGGCGCGCGAAGTGCCGGGAGCCGGGCTCAATGCCGTGCCGCGGATCGACCCGAGGGCGGTGGTGGGCCTCGTCCAGGAGCACACCTTGCCGTTGCGCCGCAGCTACTGGCGCAGCGCGGGCAGCCTGCGCGACAGCATCGCCGAACTCGACGGCATGTGGCCGGGGGCGGAATTCGACCTCGGCGGCGGCGGCGCCGATCTGCTGCGGGCCCGGCAGGCCGCCGCGTTGCTCGCGGTGGCGCGCTGGACCAAATACAGCGCGCTGACGCGCACCGAGAGCCGCGGCATGCACCGCAGAACCGATCATCCCGGCGCGTCCGACACTTGGCGGACGCGCCTGCGGTCCGGTGGCGTGCGCAGCGTGTGGGTGCGCCCGGACGCGCCGCGGACGATGCCGGAGCAGGCCCGCGATATCGTCGCTTGATCGCGCGTCGCCGGATGGCTCGTACTCACACCGCGGCGGCCCCGAGCGGTGCGATCACTCACCGCGTGCGGCCGCTGAACGGGGAGTTTCCGCTTACCTGAAGGTAATTCCCGCCCCATAACGTTGGGTGATGGAGCGCGACACGGCCCAGAAGGTATCCGGTTTGGCAACTCGGCTACCGGACTGGCAGAATGTGTCGGATTCCTTGCCTCCGCCACCGCCGGGCGAGGGAATCACGGAGGTCTCCGCCTCGCCGACGTACCGTCGCGACCCGCGAGATCGCACCGCATGTTCTGTCCGGGCGCACCCGCTCGGTTCTGCTTCGCGGATCAGTGCCGCGCCCGCCATCGAGATATCGGCAAGTCGTGTTCGCTCACTCGCAGCCGCTCGAAACACGCCGGTCAGCGCACCCGATGAGCGTAGTGAAACGCCTTGTACCAATTACCCGGTGGTAACCGTCCCCCGGTTTAGCCCGACCCGAGCAGGAGTGAAATCGTGTCACCTGTGACTGACGCACCGAATGCCACCGCAAGCCTTTCCGAAATCACCAACGACGAAATTTTCGCGGGACATCTCGGCGGCAAGCTCTCGGTCGAACTAAGTGCGCCGCTGGAGACCCAGCGCGATCTGTCGATCGCCTACACCCCGGGCGTCGCCCAGGTCAGCCGCGCGATCGCGGAGGACGAGGCGCTGGCCAAGCGCTACACCTGGACCGATCGGCTCGTGGTCGTGGTCAGCGACGGCACCGCCGTGCTCGGCCTCGGCGACATCGGCCCCCGCGCCTCCCTGCCGGTGATGGAGGGCAAGGCGGCGCTGTTCAAGAAGTTCGCCGGGCTGGATTCGATCCCGATCGTGTTGGACACCAAGGACGTCGACGCGATCGTCGAGACGCTGATCCGCCTGCGGCCGAGCTTCGGCGCGGTGAACCTGGAGGACATCTCCGCGCCGCGCTGCTTCGAGATCGAGAAGCGCGTCATCGAGGCGCTCGACTGCCCGGTGATGCACGACGACCAGCACGGCACCGCCATCGTGGTGCTCGCGGCGCTCAACGGCGCCGCCAAGGTGCAGGGCCGCGGCATCGAGGGTCTGAAGGTCGTGGTGTCCGGCGCCGGCGCCGCCGGTGTCGCGTGCACGAACATCCTGCTGGCCGCCGGGGTCCGTGACGTCACCGTGCTCGATTCGAAGGGCATCGTCGACCGCGAGCGCGGCGACCTCAACGAGGTGAAGGCCGAGCTGGCCACCCGCACCAACCCGCGCGGCCTCGTCGGCGGCGCGGCGGAGGCGCTGGCCGGCGCCGACGTGTTCCTCGGCCTGTCCGCCGGTCTGATCGCCGAGGAGCTCATCGCGTCGATGGCGCCGGAGGCGATCGTGTTCGCCATGTCCAACCCGGACCCGGAGATCCACCCGGAGGTGGCGCGCAAGTACGCCGCGATCGTGGCCACCGGCCGCAGCGATTTCCCGAACCAGATCAACAACGTGCTCGCGTTCCCCGGCGTCTTCAAGGGCGCGCTGGACGCGGGCGCCCGGCGGATCACCGAGGGCATGAAGATCGCCGCCGCCGACGCCATCCTCAGCGTCGTCGCCGACGAACTGGGCCCGGACAAGATCGTGCCGAGCCCGCTGGACCCGCGGGTCGCTCCGGCCGTCGCCGAAGCGGTCGCCGCCGCCGCCCGCGCCGAGGGCGTCGCGTAACGCAGCCGCACGTCAGACGAAGGGCGCCCATTCGAATCCGAATGGGCGCCCTTTCGTTGCGGCGCTTCGCGTCACCGACGACTGAGCGGACACGTGGAAAGCTAGTTGGGCACGATGGCTCGATCCTGGATCGGTAGCGGAGCAGCTTGCGAGGTCGGGGTGGGGCGACGGAACCGGCCGGTACCCGGCGCGCTGATCCACACCGCGAACGCCAGCAGCCCGTCCAGCAGCATGGCCAGCACCGCCACCAGCAGTGCGCCGACCAGCACCCGGTCGTAGCGGTAGAGGCTGATGCCGTCGAAGATGTAGCGGCCCAAGCCGCCCAGGTTGACGTAGGCGGCGATCGTCGCGGTGGCCACCACCTGGAGTGTCGCGCCGCGCAGCCCCGTGAGCAGGATGGGCAGCGCGTTGGGTACCTCCACTCGGAACAGGATCTGCCGCTCGGTCATGCCCATGGCACGCGAAGCGTCCACGACGTCGGCGGGAACGTTCGCGATTCCGGCGTAGGCGCCCGCGAGCAGCGGGGGGATGCCGACCGTGACCAGCGCCAGCAGCGGCGGTATCAGGCCGAGTCCGAGCAGCAGCACCAGAAATGTCAGCAGGCCGAGGGTCGGCAGCGCGCGCATGGCGTTGGCGAAGCCGACCAGGACCGCCGCTCCGCGCCGGGTGTGGCCGATGATCAGGCCGAGCGGCACCGCGATCACCGCGGAGACGACGACGGTCAGGAAGCTGTACCACAGATGCTGGAGGATGCGGGTCCCGATGCCCGACGGCCCGCTCCAGTTGGCGCCGTCGGTGAAGTAGTGCCAGGCGTCGAGGAAAAGGTTCATGCGTCGGCCCCTTTCGCCCTGGCATCCGCGCGCACCCACGGCGTCGACCAGCGGCCCAGCGCGTACACCACCCGGTCGGCGACCAGCGCGAGCGCGAGCGTCACGATGATGCCGGCCACGATCTCGTCCGGGTAGTCGCGCTGATAGCCCTGGGTGAACAGCTTGCCGAGCCCGCCGACGCCGATCAGCGCGCCGACCGACACCATCGCGATATTGGTCACCACCACCACACGCAGACTGGACACGAAGACCGGCACGGCCAGCGGCATGTCCACGGTGAGTGTGCGGCGCAGCGGGCCGTAGCCCACCGCGTCGGCCGCGTCGAGCACCGTGGCGGGCACCGAATCCAGCGCCGCGGGGACCGCGATCACCAACAGCGCCGTGGAGTAGACGGTGAGCGCGATGATCACGTTCAGCGGGTCGATGGCCGAGATCCCCACCAGCGGAGGAATGATCACGAACAGCGCCAGCGACGGGACCGTGTAGGCCAGGCTCGCGGCGGTCACCGTGATCCGGCGCAGCCACGCCGCCCGCCGCACCAGCGCGCCGACCGGGATCGCGATCACCAAGGCCACCAGCAGGGGCAGGAGCGCGAGATAGAGGTGGGTCGCGGTGATGCCCATGATCACCGAGAAGTTCTCGACGAGGTACCTCATGCGGCCCTCCGGATTCCGGCGCAGCAGACGCCGTTTCGTTCGCGGCCGTTCACAGCACTCGTTCCTCGAAGAAGTGCCGGTTGCGTTCGGCGTCTTCGTTGGCGCGCTGCCCGGCCAACTGCTCGAGCACCTCGGTGGCCAGCACGCCGCCGCGCACCGCACCGGCGCTGTCTACGGCGACACCGATTCCGGACGGCGAGGAGATCGCGGCGTCCAGCGCCTGGCGCAGGTCGCCGGACGGGGTGAACAGCGAGCCGCCCGCCGACATGCTGTCGGCCAGTGCGCGGCCGGCACGGAATCCTTCCACGCCGGTGACGTCCATCCAGCCCATCGGCTTGCCGTCGGCGTCAACCACCAGCACCCACTCGCCCGCGTCCAGCCGCAGCTCGCGCACTTCGTCCGGGACGGCCGTCCGGATCTCCCGCAGCGGAACCTCGTTCGCGGACCGGAAGGACAACCCGCGGTAGCCGCGGTCGCGGCCGACGAAGTCGGCGACGAAATCGGTGGCGGGCTGGGCGAGCACGCGTTGCGGCGCGTCGTACTGCTGGAGCACACCGCCGCGCCCGAACACCGCCACCCGATCGCCGAGCGTGATCGCCTCATCGATGTCGTGCGTGACGAACACGATGGTCTTGTGCAATTCCGCCTGCAACCTTTGCATCTCGACTTGCAATTCGGCGCGCACCACCGGGTCGACGGCACTGAACGGCTCGTCCATCAGCAGCACCGGCGGGTCCGCGGCCAGCGCGCGGGCCACGCCGACGCGCTGCTGCTGACCACCCGACAGCTGCGCTGGGTACCGCTGAGCCAGCGAACGGTCCAGGCCGACCCGGTCGAGCACCTCGAGCGCCGCCGCGCGGGCAGCGCGGCGCGAGTCGCCGCGGAGCACCGGAACGGTCGCGACATTGTCGACGACCGTCCGGTGCGGCAGCAGGCCGCCGCTCTGGATGACGTACCCGATCCCGAGACGCAGCCGGACCGGATCGACGGTCGAGACATCCTGTCCGGCAATGGTGATCGTCCCCGAACTGGGCACGATCATGCGGTTGATCATCCGCATCGAGGTCGTCTTACCGCAGCCGGAAGGCCCGACGAACACGGTGAACGACCCGGACTCGATGCGCAGATCCAGGTCGGTGACGGCGTGTGTGCCGTCCGGATAGGTCTTGCTGATACCGGAGAATTCGATATCGGACACCGAATCTCCCTCCCTAGCCGACCGGCTTGTTCAGCCCCTTGGCGGCCACCCAGGCCGCGGCGGCGGCCTTGGGCTCGGTCTTGCCGGTCCCGGAGACCGCCTCGTTCAGCTTGATCAGCTCGGCGGTGGTCAGCTGCGCCGACACCGCGTTCAGCGCCGCGAGCGCCTTGTCCGACTTCTTGCTCGCGTTGAGCAGCGGCACCACGTTCTGCGCGGCGAAGTTGTGCTTCGGGTCGCTGAGCACCACGAGGTCGTTCTGCGGGATGGCAGGCGAGGTGGTGAAGATGTTGGCGGCGGTCACCTGGCCCTCGACCAGCGCACGCACCGTGGCGGGGCCGCCGCCGTCGGCGATCGGCACGAAATTGCTCGCCGCGATATCGAGGTCGTAGTTCTTCTTCAAGCCGGGAAGTCCGCCTGCCCGTTCCTGGAATTCCGCCGGGGCGCCGAATTTCACCTCGGCCGAGTGCGCGGCCAGGTCCGCGATGGTGCTGAGATTCCAACGCTGCGCGGTGGCGCGGGTGACGACGACGGCGTCCGAGTCCTCCCCGGGTGCGGGCGTGCCGATCGCGAGATCGGAACCGAGCGCCTTGCCGAGCGCGCTGTTCACGTCGGCCGCGCTGGTGGCGGTGGCGTTCTTGTCCAGGTACTGCAGCAGATTGCCGGTGTATTCGGGGATCACCGAGATGGCGCACTTCCGCAATGCGGGAACGTAGGCCTCTCTGCTGCCGATATTCAGCTTGGTGTCGACGCTGAAGCCGTTGACGCGCAGCACTTCCGCGTACACCTCGGCGATGGTCTCGGACTCGGGGAAGTTCGCCGAACCGACGATCACCCCGTCTCCCGAACAGCTGCCGCCCGTGGCGAGTGGATCGGAATTGCCACAGGCCGACAGGGACATCGCGACGGCGAGGGCCGTCGCGACGGCGAGGACACGGGCCGCGCGTAGCGCGACGCGCGCAGCGGGGCGCCGGTGCGCGGCGGCACCGGGGGTGCGGGTGGATTTCACGAGAGTCCTTCCGACATGACGGCGGGCGCGGTCTCGGCACCGAGCGGCCGCCGGTACATTCTGGGTGTCCATACTGCCCGCTTCCGGGTTTTTCTGTTGGCCGTGTCGAGTCGTCGGAGAGTTGGTGTCGCCGGATGGTGTTGGCCGCGTCACAGCGGGTGCTGGCCGGATTGCTGGTCGTCGCTTCGGTCGCGCTGGTGGTGTCCTGCGGGAACGACGAGCCACAGCGGTCGATCACGGTCGGCGCGGGTGACTCGATCGAGTCCTCGGTGCTCGCCGAGATCTACGCGGGGGCGCTGGCGCGTACCGGCCTGCGGACCGCGGTGGACCCGCGACTGGGCAGCCGCGCGGATTACCTCGCCGCGCTCGATGCCGACCGGGTCCAGGTGGTCGGCGAGCACACCGGCGCGTTGCTGGGCTATCTCGATCAGCACTCGACGGAGCGGTTGCCGAAGCAGGTGGCGGACGCGGTGAGCGCTGGGCTGCCCGAAGGTCTGGTCGTCTCCGATATCGCCGACGGCACCGATCTGCGACCGCGGGTATTGGTCACCGCGCAGGCGGCGGCGCAGGACAAGGTGCGTTCGGTCAGCGATCTCGCGCCCCGCTGCGCCGGGCTGACCGTCGGCGTGGCAGCCACGCCCGGCCTGCTGCCGCCGACTGGAACCGCTCGCGTCGCCAAGTGCGATTTCGCGGCTACCGTAGCCTTCCCGGATCCGGCGGCGCTGCGGAAAGCGTTGCTGGAAGGCCGGGTTCAGGCCGGTCTGCTCGGCGGTCCTCCTGAACTCGCGCCCGGCGCGACCGACGGATTGGCCGTGCTGTCCGATGACGAGTACGCCGTGCGAGCCGAGAACGTGCTGCCGCTGTTCCGCAAGGGACTGCTCGACCAGCGGCAGATCAAGAAGCTCAACTACGTCGCGGGCGAACTGACGACGGACGAGCTGGCGGTCATGATCCGCGATGTCCGGGACCGAGGCGCCGCGCCCAGCGAGGTCGCGCGTGCCTGGTTGGACAAACACTCGTTGTAGGAGCCGAAACCGAGAGGCCATCGAGATCCCACATCTCGATGGCCTCTCGTCGTGTACGGGCCGGGGCATCGGGAACGCGATACCCGAGGCCGTGGATTGTGGGGACCATCACGGATCGCGACGTCTTGTTCACAGGCTGTTCCACGCCGTATATTCCACGTGGAATATTTAGCGTGGAGCATGTCGGGACCGGGCGATAGCGTGCCGGTCGGCGGCAGGCTCGCAGCGTCGGCGGCCGACGGCCGAGACGATCGAACGACGGAGGTGAACAGGCATGGGGCAAGGGCAGGCGCATCCATCGGTGACGCCGTTGGCCATCGCCGTGCTCGCGCTACTGGAGGAGCGGCCCATGCATCCGTACGAGATGTTCCAGTTGCTGATCGCCCGGCGCGAGGACAAGCTGGTCAAGGTACGGCCCGGCTCGCTGTACCACACCGTGTCCCGCCTCGCCGACCAGGAATTGGTCCGCGCCGAGGGCGTCGACCGGGCGGGCAACCGGCCCGAACGCACCACCTACCGGATCACCGGGCGCGGCAGGGAGGCGCTGCGCAACCGGATCGCCGAGATCGTGCGGCGGCCCGTCCCGGAGTATCCGATCTTCCCGTTGGCGCTGGGGGAGTTGCACAACCTGCCCAAAGCGGAGGCGCTCACGCTGCTGCGCGAACGAATCGGCGTACTGGAAACCGAACTGGCCGATGCCGACATGCTGAGCGCGTGGGCCGAAGAACATGTCGTCCCCCGGCGCTACTGGGTCTCCCTGCCCTATCTGCGGGCGATGCTCACCGCCGAACTCACCTGGGTCAAGGAGTTCACCGCCGAATTGGCCGGCGGCGCGATCGAATGGCAGGACTTCGACCCCGTGACCGGCGAACGCTCCGAGCCCGCCGACTCCGGAGTGTCGCCGCCGGTGCCGCGCCGCGCCGCGGCGAACCCCGCCCCGAGCTTTTCAGATAATCCGAGTTAGGAAACGAAACAGATGTCCACACAACGCAATCCGTGGCTGGCGCTGTTCGCGCTGGTCGTCGGCTTCTTCATGATCTTGCTGGACATGACGATCGTCGCGGTCGCCAATCCCGCGATCATGACCAGCCTGCACGCCGACATCTCCCAGGTCATCTGGGTGACCAGCGCCTACCTGCTCACCTACGCGGTGCCGCTGCTGGTCACCGGTCGGCTGGGTGATCGGTTCGGCCCCAAGAACATCTATCTGATCGGCCTGACCGTGTTCACCGCGGCGTCACTGTGGTGCGGCCTGTCCGGCACCATCGGCATGCTGATCGCGGCCCGCGCCGCCCAGGGCATCGGCGCCGCGCTGATGACGCCGCAGACCATGGCCGTGATCACCAGGACCTTCCCGCCGGACCGGCGCGGCGCCGCCATGGGTCTGTGGGGCGGTGTCGCAGGATTGGCGACCCTGGTTGGTCCCATCCTCGGCGGTGTGCTGGTGGACGGTCTCGGCTGGGAGTGGATCTTCATCGTGAACGTCCCGGTCGGCGTCGTCGCCTTCGCGCTGGCGGTCTGGCTGGTGCCCGACCTGCCGACGCACGAGCACAAGTTCGATATTCCCGGCGTGGTGCTCAGCGGCGTCGGCATGTTCCTGCTGGTCTTCGGGATTCAGGAAGGCAACACCTACGACTGGTCGTTGCGCATCTGGCTGCTGATCGGTGCGGGCCTGGTGGTACTCGCGGTGTTCCTGGTCAACCAGGCCAGGAACAAGGGTGAGCCGTTGCTGCCGCTGAGCCTGTTCCGCGATCGCAACTTCGCGCTGTCGAATACCGCGATCGCCGCGATGGGCGCGGCGGTGACCTCCCTGATGGTGCCGACCTACTTCTACCTGCAGGCCGTGCGGGAGATGTCGCCGACCAAGTCCGCGCTGGTCTTCGCGCCCATGGCGATCGTGACCGGTTTCTCCGCGCCGCTGGTCGGCAAGTTCGCCGACAAGCTGCACCCGCGGATCGTGCCCACCCTCGGCTTCGGCCTGTTCGCGCTGTCGGTGTTCTGGTTCGCGGCGCTGATGAAGCCGGACTCGTCGCTGATCTGGTTCCTCGTGGCCGCGGCGCTGGCCGGTTTCGCCAACGCCTGCATCTGGGCTCCGCTGGCGTCCACCGCCACGCACAATCTGCCGATCCAGCAGGCCGGTGCGGGCGCCGGTGTCTACAACACCACCCGCCAGGTGGGCTCGGTGCTCGGCAGCGCGGCGATCAGCGCGCTGGTGGCGGCCCGGATGACGGCGAACGGCCTGGGCGGCGGCCCGGTCGCCGAAGGAGGCGCGGGTCAGGGCCCGCTCCCGGAGTTCGTCAAGGATTCCTTCAGCACGGCGCTCGGCCAGTCCGCGCTGCTCCCCGCGGCCGTCCTGCTCATCGGCGTCGCCGCCTCGGTGCTGTTCATCCGCCACGGGGAGTCCGCTCCGCCGCGGCTGGAGAAAGAACGGGTCGAGGCCGACTCCGTAGCGAGCTGACCGATCCAGACCATGCCCCGCAGAAGACATTCTTCTGCGGGGCATGTTCGTCAGCGAACCCGAGCCTGCGGAAGACAGCGGCGCGGGGGAAGGCTGGTGGATAGTCGGCTGTTTCAGGCGACCTGGACGGTGACCGTGGGGTAGCCGGTGGCGCCGTCGGGGATCACGTCGCGGCGTTCGGCGGTTTGGGTTTCGCCGGTGCCGTCGGTGGCGCGGGCGCGGAGGGTGTGCGGGCCGGAGGTGGCGTCCCAGTCGAAGACCCACTGGCGCCAGGTGTCGATGGACTGCTCTTCGGAGAGGCGGGCCTGTTGCCAAGGGCCGTTGTCGATTTGTACTTCCACGGCGCGGATGCCGCGATGCTGTGCCCAGGCCACTCCGGCGATGGGGACGCGACCCGGCTGGAGGCGGCCGCGGGCGCGCGGAGTATCGATGCGGGTGCCGGTCTTGATCGGTCCGCGTGCCGACCAGCCGCGCCGGGTCCAGTAAGCGGTGGCGCGATCGAAGCGGGTGACTTCGAGTTCGGTCACCCACTTGGTGGCCGAGACGTAGCCGTAGAGGCCGGGCACGACCAGCCGGGCCGGGTAACCGTGCTGCACCGGAAGGGGTTCGCCGTTCATGCCGACCGCGAGCAGCGCGTCGCGTCCGTCGGTGAGCACGGCCAGCGGCGTGCCCGCGGTCCAGCCGTCGGCACTGTGGGACAGGACCATGTCCGCGTCGGGGTGCGGCCCCGCCTCGGCCAGCAACTGATCCACGCGGTAGCCGAGCCAGCGCGCGTTGCCGATCAGGTCGCCGCCCACCGGATTCGACACGCAGGCCAGCGTGACCAGGTGTTCCTCCACCGGACGAAGCGCCAGATCCGCCCAGCTGAGCCGGATCTCGCGGTCGACCATGCCGTGGATGCGCAGCGACCAGCCGTCCTTGGACACTTGCGGCACGATCAGCGCGGTGTCGATCCGGTAGAAGTCGTCGTTCGCGGTGAGATACGGCGTCAGCCCGGGCACGCGGAGATCCACACCCGGCGCCACCGGTTCGGCAGGGGCGGACGGTTCCGGCAACTGCACCGCGGCTCGCTCACCGGACACATCGCTGCGGCGCGCACCCAGCACGCGTCCGCCGACTCCGGTGACCACGGCCAAGCCGCCGGCTACCAGCAGTCCTCGCAGAACTTGCCTGCGCTCCGGGGAGCGGGACCGGCTGACGGCGGGCGACTCGGTGGAGTACGAGGCAGGCTCTGCGGAGGCGCTATCGGCCGGTGCGAATTCACCTCCGCGCGAGCCTGTTTCCGGTTCTTGGTCAGGGGACTCCGTACTTTCTACGTTTCCCGGTATATCCGCAGCCGCACCGATAGCGGCGTCAGACCTCTCTCCGATACCCGCCACGCCCCCGGAACGGCCTACATTCGCACCTTTTTCGGTAGACGCGGCTCCCTCGGTCGCGGTCCGCGGTCCGGAATCGCCGGTCGACGGAACCGCATCGGTCGGCGTATCGGCAGACTCTTCGATCGCCGCGTCGATGCGACGGGTCAGCGCCCGTAGCGAGTAGACGCCGACGGCGACGCCGACGACCGTCGGCAACGCGGCGGACAGACCGGTACGCGCCACCGCCACCCAGGCCGTGATCACCCCGAACACGACGAACAACCACGACCCGGCGGCACGGGTGGTCCGCTCGATCGCTCCGGCCACTCCGGCGACCAGCACGGTGATCACGCCCATGATCAGGTACAGCGCGGCTTTGTCTTCGGTGCCGAAGGTGGTGATGGCCCATTCCCGCACCCTGTCGGGCGTGTGGTCGACCACGGCCGAACCGAGCAGGTGCAGCGGCGCGCTGTCGGGGCCGAGGAAAGCGGCGAGCAACTCGGCGACGCCCAGCGTGAGGCCCGCCGAGACGATCCCGGCCACCACACGCAGTCGCAGATCGGCCATGGCATCGAGACTACTGCCGGACGGCCGCCGCAGCCGCCGACCCGATCGGTCCGAGCTCCTCGGACCGCGACGGCGCGCTGTTCGTCGCGGACGGACCACGACACGCGAAAGGCGCTGCCCGCGAACGGACAGCGCCTCTCGACGATCGGCTCAGTTGTAGATGCTCGCCACGTCGTCGGCGTGCTGCTTCATCACGACCGCGCGCTTGAGCGACATCTTCGGGGTGAGTTCGCCGGTCTCCTGGGTCCAGTCGATGGTCAGCAGACGGATCTTCTTGATCTGCTCGGCGTGCGAGACCTTCTTGTTGGTCTCGGCCACCGCCGCGTTCACCTCGGCGAGCAGGTCGGGGTTCTCGATCAGCTTCTCGATCGGGGTGTCGGCGGGCAGGCTGTGGCGTTCCTTCCAGCCGGGCAGCGACTCCGGGTCCAGCGTGATCAGCGCGCCGATGAACGGCTGACCGTCGCCGACCACCATCACCTGGCTGATCAGCGGGTGCGCACGCAGCGAGTCCTCCAGCAGCGCGGGGGAGACGTTCTTGCCACCGGCGGTGACGATGATCTCCTTCTTGCGGCCGGTGATGGTGATGAAGCCGTCGCTGTCGATGGCGCCGAGGTCACCGGTCTTGAACCAGCCGTCCTCGAACGCGTCCTCGGTGGCCTCCGCGTTGCCCCAGTAGCCGCTGAACACGACCGAGCCGCGCAGCAGCAGCTCGCCGTCCTCGGCGATCTTGGCGCCGTGACCCTCGATCGGCCGCCCGACCGAGCCGACCCGGATGTGCTCCGGGGTGTTGACCGCGATGGCCGCGGTGGTCTCGGTGAGGCCGTAGCCCTCGTAGATGGTCACGCCGACGCCGCGGAAGAAGTGACCCAGCCGTGCGCCGAGCGGCCCGCCGCCGGAGACGGCGGCCTCGCACTGGCCGCCGAGCGCGGCGCGCAGCTTGGCGTACACCAGCTTGTCGAACAGCGCGTGCTTCAGCTTCAGCACCACGCCCGGTCCGCCGTTGTCGAGCGACTCGCTCCAGGCGATCGCGGTCTCGGCGGCGGCGTCGAAGATCTTGCCCTTGCCGCCGTCGTGCGCCTTCTGCTTGGCGCTGTTGAACACCTTCTCGAACACCCGGGGCACCGAGAGGATGAAGTGCGGCCGGTAGCTGCCGAACTGTTCGACCAAGGTGGACCAGTCGGCGGTGTGCGCGACGATCACCTTCGCGTCGAACGCGGCCAGCGCGACGGCGCGCGCGAAGACGTGCGCCAGCGGCAGGAACATGAGGGTCTTCTTGCCCTCGGTGACGTACTTGTTCAGCGCGATCCGATCGGACTTCGACTCCGCGTACAGGTTCGCGTGGGTCAGCATGACGCCCTTCGGGCGGCCCGTGGTGCCCGAGGTGTAGATCAGGGTGGCGGGAGACTGCGCACCCACCTGCGCGCGGCGCTCGTGCACAGCCTGGTCGTCCAGGGCGGCGCCCCGGCCGAGCAGTTCGTCCACCGCGCCCTTGTCGATCTGCACGATCTCCCGCAGGTCCGGCAGCGACCCGGCTTCGATCTCGTCGATCACCTTGCGGTGCTTGTCGCTGTCCACGATCAGCAGCTTGGTGGCCGAGTCCTGCAGGATCCACTTGGCCTGTTCGGCGGCGGAGCTGTCGTAGATCGCGACCGTGCAGCCGCCCGCGGCCCAGGTGGCGAAATCGAGGACGGCCCACTCGTAGCGGGTGGGGGCCATGATGGCGACGCGATCGCCGAGTTCGATACCCGAGGCGATCAGGCCTTTCGCCACCCCGGTAACGGTTTTCGCGAATTCCGCGGCGGTGACATCCCGCCAGCCGCCACTGCCGTTCGGCACGTTGAACAGCACCGTGTTCGGCGACTGCTCGGCGTGGCGGAAGACGTTGTCGGAATTGTTCGCGTCATCCGGAATGGTGTAGGAAGCCGGGACTTCGAACTCTCGCATCAGTGCCCTTCCACGTGGGTTTACTCGCCAGTAATCTACGACACCTGCGTCAGGGCCGTGAGGTCGACCACCGCCAATCGCCTCCGCGCATCACCGCAGGCTGGGGACCCGCTCGAATTTCATCCTAGTTCGCGCAGGTCCGCCGGTTGAATCGCTTCGCGAAGGAACTCGGCGAGTTCGCGCAGCGCGGCCGCGGCGGGCGCCGCCAGCGCGGCCTGCAACTGAGCGACGTGCCACAAGCCCTTGCTCTCGGTGAAGCGCACGTGTACCCCCGCCTCGCGCAGTGCGGCGACCAGCGCGACGCACTGCCGGTGCAGCAGCTCGCTGACGTCCACCTGCACGTACGTCGGCGGCAGGCCCCGCAGCTCGCCGGTCAGTGGCGCGTAAGCCGGATCCGCGGCATCGCCGTCGCCGAGGTAGGCAGCTGCGCAAGCGCGTGACCAGGGCTTGTTGATCACCAGATCGCGTTCCCGCTCCGGGATCTCGTTCGGGTCCGCCCAAGGCGCGATCAAACCGAGCGCGGCCGGGGTCTGCCCGTGGCGGGCGATCAGACGCTGCGCCAGCGCGAGCGACAGACCGCCGCCCGCGGAGTCGCCGGAGACGGCGATCCGGTCCGGCCGCAGACCCGACGCCACCAGCTCCAGGAACGCCGCCTCGGCGTCGTCCAGTGCCGCGGGGAAGGGGTGCTCCGGCGCCAGCCGGTAATCCAGCACGTAGACCGGGCAACCGGTGTCCAGCGCCAGCCGGGCCGCCAGCGAGCGGTGCGTGGCCGGCGAGCCGACCGCGTATCCGCCTCCGTGGAGATAGAGCACGGCGCCGTGCTCGGAGGTGTCCGCGAAGTCGATCCGCTCGGCGGGCCTGCCGCCGAGGCACACCGGCCGCACGACGGCGCCCGCGGGCAGCAACTGTGCCCGCGACGTCACGTCGAGCAGCCTGCGCTGCACCGTGAACGGCAATCGTTTGTTCAGTGTGACCCGGAAGATCGGATTCAGTATTGCCCGCGCGAGGGGCAGCGGAAAGTCGATGTCCCGCATTCGTCGTTCCTCGGCTCCCGGCTCAGGGAAGGAAGCGGCGTTCGACGTTGGCCGCGATCCGCTGGTAGCCCGACGCGGTGACCCGGACGAACAGATCCAGCAACTTGGCCTCCCAGCCGATCAGCACGCGGCCGTGCCCCTTGCGCACGCCGTCGACGATGGTCTGCGCCGCCATCTCCGGGGTGTGGATGGCCAGCTTCCGGTCGAACATCGACGCGGCCGACTTGGCGTCGATGCCCTCGGCGTAGGTGGCGTTGCGGGCGACGGCGGTCTTGATGCCGCCGGGATGAACGCAGGTGACCTTGACCGGGTGCCGCGCGACCAGCATCTCCTGGCGCAGCGACTCGGTGAATCCGCGCACCGCGAACTTCGCGGCGTTGTAGGCGCTCTGCCCGGGGATCGCGATCAGGCCGAACAGGCTGGACACGTTGACGATGTGGCCGTCGCCGGACTCGATGACCATCGGCAGGAACGCCTTGGTGCCGTTGACGACGCCCCAGAAATCGACGTCCATCACGCGCTCGAAGTCCTTGTACTCCGAGCGGACGACCTCGCCGTGGTGGGCGATGCCCGCGTTGTTGTAAACCTGGTGCACCGTGCCGAAGTGCGCTTTCACCGCGTCGGCGTAGAGGATCACCGCTTCGCGCTCGACCACGTTCAGCCGGTCGGACTTGACCTCGGCGCCGAGCTGCTCACAGCGGCGCACGGTCTCGGCGAGGCCGTCGACATCGATATCCGACAGTGCCAGTTTGGCGCCGCGCCGGGCCAGATTCACCGCCAGCGCGCGGCCGATCCCGGAGCCCGCTCCGGTGATCACACATACCTTGTTCTCGAAGTAAGCGTCACTGCTCACGATGCCACTGCTTTCAAGTCGGCGTTGGAAATGGAGATGTCGTACGCCGCCACGTCGAATGTCTTGGTCAGCCTACGGAATTCGAAAGTGAAGTCCGGCCACAGCGTGGTGTTGTTGCCGTGCTTGTCCAGGTACCAGCTCGAGCACCCGCCGGTCAGCCAGACGCTGCCCGCGAGCTTCGCCTGCAGATCGGCGTTGTAGGCATCCTGCACATCGCGGCGCACTTCTACGGTACGCAGGTCGAGGCGGTCGATGGTAGCCAGTGCGTCGGCGATGTAATTGATCTGCGACTCGATCATGTAGACCATCGAGGTGTGCCCGAGGCCGACGTTCGGGCCCAGCAGGAAGAACATATTGGGGAAATTCGCGATCGCGGAGCCCTTGTAGCCCTGCTGGCCGATCTCGTCGAACACTTCCGCCAGGGTGCGGCCGTCCCGGCCTGCGATGGTGTTGTACGTGGGGGAGTCGGTGACGTGGAAGCCGGTCGCCACGATCAGCGCGTCGATCTCGCGCTCGGTGCCGTCCTGGGTGACGATCGAGTTCGCGCGCACCTCGGCGATGCCATCGGTGACCACGTCGACGTTGGGGCGCGACAGCGCGGGGTAGTAGTCGTTGGAGATCAGCATGCGCTTGCAGCCGATCCGGAAATTCGGAGTCACCTTCGCGCGCAGCTCGGGGTCGCGGATCTCGTAGCGCAGTTTCGCCTTCGCGATCGCCTCGAACAACTGCATCAGGGCTGGGACCTTGGCCAGGCCGACGACCTGGGTCTCGCGGGCGGCGTAGATGGCGGCGCGGGACAGTCGCTGGAGGCCGGGTACGTGCTTGAAGGCCAGTCGCTCGGCCGTCGTGTACGGGCGGTCGAGGCGCGGCAGCAGCCACGGCGCGGTGCGCTGGTAGACGTCCAGGTGGCCGACCTGCCCGGCGATGGCGGGCACGATCTGGATCGCCGAGGCGCCGGTGCCGATGATGGCGACCCGCTTGCCGGTGAGGTCGGCGTCGTGGTTCCAGCGGGCGGAGTGGAAGATCTCGCCTTCGAACCCGCCGATGCCTTTGATGTCCGGGAGGGCGGGCTCGCACAGCGCGCCGACCGCGGAGATCACCGTGTTCGCGGTGAAGCTGCCCTTGGTCGACTCGATCTCCCAGAGCGCGGTCTCGTCGTTCCAGCGGGCGCTGGTCACGTCGCAGTCGAAGATGTGCTTGTCGCGCACGGCGTAGCGCTTCGACACATCCTGGATGTACTGCTGGATCTCGCCCTGCCGGGAGAAGGAGCGCGACCAGTTCGGGTTCAGCGCGAACGAGTACGAGTACAGGTGCGAAGGGACGTCGCAGGCCGCGCCGGGGTAGGTGTTGTCGCGCCAGGTTCCGCCGACGTCGTTGCCGCGTTCCAGCACGAGGAAGTCGTTGCGACCCTCCTGGGTCAGCCGGATGGCCAGACCCAGACCCGCGAACCCGCTGCCGATGATGATCGTCCTGGCGTGGCGCGTGGGTCGGCCGGCGACAGCTTTGTCTGTAACCTTGCGACTCATGTAACCGAGCCTACGATCCTATTGAGCGTGAGTCAACAGTGTATTGACTGACGTTCAGTAGGATTGGCGCGTGACGAGAACCCAGGGAGACGCCCCCAAGCGCACGCGGCTGAGTCCCGACGAGCGCCGCGAGCAGTTGATCACCTTGGGCGCGAAGATGCTCGGCGAGCGTTCCATCGAGGACATCTCCGTCAGCGAGATCGCCGCCGAGGCGGGCATCTCCCGCGGCCTGCTGTTCCATTACTTCCCGACCAAGCAGGATTTCCAGCTCGCGATCGTGCACCACGCCAACGCCGAACTGCTCGAGCGCGTCGCCCCGGATCGCTCGCTCGGCCTGTTCGAGATGCTGCGCGACTCGATCGAGCGCTACATCGAGTACGTCACGGAGAACCGGACCTCCTATCTGGCGCTCCTACGCGGCCCCACCAGCGTCAGCCCCGAGCTGGCCCCGCTGGTCGACCAGACCCGCGACGCCATCATCGGGATCATCCTGGCCGAGACCCCCGTGCCGGTCGCCGAAGCCGACCATCCCCGCCTCATGCTCGCCATGCGCGGCTGGATCGCGTTCGTCGAGGAATCCACGCTCACCTGGCTGCGCTCGGAGCCCATCTCGCGTACGGAGTTGATCGACCTACTGGTCGAATCGTTGATCGCCATCGCGTTCGCCGTTGACCCGGATCTGGCCGCGGCGCTGCGAGGTTGAGCGGGGCTCGCTCGCGTCCGCCGCGCCGGCCGTGTGCCGATCAGCCGTCCGCCGCGTTGTAGCGGACCAGGTACCCGGCGAGTTTCGCGAGGTCATCGTCGTCCCAGTCCCGGAACCGTTCGGCGAACGCCTCCCGGCGGCGCTGCTCGGCCTCCCGTGCGATCCGCTGCCCGGCGGGGGTGGCGCGCAGGATGTGGTTGCGGCGGTTGGCCGGATCGACCTCCCTGGTGAGATACCCGAGCCGTTCCAGCGCCGCCACCTGCCTGCTCACCGTGGATTTGTCCAGCAGGAAGTGCTCGGCCAGTTCGGTGGCCAGGCAGCCGTCGCGTTCGATGACCAGGTCCAGGATGCTCGACGCGACCAGCGGCAGTTCCGGATGCAGTTCGGCGGCTCGGCCACGGGCTCGGCGGGCGAATGCGGTGAGCTCGCGCTGAATGGTGTGGATCGCGGTCGAGCGAGTGGGGAATGCCGGAGATTGCCGCATGGTTGTATAGTACAACGAAGATAGTTGTATTTACCAACCGTTTGGGGAGTCGTCTCATGCACCAACTACGGCATGTCGCCGCGCATCTGCTCACCCCACTGCTGATGTGCCTCGGCATGGCACTGGCGTATCTGGGCGCGTTCCACCAACCCGAGCCGAACCACCTGAAGGTGGCGATCGTGGGTGACGCACCGCAGGTCAAGGTGCTGGCGCAGACGCTGAAGGACCGGGCCGGAGACGCACTGGAGGTGGTCACCCTGCCCGGCCGGGAGGAGGCGGTGCGGCAGTTGCGCGAGCGGACGCTGGCCGGCGCCTATGTGCCGGAATCGCACGAAGCGCTGGTCGCCAAGGCTGGTTCCGACACCACGGCGATGGCGGCCGAGGCCGTCTTCGGCCGGATCGCCGCCCAGCAGGGCGCACCGGTCGAGGTCACCGATATCGCTCCGCCGAGCACCGGCGATCCGACCGCGCAGGGCCTGTTCTTCCTGCTGGTGGCATTGAGCATCGGCTCCTACGGCAGCGTCGCGGCGATCGGCGCAGCCGGGGCGGGACTGAGCATGGGCGTTCGCGCATTGCTCGGCCTGGTCACGTCGCTGGCGGTGAGCGTCATCGGACTCGGCGTCGCGGGGCCGGTATTCCATGTGGTCGACCACGACTACGCCGCCGTCTGGGCGATGTCGTGGCTGTATTCGGCCGGGATTCTCGCGGTGGGCATCGGGCTGCACACCTTCTTACGGCGCTGGACCACGCTGACGATGATGGTGCTGTTCGTGATGCTCAACTTCACGACATCGGGCGGCGTGTACGGGCCGTGGCTGCAGAACGATTTCTTCGGCGCGCTGCATTCGTTCTGGAACGGAGCGGGTTTCGTCGAGGGCGCGCGCACCCTGTTGTACTTCGACGGCGGTGCGGGATTCGGCAACCGGGTGTTGAGCTTGGTGCTGTGGCTGGCGGCCGGTGCGGGACTGGTGCTGGTGGCGGGGGGCTACGAACGCAGGCTGCGCGGGCCCGCCCGCACCGAGACGGTTCGCGTCACGGAACACGCGGCCGAGGAAGAGATCGAAGAAGCGGTCGGAGTCTGACGCACCCGAGTGTGGCGCTGCCCACACGCCGTCCTTCGCACGCCCTTGTGCTGCCAATACCCGCCTGCTCCAGTGCCTTTCGATTTTGTGGCGGAAATCCCGGCGCATACCGTTGGGTGGTCGATGGTGTGGGACGGCGATGGAGGCCGCCGATGTTGGTCATCAATGAACGAACGACGGCGCCGCGATCCGAACAGCGCGTGCTCGACTGGATGCGTACTTGGACCGGCCAGTACGTCATTGTGGGACTCGCGATCTCGGGGTGTTACCTACCCGACCGCGAACGCAAGGACGAAACGCAGGAAGCCGATCTGGTGGTGATCACCCCCAGGGCGGCGGTCGTCATCGAGGTCAAGGGCACCGTCCCGGAGGCGACGAGCGGCGTCCTGTCGGTGCAGGCCAACGGCCGCTGGCGGCTGTCCGGCTACGCGGGCGACCCGATCCATGTGCGCGACCACGACAGCAGCCCGTTCGATCAGGTGACGAACAACGTCTTCAATCTGAAGGCGCTGGTGCGCAAGCACAATGCCGAAGCCTTCGTCGACGGCCTGATCGTGGTGGTGCCGCCGAGGGATTCGAACCTCACGCTGAACATCGAGTCCCGCAGGCGCGGTTGCGCGGTGGTGCTCGGAGCCGGGCAGGCCGATTTGCGAGCGTGGTTCCACCGCACCGCGAGCCGCAAGCTCATCTGGACCGCCGAGCGCACCCATGCCCTGCTGACCGAGTTGAACCTGGGCGATCAGGTCACCGTCGACGACCTGGTGGCCGACGGTTTTCCGCCGGAGCGGAAGTTGCGGGCCGGAACGCTGGCGGCGTTGGACAGCGTCACGCGAAAGGCTCCCGAGCTCGAGGGCCGGGCGTCCGGCGGGGGTTCCGACGCGGATGACGTGGCGGCTGGTTCGACGCCTGGAGATGCCGTGCCGGAGCAGCCGGATGCCGGGCCGGAGACAGCGGATGCCGTACCGGAGGCACCGGATGCTGTGCCGGAGGTGCCGGATGCTGTGCCGGAGGTGCCGGATGCCGTACGGGATCGGGATGTGCCGGAGGTGCCGGATGCCGTTGCGGAGTCGCAGGCTGCCGTTCTGCGGTCGCCGGCTGCCGTTGCGGAGGCCGCGAGCGCTGCCGTATCCGGTTCGACGGAAGCGTCCGGGAACGGGGACGAGCGAGAGGTAGATCGGCAGGTCCCGGAGTCGGATGAGTCACTTGCGTCGCCCGCGCCGAACGAGACCGATGCCACGGAAACCGGCGAGCGGCACGAGGACTCGGAGCCTGCGCCGTCGACGCGGTCCGGTTCCTCGAGCGCATCGCAAGCCGACCGGTCATCTCGGCAGGACACCGCCCTTCCGGACGGCAGTCACGACCCCGCGTCCGAGCCGCAGCCCGCGCACGCACCCGCTACGCCCGCGCGAGCCTCGGCCGCTGAAGTAGATCCGTTCGCACCGGAATTCCTCGCGCCGGAGCCGGTACCGGCGCCTGCGTCGTCGGACACGGCAGCACGTTCCGATCGGTACGCCCGGGAAGAACACCGTTCGGCCTCGTATCGCCCAGAGGCGCTGCCCGATTCCGATGTGTCGGAGCATGACCGGCTCGAGTCGCCTCGCTTCGAAGGCAGGCTCGCGGCGAGACCCGCAAGGGAAGGTGACGCCGAGCCGTATGCAGACGAAGCGCAACCATTGGCGACCGGAGCCGCGGCGTCGATACGGCGTGTCCCGGCCGAGCCCGCCGCGGCCGAGCTGACCGACAACGAACCCTATTCTGCCGATGAGGACTTCGACCCGGCTGCGCGCTCGGGTACCGCGCCGTCGTCGTTCACCGACAGTTGGTCGTCGTGGATCGATCCCGCCCCGGACCGTCCGCTGCGCCCACGTCCGGTGCAAGCCCCGGTGCCGAGCCGACCCGCGTCATGGTCAACACCTACCCGCGAACCCGAGCCACTGCGCCGTCCCACGCCGACCGCAGTGCTCGAGCGTCGCCCCCGGGTCGCGGTTCGCGAGCAGCTGACCGCACTGTCCGCGCGCATCCCCGGTCGCGGTTCCGAGAAATCGAAGCCACGCGGCCACCGCACGCAACAGATCGCCGCGATAGCGCTGATCGTGCTCGTCATCGGCACGCTTTGGATACTGGCCGCCTCCTGCTCGACACCCACGGGCGGCGCCGTACAACCCACCCCGGCACCCGTGCTGACCACCGAGGCAGTCCCACCACCGCCGACCGTCACGGAAACCCCGGCCCGCATGAACCTGCTGCCGTTGTGCACTCCACGCACCCCCGAATGCTGACGCCGCCGGGCTCCGCTCAGGAGTCTCGGTCCCGCGGCGCACTGACGGCTTGCCTCCATCGGGTCTCGCCCTCCGTGCCGGTGGGGGTGGGAAGCGCGTCGCGAGCGCGCCGCTGACATGTGAGTATCCCGCGAGATGGAGCGCCGAGGTGAGACGAACAGCTTCATCGAGGAGCCTGCCGTTGGCGGTGACGCGGGTCGACAAGTAGGCCAGCCGTCGACCGCAAAGCCCGCTCAGCCCCCAACTCGGCCCCCTCACCCCCCACCTCTGGCAGTTCACGGCAAGGCCCTGAAAGGACGCGCGGGCGTAGAGTGCTCCCAGCGCTCCTCCGTATGACTCCACGGCCTGACTTGTGTTCTGGCGGAACCCAATTGACGGAGGAGTGATGTTGACAGCACTGATCTCTGGAAGGACGCGTGTTCACCACCACCGACTCCGAGCTGGACGATCTCTACGCGGCCATTGAGAAATCCGCGCGGCTATGGGACGTGCCGTGCACCCGAGAAGCCGTCTGGCCCACTCTGTCCGCATACGGCGCGATGCTCACGCGCTCCGTGATTTCTCTCCGCGTTGTCACCGACGCCCGCCGCGCGGGAGACCTCGACTACCGCTTCTTGACGCTGCCCAGCGACGTCGACCCTTACCGCATCGCCCTTGCGAACGAACTCCTTCCCGAGACGGATCATCCGATCGGCACCCTGCTCGATCAGGTCCGCGAGCGGTGCCCCATCCACAGTTACGGGATAGACATCGGTGTAGTCGGCGGCTTCAAGAAAATCTGGCCGTTCTTTCCCGCCGATGGCATGCAGAAGGTATCGGAACTCGCCGAACTACCGTCCATGCCGCCCAGTCTCGCCGACCACGCCCGCATGTTCGCGCGTCACGGCTTGGAGGACAAAGTCGGCTTGCTCGGCATCGACTACCACGACAAGACGATGAACGTGTACTTCCCCGGCCTGTCGGCCGACTACTTCGAGCCCCGCGCCATCCTGGCGCTGCACCGGGACGCGGGACTCCCGGACCCGAGCGATCAATTCCTCTCGCTTACCGAGAAAGCATTCGATATATACGCCACCATCAGCTGGGAATCGGCCCGGATCGAGCGCCTCTGCTTCCCCGTGATAACACCGGACCCGAGAACGCTTCCGGTTCCTATCGAGCCACGCTTCGAGCACCTCGTCGACGAGGTGCCGATCAACACGCCCGACCGCCGCTTCACCTATGCCGCCACCTCGTCACCCGACGGCGAGTCCTACAAATTCAGTTGGTTCTACCAATGGCAGCCCAGAATTCTGGACAGGATGAAGACTTCCGATTCATAGAGCTGTGGGTAGGGCGTGTCAGCTGAAGAGTCCCACTCTGCTGACACGGCCCTTCGCTAGCAGTGCCGACCGGAGGAGTTGGACGGCCGCCTCGAACGGGGCGCCCTGCTGATGAAGATGTCGGCGCTGGTTTGCGAGTCCGGGGAATCGGTGGACCAGCGATCGCCTGGGGCCGGTGACAGGGCTGGGGGCTGCTGTGCGGTGGTCTATCCGTCGTGCTCGGACGACTTGTCCGCGGAGCGCCACCATGCTCGTTTCGCAAGCGATTCGGCTTCGTATGCCGAGGCCGGGCATGTGTCTCCGCCGATGAGGTACCCGACGCGCAGACCGTGACGGCGACGCGACAGCACAAGAGGCGGTGACGAAGAGTTCGTGCATGGATCACCTTCGAATGAGTTGTACGGTGGGATGACGAATCGGATCAGCAGTCGATCGGCGACGTATCAGGTCAGCCTGTGACCGGTTCCGGGGCGGCGGCTGAAAATTCGCGTCGGCGAGGAAGTTCGGGGAAATCAGGCGCTGCGCCGCACTCCGACGCTGGGCGCGTGGCCGTCGCCGATGCCCTACTGCTGGTCGACGGGTACATGAATTGGCCAGTCCCACCAGCCGCGTGCCAGACGGTGAGTGATCGAAGGGTTTCGGTGAACAGGCGCGGATCGCGCTGACGGCCGGTGCTTCCACGGCCGTCCGCGGTGAGAGTTCTACCGGGCTGCCCGGTGACATGCGCGCTAGAGCCGTTCGAGGGCACTGCCGGGAGCCGCCGTCGGGTCCACTCGCGCCGGTGAGCGCAATGCCGATATGGGCGGTGTCCGCCGCGTCAGCACCTGCGTGGTGACACCGGAGGGTCACGTCAAGGCCGTCTGCGACGTGGGAGATCGCTACTCATCCCACAACAATCATCACTTGTGTGTTCTACGACGGGGATTCGCGGATCGGCGGCGTGGGCCTACACGAGGCGAGGGGACGATCTGACCAGGTGCCCTTCGCCCGTTCGCGCGTGAAGCCGGTGGGCTGAACCGCTCTACCTGGAAGCGGCCTGGTGTCGGGTCGTGATCTATCCCTTCGTCTCATCGGTGGCGGGCGAGTTCGCGCGCTGGTAGCCGGGGTGCACGCCCACGTCCAAACCTTGCTGTTCGGCGATGCGCACCAGCAGTGACGCCAACTGATCGCGTTCGGCGGGTGAGAGCGCGGCGGTGAGGTCGGCTTCGTGGGTTTGGAGCACCGGCCAGAGTTCCCCCATCAGCTGGTAGGCCGCCGGGGTCGGATGCAGTTCGTGGTTGCGGCGGTCTGTGGTGCTGCGGCGGCGTTCGACGAGGCCTTTGCGGTCGAGGTTGTCGAGGAGGGCGACGACTCGGCTGGGGACCACGCCGAGTTCTTCGGCCAGGGCGCGCTGGCTGCGGCCGGGTGACATGGCGATCATGCGCAGCACCCCGATATCGGGGGGAGTCAGACCGAGCGGGGCGATGCGGTCGGTGAACCGCTGGGTGGCGTGCGCGCCGAGTTGTGCGAGCAGGAACGAGACCTGCCGGGTGAGGGCCTGTCGCGGAATCGGGTTGTCACCCGCTTGCTCTCCTGCTGTCACGGGGTTATCGTACACACGCTCAATAGTTCATATCAGTGAACGATTCACTCACTAGAACGGAATCTCGGCATGACCACTCCCGCAATCGCTTCCACTCCACTGCGGCCGGATATACCGAAGCCGGGCCCGCCGCCGGGAGTCTTCGCCGCGGCGTCGGCGGCGCTGTTCGTCGCCGGGTTGGCCGCGAGCACCGTCGCGGCCGGCGGCGACGTATTCCCCTCCCCGTTCGCCGCGCCGGAAGAAGCGCTGTTCTACTTCACCGACCACCGCGACGCGGTCCGGCTGGGGGCGACGTTGCAGTTCGCCGCCGCGATTCCCGGCGCCCTGTTCGTCGCCGCGATCACCGCGCGGCTGCGGACGCGGGGCGCGCTCGCCCTCACCGGAGGCGCGCTCGCCACCGGATTCCTGATGCTGTCGGCGGTGGTGACCTGGGTGCTGACCGTGCCGGAGGTCATCGACTCGTCGCACTTGGTGCGCGCTCTGCACACGCTGGCATTCCTCGCGGGCGGCCCGGCGAACGTCGTCTCGACCGGTTTGCTCGTCGCGGGAATCGCGCTGCCCGCTTTGATTCTGCGGCCCTGGCTGGCCAGGACCGGGCTCGTCATCGCCGTCGCCGGACTGGCTACCACGGCGACGCTGCTGCGCACCGAGGCCGCCGTGCTGCTGCCGCTGGCCCGCTTCACCGGGATGGCGTGGTTGATCGCCGCCGGTTTTCTCGTCTCGAAATCCACTGTCGCAGAAACGGAATGACCGATGAATTCGCACACCGAGAAGCTCGTCCGATTCCAGCGTCCCGAACGTTCGCTGCCCTACCTCCCCGGTCTCGGCGCCGACCGCGTCGCACCGCTGTTCGGTCTGACTGTCGACGACTACGAGAAGCTGTGCGCCGATCTCGATGAACAGGCGCGCTGGGCGGCGGCAGCCCTGCTCGACGACGCCGCGGTGGCCGCCGCGGTGGACCGGTTGCCGTTTCGAGCCGACCAGCACGTGGTCGCCCTGGGCGAGAGCTCGACCGCCGACCGGCTGTCGTGGTTCGAGATCCTGCGCCATCTGCTCGACCTGCGCAGACCCCACGACGCCATCCGGCTCACCAATCTCGCCGTCTCGGGCGCGACCACGACTCAGACGCTGACACTCGCTCCCGCTCTGTGGTTTCACAATCCCGACTGGGCGGTCTGCCAGCTCGGCGCAAACGACGCCCAGCGTATCGGCGGCGTCGGCGGTCCGCGCCTGGTCGGCCTGTCCGAAACCGAGCGCAACCTGCGTATCCTCCGATCCCGCGCACCTCGAGCGGCGCAGTGGATCTGGCTCACCCCGACCACGGTCGACGAAGCCCGCATCGCCACGTTCGAACCGTTCAAACGAATCGGCATCGCCTGGACCCGAGCCGACATCGCCGACACCTCGACCGTGCTGCACGACCTGGCCGACCTGACCGTCGACGTGGAGAACGACACGATTCCTGATGGTGAGGACCCGTTGCTGCTCGACGACGGTGTCCACGCCACGCTGGCCGGTCAGCAGGCGGTGGCCGCGTCGTTCGTCGCCGCGTTGGCGGAGTCGTGAAGGGATTAGCGGCGTTGTGGGGCCGCGGCGGTGGTCGGGTTGTGAGGGATGAGGTGGGGCTGGTCGCGGATCGCCGTGATGGTGGAGTCGCGGGGCCGCTGGCTGGTGGCGGACGTGCCGAGGTTCTGAGGGTCGAGCTGGAGGCGGTCGCGGGTGACCGTGATGGCGGGATCGCGGGCACGCAGGCAGGTCGCGGCCGTGCTGGTCTTGTGAAGGCGGACGTGGGGGCGTTCGTGGGTCGCCGTGACGGCGGCGTCGTGGGGACGCCGGCCAGTGGCGACTGTGTTGCGGCCGCGAAGGCCGTTGTCTCGGCTGTCGGACGCCGCCGCCATGCCGGAATGTTGGTCGGCACGGTGTCGGCGCTCGCGTCGACCGCCGTCCTCGCTGCGGGTCCCTCCGGAGCAGAGGCGGATTCGCGCCCGATAGGCTTCAACGCCCACGCTACGTCCACCTCGGCCGTCATCGAGATCGACGCGGGCTCGCTCACCGTCGAAGACGGCGTCCTGCGGATCGCAGCGGACGACGGCCGTGTGCTCGCCGCTGCCGAACTCGCTGCCCGCGTAGACGATTTCGTCTTCCCGATCGCCGCCGAGATCACCGACCGCACAGTCGTACTGACCCCGCAACTGGATCCCGAGCACGCGACCTACCGCCCGGTGACCCTGCCTTTCGAGGACCAAGCCCCGTGGCGTTCGGAATACGACCGCGAACGCGACGCCTGGACCCGCCTGACCTCCACCATCGCCACCGGCGTAATGATCGGCACGCTGGTCGGCGGAATCGGCGGCGCCGCAACGGGCTGTGTCCTCGGCGGCCTGGCCGGAGCGACCATCGCCTCGGCCACGATCATCGGCCTGTTCGGCCCCTTCCTCCCCGCCGCCCTCCTCGGCTGCCTGGGCGGCGTCGTGGCGATGGGCCCCCTCGGCGCCGTCGCGGGCCAACTACTGGTCTCGGCCCCGATCGCGATACTGGCCGCGGTGCAGTACTTCACCACGATCACCGCGGCCATGCCCACTCGATGACGCCCGGTCGGCACGCCGAACCATGGCGACGTGCCGACTCGGCATCCGAGGGAGTCAGGCGGCCGATCAAAGCGGCCACAGTCGCCCCTCGGGGCGGTGTTTTCGGACAGTCCCACGCCCCGGCGGCCCAGAGCGAGGGAATGGTGGGAAGCACCACGCACGTTGTGGATGGCGTGGGGCAGCGCGTCGCGGCATCGGTCATGTTCGACACGCCCAGAACGCGTCGGCGATTCAGTCGGTCACGGATCCAAGTAGAGGCGCTCACACGGTAACCGGACGAGACCGCGCGTTGGGCCGGGCATGACTGTGATCGGTTCACGCTCGTGGGCGTGCCACTCAGCGATGAAGCGGAGAGCTGCAGTGCGGCACGCGGCATAGTCCAGTCGGATTCCATGCAGGAAGATGCTCAGGTGGAGGTCCGGTTCGCCGGGACGGGGTGTGCTGGGATCGGTCACGCGGCGCAGGCGACGAGGGCGTCGAGGACTGTTTTCAGGCACGGACGGTAGCCGTCGCGAGCTGGTTCTATCCATCTGCGGTAGGTCCCTTGGTCCGTGGGAGAGGGCAACGCGACAATGCCGAGTGGCGGAATGATGATCGAGTTCGTGCGGAGCAAGGTGCGCGTGTAGAGCGAATGGTCATCGACCTCAGCCGAGTAGCCCGTGAGAAACGTGTACCTACGCGATCGGTGCCATACGATCGGTCCCGTCCACGACCGGGCGAGTAGGTACTCCCGGATGGCGGTGCCGAGTGGTTCCGGCGTGGTGACCGCGCGGACTCGACCGCCGATGGTGACGGCGATGCGTCCGGATTCATCAATGTGGCAGGGCAATTGGCAGACGGTGCGGTAGTAATGGCAGCGGCCGAGCGCGTCCGCTACGGCGGATACGGACATAGTTACCCCCTGGATGCTCGTACGTGTGGGTGCGCCCGGTCCGACATGTTGACGGCGTCGGATCAGGTGCGAAGGGGTTCGCGGCGTCACTTACTCCGGGCGCAGTGATAGCTTGACGCTTCAAACGAAAGTGATCCACGGCACTTAAGAGATGCCTATGATGTGCCCATGCGACGCAAGCGGCTGATCGACGCGCGGAAGGCATCGGGGAAGACTCAGGAGCAGATCGCAGAGTTCGTGGGGGTCGACAGAACGACACTAGGTAAGTGGGAGCGTGGTGAGTCCACGCCGCAACTGACGCAGCGGGAGCGGTATGCCAACGCGATCGGTGTGTCCATGCGTGAGTTGGACGCGATGCTGAACGGTGTCGTCCCGCAGGTCGACGAGGTACCAGAGTGGGTGGTGGCTTATCTCGGAATGGAGCAGTCGGCGACCAGGATTCGCACCCACGAGCCTCGCGCTGTGCACGGGCTTTTGCAGACTCCCCGGTACCTTGCGAGCATCGGCAGCACCGTGGGAATCGTCGGAATGTCGGAAACGTCTATCCAGCGGACGATCGACCAGCGACTTTATCGACAGAAGCGGGTACGCAATGGTGATTTGACGATTGACGTCGTCCAGCCGGAGTCGGTTCTGCATCTTCGTACGGGCGACAGTTCGGTGATGGCCGAGCAGCTGACTGCGATGGCTGATTTAGCGGACCTACCGAACGTGACGATCAGGATTGCCCCCTTCGACGCAGGGATGTACGAAGCTCTGCGGATGGGGGACTTCACGATCATGGCACACCCGTGGGGAGGTGCCGAGCGGGTGCATTTCGAAAGGCATGGGAGCGGGCAGTTCGTCACCGACGTCGCCGAAGTTGCTTCCTTTTCCGCTGTGTTCGACCACGCGTGCCGGACAGCGCTGTCCCCGAGAGAGTCGCGCCAGTACATATTGCAGCTGGCCGAGCAATGGAGTCAGCGCTCGTGCTGAGCGGGGTTGAGGTGCAGCGCTCGAGCTCGGTGCGGGGCTGAAGAACATTGAATCTGGGAGTAATTCAGCTCTACCAGCCCGAGGACTTGCATCGAGGTCGCTGCGGTTCCAAGGGGACTGGTCCGCAACACCAACGCACCAGAAGCCGAAGCACTAGAATTCACCCGAGCCGAGTTCGCCGGTTGGCCGGAGGGATGCAAAGCGGGAGAGTTCGACGACCTCGCTGTCTGACGCCGTGGGTGGCGTGAGCGCTCCTCGATCTTGTTGCGGCGCACGACCGACCCGACCGCACCGATCAATCGTCTGCGAACGCCGCGGCCGCCGAGTTACCGCGGTGCCGTTGTTGTCGCAGGCGGAGCGGGGTCGACGAGTCGTACCTCCAAAGGGGCTACGTTTGCGTCGAGACGTACGGCAGGGCTGTAGACGCCGTCGGGAGGAAGATACCCGCGGATGTACGCGGCTCGTTGAACCGCACCGTCTTTTGTGAACACGAGAATGCTGCCACGCTCGGTGAAGATGGGTTCCATCTCGACCTGAGCGCCGACGAACGCCTCGACTTTCGCACGTGTGTCGGCGGTCATGACGTAGACCCGGTCCCAATCGCCGCCGGTGAGATCGCGGAGCAAAGCTGAGCCGTGCGTGCGGAAGAGTTCGTCCTTCTTCGCCTCCAGATCGGTGTCCTCGATCAGGTGTGGACCTGTCGGCCGAGGCTCCACGAATTCGAGATTGCGCGGGTGGCCGGGCGCCAGAATCTCGACGTCTGCGGTGTAGAGCCCTGAAATCAAGGGCACATCAATCCAACTCGCATGCTGAACACCGTTCCCTCGCGCGAAGACCAGCACTGACGCGCCATTCCTGGAGAAGGTGTCCTCCATCTCCACTGGTGCACCGACTTCTCGCTCCACCTGTTCCCGGCCGAGGTATTCCTGCTGGTACACGTAGACGCGGTCCCAACTTCCGCCGGCAAGGTCGCGCAGCCGCGCGGAGCCGCCCTTCCGCCACAGGTCGTTCAACTGTGCGGACAGCGCCTTGTCCTCACTCAAGTGCGGTTCGAACGGGCCGCCAGCCACATATGCCAGAAGTCCGACCACCGCCAACACCGGCACAGCGACGAGAAGAACGCCCCACAGCGCCCTGCGAAGCCACTTTCCCTTAGTAGTAGGTTCCGTTCTTGGGCTCACCGCGCGTCACCTCCGGGTCGTGACCACCTCGCGCCGGGGGCTCTCTGTCGGTAATCCCCGTATCGCCGAATGGCACCTGGTTGCTGTACTTCAGTTGTCCGTCGGGTCCGACGACAACCAATTGACCGTTTTCTACCGCCTTCTTCGCAAGCTCCTTCAGTTCGGTGGGCGACGCATTCGGATGCTCGGCTTGGATTCGACGACCGACCTCGTTGTTGTGCAGGTCCATCGCCTCCGCACTCGCGTGTGAAGTCGGACCGTCGATGCGCTCGTGCGCAGTCGTGTACGCGTTTGCCCAGTCCTGGCCGAATTCTTTGGACAGCAGAGTGTTCCAGTAGGCGTGCCGGAATGCGTCGGCGTGACCGTCGCCCACACCGCCCGCACGCGGCTTGTCCTCGAAGATCGTCGTTCCCTCCTCCGAGGCGGCCTGCTCGATCATGGCGAACGTCAAGACCCCATGCAAGTCCAGTTCTGACAGCATCCGCGCCTCACTGGCGGTAACTCGTCTGGGCTCGAACCCGGCGGCGGCCAAAGCCTTGCCGAACGCGCTGTCCGGATCGGTAGGGAACATGACCATTCCGTCTGGATCGGGTGTGACATTGTATTTGGCCAGCAGACGCTCATGGAGCGTCGCCGGTCCTGCCCCGGCGGGTCTGCCCTTGATCTCGGCTACTTCGGCTGGATCGGTCGCGAAGCGGTCCGCTGCCGACGGCGGCGCCAGCAGTCGAATATCTTTGATGACCTGAGTGATCTGAGGTGCCCACGTATCCATGGAGGAACCGATGTGCTTGGCTTGAGCCTGCAGACTGACGGTGTCATTGGTGGCCCGATCCTTGTCACCGCCGTCGGGCGCATGAACCGTCCAGTCCTGGTCAACCGTAAAGCCCTCGGACATGAGCAGCAGCGCTGTGGACGTCAAAAATGAGACGGCGTAGGACATGTCGTTGTAAGCGCCGGTCGCCAGTTCACCGAGCCGACCGTGCGCATCGGCGATCCTGCGAACGTCCTGGTACTCCTGATCGGCGCGATCTGTCGCGGCGCGGCTCGCGGCGCCCGACCACTCCAGTGCCTGGATCTGCCTGCGCATCGCGTCGGCCGTGGCGTTGAGCCCCTTCTCGACATTCTCTGCACGTTCGCCGAGCGCCTTCAAGGCCGATACGTCCAACGATCGAGACTCCGTACCAGCAGAGATACTGATGAGGTCGGCGAGCTTCGGAATCCACATCGGTAGGTTCTCGATTCAGTTCAACTCGCCCATGGCGTTCAACTGGTTGGCCAGATCGACGTCCACGCCGTGGAACGTTGTCGCCGTGAGATACAGCAGATGGGCCATCCATCGGTACCGTTTCTCGATCACGATCTTGGCCTGCTCGCTCGCGCCATCGGCGTCGCCGAGCGCGGTGGCGATCGGCGAATCACGCAGAGACTTGATGCAGTCAGCGGCATCCAGACGTGGCGTCTTCACTGGATCTTTGACGTCGTCGGCAATGAACTCCAACACGCGCGCTGCGTCTGTCAGCGTCACGGGGTCGATCTGCACTCCAGCCACCCCCACATCAACGGTTCCGGAGCGTACAGCGTACATAGCGGCATGATCAGGCTGCCAGGGGTGGGGTATGAAGTCGCTGCGCGTGGGCTTCTTCAGGCGAGCAGCCGGTCGAGATTCCGAAGCCTGCGGTGAACCCTACGCCCTCGAAATCGTTGTGGGCGTGCCGGTCACAGGTCATTGCCGCAGCGCTTGCGCGGCATCATGCTCCATTCTGTGTGCGGGCTACCGGGATGTGTGTGACCATGTCTTGCTCCAGACCTGCGTCACCAGGGGGAATAGTGAGGCAACACCGGAAAGAAATGCTGGTAAAAACTATTCGCGAATTGGTCGCGAATCGCCGTATCTCGACCGAGGAGCTGCTCGCCCAGCTCGACGTCCGGGGGTTCCGGCGGCTGGAACCAACGGATCTGTTCATGCTTTGTCATGAGCACCGCATCGCGGAGTTCGACAAAACCACGGAGCATTGGTACGACCCGGGGCGTCCGGAAACGAAAGCGGCCAGCGAGACCGCGGAGCGGGCGCACGACGCGGTCGCGGACAAGACGGCCAAGACCAGCGCGGCGTTCCGCCATGAGCTTCACCTGCTGCGTGAGCGTGTCGTTCGGACCTTTGAGGCGCCCGTGACCGCTGCCAGCCCAGTCGCACCTGGCTGGAAAGATATGGCCACAGCCGCACGCTCGGCGCTGACCCGGGAGAAGAGCGCGGTCGTCAGCAAGACGGGATGGCAGAACATCGAGCTGATCGACGGAGAGATTCTGGAGGAGACTCCAACCCGGCGGATCGTGCGGTACGAGATCCAGGGCAGCGATAACGTGCGTGAGGGGACCGTAGCGTCTCTCCTGCCACCGACCGGCGCGGCAAAAGACCATAGGGGCGGGGTGGATGTCGAAGTGCTCACCCAGTACGGGTCGGAAATCACGCTGGACATGCGCGCGAACGAGCCTTTCTGGAAGCAGGCTCGTCTCAAATGTGATCTGTCGTATCTCGTAACCGAGCAGATCGGGAAAATCTCCGAGCTACTCCAGGGGCCGACGCAAGGATTCGATTCCGCCGCCGCCATACAACCCGTTTCGACTGCCGGCGTGCTCGAACGGGTGCCGCCGATCGAGCCATATCCCGTGGCGGGACTGAACGAACGACAACGCCTGGCGGTCGCGCACGGACTGTGTTCTCGCCTCACTTGGCTGTGGGGGCCGCCGGGCACCGGTAAGACGACGACGCTGGCCGTCCTGCTCGCCGAACTTCTCGATGCGGGCAAGACAGTGCTGCTTGCTGCCCCGACCAACGCGGCCATCGATGTTGCGTTGAGCGCTCTCCTCAGGCGCCGACCGCAGTTCTCGACCGGCGAGGTGGTGCGAATCGGGCCGACCGTCGACGACTTTCTGACAGACCGTCGTCCCGCCGTCCTCCTAGACGAGATCGCCGCCGCTCAGGGAGCCGAACCGGCACGCAGACTGGTGGAGATCCGGCGCGAACTGGCCGAGCTGCGCGCTCGCCACCGCGCCATCCCCGCACGCGAGGCGAACCGCGCCCAGGAACGTGTCGCGTTGGTTCGCAAGATCGCCGATCTAGAAGGATTCTCCAAGGGGCTCGTCGCACTGCTCGGCGAAATACGCGATCAGGTGATCCAGGAAGCGCAGCTGATCGCGTGCACGGCACACCAGGTGGTGCTGAAAGAACCGGTGCGAGGCAAGGACTTCGACGTGGTCGTCATCGACGAGGCGAGCATGATGACCGCGGCTATGACAATGCTCGTCGCGGGTACCGGTATCGGGCACACGATCGTGGCGGGCGACTTTCGGCAGCTTCCACCGATAGTGCAGTCCAACGACCCGGAAGCTCGTGAATGGCTGAGTCAAAGTGCATTCGAAAAGTCTGGGGTGGCGAAGGCCGTGGGCTCGGCTTGTCCGCCCGCGAACCTTGTCGCACTCGAGACCCAACATCGGATGCGGCCGGAGATCGGCGATGCTATCGGACGGTCCTTCTATGCTGAGGTGGGACTTCGGACGGCGGCGTCGGTTCGTAGCCGACCGGCTCGCACGATCCCACTCGGCGAACCGGAGATGATCCTGATCGACACCGCGGAGCTGCGGGCTCCGCTCGCTCGACGCGAAGGCATGTCGTCTCGATACAACGTGATGCACGCCCAACTGGCTGCCAATGTCCTCGCGGGCCCATTGAGCGCCGCCGCCGCATCAGGAAGCATAGGCCTTATCAGCCCGTTCGCGCCGCAGGCGAAGCTGATGCAAGCCCTTGCGCCCGAGGATGATCCGCGAGTTCTCGCCTCCACCGTGCACCGATTTCAAGGCGGTGAGACCGATGTGGTGCTGTACGACGCCGTGGAAAGTAGCGGCAGCGGACTCGACCTTCACGACTGGTTCAAGAGAACATCCGCGGGTAGTGAAGGCGCCCGGCTGCTCAACGTCGCCATGAGCAGGGCGCGGGAGCAGGCGATCATGCTCGCCGACATGGGCCGTATCCACCGCAGCCGGCCGGCGTTGCGGACGCCGGTGCGGGAGTTCCTGCAGAACCTGAGTCAGGATGCGCGGCAATGGACGTGGCGTGAGGTAGCGCATGGATCAGGGCCCACACGCATCGAATACAGCCTGGCACTCCTCTGTGACGATATCGCGCACGCGGCGGATAGCGTCCAGATCTTCTCGGCCACGGTGGACGGACCGGTAACCCCGTCGATACTCGATGTGCTCACGAACCTTCCCGACAGGGTGAAGATCGAGTTCTGGTTCGGCCCCTCGGGTATCGGCTCCCTGGTCGAGCGTGCGCTACGCGACCACCACACCACACTCCATCCACTGCAACAGTGCCGTGAGTCGTTCGTGGTCACCGATTCCGTGCTCTGGTCAGCGCAGGCCCCGATCCTCGGTCGGGATCCTGGCGTGCTGCTGCGCAGCGAACACCCCGACCTCGCCCAAGCGGTACGACGCCAATCGTTGCGCCGCCACATCAACGGCGTACCGGGCACGGGCGACGACCCCGAACGGTGCGCCTGCGGGACACTCCGGATGCGCGCTGAGATCAATGGCGGGCCGAGGGCAGGAATACGCAGTGTGTGCCCACGGTGTGGCGAGTGAACGTCGCTCACCTCAGCCGTTCGTTCTTGTGAGTCCCCCAACGAATCTACCCCTACACTTGGACAGGAAGGATCGAAACGGGTTGGCCCGCAGCAAAGTTCGATTCCGACTCCTATGCTCGTTCCGTGAACCCACCGCCTAGATCGGTTGCCGAGAGCTGGGCCGATTCCCGAAATTTCTATGCAGCAGTGCTTTTCGCGGAGGCGCGAACAGTGGCGCTGCCGCCTGGTCAGCCTGTGCTGAGCGGTTGGTACCTGCTTCGATTCCACGATGACAGCTTCTATGTCGGCGAATCTGTGAACCTCCGAGGCCGGATGGTTGGGCACCGCGCGAAGTGGGGCGACGAGATCGCCACGGTGCGGTTTCGGCCGGAGATAGCGTCGAAACAGAAACTCAAGCGGCGTGAGCGAACCTTCACCCATGAGTTGGAGGCGCTCGGCGTACCGCTACGGAATGTGATCAACGCGAGAGTCACCGCTGGGCGCGACGCCCTCGAGGAATTGCTGCCCGTCGGTGAGCAGGATCGGTGGCTGGCCGACCCGCTGGTCTACAACTCCGCCGATGCGACACCGCTGAAGCCGATGCCGGCGCAGGAGGTCCGATACGCGGCAAACGCGCGTCGGTACCAAGCGAGGCCGGGGGCTGATGAGGTCACCGCGCTGCTTCGCGCCTTTTTGGACTCTTCGGTTCCCGTGCCGCGCGCGACTGAGTTCCAGTATTGGTCGGTCAGCACCGGGACCTATGGCGGCAAGCGCCGTTTCTGTGTGAGCGTCGGTGCGATGGAGGTATTCGTCGTCTCCGACGAGTTGTCGGGCTTTCTCAATGTCCGCCGCAGCCTGCTGGTTCCCACCGCCGAGGCCGAACACGAATTCCTGCGTCGACATCCTCGGGTGCGGTTGTCGTACGGCCGGTATGCCGACGCGGGAAGTGACGATATCGCGGTGCAGTGCTGGACTCTGGACAGTCTCCAGCGCCTTGTCGATGACCCACGCGTCACCACCGCAGCGGCCCGATTAGTCCTCGACATCATGCGTAAGCACTTCTGCATCTACACCCGTTACCACTGTCCGCAACTGGTGCAAGCGGTGTACCCCGAACACCCGCGGCCAGGGTTGCCGAGGGATGCCCCGACGAAAAGCGCCGAAGCCGTGCGGCAACCGCCCACATTTCAGGACAGCAGCGAATCCGTCGACGACGGGGCATGGGTATCGCTCAGGCGTTCGATGCCGATGGGTTGAGCGGTTCGGTAACTGGTGAAGTGATCACATGAGTTGTGGCTAGTCATCAGCGCGACGGCCGACGTGAGGGGGTTGGTCGCATGTTCCTACCATTGGTAGCATTCAGGTCATGGGCAGTAGTAAGAAGTACTCGATCAGCCTCCCGGAGGAGCTCGCTGAGCAGGCTCGAGCCCATGTTGGCCCGGGCGGCTTCTCCGCCTATGTCGCCGAGGCGTTGGAGCAGCGTGTCGCGATGGACAAGTTGGGGGAGCTGGTGGCCGATTTCGAGAAGGACAACGAGCCGCTGACTCGTGCGGAAATCGATGAGGCGCGGGCGGAGTTGGGCTTCGAGCGGCGGCGTCGGGGTTCGCGCGGATCGGCCGCCTGATGCCGGATGTGCTGTTCCTCGACAGCGAGAGTCTGTCCCTGCTGTACCGGAAAGATCGCCGCATGCTTGCGTGGGTGCAGGCTGCCAAAGAGGACGGCGTGCGAGTGGCCACCACGGCTATGACGACGGTGGAAGCGGACTACAGCAAAGTGCATGCTGCCCGGATCGCATGGACACTCTCGCAGATCGACGTGCATGCCGTGACTCGAGAGTTGGCTGCGCAGGCCGCTGCACTGTTGCGCGAGCGTGGCCTTGGTGGCCACAAGTACGCGATCGACGCCGTTCTGGCTGCGTCGGCCCGCTCCGTTGGTGGGCTGGCGACGGTGGTGACCTCGGACCCCGAGGACATGGCCTTGTTGTGTGGCCCGGAGATCGAGATCGTCAAGGTGTGAGCTTGTTGGAGCAGTGAGCAGCGATCGGGGCAAGACGCTGTATCGCAGCTCTGACAGCGACCTCGCTCGGTGTCTCGACCGTCATCGTCCGCAGATACGAAACCGGGCCGGCTCGCTCAAAGGATTGAGCGAGCCGGCCCGGTGTCAGTTCAAGGAACTAACTAGTCGGCTCGAACGCCTCCGCGATGATCTCCGCCTGCTCCACCGCGTGCACCTTGCTCGACCCCGAGGACGGGGCCGACATCGCGCGGCGGGAGATGCGGCGCAGTCGGGTGTTGGCGAAGCGGGCCGGGAGGGTTTCGGGGAGGTTGAGGCCGAAGAAGGGCCAGGCGCCCTGGTTGGCCGGTTCCTCCTGGACCCACGCCAGGTCGGTGGCGTTGGGGTAGCCCTCCACGGCCTCGTTGAGGCGGCGGGTGGGCAGCGGGTAGAGCTGCTCGATCCGCACGATGGCGACGTCTTCGCGCTTCTGCTTGGCCTTTTCGGCGGCGAGTTCGTAGTAGAGCTTGCCGCTGGTCATCAGGACGCGCTTGACCTTGCTGCGGTCGCCGATGCCCTGCTCGTAGGCCGGTTCGTCGAAGACCGAGCGGAACTTGCTCTCGGTGAAGTCCTTGAGGTCGGAGACCACGGCCTTGTTGCGCAGCATCGACTTCGGGGTGAAGACGATCAGGGGGCGGCGGATGCCGTCCAGTGCGTGGCGGCGCAGCAGGTGGAAGTAGTTGGCCGGGGTGGACGGCACCGCGACGGTCATCGAGCCCTCCGCGCACAGCTGGAGGAAGCGCTCGATGCGGCCGGAGGTGTGGTCCGGGCCCTGACCCTCGTGGCCGTGCGGCAGCAGCAGCACGACGTCGGAGAGCTGGCCCCACTTGGCCTCACCGGAGGAGATGAACTCGTCGATGATCGACTGCGCGCCGTTGACGAAGTCACCGAACTGCGCCTCCCACAACACGAGAGCGTTGGGGTTGCCCAGGGAGTAGCCGTATTCGAAGCCGACGGCGGCGTATTCGCTCAGCGCCGAGTCGTGCACGGCGAACCAGCCGGGGTTCTCGCTGCCGATGTTGTGCAGCGGGGTGTACTCCTCGGCGGTCTTGCGGTCGATGATCACCGCGTGCCGCTGGGTGAAGGTGCCGCGGCGGGAGTCCTGACCGGTCAGGCGCACCGCGCGGCCCTCGTCGATCAGCGTTCCGAACGCGAGCAGCTCGGCGAAGGCCCAGTCGACCTTGCCCTCGTAGGCCATCTCGCGGCGCTTCTCCAGCACCGGCTTGACGCGCGGGTGCACGTTGAAGCCGTCGGGCACGTTGAGGAACGCGTCGCCGATGCGCTGCAGGATCGACTTGTCCACGGCCGTCACGACGGACGCGGGCACCGGCTGGTCGCCCTCGACCGACTCGCTCGGCCCCGGCGAGTACTTCTCCAGCTCGCGGACCTCGTTGAACACCCGCTCCAGCTGGCCCTGGTAGTCGCGCAGCGCGTCCTCGGCCTCTTTCAGCGAGATGTCGCCACGGCCGATCAGGCTCTCGGTGTACGCCTTGCGGACCGAGCGCTTGGTGTCGATGACGTCGTACATGTACGGCTGGGTCATCGACGGGTCGTCGCCCTCGTTGTGGCCGCGACGGCGGTAGCAGATCATGTCGATGACGACGTCCTTGCGGAACTTCTGCCGGAAGTCGACCGCCAGGCGCGCCACCCAGTCGCACGCCTCCGGGTCGTCGCCGTTGACGTGGAAGATCGGAGCGCCGATGAACTTCGCGATGTCGGTGGAGTACTCGGTGGAGCGGCTGTTCTCCGGAGCGGTGGTGAAGCCGATCTGGTTGTTCACCACGATGTGGATGGTGCCGCCGACCCGGTAGCCGCGCAGACCCGACAGGTTCAGCGTCTCGGCGACCACGCCTTGACCGGCGAACGCGGCGTCGCCGTGCAGCATGAGCGGCACGACCGAGAAGCCCTCCGGGCCGTCGCCCTTGTCCAGCAGATCCTGCTTGGCGCGGACCAAGCCCTCGAGCACCGGGTCGACCGCCTCCAGGTGCGAGGGGTTCGCGGTGAGCGAGACCTCGATCTCGTTGTCGCCGAACATCTGCAGGTAGGTGCCCTGCGCGCCGAGGTGGTACTTCACGTCGCCGGAGCCGTGGGTGGCGGCCGGGTTCATGTTGCCCTCGAACTCGGTGAAGATCTTCGAGTAGGGCTTGCCCACGATGTTGGCCAGCACGTTGAGCCTGCCGCGGTGCGGCATGCCGATGACGACCTCGTCGAGGCTGTGCTCGGCGCACTGGTCGATCACCGCGTCCATCATCGGGATGACGGCCTCGGCGCCTTCCAGCGAGAAGCGCTTCTGCCCGACGTACTTGGTCTGCAGGAAGGTCTCGAAGGCCTCCGCGGCGTTCAGCCGGTTCAGGATGTACTTCTGCTGCGCGACCGTCGGCTTCGCGTGCTTCTGCTCGACCCGCTCCTGGATCCACTGCAGCTGCTCGGGCTCGAGGATGTGGGTGTACTCGACACCGACGTGGCGGACGTAGGCGTCGCGCAGGACCGACAGCACGTCGCGCAGCTTCATCTGGTCCTGGCCGTGGAAGCCCGCCACGTTGAACGTGCGGTCCAGGTCCCACAGGGTCAGGCCGTGCTGGGTGACGTCCAGGTCTGGGTGGCTGCGGAACTTGTCCTTGACCAGCCGCAGCGGGTCGGTGTCGGCCATCAGGTGGCCGCGGTTGCGGTAGGCCGCGATCATCTCCAGCACGCGCGCGCTCTTGTCGACGCCGCGTTCGCGGATGTCCTTGCGCCACCGGATCGGCTCGTACGGCACGCCGAGACCGTGGAAGATCTCGTCGTAGAACTCGTCGGCGATCAGCAGCTGGTGAATGGTGCGCAGGAAGTCACCGGACTCAGCGCCCTGGATGATGCGGTGGTCGTAGGTGGAGGTGAGCGTCATCAGCTTGCCGACGCCCAGATCGGCGATGCGCTCGTCGGCCATGCCCTGGAACTCGGCGGGGTACTCCATCGCGCCCGCGCCGATGATCGCGCCCTGACCGTTCATCAGGCGCGGCACCGAGTGCACGGTGCCGATGGTGCCCGGGTTGGTCAACGAGATGGTGACGCCGGAGAAGTCCTCGGCGGTGAGCTTGCCGTCGCGGGCGCGGCGGACGATGTCCTCGTAGGCGGTGTGGAACTGTCCGAAGGTCATCGCCTCGCAGCCCTTGATGGCCGCGACGACCAGCGAGCGGCTGCCGTCCTTACCGGGAAGGTCGATGGCCAGGCCGAGATTGGTGTGCGCGGGGGTGACCGCGTTCGGCTTGCCGTCGATCTCGGCGTAGTGCCGGTTCATGTTCGGGAACGCCTTCACCGCCTGCACGATGGCGTAGCCGAGCAGGTGGGTGAAGGAGATCTTGCCGCCCCTGGTGCGGGCGAGGTGGTTGTTGATGACCAGGCGGTTGTCGATCATCAGCTTGGCCGGGATGGCGCGCACGCTGGTCGCGGTGGGGATGCTCAGCGAGGCGGACATGTTCTTCGCCACCGCGGCGGCGGCGCCGCGCAGCACCTTGGACTCGTCGGCAGCGGTGTCGGCCTGCTTCGGGCCGGAGGTCGGCGCGGCGTTGGACGTCGGCGCGGGGGTGGTCTTCGGGGTGCGTGCGGTCACAGCGGCGGGCTTGGCGGCGGCCGGGGCGGGCTTGGCGGCGGCCGGGGCGGGCGCCTTCGGGGCGGCGGGAGCGGCGGCAGGCTTGGCGTCGTTGCGCGTGGCGGCGGCGGGCTTGGGGGCCGTCGGAGCCGGTGCGGGAGCGGCAGCCTGCGCGGGCGCGGGGGCGGACTGGCTGTTGCCGGAGTCGCCACTCGCGTCAGGCGTGTAGTCGGCCAGGAACTCGTGCCAGCTCTCGTCGACCGATGATGGATCTTGTTTGAACTTCTGATACATCTCGTCGACTAGCCACTGGTTCTGTCCGAACTGGGATGTTGAGCTGCTCACAGCAGGTGTTCGCCTCATTTCGTTCTTCGCGCTGCGACGTTTGTGACGTGCCCGGCACGGGGATCAGCGGATTGCGCGCCGATGCGCCCTATCTGAGGATAGGCCCCGCAGCAAATCGGCCGATTCACTGACCACCCGACACCCCCGACCCTATTGGTGATGACCCGGCGTCTTCCGAGAATATTCCCTCCGACGCCTGCGCCGCTGCCCACAGCCGGGCATAGGGGCCACCCGCCGCGAGCAGTTCCGCGTGCTCGCCGAATTCCACGATTCGCCCGTGGTCGACCACCGCGATCCGGTCGGCGCGCGCGGCGGTGCCGAGGCGGTGCGCGACGATCACCGTGGTGCGGTCGCGGCTCAGCGATCGGCTCGCTGCCAGCACCGATGCCTCGGTGTCCGGGTCGAGCGTCGCGGTGGCCTCGTCGAGCAGCAGCAAGTCCGGAGCGACCAGTTCGGCGCGGGCCAGCGCGATCAGCTGCCGCTGTCCGGCCGACAGGCCGCGGCCGCGCTCGCCGACCGGGTGGTTCATGCCTAGCGGGAGGCCGGCGATCATCTCGGTCGCACCCACCGCCGCGGCCGCCGCGGCGATCTCCTCCGGGGTCGCGAATGGTTTCCCGAATGCAATGTTGCTCGCCACATCCCCCGTGAACAGGTGAGATTCCTGGGGGACGATGCCCAGCCGTGAGCGGTAGTCGGCGAGGCGGTAGTGGCGGACGTCGACGTCGTCCACCCGGATCGCACCCGGAGCACTTCCTTCGGGCGGAGCGAGGGCCGTGCGGTCGCCGGAATCCGCGGGCAGGTCGTACAGCCGCGCGAGCAACTTGACGACGGTCGACTTGCCCGCGCCCGTCGGACCGACCAGGGCCAGGGTGGAACCCGCCGGAATACGCAGCGAGACGCCGTCCAGCGCAGGAAGGCGACTGCCCGGGTAGTGGAAGCGGACGTCGTCGAACGCCACCTCACCGCGCAGCCCGGATCCGATGGGCACCGGGGCGGCCGGGTCGGCGGCGATCGAGGAGGGGGTGCGCAGCAGGTCGCCGATCCGGCGCAACCCCACCCTGGCCTGCTGGTAATTGTCGAAGACCTGGGACAACTGCAGGATCGGCACGAACAGCAGCTCGAGATACAGCACGAAGGCGACCAGGGTGCCCGCGCTGGTCGCGCCGGTGGCGACCTCACGCGCGCCGAAGAACACCACCGCAGCCAACGCCACGTCCGCCCATCCGACGACGAACGCGAAGTACAGCGCGATGGCCCGCTGCGCTCGCAACCGGCTGTTGCGGTAGCGCTGCGAGTACTCGGCGAAGCGGCGGGCGGCGCGCGGCTCGTGCCGGTTCGCCTGCACCGCGCGCAAGCCCGTGACGTTCTCCTGGAAGTCGGCGTTGACCGCCGACACGTGCTCCCGCGACACGGTGTAGGCGGCGGAGGAGACCCGCCGGAACAGCACCGTCGCGATCGCGAGGGCGGGCACCGTCGCCAGCACGACCAGAGCCAGCGACACATCGATGACCAGCAGCGCGACCGTGATGCCGACCAGCGTCAGCAGCCCGACCAAGCTGGTGGCGACGCCGGTCTGCAGGAAGGTCGACAGCGCGTCGACGTCGGTGGTCATCCGCGTCATGATCCGCCCGGACAGCTCGCGTTCGTAGTAGTCCAGACCGAGCCGTTGCAGGTGTGCGAAGCTGCGCACCCGCAGGGCGAACAGCACCCGTTCCCCGGTGCGCGCGGTGAGCAACGTGGTGGCCGCGCCGACCGCCAATCCCGCCGCGGCCAGGACCGCGCCGAGCACCGTCGCGCGGACCAGCGCCGCGCCGTCGTCGCCGAGCACGCCGCCGTCGATCGCGTAGCGCACCAGCGGCGGGAACGCGATGGCGATCACCGCGTCCGCGGCCAGCAGCGCCATCACGGTGAGCACCAGCCCGCGGACGGGGCGCAGCAGGCGTGCGAGCCGGAACTGCGGATCCGGCTCGCGGATGCGTTCGGAATCCATGCCCGGCTGCTCGGTGGCGGGCGGCAGTTGCGCGATGGTCCGGCGCAGCTCGGGCGTCTCGCTGATGTCGGCCGCCGCCGCGCCGAAGCGCCTGCCACCGTCGCCGACTCGCCTGTCCGGGGCCGAGGTCGCGTCCGGCTCGGGAACGGGGTGCCCGGCGGGCGCGGGCAGGCGGATCACGCGATCGGCGTGGGCGAGCGTCGACTCCCGGTGCGCGAGGATCAGCGTGGTCCGTCCGCCCCGATCGGGCAGCGCGTCGAAGATCGCGGCCTCGGTCACCGCGTCCACCGCGGAGGTGGCGTCGTCGAGCACGAGGATGCGCGGACGCGCCAGCAGTGTCCTGGCCAGCGCGATCCGCTGGCGTTGGCCGCCGGAGAGGGTGAGGCCGCGCTCGCCGACCACCGTGTCGTAGCCGTCGGGCAGTTCGGCGATGAATTCGTCCGCCGCGGCTTGGACGGCCGCCTGCCTGATCTCCTCGTCGGTGGCATCAGGTCGCCCGAGCGCGATATTGGCCGCGATGGTGTCGGAGAACAGGAACGGATCGTCGAAGACGACGCCGATGGCGGCGCGCAGGTCGGCGGCGCGCACGTCGGCGATGTCGACGGCGCCACGGGTCCCGGCGCGCGAAGTCGCGGCGTCGACCGCCCCCGCGTGCGGCCCGGTGGCGTCGGTGAACAGCCGGATGCGGCCCGCGTCCGGCGCGTAGAACCGTGGCAGCAGCAGGGCCAGCGTGGACTTGCCCGAGCCCGCCGGGCCGATGACCGCCACCGTCTCGCCGGGTCGTACGCGCAGGTCCAGCTCGCGCAGCACCGGCCGATCGGGATCGAAGCCGAAGCTCAGCGCGTCGATCTCGATGCCGAGCGGGCCGTCCGGCAACTCGACCGGGCGCTCGGGATCGGCGATGACCGGCGCGGTGTCGATGACTTGGAAAACTCGCTCGGCCGCGGCCCTGGTCAGCTGCGCCATGACGATCACGGAGGAGAGGATGCGCGCGGTGCCGGTCATGACGGCGACGTAGGCGGCGAACGCGACGAAGGTGCCGATGCCGATGCTGCCGTGCAGCGCGAGCAGTCCGCCGAGCGCGATGACCGCGACCATCCCGAGCTGGGGAATCGCCGCGACGGTCGGCGCGAAGCCCGCGTCGATCCGCGCGGCGCGCATGCGCTCGGCGAACAGCTTCCGACCGTGCCGCTCCAGCAGATCGACCATCCGCGCTTCCTGACCGAAGCCCTTGACCACCCGCACCCCGGTGACCGTCTCTTCGACGTGCTGGGCGAGATCGGCGGCGCGCTGCTGGGCGGACCAGGTCGCCGCGTGCAGGCGCGGCCGCATGCGGTAGACCACCACACCGATCACGGGCACCACCAGCAACGCGACGGCGGCCAGCGGCGGGGAGAGCCAGATCATGACCGCGGCGGCGAGCCCGAATTCCAGCAGCGCCATGCCCGACAGCGGCACCATGGCCAGCAGGCCTTGGACGAGTTGCAGATCGGTGATCGATCGCGACACCACTTGCCCGGTGCGCAGGGTGTCCTGCCCGACGCCGTCGAGCCGCTGTAGCGCGCCGAGCAGCTGGACCCGCAGCGCGTGCTGCACGTCGAGGGAGAGCCGCCCGGCCAGCCAGCGCCGCCCGAATCCGGCCCCGGACCGGCTCACGGCCAGTACCAGGATCAACCCGGCGACAACGCTGATCACCGCCGTGTCACCGACCCCGGCCGCGTCGACGGCCCGTTTGGTCAGCAGCGGACCCGCGGTCTCGACGATCGCACCGCCGAGCACCGCAGCGGCGAGGCCGCCCAGCACCGCGCGGTGCGGCAGGCATTCGGCCCACAGCCTGCGTATCCAGCCCGGACTGCATCCCCCGTCCACGTCGTTCGCCCGTCCCCTTCGTCGTACCGTGTTCGTCATCGACGGTACCGACACCGGCCGACAAGCCGTTGTTCCCGGCGGACGCTCAGGTCACAGGTCGCGGGTGCGCAGCTGCCACCAACCGGCGGCGCCCAGACCGATGGTCCACAGCAGCAGGACCACCACGGCGGCCGGGGTGGGAGCGAGGAAGTCGCTGTCGGGATAGGAGCCGACCGCCACGGTGCCGACGGTGGCGGAGACGGGCAGCAGGGTGACCACGCCCGCGATGCCGAGACCGCGCGCGATCAGCCAGATCAAGGGCTCGGCGATCACACTCCAGCCGAGCACCAGCGCCACCGCCCTGGTCGAGGACCGCAGCAGGATGCCCGCGCTCGCGCCGATCAGCGACCAGCAGACCGCGGCGAGCAGCCCGCCGCCGAGCACCGCGAAGAACTCCCCGCCGACCGCGATCTTGTCGTGGCCGACGCCGAACAGCGCACCGACCGAGACCAGTTCCACGGCCACCGCCGCCGCCAGCGCGCAGCCTCCGATGACGAGGAACTTCGCGGCGGCGAGCCGGTCGCGGTCGGGAGAGAACAGCGTGGTCACGGCCATGCTGCGGTACTGGTACTCCGCGCCGGTGGCCACCGCGCCGAAGACCGCCGCAGCCAGCACGACGAAAGCGAGGCCGACGTAGAGCCCGATCGTCGCCGCGCCGGTGGCGGGTTGCCCGCGCGGATCCGGCGGCCCGGCCAGGCTCGCCGACGCGACACCGGCCAGCAGCGCCACGACGAGCGGCGCGGCGGCGAGCGCCCGCCCGCGCGGCACGGTGACGACCTTGCGCACCTCGGAGTTGACGTTCGGCACCAGGTCCGCGGGCAGGATGGCGATCATCGTGGGATTCCGTAGGGCGTCGGCGAAGGTGGCTGGGCGACGGGCGCGGAGAGGCCCGGGTAGTGCGGTGCGGGCGCGGCGGTGGATTTGGTCAGCGACGCGAGCACGCGGTCGGGATGGATCGGATCGGGCACGATGCTATCGATGCGCACCTGCGCCGCCGTGGCCGCCGTCCTGATCTGTGCCTCGCTCGCTTCGGCGACGGCGAGGCGGCCGTCCGGCCGGATCACCGCGTCCGTGAATCCTTGTGCCGCGAGCACGGTGGCCAATGCGATGGGCGTGGACGCGGCGACTACCAGCCGGTCCGGATGCCCGCGCCGCAAGCGCGCCGGGGTGCCTTGATACACCACCGCGCCCTCGCTCAGCACGACCAGTTGGTCCGCGGCGGGCAGCACGGCGCCGAGGCTTTCACTGGTCAGCAGGACTGTGCCGCCGCGACGGCTGTGCTTGCGCAGGAAGTCCTGCAGCCAGCCGCGTTCGGCGGGGTCGAGTCCGTCCATCGGGTCGTCCAGTACCAGCAGCGGGGGATTGCCGAGCAGCGCGGTGGCCAGGGCCAGCCTGGTCTGCTGCCCGGTCGACAGGACGCCGATCTTCGTTCCGGCGTGCTCGTCCAGGCCGACCAGCTCCAGCACTTCGCTCACCCGGCTGTCGACGACGTTCGCCGCGGCGGCGTAGATCCACAGGTGTTCGCGCGCGGTCCGGGCCGGATGCAGTCCGCGCGGCGCGAGGACGCCGCCGATCACGCTCGCGGAGCCCGCGCCGTCCGGCCTGGAACCGGGCCCGCCGACGGACGCCGTCCCCGAGGTCGGGGTCAACAGCCCGAGCAGCACCCGCAGGATGGTGGTCTTGCCCGCGCCGCGCGGACCGACCAGTGCGGCGACGGTGCCGGAGGGCACGGTGAAGCTGACGTCCGTCACGGCGGTCGCCAGCTCGTACTGCTTCGTCAGTCCCCGGACCGCGAACGCGATCGGTCGCGTCCCGCTCATCGCGGAGTGGCCGGAGGTCGTGGCTTGGCCGGGTCGATCGCGGTGAGCGGATCGGCCTCGACGACCAGGTGCCGGTCGACCGGCCACGTGGCGGGCGGAGGCCCGAATGCCTTGCGCGCGTTGGTGATCGTGGCCTTGCCCAGGGCGCGGTTACCCGCGCCGCCGATCACCGCGCCGATGCCGGCGGGCAGCACCTTGCCCGCCATCAGCGCGGCGCGCTTGGTGATGAACCGGACGATGAACCGCTTCAGCAGCGAGTCGTTCATGCTCGACAGTCCGGGGATGCGATTGGCGAAGGCCGTGCCCCAGTTCTTCGCCGACGTGCCGACGCTCTTCTGGACGATCTCCATACCGCTCTCGCCGAGCACGACCGCCAGTACGAGGGCCCTGCGCTGCTCCTTGTCTTCCGGTGTGATGCCGTGCACCGCGGCAACCGCGAGCGTGAACACCGCCGACGCCTCCATGAAGAAGGTGGTCTCCGCGCTCACCGCGGCGATGGCCGCGACCGTGCCGACGCCGGGTAGGGCCGCGGTCGCGCCGACCGCGCCGCCGCTGCCGGTCACCGCGAGCAGGTACTGCTTCTCCAGCCGGTCGATGATCTGTGCGGGGCTCTCGTCGGGGTGGGAGCGGCGAATACGGTCCACGTACTTGGCGACCGCGGGGGCCTGCAGGCGGGACCCGGTGTCGAGCAGTTCGACCACCGTCTTCTCGAACGCGCCTTTGAGCATCGGCGGCATCCTCCTCTTCCGGTCTGCTGGGTAGAACTGTATGGCACCGGTTGCCGTCAGCTCGTCATGACAACGAAGTACCCAGCCGCATCGGTTCCACCGGCGGCTGCCTCGCTTGCGACCCGGACGGGTGTGCCCTCAAACGGAAGTGTGGATCGCGGGCACGCGTTCGTCCGATGGCGGAGGGGGCGGCGGGGTTCCGTCGCCGAACGGTCTGCCGCCCAGGGCCTCTCGGCCGTGCGGGGTCAGCCAGTTCGCCAGATCGGGGCCCTTGGGGACTATGCCGGTCGGGTTGATGTCCCGGTGCACGACGTAGTAATGCTTCTTGATCTGCTCGAAGTCGATCGTGTCGCCGAAGCCGGGGGTCTGGAACAGGTCGCGCGCGTACGCCCACAGCACCGGCATCTCGTCGAGCTTGGACCGGTTGCACTTGAAGTGCCCGTGGTAGACCGCGTCGAAGCGGGCCAGCGTGGTGAACAGTCGCACGTCGGCCTCGGTGATCGTGTCGCCGACCAGATACCGTTGTGCGGCAAGGCGTTCGGAGAGCCAGTCCAGCCGGGCGAAGAGCCGGTCGTAGGCGGCGTCGTAGGCGTCCTGCGCCCCGGCGAACCCGCAGCGGTAGACGCCGTTGTTGACGTCGCGGAACACCGCGAGGTTCACCTCGTCGATCTCCGCGCGCAGGGGCTCCGGGTACAGCTGGGGCGCGCCGGGCCGGTGGTACTCCGTCCACTCGGTGGAGAAGTCGAGCGTGATCTGCGCGTAGTCGTTGGTGACGACCTGGCCGGTGGGCACGTCCACCACGGCGGGCACCGTGATGCCGCGCGGGTAGTCCGGGAACCTGGCCAGGTAGGCGTCGCGCAGCCGCGGGATGCCGAGCACCGGGTCGACACCGCCGGGATCCAGATCGAAGGTCCAGCTCAGCTTGTCGTGCGTGGGTCCGCACAGGCCCAGCGAGAGCACCGGCTCCAGCCCGAGCAGACGGCGCACGATCAGCGTGCGATTGGCCCACGGGCAGGCCCGTGCCGCGACGAGCCGGTAGCGCCCCGGCTCGACCGGATAACCGTCGCGGCCGTCGGCCGTGATCCGGGTGGTGATGTAGTTCGTGTCCCGCTTGAACTCGCCGGGCTCGACGTAGGAACCGCTTGCGCTGGCCGACTTGGTCACATCGACAGTCTTGCAGATCGACCTCGTACGCTGACCGGATGAGTGAAACGAAGGCCACCCGCCTGGAACGAGAAGTCACCGACGGCGGAGCGGAGGTGGCTGTCCTCACGCTCGCCCATCCGCCGCTGAACCTCTTCGACCGGTCGATGCTGGACGCGCTGATCGCGGACCTCGCCGAGCTGTCGGCGCGGCCGCCGCGCGCGGTGCTGCTGCGCGCCGAGGGCAAAGTGGTCTCCGGCGGCGTCGACGTGCACGTCTTCGACGGCCTGACCCCCGAGCAGGGCGCGGAGTTGTGGCGCACCCTGTTCGCGCAGATCATCCATCCGCTGGAGGCGCTGCCGTGCCCCGTGGTGTTCGCCGCGCACGGGTTGACCCTGACCGCCGCCTTCGAGATCGCGCTCGCCTGCGACATCCTGCTCGCGGCGCCGAAGGCCAAGTTCGGACTGGTGGAGATCGTGGTCGGGCTGACTCCGTCGATGGGCGGTCCGCAGCGCCTGGCCGAGCGCGCGGGCTCGGGACGGGCCCGCGAGTTCGTGATGACCGGCGACCTCTACGACGCGGCGACCATGGCCGAGTGGGGCGTGGTCAACGCCGTGCACGAGGACCTCGACGCCGCGGCGCGAGCGCTGACCCACCGGCTGGCCGAGGGGCCGACGAAGGCGCACGCGGCGACCAAGCAGATCATCGAGGCCTGGCGTTCCGGCGGTGTGGCACACGCGGATTCGGTGACGCCGGAGGTGTCCGGCGTGCTGTTCGACACCGAGGATCTGCGGGGCGGTGTGCGCAGTTTCCTCGAGCAGGGGCCGGGGAAGGCGCGCTACGCGGGGCGGTGACAGCTAGGACACGTTCATCGCCTATTCCAGCGAAGTTGTGACATGCGTCATATAGTCGCAGTGCCTGATAACTCGAGGCACGCGGAGGACGAATGTCGCAGTTGCTCGTCGAATATCCCCTCACCGGCCCGCACGTCTGGGACAACCCGCTAGCCCGGGGCGCCGACGGAGTGCTGCGCTACGGAAACCTCACACCCGCGCTGACCGAACTACTCGATCTGCAGGTGCACGCCTTCGGTAGCCGCGAAGCCGTGGTTGAGGTCGGCGGTCCGCGCCTGACCTATCGGGAGCTGTGGCACTCCGCGTCCCGGATCGCGGGCGGCTTGCAGGAGCACGGGATCGGTTACGGCGATCGGGTCGCCGTCCACATGCCCTCCGGCGCGCGGTGGGTGCAGGCATTCCTCGGCGCCCTGCTCAGCGGCGCGGTGCCGGTGCTGGTGCACGACGGGCTCCCGGAAGCGGTGGCCGAGCGCGTGATCGCCGACAGTCGTGCCGATTTCGTGCTCGGCGACAAGGACGCCGAGACCGAGCTGCCCGACGGGGCGGCCTACATCGATGACGGCGCGGCGCTGGGCGATCTGGCGCTGCTGTGCTACACGAGCGGGACGTGCACGCCCAAGGGCGTGGAGCTGACCAACGAGAACCTGCTGTCGGCCGTGCGCTCGGTGGTCGCGGCGCTGGACCTGCCGACCGACGGCCTGCGCAACCTGGTGCTGCTGCCGTTGGCCCACGCGGGTGGCTGTGTGGATCAGCTGTTGCCGACCTTCGCCGTCGGCGGCACCGTGGTGCTCACCCGCGACACCCGCGGCATGGCCGAAGCCATCACCGCCGAGCGCATCGACATGGTCTCCGCGACGCCGGGCATCTTCGCAGGCCTGCTGCCCCGGCTGGCGGAATTGCGCGCCGACGGACTGCGCACCGAGGGCATCGCGCGGATCAGCAAAGCCGGTCACCGCGCCGCCTCTCCGGCCGACCTCGCGGCCGGACTGCGCGGCGTGTTCCCCGCCGCCAGGCAGTGGTCGGTGTGGGGCGCGACCGAGACCAGCGGCATCGGTCTCGCGGTGGACGACGCCGAGCGGGCGGACTCGTCCGATGGCGCCGCAGTGCTCGGTTTCCCGTTCGGCGGAACGGAATTGGCGCTGTGGGGTCCGCAGGCGACTACGGGACACGGCGAATTGCTCTGCCGCGGGCCCAATGTCACCCCGCGCTACTGGGACGACCCGACCACGACCGCGGCGCGCTTCACCGGAACCTGGTTCCACACCGGTGATCAGGTGACGATCGACGCCGACGGCTTGGTGCGCAGGGAAGCGGTGCCCGTCGAGTGAGGTTGTCTCACTCCAGCATTCGCTCGCGCAACCGCCCGAGCAGATCGGGCGTGAGTCCGATCGCCGCGAGATAGCCGTCCAGATCGCCGTGCAACTCGTGCATCGAGGCGGTGGCGATCTCCAGGTATTCCTCCCGCACGCCGAGCAGGTCGATGGAGAGCTCCTCGCCGCCGAGCAGCTTGGTCGTCATGAGGGCCCGCAGCGCGGGGACGGCCCCGTTGCTGAGCAGATAGTCGGCCTGGACGTCGGCTTCGGTGACGCCGACCGCGCGCAGCAGCGTCGCGACCGCCCACCCCGTGCGGTCCTTGCCCGCCGCGCAGTGCACCAGCACGGCGCCGTCGCCACGTAGGACGGACTCGGCGAGGGAAGCGATGGCGGTATGCGCCTCGGGGAGCGCCGGGAACATGCGGTAGACCTCGAGCATGTGCGTGTAGGCGGTCCGCGCGCTCGCCTCGTGCGGCGGCGCCTCGGCCATCCGCGAGTCGAACGGTGTGATGGCCAGGCGGACGTCCGCGGGCAGCCGGTCGGCGCCGATGTGGTCGATCTCGCGCTGTCCGCGCAGGTCGTGCACGGCGCTGACGCCCAGTTCGCGCAGCGCGACGTGGCCCGCGTCGTCGAGTCCGCTCAGTTGCGCAGAGCGCAGCAGGACACCGGGGCGGACTTTGGCGCCGTCGTCGGTGCGCAGCCCGCCGGTGTCGCGGAAGTTGAACGTGCCGGAAAGGAAGTACTGGTCGGCGGGGGGCGAGAGAGTCACCGATCCAGGCTATCCGCCGCGCGGAACGAAAGGGTGTCGGTGCCGGATCGAACTCCACACGATAAGCTGACCGTTTTGGGCGGTTTCACTGTGGGATTCGCCACAGGATTTGGGCCGCGCGGCACCCGGACCGTACCGTTGTCAACGGTCTGCCGAGCGGCCGGGCGCCGCCGAGATCCACCGTCATAGCGTGATTTCCGGGCGACACGGGGGGATCGCATACCGATCGCGGTTGGGTAACAAAACATTCTTCCAGTTTGGAATTACCCATCGAACCCGTTCTCAAACCCCGAAAGCGCACTACCATTGGTGAGCGTTGGACCGGGCAGCGTGGATGTTTCCCCTATGTTGCCCGCCCTGTTCAGCGAGTCGCGCCGACGCAGGTGCGTGAGTTCTTTCGCCGAGAGGGAGTCGTCGTTGAGCGCACGTGGAGAAGTGATAACAGAAATCCGGCTACGACCCGCCGTCATCGAGGCGGTCGAAGCGGCGGCGGCCACGGTCGACTACAAGGGCCTCCGTGCGCTGCGCGTGCTGCTGCACGCCGGGGTCAGCGCCTACTGGCCGCTGGTCAAGGCCACACCGGAGAAGCAGATCAGGTCGTATGAGATGACCTTGCAGGCGCTGCGCGCCCGCTGGGCGGTCAAGACCGATTGCTTCCCGGATCCGATCGCCACGGAGTTCTACCGTGAGAAGGACGCGGAAGTCGCCGCGTTCCTGGAACTGTGTGCCGAACGGTCGGGCACGCACTGGCTGGAGCCGGTGGAGGCGATCGCCTGCAATGTCGTGTCGATCGTGCAGGGCACGGTGCTGCGCTGGCTGGCCGATTGCAATGACGAGACCGTGCTGGTGGTGCTCGACGAGATGGTCAGCGGACTGGCCACCAAGGCCGCGGAGATCTGACAAATACTGGACGTTTGACCAACTTGGTGGTTGAGTTGTCCGGGTGACCGAGACGTCGCCGATCGCGGGGCTGCACGCGGCCACCGCCGAACTCGACCCGCCGCTGGCCGCCCTCGACCTGTCCACCCTGCGCGCGAACGCCGCCGACCTGGTGCGGCGAGCCGGTGGCACACCGGTGCGGGTCGCCAGCAAATCCGTCCGCTGCCGCGCCGTGCTCGCCGAAGTCCTCGGCGCCGACCTCACCGCTGCGGGCGGCTTCGCGGGCATCATGTCCTACTCCTTGCGCGAGGCGCTCTGGCTCGTGCGCCACGGGGCGCGCGATGTCCTGCTCGGCTACCCGAGCGTCGACCGTGCCGCGCTGGCCGAACTGGCGGCCGACGATACCGCGCTGCGCTCGATCACGCTGATGATCGACGACGCCGCCCAACTCGACCTGATCCGCGCCGCCGCCGGCTCCGACCGGGTGCGGCCCCGGGTCTGCCTCGACGTGGACGCCTCCCTGCGGATCGGCCCGCTGCACCTGGGTGTGCGGCGTTCTCCCGTCCGCACGCCGCAGCAGGCGGCCACGCTCACGGGCGAGGCGCGGCGGCGGGGCTTCGACGTGGTGGGCGTGATGACCTACGAGGCGCAGATCGCGGGGCTGCCGGACGCGAACCCGGCGGTGCGCTTGGTGAAGCGGGCGTCCGCGGCGGAGATCCGCAAGCGCAGGGCCGCGGTGCTCGACGCGGTCCGCTCGGTGACCGGCGAGCTCGAGATCGTCAACAGCGGCGGCAGCGGATCCATCGAGGTCAGCGTCGCCGATCCGGACGTCACCGAGGTGACCGCCGGGTCCGGGCTGTATGTGCCGACGCTGTTCGACGACTACCGGTCGTTCGAGCCGAGACCGTCGCTGTATTTCGCGATGCCCGTGCTGCGGCGTCCGGCGGACGATATCGCCACCGTCTTCGCGGGCGGCTACATCGCCTCGGGTCCCGCCGGGCGGTCGCGAGTGCCCAAACCGGTGTGGCCGCGCGGACTGAAGCTGCTCGGCACCGAGGGCGCGGGCGAAGTGCAGACCCCGCTGTCGGGCGCCGCGGAACTGCGGATCGGCGACCGGGTGTGGTTCCGGCACGCGAAGGCAGGTGAGTTGTGCGAGCGGTTCGACGCCGTGCATGTGGTCGAGGAGGACGGCTCCCGCGTGCGCGTGCCGACCTATCGGGGCGAGGGCGTCTGCTTCGGCTGACCCGCGCCGGTCAACCGCAGGAACGCCCCGAGATCGGCGAGTTCGTCGGGGTTCGCGGGCAGATACTCGGTGAGCAGCGGTGAGCGGATGACGATCGCCTTCCACATGGCGCGGCACAGTGCGTGGATCAGGCCGCGCGACAGCAGCGCCGGCATGCCGTAGGGCGCGTCGGCGGGGGAGGAGGTGGTCATGGACAGCAGCACCACCGCCGCCTCCCGGCCGCGGAAGCGGTCCGGCGTGCCCACCAGGACGTCCTCGATCTTGGCGCGGGCCAGCAGCGTCCGGATGCGCCCCACCTGAGCGGCGTATGGAGCGACCACGAAGATGTCGTGGGGATGCAGCCTGCGCGTGGTCGCGCCGCTGGTCCAGGACCTGCCGAGCAGCACGCGAACCCGGCGCACCACTTCGCGCGCCTCCGCCGGTGACTCGGTGGCGTTGCCGTAGTGGTCCACCAGGACGGTGTCCACCCCGGGATCCTCGCCGTGCAGTTGCCGGGCCAGGGTGACCGTTTCGTTGGCACGCAGGCGGCCGTCGTAGTACAGGCGGGAGACGGGTTCGCACACCGCCGGGTGCATCCGCCAGGTGCGGTCGAGGAAGTAACCGCGCTCGGTGGGCAAGGTCTGTCGTCCGTCGGCCAGCCAGCCGAGCACCGATTCACCGACCGGGGCCGGATGGGCGCCGCGCGCGATCGACGCCACCGGGTCGCCGAGCAGCAGCACATTGCGCGCGCACCCCGCGACGGACACGGTCTCGGCCAGCGGGAAACGGCCCGCGTCGGCGATCACGAGCAGGTCCAAGCCCGCACGGGGCACCAGCTCCTCGTTGGTGAAATCGGCCGGGTCGCCGCCGAGGACGCAGCCGCTGATCGCGTTGTCCAGGAACCGCGGATAGCGGGCCGCGTCGATCACCACCCACTCCGGCGCGACCGTCGCCGCGTCCTTCTTGGCGACCAGTTCCGGCAGCACGCCCGCCCGCACCACCGCGTCGAGCAGGTTCTCCACGGTGGCGGGCGATTGCGCGACGATGCCGATCCGCCACTTGTTCCGGGTGATCAGCCGCTCCAGCACCCGGGCCGCGGTCGCGGTCTTCCCGGTACCCGACGGCCCCTGCACCGCGACGTAGGAATGGTCGAGAGCGCACAGCGCGGCGGTGATCGCCGCGGCGTAGTCGCCGTGCACCTCGGGCAGCCGGGCGTCGTCGTGCAGCCGGGGCGGGCGGCGCGCGAGGATGTCGAACACGGCCGTCCGCGGCGTGTCCGGCAAGGTCATCAGCAATTGCTGCGCCGCGAGTTCGATCGCCAGTTCGGCGTTCTCGTCCCACTCCGGGAGGCCGGGCGCGATCGCCGAGGGCAGTTCGTCGTAGGGTTCGCAGCCTTCGGGCAGCGATTCCTCCAGCCGGACGGCGTCGTCGAATTCGGTGTCCACCGAGCAGCCGAGCACCGTCGCTGTCGCGGTGGCCCGCCGTCCCGCAGTGGTGACCATGCCCTCCGGCATCGGCTGGTCGTAGAAGGTGTAGACGGCGGTACCGGGAGTGAGCGCGCTCGGGCCGGGGGCGCCGCTCGAACCGGTGCCGATCCGTCCGGTCAGGGTGAGATAGCGCCGCATCGCCGGGCGGTCGGGGCGGCGATGCCACTTGGTGTCGACGGTGCCCCAGTCGGCCACCAGCACTCCCGGGGCCTCCGGCCATTCCCGCACCGGGTGACTGAGCCGGTCGGCGTGCGCCCACCACAGCGGCTGCCGCTCGCGCCGGTGGTAGCCGAGCGTCGCGGCCATCAGCGCGGCGGGATGCAGCGGGTCACCCTGTGCGGCGGCGTATTCCGCGAGCGCGGCCTCCAGCGACGACGGCCGCGACGACGGCGGTGCCGGCTCGCCGGGAACCGCGGGGGCGCACCACGCTTCCGCTCTCCCGGTCCGCGTGGCGACGCCTTGCTCGGCCGCGCGATCGAGCAGCCAGTCGCGCAGGCGCAGCACCGTGCGGCAATCGTGTTCGGCGGTCGAATCGGTCGAGCCGGGGAGCAGCCGGCGCAGCTCGCGTAGCCGGTAGGAGGTTTCCCCGATGAGCAGCGCGCCGCGCACGATCGGATACAGATCGACCAGGACGCCCTCGCGCAACAGCTCGTCCACGAGTTCCTCGTTGACGCCGTGCCGTCCGGTGCAGCGCAGCAGCGCCGTTCGCACCGCCGCGGAGTAGTGGTAGACGTGCAGGCCGGGATCGATCCGGCGGCGCTGGGTCAGATAATCGAGCACCTGCTCGAGCACCCTGCGTTCGGCGGCCGCGGCGCGGCCGGGCTCGCTCGAACCGCTCGGTCCCCGCAACGAGAGGTGCACCGTGTCCGGCCCACCGACCTCGACGACGAGCGGAGTCCGTCCGCCGCCCGCGATGGTGAGCGAGAGATCGCCCGGGGAGGGCGCGGGCAGCGCCCCGAGCACGGTCGCGTCGAGCACCGCATAGGTCGGCTCGCCCGAAACTTCCCGCCACAGTTGGATTTCCGCCTGGCGGCGCAACGCGGAGACGGTGCGCGGCGGCACGCCGGGAACCGTGATCTCGGTGGTGGCCAGCCGATCGATGGTGTTCACCCCCGCTTCGCGCAGCCGGGCGCGCGCGGCGGGCGGCATGCCGGCCACCAGCAGCAGGTCACGCGCGGCGGAGAGGGCCGCGACGCAGGTGCGGCAGCGGCCGCAGGCGAGATAGCGGGGATCGCCCCACTGCACGGGCAGCAGTTCGCCGAGCTTCTCGTCCACGATGCGCTCCACCCGGCTGCGGCGCGCCCGATACAGCGGAAGCAACTCGCTCAGCGCTCGGGCGCTGCTCTCCGCGCCGAGATGCAGCCGGACCAGCGGCGCGGTGAGCGCGCCCGAGTGGTCGAGCGCTTCGGCGCAGGCGGCCAGTTCGAGCGCGGCGGACACCCGATCCGCGGTCGTGGGCGCGATGCCGTGCACGGTGTAGCGGACCCGATGTTCGGCCCGCACCAGGAAGTCGGCGGAGCAATGGAATCGGCCGTCGAAGAAGGTGGCCCCGTGGACCACGTGTGCGCCGGAGCGCAAGGCGGCGACCGTGTCGGCGTGCGCGGCGGTCAGTGCCGCGGCATGGCGGGCGGGATGGCCCGGTTCGTCCGGCGGGCGGTCGATCTCGACCACCGCGCCGCCGAACCGCGCGCGGTAGTCGTCGAGCAGGCGGCGGCGGACGTCATCGGTTCCCGGCGCGGGCTCGTACCCCGGCGCGGTGTCGTCGGGGTCGGCCGGGATGGTCCCGTGTTCGGCGTCGAGGGCGCGCAGCAGGGCGAACTCACAGTGCGCCGCGCGGACGAGGTCGACGGCGGTGCAGACGACACGATCACCGAACACGAACAAACGCGGCCCTCCTGTGTCTTCGCGGGACACCCGCTGCCGGCGTGCGCCGAATTACACACGGACCGCAACACTGTAGCCAGCGCGCCTGACCTCGACGTACCCTGCCCGGCTCAGGAACGCGGCTTACGGCGCTCGGGCCGCTTGCCGCCCTCGCGATCCCGGCGCTGGCCGCGGCTGAACGTGCGCTGCTGCGGCGGACCCTGATCCAGTTGCAGCTGAATGAGCACCCCGCTGATCCGCGTGCGCCGCAACGCTTCCAGCGTTTCCTCCGGCAGCTGCGCGGGCAGTTCCACCAGGCTGTGATCGGGGCGGATGCTGATGTGCCCGAAGTCGCTGCGACGCAGGCCGCCTTCGTTGGCGATGGCGCCGACGATCGCGCCGGGCACCACGCGATGCCGCTTGCCCACGCTGATCCGGTAGGTCGCCAGCTCGGTTCCGGTGACGCTGTGGGCCGGGCCGCCGGACCGCTCCTCGTCGAAGCGGCGGGCGGGACGCTCGCGCGGCGTCCGCTCGCGGTGCGGGCGCTCCACCGCCTCCGGCTCGGGCTCCATGAAGAAGTTGTCGCCGTCGTAGGAGCCCACCGCCAGCGCCGCGGCGATGTCGGCCAGCGGGATGTTGTGTTCGCGCTCGTAATCCTCGATCAGCTTGCGGAACAGCGGGAGATTCGACGAGGCGAGGTTCTCGGTGATGGTGTCGCCGAACTTGGTGACGCGCTGGGCGTTGACGTCCTCCACAGTGGGCAGCTGCATCTCGGTGAGCGGGTGCCGGGTGGCCCGCTCGATCGACTTGAGCAGATGCCGCTCGCGCGGCGCGACGAACAGCAGTGCCTCGCCGCTGCGCCCGGCCCGGCCGGTGCGGCCGATGCGGTGCACGTAGGACTCGGTGTCGTGCGGGATGTCGTAGTTGACCACGTGCGAGATGCGGTCCACATCCAGCCCGCGTGCGGCCACGTCGGTGGCGACCAGGATGTCCAGTGCGCCGGACTTGAGCTGGCCGATGGTGCGCTCGCGCTGGTTCTGCGCGATGTCGCCGTTGATCGCCGCGGCGGAAAAGCCTCTGGCGCGCAGCTTCTCGGCGAGTTCCTCGGTGGCCTGCTTGGTGCGCACGAAGATGATCATCGCCTCGAACGACTCCACCTCGAGCACCCTGGTCAGCGCGTCCAGCTTGCGCTGGTGCGAGACCAGCACCCAGCGCTGGGTGATGTTGGTGTTCGTCGAGGTCTTCGCCTTGACCGTGATCTCGACCGGATCGTGCAGGTACTGCTTGGAGATCTTGCGGATCGCGGCGGGCATGGTCGCGGAGAACAGCGCCACCTGCTTGTCGGCGGGCGTATCGGCGAGGATGCGCTCGACGTCCTCCTGGAAGCCCATCTTCAGCATCTCGTCGGCCTCGTCGAGCACCAGATACTGCAGCTGAGACAGATCGAGCGTGCCCTTCTCCAGGTGATCGATCACCCGGCCGGGCGTGCCGACCACGACGTGCGCGCCGCGGCGCAACCCCGACAGCTGCACGCCGTAGCTCTGCCCGCCGTAGATGGGCAGCACGTGCAGGCCGGGAATGTGCGAGGCGTAGCGGCCGAAGGCCTCGGCGACCTGGATCGCGAGCTCACGGGTCGGCGCGAGCACGAGGGCGCGCGGACTGCGGCCGACGGGCTCCAGACCCATCAGGATCGGGATGGCGAAGGCGGCGGTCTTGCCGGTGCCGGTCTGCGCGAGACCGACGACATCGGCGCCGGAGAGCAACGGGGGAATCGTCGCGGCCTGGATGGGGGAGGGCGATTCGTAACCGACATCGGCGATGGCCGCGAGGATGCGGTCATCGATGCCCAGATCGGCGAAGGACGGGCCGTCGGTGTCCCTGTCGTCGTCGCCAGGAACGCTGTCGACCTGATTGGTGCTCATCATTGACCAGGAGTTTACTGCCTCATACTGGTCGTCCCGGCCACCGCCCCAATACGGTGAGACCTATGCAACTGGAGACCTCGCCCGCGTATCGGGATGCGACGCCGGATCAGCTGGACGTGGCGGTCGTCCAGTTCGCCCCTTCGACCGACCCCGCGCAGAACCTCGTCGCGGTGCGCGAACACGTGCGAACGGCGCGCGAACGGGGTGCGCGCGTGGTCGTCGCACCGGAATACTCGATGTTTGCCGTGACCCGGCTCGACGAGCGGGTCGTGGCCGTCGGCGAACCGCTGACCGGCCCGTTCGTCACCGGCCTCGGCGCGATCGCGCGCGAGTTCGACGTGTTCCTGGTCGCCGGAACGGTGGAACAGGTCGAGCCCGGCGGCGACCGTATTCGCAACACCCTGGTCGTGCTCGGCCCGGACGGTTCCCTCGTCACCCGGTACCGGAAGGTCCACCTCTACGACGCCTTCGGACACCTCGAATCCGACGTGGTCGAGCCGGGCGTGATCGAGGCGCCCGCCACCTTCACCGTCGGCGATGTCACATTCGGCATGCAGACCTGTTTCGATCTGCGCTTCCCGGAAGGCGTGCGCCGGGTCGCGGCGGCGGGCGCGCAGGTGCTGCTGCTGCCCGCCCAGTGGATCCCGGGACCGGGCAAGGTCGACCAGTGGACCACGCTGGTGCGGGCGCGGGCGATCGAGAACACCGTCTACGTCGCGGCCGCCGACCAGGCCGCACCCCGCGGCGCGGGCGCGTCGATGATCGTGGACCCGGTCGGCGCGGTGCTCGCCGAACTCGGCGACGAACCGGGCGTGCTGACCGCCGGAATCGACCTGGCGTATCTGAGCAAGGTGCGCACGACGAACCCGAGTCTCGCGTTGCGTCGATTCGCGATCACCGAGCGTGGACCGGAGTAGCGTTCGAATCGATGGTCTACACCGATCGGACCTCGGCGGGTCACGCGCTGGGTGCGCATCTGGAACACCTACGCGCGTCGGACCCGCTGGTGCTCGGACTGCCGCGCGGCGGAGTTCCGGTGGCCGCGGCGGTGCGCGAGGTGATCGGCGGTGACCTCGACATCCTGCTGGTTCGCAAGCTGGGTGTGCCGTGGCAGCCCGAGTTGGCGCTCGGCGCCATCGGGGAGGACGGGGTCCGGGTGCTGAATCAGGATGTGCTGGGGCACACCGGGATAACCCTGAAGAAGGTCGACTCGATCGAGGCGCGGGAGCGGGCCGAGTTGGAGCGGCGCAGGCAGGTGCTGCGCGGTGCGTCGCGGCCGATCCCGCTGACGGGGCGCACGGTGGTGATCGTCGACGACGGCATGGCGACCGGCGCGACGGTCGTGGCCGCCTGCCGGGTCGCCCGCCTGCACCGGCCCGCGCGCGTCGTGGCCGCCGTCCCGGTCTCCTCGACGGAGGCGATGCGCCGGGTCGCCGACGAGGCCGACGAGGCGGTCTGCCCGTGGGTGCCGCGCTCGCTCGGCGGCGTCGGCGGCGCGTACCGCGACTTCCATCAGCTCGAGGACGCCGAGGTCACCGCGTTGCTGTGCTGATCAGACCTCGGTGATGCCGTTGCGATGACGCTGCGCCAGCTCCGCGTAGAAGCCCGGGTTGAGCTGGACCCACATCTGTGCCTGGGTGCCTTCGATCTGCCGTTTCACCTCGGCGGGCGATCCGGCGGCGAGCACGCCGTCGGGAATCTCCGCTCCCGGTGGCACCAGCGAGTGGGCGGCGATCATGCTGCCCGCCCCGATCTTGGCCAGGTCCAGCACCGTGGTTCCGTTGCCGACGATGGCCTCGGCGCCGACCGCGGCGCCGTGGAAGACCACGCTGTGCGCGATCGTCGCGCCGGGCCCGATCTCCATCGGCACGTCCGGCGGCACGTGCAGCACCGCGTTGTCCTGGATGTTGGCCCGTTCCCGGATGACGATCGGCGCAAGATCCGCGCGCAGCACCGCGCCGTACCAGATCGAGGCGCCCGCCTCGACCCGGACGTCGCCGATCAGGGTCGCCGTCGGCGCGACGAACGCGGTCGGATCGACCTGCGGACGTTTGCCTTCGAATTCGTAGAGTGGCACGCGTCCACCGTAAATGGTTCGGTCGCGCCGCCCCGGAGCGGTGTCGGGCAGCCGCCGCCGCGTGGCTCAGCGACGAATCCGATGTCGGCCGAGGTGACGCTGTCCCGTCGTCGGTGCGGCCGGACTCGCATCGAGCCTGCGCGTTGTTCAGCGCCCGGCGTAGGCCGTCGACGTGCGCGCGGCCGCTGCCACCAGCGGTCGAAGCTGGGCGGCCAAACGCTCCGCGGTCACCGCGACGACGTCGACGTCCGTGCCGGTGCGCACCGCGTACCTGCCGTCGGCGACCACGTCGATCCAGCAGAGCACGCCGAACGGGCGCAGTTCCCCCGCGCCGCGGCGGGCGGAGACGACCATCTGTCCGATGCCTTCGCGCGGCTGCCTGAGCAACTTGCGGATCCGGGACGGAGTGGACGGACCGGCGACCGGAACGGTGACCAGGTTGCGGCTGTCCTCGCCGACCTGGGACAGGGGAGCGGTCAGGCGCGGGAGCGTGCCGGGGCTGCTCTCCGGGAGCATCGAAACGATCCGCGGACACAGGGTTTTCGAACTGCCCGCGAACAACCGCACGTCGCCGCCGCGATCGGGTGTAGCGCCGGGGCGCTGCGCCGCGACCACCGCGATGTTCCCTGCGGCGGCGCCGAGGATACGGATCGGCCGTGCCGCCGACTCGGGTTCCCGCCCGGCGCCCGTCGGCGGGCGTGGTCCGCCGTTTTCGAGCGGTGCCGGGCTGGGCGCCGCGTCACGCTGACCGAACACCTCGACCCGCAGATCCGGCTGGGCCAAAATGCGCAGCGCCGCTTCCAGATCCGCGTCCAGCACCTGATCACACCAGCGATCCAGCGCCGGAAGCTGCGCGGTGCGTTCCGCGGTGTCGCGCGCCGACAGGCGCACGGCGAGTGGATAGGGAATGCGATCCCCGTCGGTGCGTGACCAGGCCAGCGCGAACTGATCCGGGGTCAGCGTCCAGTTCACTCGTACTCGGTCCATTCGCCGAGCACGGGCGG
>NZ_BAFR01000165.1 GCF_000308435.1 Nocardia araoensis NBRC 100135 | reverse complement strand
GGATTCCGAGTCGTCGGTGGGCCTGTACTTCCAGCGCAACGCGCACCGCCATCCGGATCGACTGTTCCTGCGGTTCGAGGGCGCGAGCTACACCTACGGCGAGGCCAACGCGGAGGTGAACCGGTACGCGAGCGTGCTCACGGCCCGGGGCGTGCGGCGCGGCGACGTGGTGGGCGTGCTGATGACCAACCGGCCGGAGACTCTGTTCGTCGTGCTGGCGACGGTCAAACTCGGTGCCACCGTGGGATTGCTCAACCATCATCAGCGCGACCAGGTGCTGGCGCACAGCCTCGGCCTGCTCGACAGCGTGCTGAACGTGGTCGGCGCGGAATGCGCCGAGGCGATCGACTCGCTGCCCGAACCGCCCGGCAACGTCCTGCCCGCCGACGAACTCCGGGCGGCCGCCCGCGATGCCGACGACGGCGACCCGCCGAGCTGCGCGGAAGTCACCGCGCGCGAGCGGGCGTTCCTCATCTTCACCTCCGGCACCACCGGACTGCCGAAGGCCAGCGTGATGACCCATCTGCGCTGGACCAAGAGCATGGCCGGACTGGGCGGCCTCGGGATCCGCCTGCGCGGCAACGACACTCTGTACTGCTGCCTGCCGCTCTACCACAACAACGCGCTCACCGTCGCCTTGTCCGCGGTCCTGGCCTCCGGCGGCACGTTCGCCCTCGGCCGGAGTTTCTCCGCGTCCCGGTTCTGGGACGACGTCATTCGCGAGCAGGCCACGGCGTTCATCTACATCGGCGAGCTGTGCCGCTATCTGATCAACCAGCCCGCCAAGCCGGCCGACCGGCAGCACCTGGTCCGGCTCGCCGTCGGCAACGGATTGCGTCCGGAATTGTGGGACGAGTTCAAGTCCCGGTTCGGCATCGAGCGCATCGTGGAGTTCTACGGCGCGAGCGAAGCGAACATCGCCTTCGTCAACGCCTTCGGCGTGGACCGGACGGCGGGCTTCGGTCCGCTGCCGTATGCGGTCGTGGAGTACGACGAGGAGACCGGAAAGGCCAAGCGCGACAAGAACGGCCGCCTGCGCCGGGTGGGCACCGGCGGCGTCGGCCTCCTGCTGGCCAAGGTGACCGACCGCTCCCCGTTCGACGGTTACACCGACAAGGCCGCCTCCGAGGCCAAGCTGGTGCGCGACGGCTTCGAATCCGGGGACGTCTGGTTCGACACCGGCGATCTGGTGCGCGACCAGGGCTGGCACCACATCGCGTTCGTGGACCGGCTCGGCGACACGTTCCGCTGGAAGGGGGAGAACGTGGCGACCACCGAGGTGGAGGGCGCGCTGAGCAAGGCGGAGTCGATCGAGCAGGCGGTGGTCTACGGTGTGGACATCCCGGGAACCGACGGCAAGGCGGGCATGGCCGCGGTGACCCTGCATCCGGGCGCGGAATTCGACGGGGCGGCTGTTGCGAAGCTGGCCTACGAGCAGTTGCCCGGTTATGCCGTTCCGCTGTTCATCCGTATCGTGCACGAGCTGGAGCAGACCTCGACGTTCAAGAGCCGCAAGGTCGAACTGCGCAAGCAGGGCTACACCGAGGATCCCGACAGTGCGCTGTACGTTCTCGCGGGCCGCGCCGAGGGCTACGTTCCCGCCTATGCCGATTACGCCACCGACGTGGCCGCGGGCCGCGCCCCGAAGAGCTGACATTCGGGAAAGCGCCTGGTGACGGTGGTTCTGCCGGTGCCGCCGCAGGACTGCGCGCTGATCTTGTGGCGCGAGACTGGTACGGTCTGGGAATTAGGAGACGACTGGTTTCGCGAGCACACGAGTCACTCGCCGGGTACGTCCGAGCCCCGACGGCACGACCCGACCGCGATCCCTGTCTCCTGATTTGTACGGCCTGATTCGCGGAGAGGCGGGAGAGCGACATGTTCAGCTCGACCGCGGCGCCGCTTCCCACGCTGTGCGGGCGGCCGGTGGCGACGGATCGAGCGCTGGTGATGGCGATCGTGAACCGCACTCCGGACTCGTTCTACGACCGCGGCGCCACGTTCACCGATGCGGCGGCCATGGACGCCGTGGCGCGCGCGGTGGACGAGGGCGCCGACCTCGTCGACATCGGCGGGGTGAAAGCCGGGCCGGGTGACTCGGTGGACGCGGCCGAGGAAACGCGCCGTGTGGTGCCGTTCGTCGCGGCCATTCGCGCGAAGTACCCGGAGCTGCTGATCAGCGTCGACACTTGGCGCGCCGACGTGGCGCTGGCCGCGGTCGGCGAGGGTGCGGATCTGATCAACGACACCTGGGCCGGCGCGGATCCCGATCTCGTTCCGGTGGCCGCCGCGCACGGCGCGGGCGTGGTGTGCAGCCATACCGGTGGCGCGGTGCCGCGCACCAGGCCGCACCGGGTCCGCTACGCCGACGTGGTGGGCGAGGTCACCGAAACGGTGGTGCGGGCGGCCGAGAACGCGCTCGCGGCGGGGGTGCGCCGGGATTCGATTCTGATCGATCCGACGCATGATTTCGGCAAGAACACTTACCACGGTCTCGAACTGTTGCGCGGAGTCGACGTTCTTGTAAAAACCGGATGGCCAGTCTTGATGGCGCTGAGCAACAAGGATTTCATCGGGGAGACTCTAGGTGTCGGTCTTTCCGAACGGCTGGAGGGCACATTGGCGGCGACAGCGTGGTCGGCGGCGGCCGGCGCCAGAGTCTTTCGTGTCCACGAAGTCGCCGCGACCCGGCGGGTCGTGGACATGATCGCCGCGATCCAGGGCATCCGGCCCCCCGCACGAACCTTGCGAGGTCTGGCATGACATTTCAACACCGTGAGCCCGCCTGGGCGACGACCAATACCTGGGACACCCCGAACTGGCGCGTGGACGAGCTCGTCTCCGCGAAAGCCGGGCGCACCGTGTCGGTGGTGCTGCCCGCACTGAACGAAGAACGGACCGTGGCCGACGTGGTGGCCAGCATCCGGCCGCTGCTCGGCACGCTGGTGGACGAGCTGATCGTGCTGGACTCCGGCTCGACCGACGCCACCGCGGAGCGGGCCCGCGCCGCGGGCGCCGAGGTGATCAGCCGCGAGCAGGCGGTGCCGGAGCTGGAGCCGGTGCCGGGCAAGGGCGAGGTGTTGTGGCGCTCTCTGGCGGTGACCAGCGGCGATCTGATCGCCTTCGTCGACTCCGACCTCATCGACCCGGATCCCGCCTTCGTGCCGAAACTGCTCGGCCCGCTGCTCACGGTCGACGACATGCACCTGACCAAGGCGTATTACCGCAGACCGTTGCGGCAGGGCGGCGCGGTGGACGCGCACGGCGGCGGCCGCGTCACCGAACTGGTCGCCCGGCCTCTGCTGGCCGCGTTGCGACCGGAGCTGTCGCAGGTGTTGCAGCCACTCGGCGGTGAGTACGCGGGCACCCGCGAATTGCTCACCTCGGTGCCGTTCGCACCGGGCTACGGCGTGGAGATCGGGCTGCTGCTCGACACCTACGACCGGCTCGGCATGTCCGCGATCGGCCAGGTCAATCTCGGTGTGCGCACGCATCGCAACCGGCCGCTGGCCGACCTGGGGGTGATGAGCCGCCAGATCCTCGGCACCGTGCTCGGCCGCAGCGGCATCCAGGACTCCGGGGCCGCACTGACCCAGTTCCCGCTGATCGGTGACGAGTTCACCGCGCATCGCACCGAGGTCTCCCTGCTGGACCGCCCGCCGATGAACACCCTCCGGCCCGCCTGCGCCGCGGCCTGACCCGCTCTCGCGCCGCATGCGGATGCGGTCAGGCCCCTTCCGCATGCGGGTCGCGCATGTATCCGGCCTCGATCAGGGTCCGGAAGGCCGCGTACTTGTAGACGCACTCGGAGGGCTCACAGATCCGGTGGCGTTGCATGAGTTCGTGTGCCTCGCCCACGGTCAACGGCTCGACGGGTAGTCGCTGCGGTCTGCCGATCGGGCAGGTCGGGAGCGCAGGGGCAGGCAATTGTTCCGCGATCACGTGCTCGGCGACGCCGACCCGGCGCCGACGGTTCGCCGGTCCGTGCAGCAACCCGATGGTGGCGAGCAGGCTCGCTGCGCCGACAAGCGAGCAGAGGACGGCGATCTGGGTGGCGGTCACGGCGCATTCTCCTCTCGATGGGGCGGGCCGGGCAGAACGTGGCGGGGCCGAAGCGCAACGCACCGTCACCTACTTCTAGCTAATTTCTAGCAAATCAAGTGTGGGCCGAGTGGGCGCGCCGTGCAAGGGGGATCGGGACGCGCCGCCGACCGGATGTGCGGCTCTGCGGCCGGGTATTCCCGCCGACCGGCGGTCCAATCCGGCGTACGGGCACGAGCCTCGGACTGCTCAGCGGTGAATGGGCGCCTCGAGGCGATCCAGTGGGGAGGGTGCGCTGCCGGGCACAGTGGAGATGGCCGTCTCGTCCGGTGTCCACGCGTCGGGGGTCGACCGGGTTCCTTGCCCTGCTGAGTTGGTGCCGATGACGTCAGCGGCCCGCGATCGCCCGATGCGCGCGGTATCGGTCCGGCGGGATCCGAGTGTGTCGATCAAGCCGACGGGCCCGGCGGCGCCGTCATGAGGCTCGGCGTGTCGAGTTCGACGGCGGTGCGTACGCGGACCACAGTGCGCTGATCGATCCCCCGCCTGCGCATGCCTCGGGTATGCCGGTGCGGCCGATTCCGGCAACCTCTCGCGGCGGGAAGCGTCGGTGGCGGAACTCTCGCGGGCGTCCACGACGGTCCCGCGGTAGCTGAGCCTGCGACCGGTGCGGCTGATGTCGGAAGGTCAATCCGCGCGGCGGCGACGATCCGGTAGCAGTACCTGGCCTGCCCCTTCGTCCGTGGCCGCATCCGCCGCCGCGTCGCGGAGCTCGTCGGCATCGGTGGGCTGTTCGGGCTCCTCGCGTCCGGAATCGGCCGCTTCGGCGTCGGCGGTATGCGGCGGGTCGGACTCCGGCTCGTCGTCCGCCGAGTCGTCCGCATCGGGGGACGTGGCCGACTGTTCCTGTGCCAGCCGGGCCTGCAGGTCGGCGACGGTCACGTGAGCCTTCGATCCGGTCGGTCGCAGCAGCACGCTGACGATCAGGCCGAGCAGGCCCACCGCCAGGACGGCTCCGCCGATGAGCAATAGCGGATTCACGATTTCCTCCTTGCCGGACGCCGCATGCGCCCGCTTCGCGGAGCTGTGGATGGACGGGACGACGTCGGTCTCGAAGCGGTTATCGTCCAGCTATTCAATCATCCGTGCATGAACGTGCTCGCGGCAGGGCTGGTGACCTGGGCCACACTAATGTGCGGCTGTTCGGGAGTCACGGCAAGGTGGCCGTGAACAGGCAATCGGTGAGAGGGCCTCAGTACTCGTTCGTCAGCGCGGGAGATATCCGCCGATTCAATTCTTGATGTGGCATGCACACAGTTACGGTGTCCACATATTTGCTGAAACTTGCTGCGGCAGTGCGTCGGATGCGCCCCGAAGGCCACCTCTCGCGCGAAGGCCGTCGAATTCCGAGCCCCGAGAACGGGATCGGGCACCCGGCGGCGGTGATAGCTCGGCGGCTTCTGTCCGGGTCGCGGCTCAGCGGCGCAGACCTGTTGCGGGCGATCTGTTCTCGGGATCGTGCCGGTAGACCGGCGTGAGCAGTTCGGCCTCCAGTGGCTCGCCGGTGGCGCGGTCGAAGCGACAGGCGATCAACACCGAGAACAGGTGGTTGCTCGCTCGCTCGTGCAGAGTGGCCAGGCGGGTGGCGAGCAGCCGGATCGCGCCGAGCGAGCCGGGCGGATGCATGCCGTCGATCATCAGTACGCTGCCCCGCCCGTCGGGCCTGGGAAGCCTGCCCAGATAGGCGATGTCGTGCGGTTCGGGGCCGCCCGGCCGGTACACCCGCCGGGCCGCACGGTCCTCGATGCCCCGGCGCGCATCGCCCATTCTGGCCACCGCGCGGCGCAATCGGGGGTCGGCGGCGACCAACTGGCGCAAACTGGGGGACAGTTCCGGCCCGCCCAACACGATCAGGCCATCGCGCCGCAGGTCGATCGGACGGCCCGGTAGGAAATGCTCGACCGCCACGTTGAAACCGAGTTCGCGTAGTAGCTCGGCCAATCGTTGCGGAGCCGCGGGATCCGGCGCGCCGATCACCCGCCCGGCGCGCACCTCGGGGACGAGCACGGTGAGCGAGCCGTGCCCGAAGAACAGTCCTTCCGGCGCGGGTCCCTGTGTACTCACCTGGTGGATGCGGGCCCGGGAAAGCCCAGCGGCCGCACCGATTCTGGCGAACGTCCAGCCTTCGGCATGGAGCTCCCGGATCACGGCACGCCGAATCCTGGTCAGTTCGTTGATGGTCTGCTGGGCCGCCGCCACCCCGTCGGTGGCCGCCTTCAGTCGCTCGACCTTGTCCTCGATCGCGAACACGCGCGCCACGTCATCGGCCGACATGTGCGAAGTCTAGACAGCTGAACAGCTCAATGCGTCTAGTCTGCTTGACGTTCAGGTGGCGTCGGTGTCGATCGGTGGACGTTCGTTGCGCTCCAACGGCTTATCCAACTTGGGCATCGGATAGTCCGGCATCCCGCTGTTCGTGCTGTACAAATCCTTGGAATCGGGCAGCGCGCTGTCGAAATCCCGGAACAGCGAATCGTCGCCGTTGAGAAGATGTTTGGTCACCATCGCCCGCGGCGTCATGCCGCGCAGTTCGTTCAGGTCGGCCAGCGGCTTGCGCAGATCCTCGAACTCCGGACCCAGCTCCTCTTTCAGCTGGGAAGTGGCGCCACTCGCGTAATCGCGCACCTGCCGCAGGCTGCGCGTGGTCCAGCGCACGGCACCGGGCAAGCGCTCCGGGCCGAGAATCACGAGGGCGGCGACGAGCAGGATGACCATCTCGCTCCAGCCGATGTTGCTGAACACGTAACCAGGCTACCTGGCGATCCGACCAGCGGTTCAGTCGGATTCCAGGGTCACCGGCACGTCCACCTGCCTGCCATCCCGGATCAACTGCACGTTCACCGTCTCGCCGATCTTGCGGGACTGCACCGCGACGACCAGCTCGTCCGGACCGGTGACCTCCCGATCGCCGACCTTCACGATCACGTCGCCCTCCACGATCCCGGCCCGCGCGGCGGGACCGCCAGCCACCACGTCCGCCACGGCGGCGCCGCTCATGACCTCGTTGGCCACCTGCTTGGTGCGTGCGCTCAGGCCGATGGTCGGGTGGTGCACCACGCCGTCGTGGATCAGGGTCTGCGCGACATCGATCATCTTGTCCACCGGGATCGCGAAGCCGAGGCCGACCGAGCCGCCGGTTTCGCTGCGAATGGCGGTGTTGATGCCGATGACCCGGCCGTCCATGTCCACCAGCGCGCCACCGGAGTTACCCGGGTTGATCGAGGCGTCGGTCTGCACGGCGTCGATCACGGCTTTCGTGTCGCTGCCCTCGCCCTCCAGCTTCACCGGGCGATGCAGGGCGCTGACGATGCCGGAGGTGACCGTCTTGCTCAGGCCGAGCGGCGAACCGATGGCCAGCACGTCGTCGCCGACCTGGACGTTGCCGGACTTGCCGAGCTGGGCTACGGTGAGATTCTTCACATCGACCTTCAGCACGGCCAGGTCGGTCTTCGGGTCGCGGCCGACGATCTGGGCCGGTACCCGGGTGCCGTCGGAGAACTGCACCTGGATCGCGGACCGGTTGCTCTTGTCCTGGGCGGCCATCGAAACGACGTGGTTGTTGGTGACGACGTAGCCGCCACCGTCGATCACCACGCCGGAGCCGGTGGCGCCGTTCTCGCCGACCGTCACCCGGATGGAGACGACCGACGGCAACACTGCGTTGGCCACCTGCGCGATCAGGCCGTGCGGGCGGGTGCCGTCGCCGCCCTGTTCGAGCGTCACCTTGCGTGAGGTGAGCGTCGAGGCGGTTTCCGCGGTCAGTCGTCCGACCAGCCCGCCGAGCAGGCCGATGACGAGCGCGACCAGCGCGAGCAGAGCCAGCGCCTTGGGCGCGACCCGCGAACCGAACAGCACTTCGCGGGCGCTGAGCTTCTCCGCCTGCGGCAGCGCCTGCGGTTTGGGTGTGGGCACCGCGGGAGCGCCGAGGCGCGCGATGGCCTCCGGGTCACGCCACGGATCGGCGGGCCCGGCGGCCGGACCCTGCTCACCGGCCGCGTCGGGATCGCGCTGCAAGAGTTCGGTGGAGCCTTCGGGGCGGCCGAAGGCTTCGGCCAGCACCGCGTCGGGTGGCCGGTTCTGCAGTTCGGGACCGGACTGCGGCGCCGAGCCGGCCTTGCGGAGCGGATGCGGCTCGGCGAACGAACCGGACAGGCCGGACGGTCTGCGGAAGGCCCGCGCGGTGTGCGTGTCGACATGGGGCCGGTAGACCGGGCGCGGGCCGAGCACGGGTGCGTCCGGTGGACGGAGATTCCCGCGGTTGGCCGCCGAATCCGAGGTGTCGGCCGATCCGGAATTCGTCGATTCGGTGGTCACTCGGGAAACTCTACTTGCGCCACCACGTGGTCCACCGGGTCGCGGTGAACGAATCGGTCAGAAAGCCGAAAACCGCGTCGTTGCGCCCGGACTGACCGGTTGTCGAGGAGGGCGTGCGGCCGCTGGACGCGCCGCCGGGCAGCTCCGCGAGGGGAATCCTGGTCAGGCTGTCGTGCAACCCGGTGGGAATCGCGACCTGGCCCGCATGCCGCAGTGCGATGCGCGCCTGCTGCTGGGCATCGACCTCCGCCGCGCACTCGGGACACAGCGACAGATGCTGAGCGGCACGCAGGTAGGCGTTCATCCGCAGCTCACCGTCCACGTACGCCGCGATCGCCTCGCTCGCCAGATGCTCGGTGGGGCGAAAACGGGGCGGACGACGACCGGACGTGCTGAAGTCGCCACTCATTCGGTGCTCACCCTTCCAACCGACATCGACCGATGTTCGGGCGATGCCGGCTTCCGACGGATCACCCGATGTTCGCGTCAGCGGCGAACCGCTGCTCACTTCCATTATGCGCAAGGTAGTCGCGCAGGGCTTGGCGTCCACGGTGGATCCGACTGCGCACAGTGCCCAGTTTCACGCCGAGCGTAGCGCCGATCTCCTCGTAGGACAGCCCCTCGATGTCACACAGGACCACGGCCGCGCGGAACTCCGGAGCGAGCGAATCCAGGGCCGATTGCAGGTCGGGATCCAGCCGGGCGTCGTGGTAGGCCTGCTCCGGGCCAGGGCCCTCGGCGGGCACCCGGTCGTAGTCCTCGGGCAGAGCTTCCATCCTGATCCGGTTCCGGCGGCGGACCATGTCCAGGAACAGGTTGGTCGTGATGCGGTGTAGCCACCCCTCGAAGGTGCCCGGTTGGTAATTCGACAGCGAACGGAACACTCGGATGAACGTCTCCTGGGTGAGGTCCTCCGCGTCCTGTGCGTCGCCGGAGAGGCGGTAGGCCAGACGGTAGACCCGGTCCGCGTGCTCGCGGACGAGTTCATCCCATGTCGGCATGGCCGACCGGTCACCGGTGGCATCGAAGGCAGCAGTCCCGGTCAGCTCGACCGCGTCCTCGGCGGACTCGGTCTCGACCGGCAGGATCTGCTCGGGCAGGGTGGCGTATTCGCGCGCCGCATCGACCATGTGGATGGGGCTACCTCCTACTAAGGACCGCAAACGTGGGAACTCGCTCCGGACCGGGTCTACGGTCCGTCACGTACGGATACAACAGACGATCGGTATGCCGTTGTTCCCGTGTCCCGCGTCAAGGCGCGGTCGGTGGTCTTGCGTTGCCCATACTCTTTCTTGTCCTGATATGGCCGGGTTATGGAGATCCTGAGGGTCGCCTGAGAAAACCGGCGGCGGAAATGGCGGGCGGCGCGTGTTGTCCGGAACGCCGAGATCACCCGCCCGGCGTTAGCCTCATACCCGTGGCATCGAATCTGGAGCGGAATCTCGCCTACGTGGAGGAATCCGTCGTGGAAGACGAAATCCTCGTCAGCGCGCGGGAACGGGCCACCGAACTCGGCGCGGTACCCGTGCCGCCCTCGGTGGGCGCGCTGCTGAGCATGTACGCGCAGTTGCTCCGTGCGCGCGCGGTGGTCGAGGTCGGCACCGGCGCGGGTATCAGCGGGCTGTGGCTGCTGGACGGTATGCGCGAGGACGGCACGCTGACCACCATCGATTCGGAGCCGGAACACCAGCGTGCGGCCAAGGAGGCGTTCCGCGCCGCCGACATCCCGCCCGCGCGCACCCGCCTGATCAACGGGCGGGCGCTGGACGTGCTGCCCCGGCTGGCCGACGGCGCCTACGACCTGGTCTTCATCGACGCGTCGCCGCTGGAACATCCGGAGTACGTCGCCCAAGCGGTGCGCCTGCTGCGCGACGGCGGCGCCATCCTGCTGCACAACGCGCTGCTGGGCGGGCGCGTACCCGATCCGGCGCAACGTGATCCGGCCACGCAGGCGGTGCGCGCCGCGACCCGCGCCATCGCGGAGAATCCGGAACTCACCTGTGTGCTGATTCCGGTCGGCGACGGATTGCTCTGCGCCTCACGCGGTTAGTGGTTCGCGGCAGTCTGATTCCACCCCGGAATCCGGGGTATGCGCTGAGAAAGAACTCAGTGAGGAAACAGTTATGCGTGAACTAACTCCCCTTGAAGTAGCGGCCATGGGGGAAGTCGTGACCGAACGCCGGACGAGTTGGTTGCGGCCGACGATGTTGGCCCTGCTGTTCGTGATTCTGGGAGCCGTGCTCGTGATGGTGGTGGTGAGCAACACCGATTTCGATACCGGCCCGGCGAAAACCACGCCGACCCCTGGCCCCTGTGAGCCGTTCTGCACCCAGAACGTCGCACCGCCCGCGCAGTAAACCCCGCTGCGCCCGCGCAGTAGCCGGCCCACTCGCAGGCCGGCCCCGCCCGGCGGAATTTGTCTGCCGCCGAAGTTTTTCCGGAATCTCGTGCCGCATTCGCGAAACAGCCACCGTGCAGCCACTGTTCGGCGCATAGCGTCGCGAAAGGCGAAAGATCCCCGATACTGGTGGATGTCATGCTCCGAGTGGATCCGGAAGTGGGTGCGGCATGGTGATGATGATGTTTCTCTGGGACGAAGACGAGCGTCGTCCCAAGCCGATCCATTGGGGCCGGACCATGATCGCTTTCGCCGCGGTGCTGCTGTTCGCCGTGCTGGTGGTCTATCTGGTGAGCACCGCCGATTTCGGTGGCGCCTCGAAATCCACCGTTCCGCGCACACCGGGGCCTTGCGCGCCGTTCTGCATCAACGCGCCCGCACCCGAGCCGGGCGCGCCGTAGAACCGATCCGGCGCGGTTACACCCAGACGCCCTTGCCCACCGTGACGACGCCGCCGTTGCTCACGGCGAAGCGGCTGCGGTCGCGCGCCAGATCGACCCCGATGATCTCGCCCTCGCCGACGACGACGTTCTTGTCCAGGATGGCGTGCCGCACCACCGCTCCGCGCCCGATCCGCACGCCGGGCATGAGCACGCACCCTTCGACGGTGGCGCCGTCGTCGACCATGACGTTGGCGCTGAGCACCGAATTGCGGACGGTGGCGGCCGACAGGATGCTGCCCGCGCCCACGATGCACTCCTGGGCCAGCCCGCCCTGGGCGAACTTGGCCGGCGGCAGGTTCTCGGCCGCCCCGCGGATCGGCCAGTGGCGGTTGTAGAGGTTGAACACCGGGTGCACCGAGACCAGGTCCATATGCGCGTCGTAGAACGCGTCGATGGTGCCGACATCGCGCCAGTAGCCGCGGTCACGGTCGGTGGCGCCGGGCACGTCGTTGTCGGCGAAGTCGTAGACACCGGCCTGCCCCGCCGCGACGAGGGCCGGGATGATGTCACCGCCCATGTCGTGGTCGGAGTCGGAGTCGTCCGCGTCCGCCCGGATCGAGTCCACCAGCACCTTGGTGGTGAAGACGTAGTTGCCCATGGACGCGAACGTGACGTTCGGGTCGTCCGGGGTGCCCGGTGGGTGCGCGGGCTTCTCCAGGAACTGTGTGATGCGGCCGGACTCGTCGCTGTCGATGCAGCCGAACGCGCTCGCCTGGCTGCGCGGCACCCGGATGCCCGCCACGGTCACGCCCGCGCCGGAATCGATGTGATGACGCACCATCTGCTCCGGATCCATCCGGTAGACGTGATCGGCGCCGAAAACCGCGATGTATTCCGGGTCCTCGTCGTAGATCAGGTTCAGCGACTGCAGGATCGCGTCCGCGCTTCCGGTGTACCAGCGTGGACCCAGGCGCTGCTGCGCGGGCACGGGGGTGATGTACTCGCCCGCGAAACCGGACAGCCGCCAGGTCTGCGAGATGTGCCGGTCGAGCGAGTGCGACTTGTACTGGGTGAGTACGCACAGCCGCAGGAAACCGGCGTTGACCAGATTGCTGAGTACGAAGTCGATGAGACGATAGGCGCCGCCGAACGGGACGGCGGGCTTGGCGCGGTCGGCCGTGAGTGGAAAGAGTCGCTTGCCCTCGCCACCTGCGAGCACGATTCCGAGTACGTGCGGCTGGCTCCTCACACCTGCCAAACTACCGGGTTGAGCGCGCGTGAGTGGCCGCCGCGGACTCGAACGTTTAGTTTGGATCGGTGAGTTTCGGCACGGATGGCGGACGTTCGGCGGTGGATTCCGGCGAGCGGGACCGGCTTCGCGTCGCGATGCTGACCCGCGAGTATCCCCCCGAGGTATACGGCGGGGCCGGAGTGCACGTCACGCAGTTGACGTCGCATTTGCGTCATCTGTGCGAGGTGACCGTGCACTGCATGGGCGTCGAGCGCGCCGATGCCGTGGTTCATCAACCGGATCCGTCGCTGTACGCCGCCAACGCCGCGCTGCAGATGATGTCCGCCCAGTTGCGGATGGCCGACGCCGTGGGTGACGTGGACGTGGTGCACTCGCACACCTGGTACAGCGGCTTGGCCGGGCATCTGGCCGCGACCCTCTACGGGATGCCGCACGTGCTGACCGCCCATTCCCTGGAGCCGCGCAGACCGTGGAAGGCCGAGCAGCTCGGCGGCGGCTACCGGCTCTCGTCCTGGTCGGAGCGAAACGCTGTGGAGCACGCCGACGCCGTCATCGCGGTGAGCGAGGGCATGCGCCACGACGTGCTCGACGCCTACCCCGCGGTCGACCCGGACCGCGTGCACGTGGTGCACAACGGCATCGACGGCGCGGTCTGGCATCCCGGCCCCGCGGCGGGTGACGAACCGCCGGTGCTCGCCGAGCTCGGTGTGCGGACCGACCTCCCCATTGTCGCCTTCGTCGGCCGCATCACGCGCCAGAAGGGCGTCGGCCACCTGCTGGCCGCCGCCCGCGACTTCGACCCCGACATCCAGCTCGTGCTGTGCGCGGGCGCGCCGGACACGCCCGAGCTGGCGCAGGAGGTCGCCGCCGCGGTCCAGGAGCTGCGACAGCGGCGCGGCGGCGTGTTCTGGGTGCGCGAGATGCTGCCGACCGAGCGGATCCGGCAGATCCTCGCCGCCGCGGCGCTGTTCGTGTGCCCGTCGGTGTACGAGCCGCTGGGCATCGTCAACCTGGAGGCGATGGCCTGCGCGACCGCGGTGGTCGCCTCCGACGTGGGCGGGATCCCCGAGGTGGTCGACGACCGCAACGGACGACTGGTGCACTACGACGCCGGCGCCGCCGCGGACTACGAGCACGGGCTCGCCGCCGCCGTGAACGAGGTGGCCGGTGACCCGGAGCTGGCCGCCCGGCTCGGCGCCGCGGGGCGCGAGCGCGCGATCTCCGAATTCGACTGGTCGCGCATCGCGGCCCGCACGGTCGCGGTCTACGACGAGGTCAGGAAAGGCTGAGCCGGGCGATCACGCCGCACGGTAGGCGCCGACGACGACCGACGCGGTCACCTCGACGGTCTCCGGCAGTCGCGCGAGCCGCTCCGCTCCGACGGCCGCGTGATGCGCGGACGGTCCCATGCCCACCACGTGCTCGACATCGGTTCGGGCCAGCGTCATCGGATACTCGATCAACGTCCGGTCGACGGACTCGAAATGTCCCGCCATCGCGGCGTCGAGCCTGCGGTTCTTGTCCGGATCGACCCGGACCATGTCCAGCGGCTCGATCAGTTCGCGCAAGTGGCGTTCGGTGGGTGTGGCGACGACGAAGCGACCGTCCGCGGCGAGCACCCTGGCGATCTCGCCGGGGTTGCGCGGGGCGAAGACGGACAGCACGCAGGCAAGCGCGCCGTCGCGGATCGGCAACCCGCGCCAGGCGTCGGCCAGCACCGCCGCGGCGCGCGGGTGGGCGCGAGCGCACCGCCGGACGGCCGGTTTGGCCACGTCCAGCCCGATGCCGACGGCCGGGGGAGCGGCGTCGAGCGCCTTGGCGAGGTAGTAGCCGGTGCCCGCGCCGATCTCCAGTACCGGGCCGTCCGCTCGGTGCCCGGTCGCCGCGCGCGTCACCGCGTCGGCGATCGGCGCGAAGTGGCCTTCGCCCTGGAAGGCAGCGCGGGCGTCGAGCATGGCCGCGGTGTCCCCGGTCATCTTGGTCGACGCACCGGTCAGCAGGCTGACGTAACCCTGTCTGGCGACGTCGAAACTGTGGCCGCGACCGCAACGCAGTGCTCGATCCCGCGACTCGAACGCGAGCGACGCGGCATCCCGGTGCGCCCGCAGGCATTCCGGGCAGGCCAGAACGTCGGCCGCGACGGCGAGGGCCGAATGCTCAGCCGGGGCCACTCAGCTCGTGACGCTCTTCAGTTCGTCACCGAGCGCCGCTGCCTCGTCCGGCGTGAGTTCGACGACCAGACGCCCGCCACCCTCGAGTGGAACCCGCATAACGATTCCACGCCCTTCTTTGGTTGCCTCGAGGGGACCATCCCCGGTACGGGGCTTCATGGCCGCCATCCTCTGCTCCCTCCAGATCTGCGCGGTCCTTGCGCACTTTCTTGGAACTCCAGTTGTCACCAACCAGGTAGCTCGCCGGCGTTTGGCGAGCTACACCCGTCCCATTCTTCCCTATCGCCGATGTGGACGGATAGCTGAGTTCAAAAAGTGACCGGTCGGCCCGTGTCGGGGCGGGCGCTGCCCACCCAGCAGTCGGCCACATGATCATCGACCATTCCGGTCGCCTGCATCAGGGCGTACGCCGTGGTCGGTCCCACGAACCGGAATCCGCGCCGCTTCAATTCTTTTGCCATGGCGGTGGATTCGGGTGTGGTGGCGGGCACCTCCGCGCCGGAGCGCGGGCGCGGGCGCGGCGGCGGCGCGAAGGACCAGAGCAACTCGTCCAGACCGACCTCGAGGTCGCGGGCGACGCGGGCGTTGGCGATCGCCGCGTCGATCTTGCTGCGGTTGCGGACGATGCCCGCGTCGGCCATCAGCCGGGCGACGTCGTCGTCGCCGAACTCCGCGACCCGTGCGATCGAGAAATCGGCGAACGCCGCGCGGAAGGCCGGGCGTTTGCGCAGGATGGTCAGCCAGGACAACCCGGATTGGAAGGCCTCCAGGCAGAGCCGCTCGAACAAGGCGTCGTCGCCGTGCAGGGGCTTGCCCCACTCGTAGTCGTGGTAGTCGCGGTAGAGCTGGGAATCCAGCGGCCACGCGCAGCGGACCAGCCCGTCGTCGGCGCTGGTGTTCACTTCGACTCCGGCGCGATCGGCGTCTGCCACCGCGCGGCCTGCGCCTCGGCCAGCTGGTGCTGGAGCTCATCGATCCGCGCGGCCAGCCGGGCCAGCGCCCAATCCACCTCTCCGGCTTTGTAGCCGCGCACCACCTGCTGGAAGCGCAACGCGCGCACGTCCGCCCCGGTGATCCCTTCCACCGGCAATACGGTGGCCGTCGTACCCTCCGGCAGCGGCCCCAGCTCCTCCGCCCGCCCGAACACCGCACTGGCCAGTAGGAACAGCACCGCGGCGACCAAGCCGACGATCAGCACATACAACAGCATGGTGAGCATGGCACGAGCTTATTAGCGAGCACCGACAGGCGGGCTCGCGCGTGGCTCCTACAGATGCCTTGTGGTGTCGATGCCCAAGGACATGCCCGCGAGGCCGCGGCGGCGGACGGCGAGTTTGTCGGCGACCTCCTGCAGGGCCTTGGCGGCGGGGTTCTCCGGATCGCGCAGCACGATCGGGGTTCCTTCGTCGCCCGCTTCGCGCAGCGCCTGTTCGATGGGGATCTGGCCGAGCAGCGGCACGGTCGCGCCCACCGCGCGGGTGAGCCGGTCGGCGACGGCCTGCCCGCCGCCGGAGCCGTACAGGTCCATCCGGGTGCCGTCCGGCAGATCCAGCCAGGACATGTTCTCCACCACGCCCGCGATACGCTGCCGGGTCTGCAGGGCGATCGCGCCCGCGCGCTCGGCCACCTCGGCGGCGGCGGGCTGCGGGGTGGTCACGACCAGGATCTCCGCGTTCGGGATCAGCTGCGCGATGGAGATCGCCACGTCGCCGGTGCCCGGCGGCAGATCGAGCAGCAGGATGTCGAGGTCGCCCCAGAACACGTCGGCGAGGAACTGCTGCAACGCCCGGTGCAGCATCGGGCCGCGCCAGACCACCGGGGTGTTGCCCTGGGTGAACTGCGCGATCGAGATCATCTTCACGTCGTGCGCGCTCGGCGGCATGATCATCCGCTCCACCTGCGTCGGCCTGGCGTCGGTGCCGAGCATGCGCGGGATGGAATGACCGTAGATGTCCGCGTCCAGCACGCCGACCGACAGGCCGCGCGCGGCCATGGCGGCGGCCAGGTTCACCGTGACGCTGGACTTACCCACGCCGCCCTTGCCGGAGGCCACCGCGTAGACGCGGGTCAGCGAGCCGGGCTGAGCGAAGGGGATGACCGGATCGGCGGAGTCGCCGCGCAGCTGCTTGCGCAGTGCGGTGCGCTGCTCGTCGTCCATCACGTCGAGGTCGACGCTGACGGCGCCTACACCCGGCACGTCGGCGATGGCCTTGCTCACCCGCTGCGTGATCTCGGTGCGCAGGGGGCAGCCCGCCGTCGTCAGATAGATCTCCACGTGGACATCGCTATCGGCGCCGATGACGACGCTTTTCACCATGCCCAGTTCGGTGATCGGCTTGCGGATCTCCGGGTCGTCGACCTTCGCGAGGGCACCCCGCACATCCGATTCCGTAACCACTGGCATGGCAGGAATTTTAGGCGTGTCAAATTTTGGGCAGATCCCCGGCCCGGGGTGCGACCCCCGTGCTGTAGGAGGTCTCCCAGGCCATGACGTTCGCGACGTAGGCCATGGAGTGGTTGTAGCGCAGGATCGCCTTGGACTGTTGCGACAGGTCACGCATGTTCAGGCCGCCGTCGCACAGGTACCTTCCGGCCGTCAGCGCGGCGTCGAAGAGGTTCTGCGGATCGGCGATGCCGTCGCCGTTGCCGTCGGCCCCGTAGCGCTTCCAGGTGTCGGGCAGGAACTGCATCGGGCCGATCGCGCGGTCGTAGCTGTCCAAGCCGTCCAGTGCGCCGTCGTCGGAGTCGCGGACGACGTGGTTGCCGGTGAGCGAGCCGTCCAGCACGGGGCCGTAGACCGGGCTGAGCGGGTTGCCGTCGGCGTCGGCTTTGCCGCCGTAGGCGTGGGTGGACTCGACCCGGCCGATACCGGCCAGCAGCGACCACGGCATGCCGCACACCGGGTTCTCGGCCGCCAGGATCCGTTCGGCGTTCGCATAGGCCGCGACGGCGACACCGGGGATGCCGAGCGGCCCGGCCGGCATCGCGGCGGCCTGCCGACCACTCGGCAGGGCAACGGTTTTCACCACGGGCGTGGCGGTGGGCGCGGCCTTCGCCATTGCGTGCGCGAGGAATTCGGCCCCGGCGACGGGTTCGGCGACCGCTTGGGCGGCGCCCTGAACGTCCTGGTCTTCCGGCGTATGGACGGCGGTCGCGAGAGGTGCGGCCTCGCCTACCTCGGAGGCGGCGGTGACCGATACGAGCCCTGCGGGAACCAATCCGGTCAGCGCGATGACGGAACTCCGTCGAACGGTGGCAGGCGGTTGTTTTCGATGACGCCCCACGGTGTGGTGACCCTCCCATGACTCGCTGTGAGCCCTTTGTTATGGAACCAAGGGAGAGGGTACCGCATCCGAGATCTGTTTGTTACTGCTTCGTGATCTGATGTCAGGTTTGAATCACTGCGGGGGTGCGGCGGGTGGCGCGGGAAGAGGGATGACGATGCCGAACGGCAGGGTGATTCCCGGCTGCGGCGTGGGTGTGGGGGCGGGGGCTGCCTCGGGCTCGGGCGCAGGTGCGGGCGGTGTGGTGACGGCGGCTTCGGAATCGCTGCGGGATTCGTTGTCGCGCGCGGGCAGGTCACCCGGGATGGGAGTCGGTTCCGCGGTGGCGAGCGTGGTGTCCGGCTGACCGCATCCGGCGGCGAGCTGGTCCTGCGCGCCGGGCTGTCCTGGGGTACCGGGCTGCCCTGCGGTGCCGGGTTGTGCCGGGGTTGCGGCATCCGCGGGCTTGTCGGCCGCGCCCGGATCGGCGGGACCGAACTTGCGGGGCTCGGCCGGTGCGGCGCCGTCGAGTTGCTGCGGCGCGAGCGGTACCCGCGCGGTCCCGGGTAGGTCCGGGAACGGCATCGGTGCGGGAACCGATTGCCCCGCACACGGATTCACCGGTGGCGCGGCCGGGCAGAAGATCCCGCACGGGATCGGCGGCAGACCGGGGAGCGTGATCATCACCTGGGTGGGCTGCGGTCGCGGCCGTGGCGCTCGGTACTGTTCGGCCGGCTCGGTGGCCGGAGTGGTGGTGCGCACCGCGGTCATGTCGGTGCCCGGA
>NZ_BAFR01000166.1 GCF_000308435.1 Nocardia araoensis NBRC 100135 | reverse complement strand
TACATATGTCCAATATGGATCTGGCGCTCAAAGACATGATGGTGATCGACGGCGCGATCGGCGCCGCCGTGGTCGACTACAACAGCGGCATGGCGCTGGGCATGCTCGGCAGCTCCAAGTCCCTGGACCTCCAGGTCGCGGGCGCGGGCAACACCGAGGTGGTGCGCGCCAAGATGCGCACCATGGACCAGCTGGGCCTCAACGACGAGATCGAGGACATCCTCATCACGCTGTCCGGGCAGTACCACATCATCCGGCCGATGACCGGCCGCAAGTCCAAGGGCCTGTTCCTCTACCTCGCCCTGGACCGGGGCCGGGCGAATCTGGCGCTGGCCCGCCACCGCCTGAAGGGGATCGAAGAGGATCTGGAGGTCTGATCGGCGACCACGCCGATTTGACCCGAACCATTGTTCAGGTTCGACGCTGTTCTGGACATCGAACGCGTCGAAGGGAATCCGTCATGTCCGACCACCCGATCCAGCTCGCCGTGATCGTCGGAAGCACTCGTGCGGGCCGCTTCGGCCCGACCGTCGCCAAGTGGTTCACCGCCCATGCCGAGCGGCGCGACGACGTCAACGTAGACGTCGTCGACCTGGCCGAAACGCCCCTGCCGGAACGGCTTTCCCACCAACCCGAACCCGAGGCGGCGCGGGCGCTGGCAGCGGTCGGTCCCCGACTGGCCGCGGCGGACGGGTTCGTCGTGGTGACACCCGAGTACAACCACAGCTATCCGGCGTCGGTCAAGAACGCCATCGATTGGCATTACACCGAATGGCGGGCCAAGCCGGTGGGATTCGTCTCCTACGGTGGCATCTCCGGCGGCCTGCGCGCGGTGGAGCACCTCAGGCAGGTGTTCGCCGAGCTGCACGCGGTCACCGTGCGCGACACGGTGAGCTTCCACGACGCGGGCTCGCGGTTCGATGCCGCGGGGCAGCCGACGGATCCGGAAATGCCGGTGGCGGCAGCCGATCAACTGCTCGGCCAGTTGGTCTGGTGGGGCCGCGCGCTGCGGTCGGCTCGTGCCGAACATCCTTATGTCGCTCGATGATCCCGCGTTCGGGCGGAGCGGTTCGTAATCGAGGGATCGGGCGATGGATGCGTCGGAAACCGAAGTCATCGATCACAGGCACCTCGACGTCGCGCCGCGCATGTCGCGGGTGTAGTGGCACAGGGTCTGCTGGCGTATGACAGTGCCGGTGGCGGCCGAGCCGGGGTTGGCTCGGCCGCCGCGCAGGCGGATCGGCTACCAGCGCCTGCGCGCGGCTCGCCGGTTGATCGCGGCGGGCAAGCCCGGTCGATCGTGTTTCACTCCAGCCCCTCCGGACGCGGCCAGGGGTTGTCTTCTTTGTCCTCGACCGACTGGTTGAAACGCGCGATGAACCTGCTGAACTGATCGATGTCGGCCTCGGTCCACTCGGCTACCACCGCGCCGATACCCTGGCGGCTCTGCTTGCGGTCGGCCGCCAGCAACTCCAATCCTTTGGCGCTGGCGCGGATCTTGCGGGCGATGCCTCCGTCCGGGTCGGGCACCCGGTCGACCAAACCTTGTTTGCGCATGGCCCCGACCTGCCGGTTGATCGTCGAAATGTCCAATTGGAACGCTTCGGACAGCTCACGCAGGCTCAGCGGATGGTCCAGTTCCAGCCTGGTCAGGATCAAGAATGCCGAGCGGTCGAGCTGGAAGCCGGGACGCCGGAGCACTGCGGCGGGGAAGTGCCTGGACAGTAGCGACAGTTCGAAGACGAGGCGGTATAGCGCCACGTTGTCGCCGGGACCGGAATCGGACATAGCTCACTATGTCGCGCGAATCACGTCCGCGCCAAATTGTGCAGCATACACACCATATGTACCGTGCACATGTGACTGTAGCTGCCGACGCGTCCTCGAGCGTCACTGATTCCGGCGACCGGCGCCGTCCCTCGTCGGCACTGCTCATCGCCACGCTCGGCATGGTCGGTGTCGTGGTCTCGCTCATGCAGACGCTGGTCATCCCGATCATCCCGTCGCTGCCCACGCTGTTGCACACCTCCGCATCCAACGCCTCCTGGGTGGTGACGGCCACGCTGCTGGCCGGCGCGGTGGCGACCCCCATCAGCGGCAGGCTGGGCGACATGTTCGGCAAACGGCGGATCTTGCTCGCGAATCTGCTTCTGCTGGTCGCGGGTTCGGTGGTCTGCGCGTCGTTCTCCAGCCTGGTGCCCGAAATCGTCGGGCGCTCGCTGCAAGGCGCGGCCGTCGGCGCCATTCCGCTGGGCATCAGCATCATGCGCGACGAATTGCCCGCCGAGCGGGTGGGTTCAGCGATGGCGATCATGAGCGCCACACTCGGCGTCGGCGGCGCGGTCGGCCTGCCGGTCGCGGCGGCCATCGCGCAGAACGCCGACTGGCACATGCTGTTCTGGACCTCCGCCGCGCTCGGCGTCGTGTGCGCCGCCCTGGTCTTCCTGTTCGTGGCGGAGTCGCCGGTGCGCACGCCGGCCCGTTTCGACTTCGGCGGCGCCATCGGGTTGTCGGCGGCGCTGCTCGCGCTGCTCATCGCGATCACGAAAGGCGCGGATTGGGGCTGGGCCAGCGCCCCGATCCTGACCCTGTTCGCCGTGTCGCTGGTGGTGTTTCTCGGCTGGGGCGCGTTCGAATTGCGGCAGCGTTCGCCGCTGGTGGACCTGCGCGTTTCGGCCAGGCCGAGGGTGCTGTTCACCAACGCGGCCTCGATCGCCGTCGGATTCGCGCTCTACGGCATGTCGCTGACCTTCCCGCAGCTGTTGATGGCGCCGGAGCAGACCGGATACGGCTTCGGGCTGTCCATGGTCACCGCCGGGTTGGCGCTGGCGCCGACCGGCTTCGTGATGATGCTGCTGTCACCGGTGTCGGCCCGGCTGTCGGCCGAGCGCGGGCCGAAGGTCACCCTCGCGCTCGGATCCGCGGTGATCGCGGTCGGTTACCTGTGTGCGGTGGTGCTGATGAACAGCGTCTGGGAGATCATGCTCGCCTCGGTGATCGTCGCGGGCGGCGTCGGCCTGGCGTACGCGGCGATGCCCGCGCTGATCATGGGCGCGGTGCCGATCACCGAGACCGCCGCGGCCAACGGCCTCAACTCGCTGATGCGCTCGGTCGGCACCTCGACCTCGGCGGCGGTGATGAGCGTGGTGCTGGCGCACATGACCATGCGGCTCGGCCCGCACCTGTTGCCCTCCCGCGACGGTTTCCACACCACCTTCCTCATCGCGATGGCGGCGGCGCTGGTCGCGATCGGCCTGACCGCCTTGATCCCCATGCGGAAGACCGCCGACGCGGCGACCACCACCGGGCATTCCTGACCCGAGTTCTCGGCCGCGTCGTCCGCGACACGAGCCGGGTGTCGCGCGGCAGGCAGCTGACGGAGGTCGGTTTCAAGCGTCGGCGACCGCCTCGGTGTATCGGCGGCCCAGCGTGCGGATGTGGGCGACCAGTTCCGGCGGGCCGTGGACGCGAAAGTCCATCATCAGCATGGACAGGTAGACGGCGATCGTCTCCAGCGCGTCCGCGCCCGTGTACAGCAGGCAGGTGTCCGCATCCACCGGCTCGACCACGCCGACCGCGGGATTGATCCTCGCGATGACGGTTTCGGCGGGCGCGAGCACCGTCACCCGGGCCTGCACCCGCCATCCCGTGGTGGCGACGTGGCGCATGACGAAGGCGACCAAGTCGTCGTCGGGAAGCGAACGCGCGGCGAAACGGCGCGAACTCGTCTCCGCGCGCAGCACGCGGGCGACCGGGATCGCCCGCCAGGAGTGGCCTTCCAGGCTGTAGGCGACCAGGTACCAGCGGCGCTGCCAGTTGATCAGCCGGTACGGCTCGATCTCGACCGAGGATACGGCCCCGGCCTCGGCGATCCGGACGGTCGCGCCGTCGCGAATGGCGCCGGCCAGGGTGGTGAGCACGGCGGCGGGAACCGGTGCGTCCGGCTCGCGCGATCCCGTCGTGGCCGGGCCGATGGCCGTCGCGTCACGCAGCGCGGACACCTTGCGCTGCAACCGTTTCGGCAGGATCTGGTCCAGTTTGCCCAATGCCTTCGTGACGTGCTCGGCGATGTCCGCGATGCCGGTGGAGCCGTCCTCGGCGAGTCCGACGGCGACCGCGACGGCCACCGCTTCGTCGTCGTCCAGCAGCAGGGGCGGCATGGTCGCGCCGCGGCCGAGCCGGTAACCGCCGATCGCGCCGCGTCCGGCGTGCACCGGGTAACCCAACTCGCGCAGCCGCTGAATGTCCTGCCGCAGCGTGCGATCGGTGACGTCGAGGCGCTCGGCGAGCTCCCGGCCGGTGTACGCCCGATCCTGGAGCAGCGCGAGCAACCGCAGTAGCCGCGGTGTGGTCGACGCCACTTTCACCCTCCTCGGTTATTAGGAACGAAAGTAGCCTAATGGCCGAATAGGCTGGTGTCATCAGCGAGAACGACCGAAAGGCTCCGAACATGAACGCCACCGCCACCGCGACTCTGCTCCCCGTTTGGCGGGACGTGCTCGCCGATTCCCATCGCGCGCTGGAGAGCGTCGTGGCCGGTGTAGGAGCGGATCAGTGGCACCTGTCCACCCCGTGCTCGGAATGGGATGTGACGCAGGTGGTGCAGCACGCCGCCGGTGACCAGCTGGCGTACGCCGAGTCGCTCGGCATCGGCGATGGTCCGGCCTACAACCCGTTCGCGCCCTCCGGTGAGATCGACGGCACTCCGGCGGACTTGGTTCGTGTGGCGGTCGAGCGTACCGCCTTCGCCTGGACCACGGTCGATGACGCCACCGAGACCGTGCCGACACCGCTGCCTCACGGCGCGCTCACCACCCCGGTCGCCGCGGTCATGTGCGCGCTGGATGCCGCGGTCCACGCCTGGGATATCGCGATCGCGACCGGCCAGCCGTCGCCGTTGACCGACGAACTCGCCGCTCACTTGCTCACCGCGGCCCGGGCCGGTCATCCGGCGCCCGGCAGCGGCGAGACGGCCGAGATCATCGAACCGCTGCGCCAGTGGGGGGCCTTCGCCCCGATCATCGACGGTCCGGCCGGCGGCGCGCTCGCGGAACTGCTTCGTTACCTGGGGCGTGATCCGCGCTGAGCCTGCCTGGCGGGGCTCACCCGGTGGGCCCCGCGGGCGGTGTGCTCGCCCGTCCGGCGGACGCGGTCGTCGAACCGACTGGCGGGCGGCGTTCATCAGATCGACCGTCGCTGTCCGCACCACGGGAATCAGCGCGCGGTGACGAACCCTTGTGCGACCATCCAGTCCCTGGCGACCTCCGCCGGTTCGCGTCCGTCCACGTCGACCTGACGGTTGAGTTCGGTGATGGCCTCGTTGGTGAGGCGCTGCGAGATCGGCGTCAGGATCGTGACCACCTGCGGATGTGCCTCGGCGAAATCCCGGCGCATCACCAGCGCCGCGTTGTACTTCGGGAAGAAGCCGCGATCATCCTGCAGCAGAACGAGGTTCAACGCGGGGATGCGTCCGTCGGTGGCCGCGACCGAACCGAAGCGGCACTGCCTGCCGTCCGCGGTGGCCTGGTAGACCACCGCGTCCTGCACGATCTGCTTGCGCACCTTGCTCGCGTCGATCTCGTATTTGCGGGCCAGGCCCGGGAATCCGTCCTGGCGTACGTTGAATTCGGTGCCGACGCAGATGGCCGCGGCCGCCGGGTCCGCGGCGACCAGCCTGGCGTAGTCCGACAGCGTGCGCACACCGGTCTCCTGTGCGGTGCGCGCGCTCATCACCAGCGCGTAGGTGTTGTTCATCGGCGCCAGCGCCGTCCACAGCATGCCGTGCGCGGCGAGGTCGGCGTCGCGCACCGCCTCGAACTGGCCGATCTCGTCCGGCACCGGCGTCTCGTTGCCGAGATAGTTGATCCAGCCGGTGCCGGTGTAGTCGTAGGCGAGGTCGATCTGTCCGTGCAGTTGGGCGTCGCGCACGCTGTTGGAGCCCTGGATGTTGGTCAGGTCGCGCACCTCGGCGCCCGCCGCCGACAGGGCGAACTCGATCAGATATCCGAGGATGTTCTGCTCCGTGAAATCCTTGGAGCCCACCGTGACGTGCACACCCTCCAGTTCGGGGACGGGCCGGATGCTGCCGGGGCCGACTCGCAGCGGCACCGCGCTGCCGGATTGCAGGCCGCAGGCGGCCAGCAACGCCACGCCCAGCCCGAGGGCGAGCGCGCGCCACACCCGGATCATCGCAGCCCCCTCGGCCCGAGAAACGCCTCGGCAAGCGCGCCGAGCCAGTCCACCAACAGGGCCAATGCCACCGCGAGCACCGCGCCGACCACCAGGGTGACGTTGTCGCGCAGCTTGTAGCCGGTGTCGATCAGGATGCCGAGGCCGCCCGCGCTCACCAGGAACGACAGCGTCGCGGTGCCGACGGCGAGCACCAGCGAAGTGCGCAGCCCGGCCAGGATGTAGGGCACCGCGAGCGGGAATTCGATGCGACGCAACACCGTCACGGCCGACATGCCCTGACCACGTCCCGCGTCGATGAGCGTCCGGTCCACCTGCTCGTAGCCCAGGATGGTGTTGCGCAGCACCGGAAGCAGCGAATAGAACGCGATCGGTGCCACGCCGATCCAGAAGCCGGTGGTGCGGGTGGCCAGGTAGAACAGCACGATCAGGCCGATGGCGGGTGCGGCGGCGCCGATGTTCGCGATGCCGACGAAAACGGGTGCGAGGCGGCGGAATCCGGGTCGCGTGAGCAGGGTTCCGAGCGGGACGGCCACCGCGACGACGATCAGCACCACGGTCGCGGTGATCCGCATGTGCTGCCAGGTGACGGTCGCGACATTGTCCGCGTTCAGGCTCGCCTGCTGCGTGACGGTGAGGTCGCGGGCGAACGCCCACACCAGCACGCCCGCGGTGAGCACGAGGACGACCAGCGGCTGCACGACCAGCCGCATGCGCTCGGCCCTGCGCTGGGTGGCGGGTGACGCGGTGGTCATGGCGCGCCGTCCGTCGCGGAGCGGTCCGCCCCGTGCTCGGCGCGCAGGGCCGACAGGTGACCGACCAGGGTGTCGATGGTGATCAGCCCGACGTACTCGCCACGCGCACCGGTCACCACCGCGGTCGCGCTCTGATGGGTCAGCAGGGCTTCGAGCGCGTCCTGGAGCGTCGATTTCAGCGCCAACGTCTCCGGCACCGGCGTTCCGAGGTCGCGCAGCGAATCGGCGTGGGCCAGCTGTTCGGCCGAGACCCAGCGGCGTGGCCTGCCCTGACCGTCCAGCACCAGCGCCCACGGCCAGTCGCGGTCCGCGAGCGCGGCGCGCAACTCGTCGACCGCGTCCTGTTCGGTGGCGGTGGGGCAATCGCCGAGCTCGACGTCACCGACCCGGGTCAGGGTGAGTTGTTTGAGCGAGGCGTCCGCGCCGACGAAACCGGCGACCGTCTCGTCGGCCGGGTCGGCCAGAATCGCCGCGGGCGTGTCGTATTGCAGGATGCGGGATCGGTCGCCGAGCACGGCGATGCGGTCGCCGAGCTTGACCGCCTCGGTGAAATCGTGGGTGACGAAGACGATCGTCTTGCCGAGTTCGCTTTGCAGCCGCAGCAACTCGTCTTGCAGCAACCCTCGGGTGATCGGGTCGACCGCCCCGAAGGGCTCGTCCATCAGCAGCACGGGCGGGTCGGCCGCCAGCGCCCTGGCCACGCCGACGCGCTGCTGCTGGCCGCCGGACAGTTGGCGGGGATAGCGGTCGCGGAAGGTGTCCGGATCGAGACCGACCAGCTCCAGCATCTCGTCGACCCGCGCCGCGACGCGCCGCCGGTTCCAGCCGATCAGGCCCGGCACGGTCGCGACGTTCTTCGCGACGGTCAGGTGCGGGAACAGTCCCGCCTGCTGGATCGAATAGCCGATGCCGCGGCGCAACCGGTCGGGCTGGATCGTGGCGGCGTCGCGGCCGTCGATCGTGATGGTGCCCGAGGTGGGCTCGATCAGCCGGTTGATCATCCGCATGGTGGTGGTCTTGCCGCAGCCGGACGGTCCGACCAGGACCACGATCTCACCGGCCGGGATGGTCAGCGAGACGCGGTCCACGGCCGGATCTCGCTGACCCGGATAGTGTTTGGTCACCGCGTCCAGCACGATCTCGACGCCGGAGACGACGGATGCCGCGCGGCCGTCGCGGGTTTCGGTTTCAGTCACGGATTCCCCTCGGGGTGGTGAGCCGTCCGACCAGGACGTAGATCCCGTCGAGGACGAGTGCGAGTACGACGACGAGGATCGTGCCGACCAGCGCCTGCGGCACCGCGTTCGGGCTGCCCAGGCGCGCGAGCCCGGAGAAGATCAGATTTCCGAGGCCGGGACCCTTCGCGTACGCGGCGAGGGCGAGAATTCCCATGATCAGCTGGGTGCTCACCCGCATACCGGCCAGAATCGCAGGCCAGGCCAGCGGCAGTTCGATCCGGGTGAGCACCCGCAGCCGGTTCATCCCGACGCCGCGGGCCGCGTCGGTCACGGCCGGATCCACCGAGGCGAGTCCGATGATGGTGTTGCGCATGATCGGCAGCAGCGCGTACACCACGAGCGCGGTGATCGTCGGTGCGACACCGAGGCCGAGCACCGGGATCAGCAGGCCGAGCAGCGCGAACGACGGAACGGTGAGCACCGCGCCCGCCAGTGCGGAGGCGATCGACGGGCCGAACGGGCTGCGGTAGACCAGGATTCCGATCAGCACCGAGACCGCCGTCGCCAGCAGCACCGATTGCACCACGGCCGAGACGTGCAGGTAGGAGTCGACCAGCAACTGGTGCCGCCGGTGCACGATGAATGTCCACAGCGTGTCCAGGGCCGTACCTCCCCATCGGCTGGTCTCTCCGGAGACTAGCGCGGTTTTCCCGATGCCGTACATGATTTCGGCTCCACCGGGTTGCCCCCGCGCTCGGTCGCCGAAACCGGTCGCACGGCACAGGGAACCGTTCGGCGTGCTCGCGCGTCGAATTCCATAGAGTCGACAACAGCATCACACGAACGAAGCGGGGGAGCGATGACACGACAGCCGGGATCGCGATCGGGGCGGTGGATCGCGCTCGCATTGGTGCTGCTCGGTGTGGCCGCCGCCGGGATCGCCGGTGGCCTCTGGTGGCAGGACCGAGCGGACCACGGGGCGATCGCGGGCGAGCGGCTCACCGAGTTCCCCACGCTGGACCGTTCCGCACTCGATGCGGCCCAGGCCGGAATCGTCGCCGTCGCCGAGCGTGAGTTCGCTGATCCGGGCGTGGGCACGAAATACGCGGAAGGTGTGGAGGAGGCGTGGTGCGCGGATTTCGTCAGCTGGGTGCTGCGCGCGGCCGGTGTGCCGCTGGCCAACCCGAATTCCGGCTCCTGGCGGATTCCGGGCGTCTATACCTTGCAGGAGTACTACGAGCGCGTCGGCCGGTTCGTCCCGATCGGCTCGGGCTATCGTCCGCGGACCGGAGACGTGCTGCTGTACCGGGAGTCCAGTCCGTTCGGGCAGCACACCAACATCGTCCTGCGGGCCGACGGCGGCCAGGTGACCACGATCGGCGGCAACGAGTACGGCGAGGTTCGCATTCACCGGTTCGTGCTGGACGACATAACGGGAGTGGTCGGTTTCGGGCGATTGTGAAGATCACTTCCATCGTGCGGGATTCGACCGATATGCGGGTGAAACGGCGTGCCGGATAGCCCTACCATGGAGACGGCGGTGCCCGGCAGCGCCGCCACCGGTCCCCGCCCTGCTTCCCCCTCATCGGCAGGACGGGGATCTCGGGCCGGGCAGTGCGTTCCGAGGTGGGACAAGATCGGTCGCGTACCGTGTCGGGTGTCCATCGAGAGGTGAGGGTTGCGGAACTAGCGATGCATCCGACCGACGAACCGGGTAGTGCGCCCGGCTGGATCGACTACGCCGAGTTCGGCGAGCGTTTCGTCACGCACGCCGTCAACGCCGCTCGTATCGAGTCCGCCATCTCCGGTATGACGGGCCGCGGCATGACCATCGGCCCGGTGTCGATCGGCCCGGCCGGACTCGCCGGTTTCGTCGCCGAGGGGAAGGTCGGCACACCGCGCGTCCTGCGCAGCGGCCCGAAGGTGACCTTCGAGGTGACCGTCCCGGTGTCGCTCACGTTGAAGGTGCTGCTCGGCGGCCGGAAGCTGCGACTGGAGGCCAGGGTGGAGGTCGATCTGACCCTGCACGCCCGCACCGCCGAGCCCGTGCTCATCATCATCGACATCCCGCCGGTCACCCAACGGGACATCAGCTTCGTCCTGCGCGCCCAAGCGGTGGAGTCGGCTTGGGAATGGTTGCTCGATCCGATCGCGGGCGTGGTGCAGCGGGAGGCCGCCTCCCGGGTGAACGCCATGCTGGCCGACCCGCAGACCCGCCGGGGGCTGGTTTTCGACGTCGAGGCCATGGTCGCGGGCAAGCCTTCGGCGCATCGGAGCAAGCGCGCGTTCGACTGGATCGGCTATGACGAGTTCGGGCATCGCTTCTTTTCCCGCATCGTGACGCGCGAACGGGTGTGCGACGTAGTCGAACGGCTGGCGGGCAGGGTGATCGAAGTCGGGCCGCTGCGGACCGGGCCGCGCGCCAGCGCCGTCGTGACCGTCCAGGGAAAGGTGCGGATGCCGCGGCTGGCGGACCGGGAGGCGGACCAGGTCGCGTTCGACATGACGCTGCCGGTGAGTCTGGACATCACGGTCGACGTGCTGAAAGCCAATCGCTACCGCGCCGACGTCGAAGTGCCGTTGGTGCTCACCGCCCGCGCTGCCGACCCCTTGTGCGTGGTGATCGACGTGCCGCCGCCCGACCCGGCCGACATCCGGATGGTGTTCACCGCGCACGGTGCCCGCGCGGCCGCCCTCGGTGCGCTCGCCGGGATAAAGAAGCAGGTCGTTGCGCAGGTGGCGGCGGTGATCCGGAAAGAACTGGCGGATCCCGCCATGCGCACCATCGACGTCGCAGCGCGCATCGACGGCATCGTGTGAACCGGTCGCGGCGCTGAGCGCATGTGGCGAATGTGAAACGTGATTCTCCTGGGTCTAGCGGTTCCAGTGTGAATATGGTGAAATGAGTTCACGTTCGAGGCTCCCGGCGCGCGGCGAGGTTTGGGGAAGGTGCGCCGGGCACGCTGCCATCCATCTCGGGGTTGCGCGAAGGAGTCGACGATGCGTTCCAATTCGGTATCCCGGCGTGATCTGTTCGCCTACGCGGCCGCGGCGGCGGTGGTCGGGGCGACCGCCGCGGCAGCTCCCGCCTCCGCGCGATCCACGCTCGGCACTCTCATCGATTACGCCGGCGGCGTTCCCTCCGCCACGGCGATCCGCGACGCCGGACATATCGGCGTGATCCGCTATGTGTCCGATCGCAGGCCCGGCGCCGAGTGGATGGCGGGTAAACCGCTGCGATCCGCGGAAGTCGACGACCTCAAAGCCGCGGGTTTGCAGATCGTCTCGTGCTACCAGTTCGGCAAGGGGCCGACCGCGGACTGGCGCGGCGGGCTGGAGGCGGGCAAGCGGCATGCCGAGCGCGGGCTCGCGTTGCACCGCGCCGCCGGTGGTCCGGACAACGTGCCGATCTACGCGTCCATCGACGACAATCCCTCCGCGGTCGACTTCGCCACCATGATCGCGCCATACCTCCTCGGCTGGCAGGCCGTGCTCGGCGCGGAGAACACCGGCGTCTACGCGAACACCCCGACCATCGAGCTGGCCCGCGCCGCGAACTTGGGTTCGTGGTACTGGCAGCACAACTGGGGCACGCCCAAGGGCTTCGTCCACCCCGCCGCGAACCTCCACCAGTTCGAGATCGACAAGCAATCCATCGACGGGGTGGGGATCGATGTGAACAATGTGCTCACCCCCGAATACGGGCAGTGGTGAAGACCCGCCGCATAACGTGCCCGGCTCGCGAACACGCAGCGCCGTAGGCGCTGGAAAAACTACGTCTGACAGTGGCTGATCGGGGTGACGCGCAGATCGGGCTCGTCGTCCGGGACGACCCGCAGTGAAGGGCGGCCATCCGGGGCCTCGTGGTCGCCCAGCCAGGAGAACAGCGACCACCGGGACAGACCGGAGAACGCGGAGCCGAGGCTGGTGAACGAGAACGACGAGATCGCCGACCCGAACGACCCGACGGATCCGATCGACAGCACCGAGCCGACGCTGCCGATGGACAGGATCGAATAGGCCGAGCCGATCGACAGGATCGACCCCTCGGAGCGGATCGACAGGATGGAACGGTGCGAGCGCCTGCTCCGGATCGAATGACCCGGCCGTCTCGAACAGTCCGTGGATTTCGAGTAATCGGTGGTCGCCATAGATAGCGGTCTACCACAGTCCGGCCGCCTCGTGTAGCGGCGTGGCGGATCCCGTCGCGAGTAGGAGTCCCCGTAACGACCGAGGGCGGCGACTCCGATGGAGTCGCCGCCCTCGACCGGAAGCTCAGCCTACGGTGAAGAATCCGAGCGTCGGCAGGAACGAGCAGGTCCGCGCCTCCTCGTCACCGGACTTGGTGGTCAGCGAGCCGGAGACGACCGCGACGACGCGGCCGTTGCCCGTGTCGGCGATCGCGGACAGCGTGGCGGGGCCGTCCGGGTTGATCTTGGCCTCGTCGGTCAGCGGCAGGACGCCGGACTGGCGGGTGTCGAGGTTCAGCCACTGCACCGTCATCGGCGGGTTCTGCACGGGCGTCGGTCCCTTGGTGCCGAGCGCGGTGAAGACGAACCCGGTCTGACCCGCCGCCGGGCCGGGCGGGGGCAGCGTGGCGGGCCCGGGCACGGCCAGGGCGGTGCCCACCGAGTCGGCGGACGGGCCGATGCAGCCCTTGCCGATGCTCGGGTACAGGAACTGCGCGATCACCGGTCCGTCCTGCGGGACCTCGGGGCCTCCGCCGCCGCTGCCGTCGAGGAAGGTGATGATCCGCTCCAGCGTGGACTTGATCTGCGGCGGAAGATTCAAGGTTGCCAGCAGCCTGCGCGCCTGATCGAGGATGGCCGACTGCGGACCCGCGACGCCCGCTGGGCTCGCGATATCCGCGGGGCCCGCGATGGCGCCGACGATTGCTGGGGCGAGCGCGGCCAGCGCGTCCACCGGAACACCTTCGGGAACCATGGGAACGCTGTTCGTAGTCGCCGCGGGGGCGGTCGCGGGGGCCGCGATTGCTGTCGTCGGCGCGGCGAGCGTGGCACTCGCCGCGATGACGAGTGCGGACAATGCGATCCGCGATCCTCGGGTGCGAAGCACTGGTCTGGCCGTCCTTACCTCGGGTACATCAGGGTTCGATTGCTAAAAGCCATCGTTTCGGGGGTCACTCTAGGGACATTGCGGCTATGTGTACAGCCACGGGGTCCGAAGGGTGCCGTGGACGATCAGTGTTAGCAGAAGATACCGCGCCCTGATGTTACTGGTGTGAAAGTTGATGCAAATGTTATCGGTGGTTCGAGGGTGGAACCGACCGGATTCACGCTGCGGTTAATCTAATCGGTGCCGTCCGCGCTGTCGCCACAACATCGAAGTTCGGGCGCGCCCCACCGACGCACCGCACTCGAGCCGAAAGCCAGCGATTTGAATCGTCATCTCCGATGGGCCGTGCTGGTGCTGGGCCTGTCCGTGCTGGCCCGGCTGCTGTGGATGCTGCTGTCCCCGAACGGGATGAACCTGGTCGACCTACACGTCTACGTCGGCGGGTCGGCCGCGCTGCTGACCGATCAGCTCTATGACTTCACCTACGCGGAGAAGACGCCGGACTTCCCGTTGCCGTTCACCTATCCGCCTTTCGCGGCATTGGTCTTCTTCCCGCTGCACTATCTGCCGTTCACCCTGGTCGCGGTAGCTTGGTTGCTGGCCATTGCCGCGGCGCTGTACGCGGTGGTGCACATCAGTCTCGAGCTGTTGTTCGGGGCGCAACGGCTGCGGACGCCGCAGTGGCGGACCGCCACCGTCGGCTGGACCGCGCTCGGGCTCTGGCTGGAGCCGGTGCGAACCACGATGGACTATGGCCAGGTCAATGTCTTCCTGGTGCTCGGTGGGATGCTCGCGGTACGCAGCTCCCGATGGTGGCTCTCCGGCGGACTGGTCGGGATAGTCGCGGGTATCAAACTCACACCCGCGATCACCGGTCTGTATTTCGTCGCGCGCAAGCGCTGGGCGACGGTGGCATGGTCGGCCGTGGTCTTCGGCGCGACGGTAGGGCTGAGCTTCCTGATCGCCCCCGTGGAGGCGCGCCGGTATTTCGGCACACTGCTCGGAGACGCCGACCGGATCGGCCCGGTGGGGTCGGTGTGGAACCAGTCGCTGCGCGGAACACTGAGCCGGATCCTCGGGTACGACGTGGAGTCCGGCCCGTGGTGGATCGCGGCCGTGCTCGTGGTCGCGGTGCTGGCGTTCCTGGCTTGGCGCGCGCTCGACTCCGACGACCGGCTCGGCACGCTGATCGTGGTGCAGCTGTTCGGTCTGATGATCTCGCCCATCTCGTGGTCGCATCACTGGGTGTGGCTGCTGCCGACCGTGCTCTGGCTGGTGTACGGGCCGCTGCGCCGTGCACCCGGCGCGCGGATCATCGCCGGGTACTGGCTGGTGACCATGCTCGTCGGCGTGCCGTGGGTGCTGTCGTTCTTCCAGGACTCGATCTGGACCATCTCGCGCCCCGGCGTGCTGGCCTGGCTCGGCGCCGTCGACGTGCTCGGCGTCGTGGTGTTCTACCTCTGGGTGATCCGCTTCGGAACTCGGTACGCGCGATCCGACTCGGACGAGAACGCCCGCGTGACCACCGAGGGCTCCGCGCGCGCCGGCTAGGTCCGGCTTACCCGGACTTCACTGCCAAGCGGTCTATTTCGTGTGCCAGCGCGACGTCCAGCGCGGTGAGCCCGCCTGCGGAGTGCGTGGACAAGCTGAAAGTGACCTTGCGCCAGCGAATATCGATGTCGGGATGATGGTTCGCCTCCTCCGCGACCTCGGCGACGCGGCGCACGAGTTCGATGCCCGCGGGGAAGGTGGCCGCCTCGACGGTGCGGGTCAGGTTGTCCCCTGATCTGGACCACTCCGGCAAATCGGTGAGAGCTTCGGCGATTTCGGTATCGGAGAGCAGTGCCTGCTGCGCCATAACACTCCTTACTACTCGCCTCGGGCCGCCCCGGAAAGGGTGGCGGCGGGGTCAGGCTGCACGCGCCTGCTTGAGTGCCTTCTTCAGATCCTTGCCGGTCACACCGGCGGCTTCGCACTTCTTCATCCGCATGATCACCACGGGGCACTTCAAGCAGCGCGTCTTCTTCCGACAGCACTTCTTCTTCGGTTTCAGGCTCGAAACCTTCTTGGCTTTGACCTTGCCCACGGCGGTTAGCATACCCTTAGTGCCAAGGCTGAAACGGTGCCCCGAGCGGACTGCCGGTAGGGTATAGCTCGCCGCGATGCCTGGTGAGTTTCGATTCCCCACCTGTTCGCAGGGAGCCCGGCGTGTGCGTCAGGCCCCGGAGGCGGCAGCCTGCGTAACCACGGAGGGTCCGTGCACGCCGGACACCGAGCACCGTAGGCTCCAACACCGAACAGCAGGAGGATTCAGGCGTGTCGTCTGCACGCGATTTTCGCAACGTCGCCATCGTGGCCCACGTCGACCACGGCAAGACGACCCTGGTCGACGCCATGCTGCGCCAGTCGGGCGCCTTCGCCGAGCGGGCCGAGCCCGTCGATCGAGTGATGGACTCGGGCGACCTGGAACGCGAGAAGGGCATCACCATTCTCGCCAAGAACACGGCGGTGCACCGCCATCACCCGGATGGCTCGGTCACCGTGATCAACGTCATCGACACCCCCGGCCACGCCGACTTCGGTGGCGAGGTCGAACGGGGCCTGTCCATGGTGGACGGCGTGGTGCTGCTGGTGGACGCGTCCGAGGGGCCGCTGCCGCAGACCCGGTTCGTGCTGCGCAAGGCGCTCGCCGCGTCGCTGCCGGTGATCCTGGTCGTGAACAAGACCGACCGGCCCGACGCCCGCATCGAAGAGGTCGTCGAGGAGAGCCACGACCTGCTGCTGGACCTGGCCTCCGATTTGGACGACGCCGCCGCCGAGGCCGCCGAGCTCGCGCTCGACCTTCCGGTGCTGTACGCCTCCGGGCGCGAGGGCAAGGCGTCCAAGGAGCGTCCGGAGAACGGCAACGCACCGGACGCGGAGAACCTCGACGCGCTGTTCGACGTGCTGCTGGAGAACATCCCCGCACCGAAGGGCGATCCGTCCGCGCCGCTGCAGGCGCACGTCACCAACCTGGACGCCTCGGCGTTCCTCGGTCGCCTCGCGCTGGTCCGCATCCACAACGGCGAACTGCGCAAGGGGCAGAACGTCGCATGGATGCACGCCGACGGCGTCAAGCAGGTGAAGATCACCGAATTGCTGCAGACCGTCGGCGTGGAGCGCAAGCCGGGCGAGGTGGCCGTGGCGGGCGATATCGTCGCCATCGCGGGCATTCCGGACATCATGATCGGCGACACCCTCGCCGACATCGACGATCCGGTCGCCCTGCCGCGCATCACCGTCGACGAGCCCGCCATCTCGGTCACCATCGGGACCAACACCTCGCCGCTGGTCGGCCGGGTGCAGGGGCACAAGCTGACCGCCCGCATGGTGAAGGCGCGCCTGGACCAGGAGCTGGTCGGCAACGTGTCGCTGCGCGTGCTCGACATCGGTCGTCCGGACGCCTGGGAGGTGCAGGGCCGCGGTGAGCTGGCGCTGGCCATCCTGGTCGAGACCATGCGCCGCGAAGGCTTCGAGCTGACCGTCGGCAAGCCGCAGGTGGTCACCAAGCAGGTCGACGGCAAGGTGCACGAGCCGTACGAGGAGCTGACCATCGACTGCCCCGAGGAGTACCTCGGCGCGATCACCCAGTTGCTGGCCGCGCGCAAGGGCAAGATGGTGCAGATGAGCAACCACGCCGCGGGTTGGGTGCGGATGGAGTTCATCGTTCCCTCGCGTGGCCTGATCGGCTTCCGTACCGACTTCCTCACCGAGACCCGCGGCACCGGTATCGCCAACGCCGTGTCACACGGCTACGCGCCGTGGGCAGGCGAGATCCGGGCCCGGCACACCGGCTCGCTGGTCTCCGACCGGTCGGGAACGGTGACGCCGTTCGCCATGATCCAGCTGGCCGACCGCGGGCAGTTCTTCGTGGAGCCGGGCGCGGACACCTACGAGGGGCATGTCGTCGGCGTCAATCCGCGTGCCGAGGATCTGGACATCAACGTCACGCGCGAGAAGAAGCTGACCAATATGCGCAGCTCCACGGCCGACGTGATCGAGACCTTGGCCAAACCGTTGCAGCTCGATCTGGAGGGCGCGATGGAGTTCTGCGCCGCCGACGAGTGCGTGGAGGTCACGCCGGAGGTGGTCCGGGTGCGCAAGGTGGTGCTCGGGCAGAACGAGCGCGCGCGGGAACTGTCCCGGCGTAAGGCGCGCGACCGCGCGGCACTGTAACCGCTTGTTGGGCAACGGTATTCGGCGTCACCATGGTGGCGCCGAATACCGGGCCGAACCGCGGGCCCGGCAGCGGGCGTTCGCACTGTGCGGGTGGGCCGCCAGTTCGCATTCGACTTGTGCGCATCCGCGCGATCGGAATTTCGCGCAATCGGAGACGCCGCGGTGGCTATCCCACATGTTTCGAGATGAGCTCGTGATGTTTGCCGTGTGAAATCTGGCGCGGCATTGTCCCAGCTTTCGGCGGGCTGCATCGCTGATAATTCACGATCCGTGATCGTCTCGGTTCCAGGTATATAATTTGGAAACAGTGCGTCTGCGCTGAATCGTCCTCGCGTGCCGTGTCGGTGTGAAAAGCTGAAAATTGCCGACGGAACCATTCCTGAACTTCTTACGTCGTCAGGGGAAATGCCGCCGTGCGGCGTGCTTGCTTTATCCCGCCCGCATCCGTGACGACCCCAGCGGGCTACGCGATAAGCGTTCGGCGAGGAGTGGTGGCTCCACCTGCGGTTGTGCGGCTCGCCCTGGCGAGTGGTCGCCGTGCCGGCCGGAGGGTGCGGCGACCACTGGAGTTCGCCGTCCGTTCGGCATATCGTCGCAACCGTTCACCTTTATGTATCACTCGTGGCTGGGGAAACGAAACCGATGCGCATCCGGATTGCCGGATTCTGTGCGCCGGTTCGTCCGGCTATTGTGGCGCCTCTGGTACGCCGAATATTTGCCGAGGTTCCACGCGGTATGGACGGCGTTGTCACCGGATCGTGGCACTCCTCGGTTTTTCACTCCGCGGATATCCCGCGAGCGCGTTGTTTCCCTGCTCCGCAGCGGAATCTGGGAACGGACTCGACCGTACGGTAGAGTTCCCGAGCGTGAAAGTGGGCGCAGGAAAACGCGCAGCGTGGCGCACGTTGTTGCCGGCCGTGGCGGTGCTGACCTTGATCAGCAGCTGTGCGGCGAATCCGCCGCCGCCCATCGAGAGCACCGACAGCCCGAAGACCACACCGGTCAAGCCGGCGGAGACGACCGTGGTCGTCGCCTTGGACACCATCGGCACCGCGTTCAACCCGCATCTGCGCTCGGACCAGTCCGCCGCGACCTCGGCGATCGCCTCCCTGGTGCTGCCGAGCCCGTTCCGGCCGGTGCCCGATCCCGCACGACCCGGTGTGACCGCCTGGGTGCCGGATTCGTCATTGCTGGTCTCCGCCGATGTCACCGCGCAGGAACCGTTCACGATCACCTACAAGTTGCGCAACGAAGCGTCCTGGTCGGACGGGGCGCCGATCGCGGCCGAGGATTTCCGCTATTTGTGGCAGGAAATGATCTCCGAGCCGGGAGTCGTCGATCCGGCGGGTTACCGGATGATCTCGGACGTCAATTCCTCGGCGGGCGGTAAGACGGTCACCGTCGTGATGACGCAGCCCTATCCCGGCTGGCGCGAGTTGTTCACCGATCTGCTGCCCTCTCATCTGCTCAAGGACGCGCCCGGAGGGTTCGCCAGGGGGATGAACGGCCAGGTCAACGGTGTCCGGGTGTCCGGGGGACCGTTCGGGATCCGCTCGGCAGACCCCGGCCGCGACGAGATGCTGCTGGAACGTAACGACCGCTTCTGGGGGACTCCGGCGATGCCGGGCCAGATCCTGCTGCGCCGCGGCGGCACGACCGCACAACTGGCGGGCTCGCTGCGCACCGGCGACGTGCAGATGGCGCTGGTGCACGGGGGTGTGGCGACCCAGGCGCAGCTGGGGGCGATTCCCTCCGTGCGGACCTCGATCATGCCGCAGTCCCGGGTGCTGCACATGGTGCTCAACGGACGCAAAGGCGAACTGAGCGACCCTCGGGTCCGCTCGGGTGTGCTTGCCCTGCTGGATCCCGCCCTGCTGGCCACGGTCGGCGCGCAGACCGGCAACTGGGTGGAACCGGCGCGCGCGCAAGTGCTCGCACCGTCCGATCCCGGATACGCTCCGACCGCTCCGCCGCGGCTACCGGCGGAGGAGGCGTTCGCGCTGCTGGCCGCCGCGGGGTTCGGCCGGGCGCCGGAGCCGCCGCCCGCGGTCTCCCCGACCTCGCCCGCCCCGCAGCCGCGCACCGTCGGCAAGGACGGCAAGCCGCTGACCGTGCGCATCGGCGCCGTCGACCGGGACGCCACCGCCTTGGCCGTGGCCAATACCGCCGCCGATCAGCTGCGCAGCGCGGGCATCGACGCGACGGTGCGCAGCGTCGCCGCCGACGAGCTGTACGGCAAGGAGTTGCTGGAGGGGACGGTCGACGCGATCGTCGGCTGGGAGGTGGCCGGTTCCGATCCGGCGACCGTGCTGGCCTCGCGGTACGGGTGCCCGCCGCCCGCACTGCCGGGAGTGACCGGTCCGGCGCAGGCCATCGCCGAGGCGGCGCAGCGGGCGCCGAGCAACCTGTCCGGCGTGTGCGATCCGACCCTGCAACCCGCGATCGATGACGCGATCCGCGGCGGTGACGTGGGACGGGTGCTCGCCGAAGCCGAGCCCAAACTGTGGGCGATGGCGACGGTCCTGCCCATCGTGCAGGACGGCGCCGTCGCCGCGTCCGGTCCCCGGCTGGACGGCGCCTCGCTCAGCGGCGCGATCCAGGTCGGCATCTTCGGCGACGCGTCCATGTGGCGCAGGATCCCGTGACGGCGGCGACGGGCGGGCTTCTGCTGGTGCACGCCCACCCGGACGACGAGTCCATCACCACCGGAGGCACGATCGCGCACTACCGCCGTCGCGGCGTGCCGGTCACCGTGGTCACCTGCACCCTCGGTGAGGAGGGCGAGGTGATCGGCGACGAGTGGGCGCTGCTCGCCGCGGGCCACGCCGACCAGCTCGGCGGCTATCGCGTCCTCGAGCTGACCCGTGCGCTGGAAGCGCTCGGCGCGGGCCCGCCGCACCTGCTCGGCGGCGCGGGACGCTGGCGCGACTCCGGGATGGCGGGCACGGCATCCGCGAACAATCCGCGCGCGTTCGTGCGCTCCGGAGACGAGGCGGTGCGGGCCCTCACGGACGTGGTGCTGCGGCTGCGGCCGCGCGTGATCGTCGGCTACGACCCGAAGGGCGGCTACGGACACCCGGACCACGTCCGGGCGCACGAGATCACCACGGCCGCCGTGCACGCCGCCGCGGGCGAGGGCTGGGACGTCCCGAAGTACTACTGGACCGTCACCGACGCCGACATGCTGCGTCTGCACACCGCCGCGCTGGCCCGGCGCACGGCAGCGGGCCTGCCCGGCGCGCTGCCACCGGGTTGGCGGCTGCCCGCCGAAGGCGAGCTCGCGAGCGTGCCCAGCGACGCGGTGACCACCACGATCGACGTCTCCGAGGTGCTGGCGGCCAAGCGCGCCGCCCTGCGAGCGCACGCCACCCAGGTCACCGTCGCGCCATCCGGCCGGGAATTCGCCTTGTCGAACGATATCGCTCAGCCGGTGCTGCCCGAGGAGCACTTCATCCTGGTGCGGGGCCGGCGCGGTCCGCTCGGGCCGGACGGCCGGGAGCACGATTTGTTCGCCGGACTGGAGTGACGGGTCCCGCCGACGGATTTCCGGACATTTCGCATAATCCGCCCACGATTTCCGGAACTTGTCCGGCGGCGAGGTGCTGAACCCCCAGGGCTGGCGGTTGGCGGTATCGGCGCGGCGGGTACGGTTCCGCGTGATCTCGGGACATCGAAACGGAGGATCCGTCGGTTCATGACAGCGCGCGGTGACAACACCCATCTCGACATCGAGGACCACGGGTACCACAAGAGTCTGAAGCCGCGGCAGCTGCAGATGATCGCGATCGGCGGCGCCATCGGCACCGGCCTGTTCCTCGGCGCCGGTGGGCGGCTGGCCAGTGCCGGTCCCGGATTGTTCCTGGTCTACGGCGTGTGCGGGTTATTCGCCTTCCTCATCCTGCGCGCGCTCGGCGAACTCGTCCTGCACCGGCCATCGTCCGGGTCGTTCGTGTCCTACGCGCGCGAGTTCTTCGGTGAGAAGGCGGCGTTCGTCGCGGGCTGGATGTACTTCCTGAACTGGTCGATGACCGGCATCGCCGACACCACCGCGATCGCGCAGTACTTCCACTACTGGTCGGGGTTCTCCGCCGTTCCGCAATGGTCGCTCGCGTTGGCCGCGCTGGTGATCGTGCTCGGCATCAACCTGATCTCGGTGAAGTGGTTCGGTGAGATGGAGTTCTGGGCCGCGCTGGTGAAGGTGTTCGCGCTCAGCGCGTTCCTGATCGTCGGCACGATCTTCCTGCTCGGCCGCTTCACCGTGCAGGGCGCCGCGACCGGGCCGAGCGTGATCGCCGATCACGGCGGCCTGTTCCCGACCGGCGTCATGCCGTTGGTCGTGGTGGTGTCCGGTGTCGTCTTCGCTTATGCCGCAGTCGAATTGGTCGGTACCGCGGCGGGGGAGACGGAGCACCCGGAGCGGATCATGCCGCGGGCGATCAATTCGGTGATCGCCCGGATCGCCGTCTTCTATGTCGGTTCGCTGGTCCTGCTCGGATTGTTGCTGCCCTACACGCGGTACACCGCCGACGAGAGCCCGTTCGTCACCTTCTTCACCATGCTCGGTGTCCCCGGCATCGGCAGCGTGATGAATCTCGTCGTGCTGACCGCGGCGTTCTCCAGCCTGAACGCCGGCCTGTACTCGACCGGTCGCATCCTGCGCTCGATGTCGCTGAACGGCAGCGCGCCGAAATTCACCGGGGTGATGGGCAGCAACGGCGTTCCCTACGGCGGCATCCTGCTCACCAGCCTGATCGCGCTGGTCGGCATCGCGCTCAACGGCATCGTCCCGGAGCGGGCGTTCGAGATCGTGCTGAACATGGCGTCGCTCGGCATCGTCGCGTCCTGGGCCACCATCGTGCTGTGCCAGCTGCAACTGTGGCGCTGGTCCACCAGGGGGCGCATCCAGCGTCCCGCGTTCCGCATGTTCGGCGCGCCCTACACCGGTCTGCTCACGCTGGTGTTCCTGTTCTTCGTCGTCGTATTGACCGGTTTCGACTATCCGGTGGGGACTTGGACCGTCGCGACCATCCCCCTGATCGTCCCCGCGCTGATCGTCGGCTGGTTCGCCGCGCGCAAGCGGGTGCTGGCCATCGCCGCGGAACGTGGCGGCCCGACCGGCGAATTCCCGGTCGTCGCCGCCCTGCCCGTCGACCGGGAGAACTGATCATGCGCCCGATCGCCCCGGAATAGACTCGGCAGTATGTACAACTGGGAGGTCCAGAACGCGATCGCGGCGTTCGTCGACAGCATGCGGCCGCACTGGCAGGAACAGCACGACCTGTATATGACGGTGCTGTACGCGTTCGCCGACATGCAGAGCCACCTGTTGACCCTCCTCGGCTATCCGCCGGTGCCGTGACGACGCAGATCGACGACCACGCAGGCGATCGGGCTCCCGTGGCATCCGGCGCCACCCGTGTCCCCGTAGGCCTCCTCGGCTCGATGATCCTCGTGATCCTGACCGTGGACGCCCTGCTCACCCTGGCGCTCGAGGTGTTGTACCTGCCGACCTACCTGGGTTCGGTCGCTTTCCCGATTTCCGCCGCGGTGGCGGGGGTGGTGAACGTCCTGCTCGTCGCGGGCGCGCGATCGGTGACCCGGCGTCCAGCGATTCTGGGCCTTCCGGTGGTCGCGTGGACGTTCGGCTTCCTGGTCTGCGCGAGCGCCGGGCCGGGCGGTGACGTTCTGCTGGGCAGTGATTGGCGGACGGCGCTGTTGCTGTTCGCCGGGCTGCTGCCGCCGCTGGCCTACATCTACATCCAGGTGAACCCGCGCGTCTTCCGCCACCGTTGATCGGGGCGGTCACGCGAGCCGGACCGCCAGGGTCGCGATCACGGCATCGGTGCGAACCCGCAGCGCGGCCGTGAGCACCGGCCCGCGCGGATTGTGCAGCAGGCGTTGCCACCAGTGCCTGGCTTCGACATGCGCGAGCAGCACGGTGACGCCGAGCCCGGCGGCGGTCTGGTTGCGGACGTAGCCGACTAGGGTGGCGACCAGGCTGCGATGCGGGCAGGGGAGCACCGCGAGCGGGACGCCTGGATCCCACTCCTTCCACTGGGCACTGAGTCGTTTGGTCGCGGCCGGATCGATGTCCGCGGCCACCGCGACGATCTCGCCGTGCATGCGCAAGGCGGCTTCCAAGGCGCGATAGGTCACCTCGCTCATGGTGACCACCGGGACGATCACCAGTTCCTCGGCCTCCGGGGCCGGTCGCGGCCGCGGCGGGATCTCACGCAACCGCAACTGGCGCGCGACGTCGGCGTAGTAGTTCTCGATCCGGGAGAAGAGGGTCACCAGCGCGGGAATGATGAGCAGCAGCAGCCATGCGCCCTCGGAGAACTTCTCCGTCAGCAGGACGACGCCCGCGACGGCGGTGAGCGTCGCGCCGAATCCGTTCAGCAGTGCGCGCGGTAACCACCCGCGATCACGCACGCGCCACCAGTGCAGCACGAGACCGCACTGGCTGATGGTGAATCCGATGAAGACGCCGATCGCGAAAACCGGCAGCAGCCGGTGGGTTTCGGCATCGACCGCGAGCAGCACCAGTCCGGCCAGTAAGGCGAGTGCGGTGACCCCGTACCGGAAGACCGGACGCTCGGACCGCAGCGCGAACAGCGACGGCGCCCTGTGGTCCTTGGCCAGCAGCGCCAGCAGGACCGGGAGCCCGCCGAAACTGGTGTTCGCCGCGAGCAACAGCACCGCGGTGACCGCGAGGTTGGTGAGGTAGAACAGCCAGCCGGTGCCGAAGGCCGCCGCGGCCAGCTGCGCCAGGATGGTCACGTTTCCGCGTGGCGTGACGTGGTGCTGGCGGATCAGCAGGGCCAAGCCGAGCAGCATCGCGCCGAGCAGGATGCCCAGCGCCACCTCGGTGTGCTGCGCGCGGCGCACCGAGGGGGCGCGGAAGGCGGGCACGGCGTTGGCGATCGCTTCCACACCGGTCAGTGACGAGCATCCCGCCGCGAAGGCCTTGAGCAGTAGGACGAGACCGAGCGCCTCCACCGGCTGGATCGCGCCCGGGTCGACGCCGATCATGGCGATCGGTTCCGGCCGCAGCAGTCCGACGACGATGACACCGCCGATCAGGACGACGAACAGTAGCGCGGGCCCAATCAGGACCCGCGCCGATTCCGCCACCCCGATCAGATTGATCACGGTCAGCGCCGCGAGCCCGATCAGTGTCATCGGCAGCAGTTCGTCGGCCAGTGCGGGGAATGCGCTGGCCAGGCTGGCCGCGCCCGCGGCGAGGCTCACCGCGACGGTCAACACGTAATCCACGACCAGGCTGGCGGCCGCGAGCAGTGCGGCGGGCCTGCCGAGCTGCTTCTTGGCGACCGCGTACGCGCCGCCGCCGTCGGGGTGCACCGCGATCACCTGCCGGTAGGACAGCACCAGCACCAGCAACAGCGCGGCGATCGCGCAGGCCACCGGCAGCGTCCAGGAGACGGCCGCCGCCCCCGCCGCGACCAGCATCAGCACGATCGCCTCAGGGCCGTAGGCCACGCTGGACAATGCGTCCAGGGAGAGCGCGGCGAGCCCGCCCACCGCGGTCAGGCGGAACTTGTCCGCCCGCTGCATCTGCCGGACCCGGCGGTCGGCGATCCGCGGCTCCGTATGGTGCGGCTCGGTCTTGGTCCCCACGGCGTCCATTGAACTCCGCCGTCGGATGGCAACCGGTCAGCGACACTTGGGCGCTGGTGGGTTCAGCGGGCGCCGGGCAGTCCCGGTGTCACGGCTTCGATGAGTTCCCACGCTTCGCCGGCGGGAAGGTCGACCACCGCGTAGCGCTTCTTGCCCGCGGCGGTGGCGGCGATCACCGTGGCGACCCCGGCGCGCCGCTGGAAGAAGGTCTGCCGCACCGTCCAGCCGATCACGCCGGGGGCCTCCAGGCAGTCTCGGTCGCGGTCGAGTGATCCGGCCCGGGTGATCAGCCAGGCCGGGCTGCCGGTCGTGCGGGGCAGCACCGCGTGCCCGAGGCCGCGGTAGCGGTCCTCCGCGAGAGCGAGCGCGAGCGGCAGTGCGAAGGCTGGCAGCAGCCACCACCACGGCGAATAGTGCTGTCCCCCAAGGGAGATGAAAGCCGGTATCGCGACGATGAGCACGACGGGCGCGAGCGCGCGGGTATGCCTGCGTCGCCGTGCGGCCGGGCCGTGTGCGAGCAACGGGGCGCTGCCCGGCGCCGGGACGGCGTGCACGTCCGCCGCGCCCGCACCGGTGGGCCGAGCCTCCGGGCGCACGGGAAACTCGGTGTCCCGCGTTTCCTCCGGCGCGAGGAGATGACCGAGGGTGTGCTCCACGGCGGTCCGCGGGGCCTGCGGGAGAATCCGCTGCCGCGGGTTCTCCCCGGTCATGATCGCCTCGAGTTCGGCGGCGCCCGCCAGGCGCAGCAGCAGCGGTTCCTTGACCGTCGCTCCGCGCAGCCGGGCCCGGTCGAGGGTGATCTGACGAGTGGTGAACAGGCCGTGGCGCAGTTGCAAGGTCTTGCCGTCGTCGCGGACGCGCAGCCCGAAATAGGTGGTCAGATAGTGCGCGCACGCGGCGGCGCTGACCACGACGACGATGACGCCCAGCAGCGCTGCCGCGGCGAGCGCGAGGACGAGCACGCCGCCGTCTTCCACGTCGTGCACGGCGTCCGACCGGAAAACGATCTCCCCGAGCCCGTATTGCAGCGCGAAGCCGACGATCGGTGCGATGATCGCGAACCCGGTCAGCGACAGCGGGGCGTAGCGCACCCACGCCGGACTCCAGTGCCCGATCTCGCGCGCCCGGGCACGCGGGGCGGTGAAACCACCGGAAACATTCTGCTGCGGCGGTTCTCGATCCTCGTCGCGGCCCACCCGGCCCGCCGTATGGGCGAGCAGCGCGGCGCGCAACGGCGGGACGACGCGGGCGTCCAGGGCATCGAGCTTGAACTTCTCACCCGAATCCGCCTGCTGGCCGGTCCCGATCGCCAGCACCGCCAGCCCGAGGGCCCGATGCAGCAGGTCGGCTTCGATGTCCACCGAGCGGATCCGCGACCGCGGCACCGACAATTTCTTGCGTTCCAGCAGCCCGGTGCGCAGCTCCACGTGCGTGGGCCCGACCCGATACGTCGTGGTGAACCAGCGGGTCAGCGCGAACCCGACGATCAACGCGAGCGGGATGATGCTCCATACGTGGTTGCCGCTACTGGTGCCGAGGATCACCGAACCGATCAGCACCGGGATGAACTTCACCACCTCGGTGATCGGATGGACCAGCAGCATCCGCTTGTCCAGCCGCTGCCAGGGCTGCCCGGCCTGCTCGCCGTCCGCCGTTTCGCCGCTCATGTCGCGTCTCCCCGGTGCTGCGCGGCGATCCGGGTGAGCCGGGCCACGGTTTCCTCGGCGACCGCGAGGTCGAGCGCGCTGATCTGCACCGCACCCGCGGAGGAGGCGGTGGTCACGGTGACCGTCGCCAGTCCGAGCAGGCGTTCGAGCGGTCCGCGTTCGGTGTCGACGGTCTGCACCCGCGAGATCGGCGCGACGCGGCTCTCCTGGGTGAGCCAGCCGACCCGGGTGTAGACCGCATCGTCGGTGACCTCCCACCGGTGCACCGCGTACCGCCACCACGGCGCGACACCGATGTTCAGCGCGGCGGGCACGAGCGCGACCAGGAAGAGTCCGAGCTGCCACCCGCGATGCGCGGAGTCGAGCACCGCCCACACGAGCAGGGCCGCGAACGGGATCACCCACGCCAGGACGGCCTGCACGGTCCACAGGAGCTTCGCCTTCGGACTGGGGCGCCAGGCCGGAGCGGCCAGGATCGTGCGCGGCTGCGACATGCTGCCAATAGTTGCACGATCACGCGGTCGCCGTCGCGGTCGACAGCGGAGCGAACGGTGACATCGTGGACCCCGGCGGCCGAGTGAGCGAGAGGCGGCCGGGGATTGCCCGAGCTGGAACGAGTTCCTTTGTGCGGCAACCATTCCCACATAGATTGGGCGCCGGGTCGAGTGCGCGATAGGAGATCTGCTTCATGATTCGTCTGCACGGACTCGGCCTCGGCGTAGCCGTCACCATGTCGATCTTGCTCGGCGCGGCGGCGCATCGGCCACGGCACGATCACCGGACGGACCACGATCCGTGGCGTCGATGCCCCGGAATAGCCTCGGGTACCGCGCAGTTGTGAACGCTCAACGGTGCTCCACGTCCCCGCGTGGGCTCCGTGGCGAACGGAGCCGCAGCTCGTCCGCTTCGCCGCAACCAGCACTGGAGGGAGACAGTTCCGGATGTGTAGCGCATGATCGAGGGCGTGACCGACCTACCGAACCCGAGTGTCCCGTCCGCACCGCCCAGTCCATCGGCCATGCGCCGGGCGCTGCGCAGGGCCCGCGACGGTGTCACGTTGAACGTGGACGAGGCCGCGGTGCTGCTGCACGCGACCGGTGACGACCTGGCCGATCTCTGTCGCAGCGCCGCGCGGGTGCGCGACGCCGGGTTGGCGTCCGCGGGGCGCCCGAAGACGATCAGCTATTCCCGCAACGTCTTCATCCCGTTGACCCGGCTGTGCCGGGACAAGTGCCATTACTGCACCTTCGTGACGGTGCCGGGCAAGTTGCGCGCCGAGGGCAAGGGCATGTTCCTGGAACCGGACGAGGTGCTCGACATCGCCCGCAGGGGCGCGGCCCTCGGCTGCAAGGAGGCGCTGTTCACGCTGGGTGACCGTCCCGAGGATCGCTGGCCGGAGGCCGCGCAGTGGCTCGACGAGCGCGGCTACGACTCCACGCTGGACTACCTGCGCGCCGTGTCGATCATGGTGCTGGAGGAGACCGGTCTGCTGCCGCACCTGAATCCCGGCGTGATGTCGTGGGAGGAGATCGCGCGGCTCAAGCCGGTGGCGCAGTCGATGGGCATGATGCTGGAGACCACCTCGGCCCGGCTGTTCACCGAGAAGGGCAACTGCCATTACGGCAGCCCGGACAAGGACCCGGCCGTGCGGCTGCGGGCCATCACCGACGCGGGACGGCTCTCGGTGCCCTACACCACCGGCATCCTGGTCGGCATCGGCGAGACGCTGACCGAGCGGGCCGAGTCGATCATGGCGATTCGCAAGCAGCACAAGGCGTTCGGGCACATCCAGGAAGTCATCGTGCAGAACTTCCGCGCCAAGGACGACACCGCCATGCGGGACGTGCCGGACGCGGGCCTGGAGGAATTCCTCGCCACCATCGCGGTCACCCGCATCCTGCTCGGGCCGGATGTGCCGGTGCAAGCGCCGCCGAACCTGGTCTCGCACGCCGAGTGCCGAGCGCTGATCGACGCGGGCATCGACGACTGGGGCGGCGTTTCGCCGGTGACGCCCGACCACGTGAACCCGGAGCGGCCGTGGCCGAACCTGGACACGTTGCGGGAGATCACCGAGGCGGCGGGCTATCAGCTGGTCGAGCGGACCTCCGCGCACCCGAAGTACGTGCGCGCGGGCAATCCGTGGGTCGATCCGCGGATCGGCGCGCACGTCGCCGCGCTCACCGACCCGGCGACGGGACTGGCGAATCCGGACGCGATCCCGGTCGGCCTGCCCTGGCAGGAGCCGGACGAGTCCTGGGAGTCGGCCGGACGCGTCGACCTCAACACCGCCATCGACACCGAGGGCCGCAACACCGAGGCCCGCAGCGACGCCGCGCTCGGACAGGACATCGTCGGCGCCTTCGGCGACTGGGACACCATCCGCGAACAGGCCCGCGACCTGGCCGTCGCCACCCCGCAGCGGCTGGACTCCGACGTGCTCGCCGCGCTGCGCGCCGCCGAACGCGATCCGGCCGGGCTCAGCGACGCCGAATACCTGGCGCTGGCCACGGCGGACGGCGCGGAACTGGACGCGGTCGCCGCGCTGGCCGATCACCTGCGCCGCGACACCGTCGGCGACGACGTCACCTACGTGGTGAACCGGAACATCAACTTCACCAACGTCTGCTACACCGGGTGCCGGTTCTGCGCGTTCGCCCAGCGCAAGGGCGACGCGGACGCGTTCACCCTGAGCACGGAGGAGGTCGCCGACCGGGCCTGGGAGGCGCATGTCGACGGCGCCACCGAGGTGTGCATGCAGGGCGGCATCGACCCCGACCTGCCGGTCACCGGTTACGCGGACCTGGTACGGGCGGTCAAGCAGCGGGTGCCGTCGATGCATGTGCACGCCTTCAGCCCGATGGAGATCGTGAACGGCGCCTCGCGCGGCGGCCAGAGCGTGCGGGACTGGCTGGTCGCGCTGAAGGAGGCGGGCCTGGACACCATTCCCGGCACCGCCGCGGAGATCCTGGACGACGAGGTGCGCTGGGTCCTCACCAAGGGCAAACTGCCCACCTCGGCGTGGATCGACGTGATCACCACGGCCCACCAGGTGGGCATCAGGTCCAGTTCGACCATGATGTACGGCCACGTGGACAACCCGAAGCACTGGGTCGGGCACCTGCGCGTACTGCGCGGAATCCAGGACGAAACCGGCGGCTTCACCGAGTTCGTGCTGCTGCCGTTCGTGCATCAGAGCGCGCCGCTGTACCTGGCGGGCGCCGCGCGGCCGGGACCGACCAACCGGGACAACCGCGCCGCGCACGCGCTGGCCAGGATCATGCTGCACGGCCGGATCCACAACATCCAGACCAGCTGGGTCAAGCTCGGCATCACCGGAACGCGGGTGATGCTCAACAGCGGCGCGAACGATCTAGGCGGCACGCTGATGGAGGAGACCATCTCCCGGATGGCGGGCTCACAGCACGGCTCGGCCAAGACGGTCGCCGAGCTGGTGGAGATCGCCTCCGGCATCGGACGGCCGGCCCGGGAGCGGACGACGACCTACGGCGTCCCGAAGCACAAAGGACTGGCGGTCTCTCCGGGGCTGCAAGCCGTCTTGGTCGACTGATACCGAATTCGCGTCGGTTCGCGCTGGGCGGCCCGATGTCCTGGCGACGGCGATAGGTTCGAGCCCGCGGTGCGATCGGATTTCCGGTCGGCCGCGGGCCGGTCGGGACCGGCGTAATACCGGGCCCGCCGCCGCGGGCTCCGGCGCTACCTCGCACAACTCGGTCCCGAGCGCGTAGGGCGGATGGCGGAGTGGAATCACGCCTCGCGTTGGCGTGCGTGAACCCCGAAGTTAGGACAGGCTGACCAGTAGTAACGTGTGGTTGCCGGGATAGGGTTTCGCCGGGCGGACTATCCCGCAGGCGAGGACAGACTAGGAGAGCGGCAGTGCCGTACATCATCGCTGAACCGTGCGTTGACGTGAAGGACAAGGCATGCATCGAGGAATGCCCCGTGGACTGCATCTACGAGGGCGGTCGCATGCTGTACATCCATCCCGACGAGTGCGTGGACTGTGGTGCATGTGAGCCGGTGTGCCCGGTGGAGGCGATCTTCTACGAAGACGACACCCCGGACCAGTGGAGCGGATACGTGAACGCCAACGTCGATTTCTTCGACGAGCTGGGCTCGCCCGGCGGCGCGACCAAGGTCGGCAAGGTCGACTACGACCCGCCGTTCATCAAGGAACTGCCCCCGATGGCGAGTGAGTGAGATCTGACGTGTCACCGCGTGGCCGGGTCAGCAGTCTGCTACCCGATTTTCCCTGGGACACCATCGCTTCGGTGAAGGTTCGGGCGGCCGCCCACCCCGGCGGGATCGTCGACCTGTCCGTCGGCACCCCCGTCGACCCGGTCGACCCGCTGATCCGGACGGCGTTGAACTCCGTCGCGGCGGTCCCCGGTTACCCGACCACGCACGGCACCCCCGAGCTCCGCGCGGCCGCGGTCGACGCGCTGAAGCGGCGCTACGGGATCACCGGACTCGAGCCCGCGGCCGTGCTGCCCGCGATCGGCACGAAGGAGCTGATCGCGGGACTGCCCCGGCTGCTCGGGCTCGGCTCGGGCGACCTGGTGGTCATTCCCGAGGTCGCCTATCCCACCTACGAGGTCGGCGCGCTGCTGGCGGGCGCGCAGGTGCTGCGCGCGGACGGATTGACCCGGCTCGGCCCGCAGACGCCCGCGCTGATCTACGTGAACTCGCCGTCCAACCCCACCGGCCGGGTACTCGGCGTCGAACATCTGCGCAAGGTGGTCGCCTTCGCCAGGGAGCGCGGCGTCATCGTCGCCTCCGACGAGTGCTACCTGGGACTGACCTGGGAGGGGCGCGGCGTCTCCTTGCTCGACCCCGACGTGTGCGACGGCGACCACACCAACCTGCTGGCCGTGCACTCGCTGTCCAAGACTTCCAATCTGGCCAGCTACCGCGCCGGATTCGTGACGGGCGACCCGGAGCTGGTCGCGGAACTGCTCGAAGTGCGCAAGCACGCGGGAATGATGGTGCCGTTCCCGATCCAGGCCGCCATGACCGCCGCGCTCAGCGACGACGCGCACGAGGCGCGCCAGCGGGAGCGCTACCGTGCCCGCCGCGACGTGTTGCGGAAGGCGCTGGAGGCGGCGGGTTTCCGCATCGATCACTCCGAGGCGGGCCTGTATCTGTGGTCGACGCGCGGCGAGCCGTGCCGGACCACGTTGGAATGGCTCGCCGACCGCGGCATCCTCGCCGCGCCCGGCGACTTCTACGGCCCCGGTGCGAGCGAGCACGTACGGATCGCGCTGACCGCGACCGACGAGCGGATCGCGGCGGCGGCCGAACGCCTGGCGGCGGGCTGAGGAAACGTTCGTCGCTGCTGCCTGAGCGCAGCGGGGGAGTCCGGCAGCAACACCTCATCCGACGGGCATAGCAGGGCGTGTCGGCGTCCGCGCGCGCCCTGCCCGGCGAGCTAGCCTGAGGTATGGACGCTGTCACGGTTGTCCCCACGCCCGGCAACGAGCCGGTGCACTCCTACGCGCCCGGAAGTCCCGAACGGGAGCTACTTGTCGGCAAGCTCGCCGAGCTGTCCGCCGAACCCGTCGACGTGCCGCTGGTCATCGGCGGCAAGCATCGGCCGGGCATGGGCGAACGGCACGAGATCGTCGCGCCGCACCGCCATCGGCACGTGCTGGGGACCTACACCGACATCACGCATTCGGAAGCGGGCGGAGCCATCGACGCCGCGATGGCTGCCGCCCCGGGTTGGCGCGCGCTGCCGTTCGAGGAGCGCGCCGCGGTGCTGCTGCGCGCCGCGGACCTGCTGGCGGGGCCGTGGCGGGAGACGATCGCGGCGGCCACCATGCTCGGACAGTCGAAATCGGCGCAGCAGGCCGAGATCGATGCGCCGTGCGAGCTGGTCGACTTCTGGCGGTTCAACGTCGCGTTCGCGCGCGAGATCCTGGAACAACAGCCCAGGTCCAGCGCCGGGGTGTGGAACCGGATGGACTATCGGCCGCTGGAGGGGTTCGTCTACGCCATCACACCGTTCAACTTCACCGCCATCGCAGGCAATCTGCCCACCGCGCCCGCCCTGATGGGCAACACGGTGGTGTGGAAGCCATCGCCGACGCAGACATTGTCGGCCTTCCACACCATGCGGCTGCTGGAGGCGGCGGGCCTGCCGCCCGGCGTGATCAACATGGTCACCGGCGACGGGGTGCAGTTGTCGGAGGTGGCATTGGCCGATCCGCGGCTGGCCGGTATCCATTTCACCGGTTCCACCAAGACGTTCCAGTATCTCTGGCAGCAGGTGGGCGCGAATATTGGTCGCTACCAGGGCTATCCGCGGCTGGTGGGGGAGACCGGCGGTAAGGACTTCATCGTCGCGCACTCCTCGGCCGATCCCGCCGCGCTGCGCACCGCCCTGATTCGCGGCGCCTACGAGTACCAGGGCCAGAAGTGCTCGGCGGCTTCGCGGGCCTATATCGCGCGGTCGGTCTGGCGCGCGATGGGCGACGAGTTCCTGCACGACGCCGAGCGGCTGAGCTACGGCGACGTCGCGGATCTGTCGAATTTCGGTGGAGCGCTGATCGATCGGCGGGCGTACGACAAGAATGTGGCGGCCATCCGGCGGGCCGCCGACGCGGGCGTCGCCATCCCGGTCGGTGGGACCTACGACGACAGCGAAGGCTGGTTCGTCCGGCCGACCGTGTTCCTGACCGACAATCCGCACGACGAATCGTTCGCCACCGAGTACTTCGGTCCGATCCTGTCGGTGTACGTCTACGACGACGCCGAACCCGGCTCCTACAGCGCGATACTCGCCGAAGTGGAGTCGGCGGCGCCCTACGCGCTGACCGGCGCGGTGTTCGCGCAGGACCGGTACGCGATCGAACAGGCCGACGCCGCACTGCGTTTCGCGGCGGGCAACTTCTACGTCAACGACAAGCCCACGGGCGCGGTGGTGGGACAGCAACCGTTCGGCGGGGCACGCGCTTCCGGCACCGACGACAAGGCGGGCTCGCCGCTGAACCTGCTGCGCTGGGTCGCGCCGCGGACGATCAAGGAGACCTTCGTGCCGCCCGTCGACTTCCGCTACCCGCACATGGAGGTGTGATCACACCAGCGGCTTACCCTGCCGCAGGCGCCTGCGCAGGTCGAACAGATAGGCGTTGAGCGGGAACATGCGTGCCGCTCGGGGCAGCAGGCCCTGCACCGTCCCGAGCATCCGCAGCAGCCGGTCCAACCGCCGCTGGTCGCGGTCGGTCCAGGTCATGCCCATCTCGTCGCGCAGGTGCTGCGGAAGCAGGCCGGTGACGATGAAACGCTGCAGTCCGGCGAAGACCACCTGCACCGGTCGCGGCATCATCTTCAGGTCGATCAGGCCGTCGAAGTAGTCCCGCAGCTCCGGCTCGATGCCGCGCAGCTTCAGGTTCTCGTCCCAGTACCGCTGGAACTCGGCGCGATTCGCGGGCCACATCTCCGGCCGCATCTGCAGGGTGGTGCCCAGTCGCGCGGCGTAGGCGTAGAAGGCGTCGGCGGTGGCGTCGTCCATCGGGCCGTGCATCCGGGTGTGGAGGTCATCGATGCCCCAGTACAGGCACGCGGCGACCCACAGCTGGAGGTTCGGGTCGAATGCGTTGTACTTGACCGGGCTGGCGGCGGTGGAGCGCACCGACCGGTGCGACACGTTGACGGCCTCGCGGTAGGCGTCGCGCTCGGCGTCCGATCCGAGCAGTGCGACGGCGATGTAGGTCAGGGTGGTGCGCAGCCGTTTGATCGGATGCAAGGTGACCTTGCCGCTGTCGACGGTGCTCTCCAACACGCCGCGGCCGACCGGGCGCAGGCTCAACTGCATGATGACGTTGGCGGCGCCGCCGAGGAACGCGGCGATGCCGTCCACGTACTCCGCGACCGTCTCGGGGGTGAGGGTCTGGCTCGGATCCGGTTCGTGCTCGGCGGTGCGCAGCGGCGCGGTCATCGTCGACCTCGTCTTTCCTGTCCGCCCGATCCCAGAGAATCGGTCGATGAGAAGATTATGGCCTAACTTTCTCATCGACTCGGGGAGCTGTCAATCCGCGGAAGATCGCGTTGATGATGTGCGATGCTGAATGTGTCATCGTGTCGCTGTCGCGGATAGGGTTGGGTATGGCCAGGCTGACCAGACTGCTGCCGTTGGTGCGCAGCGCTGCCCCGGAGGATCGCAATCAGGCGCGAGTGCTCGACGCGGCGCTGCTGGCGTTCCTCGACTTCGGTATCAAACGCACCAGCATGGTGGAAGTGGCGCGGCGCGGCGGATTGTCCCTGGCCACGCTCTACCGCCGCTTCGCGAGCAAGTCCGATCTGATCCGGGCCGTCGGGCTGCGGCAGACGCGCGAGTTCATCGAGGATGTCGACGCCGCGCTCCAGCGCCAGGTCGACCGGGACGCCAGCGCCGAGGACCAGATCGTCGAATTGTTCGCCGCGTTCATCAACGGTCTGCGCGGCAATCAGCTGATCCACCGGCTGCTGGCTACCGAGCCCGAACTCGTGCTGCCCTACCTCACCACCCAAGGGGCGCCGGTCATCGAACTCGGCCGGGATTACCTCGCGGAGTTCATCACGCGGTTGCAGCGGGAAGGCAAGCTGCCGGAATACGATCCGGAGCCGTTGGCCGAGATGATCGCCCGCACGGCGCTGTCACTGGCGCTGACGCCGCAGACCGTCATCCCGCTCGGCGATGACGTGTCGATCCGGCAGTTCGCGCGCGATCACGTGGTGGTGTCCTTCCGGGTGCGCTGACTCAGCGGTGCTGCGGAAGACCGAAGAGCATGGCGCCGAGCGCGGCCATCACGTCGGCGGTCTGCTCGGCCGCGGTTCCGTGGGTGTGCGCGGTCACCGCGAAACCCGGCCCGAAGGACGCGGAGGCGACCTCCGGCTCGCCGAAATCCGACCAGCCCCATTTGGTGCCCTGGACGAACGGCCACCGGGCGGTGCCCCAATCCTGTTCGGTGCCGTCCTGCGCCGTCGATCCCGCGGCGGCCATCCATTCGAAGATCGGTGATCCGGGATCGGTGCGCAGTTTGGCGGCCAGGAAGTCGGACACGTTCGCGACGCTGGTCGCACCCGCGCCCCAGCCGGGCCCCGGCACCGTCTCGGCCAAGCCGTACTCGGCGGCGATGGCCGCGATGGCTTGGGGATACTTGGCCTCCATCGCGGTCGCCGCGCCGTCGTCGGAGTAGCGGATCATTCGCTCGCCCAGCATTCGGTCTTCGGGCGAGCCGTCGCCGTGGCGCAGGGCGTAGTCGGCGAGGAAGAGTTTGGACAGCGACAGACTCGAGCGTGACTCGTGTTCGTTCGGCGTCCCCCAGCCGAAGCCGACCGCGGTGCGTACGGAGATCGCCGTGCGCGGCGGCACTGCGGCGACCTCGGTTTCGGCGGTCTCCTCGGCACCGGCGACCGGCGCGGACAGCGCCAGGAACCCGCAGGCGATCAACGCGGTGAACGTCATTCGGTAGCCCATCGTTTCCTCCTGGCTGGTGGCGCCACGTCGCGTCGGACGGCGCTGGACAGGCACGATCAGGAATACGAGATGCGATTGCCCAGTGATAACTGACGTGAAACGGGCTTGGCTTCAGACGAGGCGGAGGCCGAGTCGACGCCGGATGCGCATGTCCAGGAGGTAGGCGTTCAGCGGGAACGTGCGGATCGGCCGCGGCAATAGGGACTCGGTGGCTCCGACGGCGCGCAGGATGTGGCCGAGTATCCGCTCCTCGCGGTCGGTCCAGGTCATCCCCATCTCGTCGCGCAGGTGCTCGGGTAGCAATCCGGTCACGAAGAAGCGATGTAGGCGCCCGAAGGCGAGCTGCGCGGGTCGCGGCAGCATGCGCAGGTCGACGAGGTCGTCGAAGTAGGCGCGGACCGTCGGGTCGATGCTGGTCGCGGCGAGATTCGCGGTCCAGTACGCGGCGAATGCGCGGCGGTCGGCGGGCCACATCGCTTCGGGCATCTGGAGGGTGGTGCCGAGCCGGGCGCCGAGGCGGTAGAACGCGTCCGCGGTCGCCTCGTCCATCGGGCCGTGCATGCGCTCGTACAGATCCCGCGCTCCCCAATGCAGGCAGGCCGCGACCCAGAGTTGCAGCGCGGGATCGAAGGCGTTGTAGTGCACCGGGCTCGACTCGGTGGAGTGGACCGGGCGATGGGAGACGTTGACCGCTTCCCGGTAGGCGGCGCGTTCCTCGTCGGTTCCGAGCATGGCCACGGCGAGGTAGGTCAATGTGGTGCGCAGCCGCTTGATCGGATGCAGCATGACGTTCCCGCTGTCGACCGTGCTCTCCAGCACGCCGTATCCGACCGGAGGAGCGCTCAGCTGCATGATGACGTTCGCGACGCCCCCGAGCAGGCCGGCCGCGCCGTCGATGTATCGCCCGATGTCGAAGGAGTCCGGCGATTCGGGATGCCGCGTCGCGGGAAGTGGCCTGGTCATCATCGACCTCGCAGTGCTGAGAAAGCTATGCAACAACGTTCTCACCACGTCAGCGGGAGTGTCAACCGGCACATCCGACGCCGGTCGGCGCGGGATGCCGCGCCAGCGCCGTGATCCCGGCGAAGTAGCGTGAACGAATGCCGTTCGGTCCGCCGCTGCTGCTCAGCTCCTTGAATCCGCTCGCCGTCGCAGGCGGAGCGGACATCCCCGACGCCGTCACCATCGACGGGGCCACCCTCTCGCGCAGCGACCTGCTCGGCGCGGCCACGTCGGTGGCCGAACGCGTCGCGCGCGCGGAACGGGTGGCGGTGTTCGCCGAGCCGACCGTGGAGACCGTGCTCGCGGTGGTGGGCTGCCTCATCGCGGGCGTCACGGTGGTACCGGTGCCGCCGGACTCCGGAACCGCCGAACGAGCGCACATTCTGGCCGACTCGGGCGCTCAGGCGTGGCTGGGGAAAGCGCCGGAGGGCGCCGACCTGCCCGTGGTGCCGGTGCGGCGGCACGCCAGGTCCTGGCACACCTATCCCGAACCCGATCCGGCCACCACGGCTTTCGTGCTCTACACCTCGGGCACCACCGGTCTGCCCAAAGGCGTGATACTCGGTCGCGGCGCGATCGCCGCGGGTCTGGACGCCCTCGCCGAGGCCTGGGCGTGGACCGCGAGCGACACGCTGGTGCACGGGCTTCCGTTGTTCCATGTGCACGGGCTGATCCTCGGCCTGCTCGGTCCGCTGCGGGTGGGCAGTCCGCTGATCCACACCGGCAAACCGACGCCGCAGGCGTACGCGGCGGCCAAGGGTTCCCTGTACTTCGGCGTGCCCACCGTGTGGTCACGGGTGGTCGACGACCCCGACGCGGCGAAGCAACTGGCCGACGCGCGACTGCTGGTCTCCGGAAGCGCGCCGCTGCCGGTGCCGGTGTTCGAGCGACTGCGGGAGCTCACCGGCCACGCGCCGGTCGAGCGCTACGGCATGAGCGAAACCATGATCACGCTGTCCACCCGGGCCGACGGTGAGCGCAGGCCGGGCTGGGTCGGTTTGCCGGTGCGCGGTGTGCGCACCCGGATCCGGGACGAGTCCGGGAATCCGGTGCCGCACGACGGCGAGAGCATCGGGGGCCTGGAAGTGTCCGGGCCCATGCTGTTCGACGGCTATCTGAACCGGCCGGAGGCGACCGCGCAGAGCTGGACCGAGGACGGATGGTTCCGCACCGGCGATGTCGCCGCTATCGACGCGGGAGGTTTCCACCGCATCGTCGGGCGGGAATCGGTCGATTTGATCAAGTCCGGCGGTTACCGGGTCGGCGCGGGGGAGGTCGAGACGGTGCTGCTCGGTCACCCCGCGGTCGCGGAAGCCGCGGTGGTCGGCCTGCCCGACGCCGACCTCGGTCAGCGCATCACCGCGTTCGTCGTGCTGCGTTCCGACGCGACCGAACGCGAGTTGATCGACCATGTGGCACGGGAACTTTCGGTGCACAAACGCCCGCGCGAGATCCGGGTGGTCGACGCGCTGCCGCGCAACGCCATGGGCAAGGTGCAGAAGAAGAAGCTGGGCTGACCGCGGGCATTGACCTCGAGTTAGGTAGAGGTTCTACGGTCAGCGCATGACTGCGATCCTGACGTCCGAACAGATCGATTACCTGCACACCCAGCGGCTGGGCCGGCTGGCCACCGTCCGGCCCGACGGCACTCCGCAGAACAACCCGGTCGGCTTCCGCTACAACGCCGACCTGGGCACCATCGACATCGCGGGCTGGAACATGGGCGCCTCGTGGAAATTCCGCAACCTCGCCACCAACGACCACGTCGCATTCGTCGTCGACGACGTGGCATCGGTTCAGCCCTGGCGGGTCCGCTGCCTCGAAATCCGCGGCACCGCCGAAGCCCTCACCGACGTCGACCCCTACATCCCCGGCGTCTCCCGCGAAATGATCCGCATCCCCACCGAGTCATCGCCTTCGGACTCGCGGGCGCGGACCCCGCTTGATCCGCCGGACGGCAAAGTACGGGCGGGCCCACGGTGGTAGAACTCCGTCCGCATCGGGGCCAGGGTCGGAGGGCGATATGTTCCGCCCGGCCCGCGAGGCATGTCGCCTATGATCGGGCCATGCCTCCCGCGAGTCCTCTGCCTGCCGGCGACCCGCACCGTGTGATCACCGGACCGGACGGTGTGGTCGAAGTCATCGTCAGTCTGGCCGAGTACCAGCAGCTCGAAAAGGCGCGTGAGGAGCTTCGTCGCCTTCGCGAAGAACAGACTCGCGGCGCGATCGCGGCGCAGATGCGTGAGGGCGTAGCGCAGTACAAAGCCAACCCGGACGCATTTCGCACCTTGACCCGTGAGGAGCTGCTGCGAACGGACGTCTTTGACCGGCCGTAGGGTTCTCATCGAAGTCGGTCAGCGAGCAGAGCAGCAGATCTATGAGTTGCCCGAGCAACTGCGTTTCAAAGTCCGCTTGGCGTTGCTCGACCTTCTGGACGATCCGCTGCCACTTGCGAAAGGGGCTATCCCGTTTCGGGCCGACGGTGACGAGATACCGGATGCGTACGAGTGGGACATCGGCGGGGTGACGATCTTCTACAACATGATCGAAACCGGCCCGCTGTTGATCCAGATCATCATCCAGGTCGTCCTCGTCGACGCTCTCTGATCGGCCCGAGCTTCCGATCGGGTAAGCCCGCAATCCTCGCGAGTGGCACAACCGGGTGCCACTCGCGGAGCGGCTCAGTCGTTGGCGTGCAGGTCGGCGTTGAGTTCGATGCCGGTGCCTTTGCGGGGGACCACTTCGACAGCGCCGGTGGTGGAGTTGCGGCGGAAGAGGAGGTTGTCGCGGCCTGCGAGTTCGGCGGCCTTGATCAGGGTGCCGTCGGGAGTGGTGACCTTGGTGCCCGCCGTGAGGTAGAGGCCCGCCTCCACGACGCAATCGTTGCCGAGGGGGATGCCGAGGCCGGAGTTCGCGCCGAGCAGGGACCGTTCGCCGATGGAGATCACCGTGGTGCCGCCGCCGGAGAGGGTGCCCATGGTGGACGCGCCGCCGCCGATGTCGGAGCCGTCGCCGACCACGACGCCCGCGGAGATGCGGCCCTCGACCATGGACGCGCCGAGGGTGCCCGCGTTGAAGTTCACGAAGCCCTCGTGCATGACGGTGGTGCCGGAGGCCAGGTGCGCGCCGAGGCGGACCCGGTCGGCGTCGCCGATGCGCACGCCGGATGGCAGCACGTAGTCCACCATGCGGGGGAACTTGTCCACGCTGTACACCGTGACCGGGCCCCGGGCGCGCAGCTTGGCGCGGGTCGCCTCGAAGCCCTCCACCGCGGCGGGGCCGTGGTTGGTCCACACCACGTTGGTGAGCAGGCCGAACTGGCCGTCGAGGCTCACCTCGTGCGGCTTGACCAGGCGGTGCGAGAGCAGGTGCAGGCGCAGGTAGACGTCGTGTGCGTCGACCGGGGCGGCGGACAGGTCGGCGATCGTGGTGTGCACCGCGATGACGTCGACCCCGCGCGCGTCGTCGAAGCCGAGCAGCGCCGCGTACTCGGCGGGCGCCTCGTCCAGCCGCTTGGTGCCGGTCTCGGGGAACTCGCCCAGCTGCGGATTCGGGTACCACGTGTCCAGCACGGTCCCGTCCGCGGTCACGTTGGCGATACCGATTGCTGCTGCTCCCTGGATGCTCACGGCCTAGAGGTTACCGACCCGCGCGGGACGACGGTGCGCCCGCTCCGGAGACACCGATCACCCGGCTTCGTACGAGTCCGGCCCGTGACCGGCGGGCCGAGTGCGCAGGTCAGCAGCCGAGCCGACGCTCGCCCGGCGGCTCGACCATTCGCTTCGGATAGTCCTGTCCCGCGACGAGAAGCCGGCAAGGACGACATCGGCTCCGTGACTCGGCCGGCGTAGCGGATGATCGCGCCCCGCCCGGGCGGATGCGGAATTCCGAATGCGCCGCTCGGACACCGGGACACGGTGATTGCCGACTCCTTCGACGAAAGGACCGAGGAGGCACACCGACCGGTGCCGACCGCCGTAGCGGGTCAGCGGTCGTAGGGTGAAGCGCGTGACCATCGACCTGCATGCCGACCCGATCACGCTGACCGCCGCGCTCGTCGACATCCCGAGCGTCTCGCGCGACGAGGCGGCCATCACCGACGCGGTGGAGCGGGCGCTGCGGGAGCAGACGACCGGGTTCGAGATCGTCCGGCACGGCAATGTGGTGCTGGCGCGTACCCATCGCGGGCTGCCGACCCGGGTGATCCTCGCCGGGCACCTGGACACCGTGCCGATCGCCGACAACGTGCCCGGCCGGTTCGCGGTGGGCCCGACGGGAGAGCAAGTCTTCTACGGCTGCGGTTCGGTGGACATGAAATCCGGCGACGCGGTCTTCCTGCACCTGGCCGCGACCATCGCCGACCCGGTGCACGACCTGACCCTGATCTTCTACGACGGCGAGGAGATCGCCGCCGAGTTCAACGGCCTCGGGCACATCGAGCGCGACCTGCCCGACTGGCTCACCGGCGACCTCGCCGTGCTCGGCGAACCGTCCGGCGGCTGGATCGAGGCCGGGTGCCAGGGCGCGCTGCGCGTTGGGCTGCGCACCTCCGGCGTGCGCGCGCACGCGGCGCGGGCGTGGCTGGGCGACAACGCCATTCACCGCCTGGCCCCGATCCTCCAGCGGCTCGCCGACTACCGCGCCCGGGAAGTCGACATCGACGGCTGCGTCTATCGCGAGGGCCTGTCCGCGGTGCGGGTCGAGGCCGGTGTGGCGGGCAATGTCGTGCCGGATGCCGCCGAGTTGGAGGTCAACTTTCGTTTCGCGCCCGACCGCACCATCGACCGAGCCGTCGAGCACGTGCGCGAGGTCTTCGCCGGGCTCGAACTGTCCTTCGAGGTGATCGACGCGGCGCCGGGCGCGCTGCCCGGGCTGACGGCTACGGCCGCCAAAGACCTGATCGCCTCGGTGCAGCGGCACGGCGGCGGCGGTGTGCGCGCGAAGTACGGCTGGACCGACGTCTCGCGTTTCGCGGCCCGCGGCATCCCCGCCGTCAACTTCGGTCCCGGCGATCCCAACCTCGCGCACAAGCGCGACGAGCACGTACCCGTCGACCAGATCGCCGCGGTCACCGCCATGCTGCGCAGCTACCTGAGCGGCACTCCGGACTGAGCGGCTGCGGCGGATCCCGGGGTGCCGCCGCAGCCCTGGTGCGACATCGGCGCACCGCCGCCGCCCGTGTGATCGACCGAGTACGGATTTCCTGCTCCCGGCCGAACGCGTGATCTCGTTCGCGTCACCTCCGCGTCGTCGTCGATCGACTCCGTCCGAGTGCACCTGGATGGCTTCGGGCGCACAGCGTCGCGGCTGGAGGTTCGGTTGCTGTCGACTCGGCCACGCGGTCGACATCCGGCCGATGGCTGCGATCGCGCAGGCCCGACTCCGGCTCGCCGCCCGCGCGATTCGCGCCGTGACATGTGCCCCGAGCGCCGAGATTGCGACTGTGTCTCGCCCCGCCCGCGTCCGGCTGAACGTCGGACGACTTCTCTCGTCCGGCCCGTGAGTCCCTCTTGCCGGGCGGTAGCGTGGAATGCATGTCCACCGACGCCGCGGACCGTGAGGTCGCTCCCGAACCGAAGTCGAGACCGAAGTTCCGCGGGCCGATCATGTTCCGCCGCGACCGTGCCGACGGCGTCAGCACCGCCGACCGGAACTTGCTGGACAAGCGCGGCGACACCGACTGGGTGCACACCGATCCCTGGCGCGTGCTGCGCATCCAGGCCGAGTTCGTCGAGGGCTTCGGCGCGCTCGCCGAGGTGCCCCGAGCGGTGACCGTTTTCGGTTCCGCGCGCACCTCCCCCGACCATCCCGAGTACCAGGCCGGACTGGCCATCGGCGCCGCGCTGGCGCGGGCGGGTTTCGCGGTGATCACCGGTGGCGGTCCGGGCGCGATGGAGGCGGCCAACCGGGGCGCCTGCGAGGCGGGCGGCTACTCGATCGGCCTCGGCATCGAGCTGCCGTTCGAGCAGAGCCTCAACGACTGGGTCGACCTCGGCATCAATTTCCGCTACTTCTTCGTCCGCAAGACGATGTTCGTGAAGTACTCGCAGGCGTTCATCTGCCTGCCCGGCGGCTTCGGCACGCTCGACGAGTTGTTCGAGGCGCTCACCCTGGTGCAGACCCGCAAGATCACCCGGTTCCCGATCATCTTGTTCGGCACCAGGTATTGGTCCGGGCTGGTCGATTGGTTGCGCGATTCGCTGGGCGGTTCCGGCAAGATCTCTCCCGGCGACCTCGGACTGCTGCACGTGACCGACAGCGTCGAGGAGGTCGTGAACATCATCCAGGCCGCCGCCGTGGCGGGCGGCGCCGAGGACGCGATCGGAACGGAGGATCAGTGGTGAGCGATCGGCCTTTCGCCGTCTGTGTCTACTGCTCGGCGAGTACCACCGACCAGGAGTACCTTTCGCTGGCCGCGCGGGTGGGCACCGAGATCGCCCGGCGCGGTTGGCAACTGGTGTCCGGTGGCGGTCACGTTTCGATGATGGGCGCGATCGCCACCGCGGCGCGCGCGGGCGGCGCGAACACCATCGGTGTGATCCCGAAGCACCTGGTGCATCGGGAGGTGGCCGACGTCGACGCCGACGAGCTGGTCGTCACCGATACGATGCGCCAGCGCAAGCAGGTGATGGAAGACCGCGCCGACGCCTTCCTCACGCTGCCCGGCGGCATCGGCACGCTCGAGGAGTTCTTCGAGACCTGGACCGGAGGTTATCTGGGACAGCACGAGAAACCCGTTGTCGTGCTGGATCCCAATGGATTCTTCAGCGGGTTGTTCTCCTGGCTGGACGAGTTGTACGAACGGAAGTTCGTACCCCAGACAGCGCTGTCCCGGATTACCGTGGTGACCGATCT
>NZ_BAFR01000167.1 GCF_000308435.1 Nocardia araoensis NBRC 100135 | reverse complement strand
ATTCCCCCGGTGTTCAACTGCCCGCGGGCAGCAGCGGTGCGACTGCACTGGCGATATCGGTGGCGTTGTCGCATGGCGACAGTTTGCGTGGGTGTTTGCCGCTCGGATCGTCGACGAGGATGTACAGCGAGCCATCGTGCATCTCGACATTGAGCGTGCAGCCACCGGGAACGTCGGGTCGGGCTTCGTACCGCAAGGCATTCCGGCCGCCGACCGGGATGCTTGTGGCCGAAGGAAACTTCGCCTTCACCTGATCGAGTGTTCCGTTGGTTGTCTGGATCGTGAGGCCGTACCCGGCTCGGGCGACATACCGGCAGCCTTTCCAGCTGATGCCGCCGGTGCTGGTCTGTTTCGGTGCGGGCGGCAATGCGTCCCACTGATGTTCGGCCAGGAACTGGGATGACAGTGCGGTGCAGGGATCGAACGACGTCTGCGTACCGGTGGTGGAGCTCGTCCGAGCATCGGAAGGATCCGGTCGCGTCGTGGTGGTAGCTGTTTGCGATGACGCCGTCTCGTCACCACATCCAGTGAGCAATACTGCCAGCGTCGCCATAACGGTGAAACCGGCCTTCGATCGACGATTCATGTACTCGCTGCCGGTCATCTGTCGAGTTCCCGCATTTTCGCTGCGAATTCGGCGTCGGTGCGCTGATAGGTATCGCCGATCGCTTTGAACATGGCTCGGATGTCCTCGGCGACGGTGAGGTAGTCGTTCAGCGTGTCATAGGCATTGTTCGGGCCGCCGAACGCTTTCTCGCGGAAAAGCCGGACCAACTCCACCGCCGACGAGAGGCGGGGATTGCCCTCGCCCAATCCCCATTGTGTTTGCTCCCCGAGATCGCGAGCGTCCGCGCGAGCGCCGGTGAGTTGGTCGATCAACTCCTGGCATGCCTGGTCGATCTCCACGAACGCTTGCGGGTCCATCCGCACCCGCAAGGCCCCGGTCTTCGCAGCTTCGATGTACCCGGGAAACGGGCTGTCCGCCATCGCCGCCCCTTCCGTCAGTGCCGTCTGACCTTATAGACGCGCCTCGTCTCGCTCCGGTTCCATCGAAACACAGCCGAATCCTCGGGTCGTCCCGTCGCGCCGCTCGTCGTCGGCCGCGCGACGGCCCCGAACTGGGATGTTGCGCCGCCGCCCGGCGGATGCGGCGAGTCCGATCGCTGTCAAGGCTGCTGACGAGCGGTCAGCGCGCATCCGCCGCGGCGATCAGCGCGGGGTAGTCCCGCAGATCGATGTCGTTGGCGGCGTTGTCGCCGAATTTCGTCATCAGCGCGAACATCCGGGAACCGAGGAACCAGTTGCGCATCTTGATGCCCCGCGCGGTTCTCGGGGCCAGGAAGCGACCGGCGTTGCTGTTGCCGGCGATCTTCGCGTAGCGCTTCATGACTTCGTCGTAGCGAGCAAAGGCGACGGTGTGGTCGCCGCCGGCCAAGGCCAGCTCACCCGCGATGACGTACGCGCCGACCACGGCGAGTCCGGTGCCGAAGCCGCCGAGGGTGTTCCCGTACCCGGAGTCGCCGACCAGCGCGACACGTCCCTTGGTGTAGCCGTCGGGCATCTGGACCTGACCGATCGAGTCCATGTAGAAGTCGTCGAATTCGGTGAGTTCGGCGAGCATTCGCGGCACCTCCCACCCGACTCCGGCGAAGGTCTCGGCGAGAATGCGCCGCTGAGCGGCGCTGTCGTCGCGGGCGTAGTCGAGTTCGGGCGCGGCGAACATGTACATCTGCTGCGCCTTCGGGCCCCCGCTGATCGCGACTCGGCCCGGAGCGTTGTGGCCGTAGGCGACCACGCGTTCGCGCGGCCCGGTGGACTTGCCGCTCCACGGGCTGGCGCCCGCGACGGCGTAGTAGTAGCCCAGGTGTTTGACGAAGTCCCGCTCGGGCCCGAAGGCCAGCCTGCGGACCCGGGAGTGGATGCCGTCGGCGCCGAAGACGAGATCGAAGGTGCGGGCGGGCGCGTGCTCGAACTCGACGTGCACGCCCGCCGAGGTCTCGGTGAGCGCGGTGATCGAATCGCCGAACAGGTATTCGCAACGGTCGGCGGTGCGCCGGTAGAAGATCTCGGACAGGTCGCCGCGCAGGAGCTCCACATCGCCGCCGGTGAAATCACCCGACATCAGCGCCAGCTCGGCGCCTCGCTCGTCCACGAAGACCGTGTCGGTCGTGCCCGTCCTGCGCTGCTCGATGTCGTCGAGCACGCCCATCCGTTCCAGCACGGTGCGGTGGGTGCGGCCCTTGAAGTCGATCGCCTGACCCCCGGGACGCAGCGCCGGAGCGCGCTCGACGACGGTGACCACGAAGCCGTAGCGGTGCAGCCAGTAGGCCAGCGCGGGGCCGGCGATGCTCGCGCCGGAGATGAGAACGGTGGTGTTGCGCATGGGAATCTCCTCGTCTCGAACTGCGTCCGATGGAAACTGTATCCGATGGACGCGGATCAGCGTATGGTAGACACAGTTTCACGTCAAGACGTTCTCCGGAAGGATTTCGGGCATGCCGACACCGACCACACTGGAACTGCTCTGGGGTACCGGTCAGCGGCCCAAGCGCGGACCGAAACCCGCGCTGTCGCTGGAGCGGATCGTCGCGGAGGCCGTCGCGCTGGCCGACGCCGAAGGACTGGCGAACCTGTCCATGCAGCGGCTGGCCGAGCGTCTCGGCTTCACGAAGATGTCGCTGTACCGCTACGTGCCCGGCAAGGCCGAGCTCGTCGCGCTGATGCTGGACACGGCCCTTGGCGCGCCGCCGGAACTGAGCGCGGGCGAGGAGGCGTCCGAGAACGACTGGCGCGACCTGCTGCGCGTGTGGTGCGAGACGATCTACGCGCGCTTCAGCGCCCACCCCTGGTCGATGGAGGTGTCGGTGGGTTTGCGGCCGGTCGGCCCGAACGAAGTCGCGTGGATGGAGTCCGCGCTCGGCGCGCTCGCCGGGACCGGGCTCACCGCCGCCGAACGGCTGGACACGATCGTCCTGCTGACCGGGCATGCCCGCAGCCTGGCGCAGCAGGTGCGAGTGGCGGACGCCGACGAATTCGAGAAGCAGATAGCGGCTCAGTTCGCCGAAATGGTGTCCGGCGCGGCCGATCGGTATCCGGCCGCGGCCGCCGCGTTCGCGGAGGGTGGCGCGGTCGCGGGCGGGGACGGCGCGCTGAAGTTCGGCATCGAGCGCATTCTCGACGGACTGGCCGTGCTCATCGCGCGCCGCGGATGATCGCCGCGGCCTACGCTCGGAGAATGACCGACGAACCCGACCTTCGACAGGACGCGACCACCACCGTGCGGGAATTCTTCGCCGCGCTGGAAATGGGCGCCTCGCAGGAGGCGATCGACCTGCTGCACCCGGACATCGTCTGGAAGAACACCTCGCTGCCCGACGTGAAAGGCGTCCGCCGGGTGGGCGGCATGCTGCGCGGCCTGCGCCGCGACTGGCTCGGCTTCGGGGTGGACATGCACCACATCGCCGCCGACGGCGACGTCGTGCTCACCGACCGCACCGACTATCTGCGCTTCGGTCCGGTGCGCGTCGGTTTCTGGGTGACCGGCACGTTCGAACTGCGCGACGGCCGAATCATCTTGTGGCACGACCACTTCAGCTGGGCGAACTTCCTGCGCGGCACGGCTGTCGGCCTCTGGCGCGCCGCGCTCACCCGCGGCTGAACCGGTCTCAGGAGTGCTGGGCCAGGTAGTCCAGATAGACCGGTCGCAGCACCTCGGCGACCGCGCCGTCACCGGCGTGGACGTAGTCGTCGAGCATGGGCAGCACGTACTTGATGTCCGCCTCGCTTTCGCCGACATTGCCCGCGGCGGCCTCCGCGGCCGGGATCGACGTGAGCAGCCGCCACAGGAACTTCACATCCCCGCGCCGCACGGCGAGCTTCATCGCCCGGTCGTGCAGCTCCTTCGACGACAGCTTCTCCAAATCCTCGTTACCGGACATACCAGCGACTCTATCCGCCGAATGGGACGACAGCGACCGCGTGGCGAATCCCGTCGCGGCTCGGACGCCGTGCTGCGATGACTGCCATGACAGGGCAACCCCACCCCGGCTTCCGGATCAAGCGCGTCTACGACGACCCCGACCCCGACGACGGCACCCGGGTGCTGGTCGACCGGCTCTGGCCGAGGGGCATCACCAAAGCGCAAGCGCGGGTCGATCGCTGGCCCAAGGAGCTCACCCCGACCACCGAGTTGCGGCGCTGGTTCCACGCCGACCGGGACGCGCGCGGCCCGGAATTCGCCCGCCGCTACCGAGCCGAACTCGCGGCGCCGGAGGTTCAGCAAGATTTGCGGGATTTGCGCGCCTTGGCCGCCGAAGGTCCGGTCACATTGCTCACGGCCGTACAGGATCCGGCGCACAGCCATGTTCCGGTATTGCTCGACGTGCTGCGTTGAACCCCCGCGACGTGCGGGTTTACGACAAATTCACGGACACGCCTCCCGGTCCCCGAGCGCGGACACCGTAATCGAAGGTAGCGTCGGGTGTGCGGGCCGCGGCGGTGTGGCTCGTACGGGAGGTCCTGACCGTGACTGAGCTACTCAGTACGAGGGGGCCGGAGCCCGGCCCTCGTGGCATCTGACGGCAACGTCGGGTCCATCAGGACGGACCGGTCCAGCGAGATCGTTCGTGCGACTGCCGCGCGAACACAGAGGAGCCCACCGTGACTGCTGCACGCTCCGTTTCCGCTCCCTCGGCGAACTCCAGCTCCGCGAAAGGCGGAGCCGCCGCGAAGGGGGCCCGCCCCTCGCAATTACCCGGCAAAACCTTCGTCATCGACACGTCCGTCCTGCTGTCGGATCCCTGGTCCTTCACGCGGTTCGGCGAACACGACGTGGTGTTACCCCTGGTGGTCATCAGTGAACTCGAAGCCAAACGGCACCATCATGAGCTGGGCTGGTTCGCGCGAGAAGCCTTGCGCAACCTCGACGATCTGCGCCTGCAGCACGGCAGGCTGGATCAGCAGGTGCCGATCGGCACCGAGGGCGGAACGTTGCAGGTGGAACTGAACCACACCGATCCCACGGTCCTTCCGGTCGGCTTCCGCACCGACACCAACGACTCCCGGATCCTGGCCTGTGCGCTCAACCTCGCGGCCGAGGGTCGCGAAGTGGTGTTGGTGTCCAAGGACATTCCGCTGCGGGTCAAGGCCAGTGCGGTGGGCTTGCACGCCGACGAGTACCACGCCCAGGACGTGGTGACCTCGGGCTGGTCCGGCATGGTCGAACTCGATGTCAGCACGGCGCGCATCGATCAGCTCTACGCCGAGTCGGTGATCGATCTCGACGAGGCGCGAGAGCTGCCCTGCCACACCGGCGTTCGGTTGCTCGGCGTCAGCTCCAGTGCGCTGGGCCGGGTCACGCCGGACAAGCGGGTGCAGCTGGTGCGCGAGCGCGAGGCGTTCGGGCTGCACGGCCGGTCCGCCGAGCAGCGCATCGCGCTCGACCTGCTGCTGGACGAGAGCGTCGGCATCGTCTCGCTCGGCGGCCGGGCTGGTACCGGCAAGTCGGCGCTGGCGTTGACGGCGGGCCTGGAGGCGGTGCTGGAACGGCGCACGCAGCGCAAGGTGGTGGTCTTCCGCCCGCTGTACGCGGTGGGCGGCCAGGACCTGGGCTATCTGCCCGGCACCGAGAGCGAGAAGATGGGCCCGTGGGCGCAGGCGGTCTTCGACACGCTCGACGGGCTGGCCAGCCGCGAGGTGATGGAGGAGGTGCTCAGCCGCGACATGCTGGAAGTGTTGCCGCTGACCCACATTCGCGGACGGTCGCTGCACGACTCCTTCGTGATCGTGGACGAGGCACAGTCGCTGGAGCGCAACGTGCTGCTCACGGTGCTCAGCCGCCTGGGAACCGGCTCGCGGGTGGTGCTCACCCACGATGTGGCCCAGCGCGACAACTTGCGCGTCGGCAGGCACGACGGGGTCGCGGCGGTGGTGGAGAAGCTCAAGGGCCATCCGCTCTTCGCACACATCACGCTGACCCGCAGCGAGCGCTCGCCGATCGCGGCGCTGGTCACCGAGATGCTGGAGGAGTACGGCCCCAACGCCTGATCCAGCAGCGCCGTTCGACGGCGTGTTTCACCGCATGTCCGGCGGGTATCATCCGCCGCGATAGCTGATCGGTATGACCCGGTGGCCGCTCGTCGGTCACCGGGTCATCGTCTGACCATCGACCGAGGCTGTGCGCGGCGTCGCGACGGGACCCGTGCTGTGCCTACAGCCCACAGCGAGAGGATGGACATGCACCACTTCGCTCGACGAACGGCTGGATTCACCGCAGTACTCGCCGCGGCAGGGCTGGTCCTGGCCGGCTGCGGCGACGACGACAACAAAGGCGACGGCGCCAAGACCGGTATGGCCAGCATGACCGGTATGGTCACCTCGATCGCGAACCCCACCACCAGCGCCGGGATGACCACACCCACCGGAGCGAGCCCGACGAGCCCCACGGGCGCGGCCGAGGCGACGACCAAGATCGCGACACCGGCGGGCGAGATCGCCGTCGAAGGCGACATCTACGACAAGTATGTGCAGCTCGGCGGCCCTACCGGCCCGCTCGGCCTGCCGCTGCAAGCCGAAGAGGACGCCCCCGACGGGGGTGACTACCAGGACTTCGCGGGCGGCACGATCTACGAGCCCAAGGAGGGCGAACCGCACGTCGTCTGGGGCGAGATCCGCAAGGCGTGGGAAGACAACGGCGGTGCGCAAGGGCCGCTCGGCTACCCGGTCAGCGACGAGAAGGACATCCCCGGCGGTAAGCAGAGTGACTTCACCGGAGGCACCATCACCTGGGTGAACGGTACTATCACCGTCACGCCGAAGTAGGGCCGTCTGCTCGGCGTCCGGGATCGCGGTGTGGTCTCGGTTGTCTGTGAATCCCATCCATCCGTTCCCGCTCCGCGGGCCAAGCCGCTAGGTTGTCTCGGTGCAAACTCTCCTGACCGATCGCGAATTGCTCGAATCGCTCGCGGTGGACGTAGAACTGCTGCTGCGTAAGCACGTGGACGTCGCCGACGGGTGGCAGCCGCACGACTTCGTGCCGTGGGACGACGGGCGCAACTTCGCCTTCCTCGGCGGTACCGACTGGGCGGCGGAGCAGTCCGAGCTCAGCGAAACCGCCAAACTGGCGTTGACCGTTTCGGTGCTGATCGCCGACAACCTGCCCTCGTATCACCGCGAGATCGGCAAGTACCTGCGCACCGGCGCGTGGTGGCGCTGGGTCGGCCGCTGGACGGCCGAGGAGAACCGCCACGAGATCACCATCCGCAACTACCTCATGGTGACCAGGGCCGTCGATCCGGTGGAACTGGAGCGGTTGCGCATGGAGCACATGACCAAGGGCTTCCGCCGCCCGGCGATGCACTTGCTCGACGTGCTGGCGACCTGTGCGTTCGAGGAGGCGGCCAGCGCGGTCCGCCATCGCAATATCGCGGCGCTCGGCGAGAATCCCCTGGTCACCGCCATCGCCGAGCGCATCGCGCTGGACGACGAACTGCAATCGGTGTTCTTCGCCGACCTGGTGGCGGCGGCGCTCGATCTGGCGCCGGACCAGACCGTGCGGGCCATCGCCGACCGGGTCGCCGGCTTCGAGGTCCCGACGGTGACGCTGGCGGACGGCCGCAGCAGCGACGTGGTGCTCGCCGAGGCGGGCATCTACGACCGGGCCAAGGAGGGCGAGCTGGTCTTCGCTCCGCTGCTGAAGCGATGGAACATCTTCACCCGCACCGATTTCGGTCCCGACGGTGCGGCCGCGCGTGACGAACTCGCGCACCTGCGCGACTGAACCGCATCGCGGAACAGCGAACGAACGCCGCCTCGGCAGCCACCGGCTACCGAGGCGGCGTTCGTTTCCGGTGCCGCTCAGTCCTGGTTCTTCACCTTGGCCATGGCCAGCACGTCGAGGCGGCGGTCGAGTTCCTCCTCGGTCAGCTTCTCGTCCAGCAGGCCGCGGTCGATGACCGTCTGCCGGATGGTCTTCTTCTCCTTCAGCGCTTCCTTCGCGACCGCCGCCGCCTCCTCGTAGCCGATCGCCGAGTTCAACGGCGTCACGATCGACGGGGAGGACTCGGCGAGCGTGCGCAGGTGCTCGACGTTGGCGACCAGGCCGCGCACGCACTTGTCGGCGAACAGGCGGGAGACGTTGGCCAGCAGTCGGATCGACTCCAGCAGGTTGCGCGCCATCACCGGGATGTACACGTTCAGCTCGAAAGCGCCGTTCGCGCCCGCGAACGCCACCGCGGCATCGTTGCCGATCACCTGCGCGCCGACCTGGGTCACCGCCTCGGGCAGCACCGGGTTCACTTTGCCGGGCATGATCGAGCTGCCCGGTTGCAGATCCGGCAGCTGGATCTCGGCCAGTCCGGTGAGCGGGCCCGAGCCCATCCAGCGAATGTCGTTGGCGATCTTGGTCAGGCTCACCGCGATCGTGCGGAGCGCGCCGGACGCCTCGACCAGGCCGTCGCGCGCGGCCTGCGCCTCGAAATGGTCCTCGGCCTCGCGCAACGCATCGATGTCGGTGGCGCGCACGAGTTCCGCGACGACCCGCGCGCCGAAGCCATCGGGCGCGTTCAGGCCGGTACCGACCGCCGTGCCGCCGATGGGCAGTTCGCCCAGCCGCGGCAGCGTCGCCATGATGCGGTCGATGCCGGCGGCCACCTGCCGGGTGTAGCCGCCGAATTCCTGGCCGAGGGTCACCGGGACGGCGTCCATCAGGTGGGTGCGGCCGGACTTCACCACGGTGCGCCATTCCGCCGACTTGTCCAGCAGCGCCAGCCGCAGATGCTCCAGCGCCGGGACCAGATCGGTGATCACCGCTTCGGTGGCGGCGAGATGCGTTGCGGTGGGGAAGGTGTCGTTGGACGACTGGGACATGTTCACGTCGTCGTTCGGGTGAACGGTGACGCCCTTCGCCTTGGCCAGCGAGGCGATCACCTCGTTGGCGTTCATGTTCGAGCTGGTGCCGGAACCGGTCTGGAAGACGTCGATCGGGAACTGATCGTCGTGTTCGCCGCGCGCGATCTCGTTCGCCGCGGCGATGATGGCATCGGCCTTCACGGGATCGAGCAACCCCAGGTCACGGTTGACCGTGGCGCACGCCGCCTTCAGCAGGCCGAGCGCGCGAATCTGCGCCCGCTCCAAGCCGCGTCCGCTGATCGGGAAGTTCTCCACGGCCCGCTGGGTCTGCGCCCGCCACAAAGCGTCCACCGGAACCCGGACCTCGCCCATGGTGTCGTGCTCGATGCGGTACTGCGTCTCCTCGCTCATGATCCCGACCCTATGCCGCGGCAGCGGCCCGTGGGGCAGCCACGCCTGAGGTCATTGGCACACCTCGGCAGGCCTGCGCTCGGGAATAGGAACCGTCCGCTCGGGTGCCCGCACCATGGCCCGAAGCTGTGCGTCACGAACACGCGCGGGTACATCGGTCCGCAAGAGGGCACGGTGAAATCAGGTGCCGCGGTTCCCGCACTGCGGCACCACCGACCCCAGCTCCCTATTTGGAGCGAAGCGAGACCGAGCATGCGCCGCGACGAAGTCGCGGCCGAATATCACGGCAGCGGCGGCACCGCGTGTTCGTCGCCGATGAAATCGACCGAGGAGTATTCGCGCAGCTTGGTCAGGCGGTGGTAGGCGTCGATCATGCGGACCGTGCCGGACTTCGAGCGCATCACGATCGACTGGGTGGACGCGCCGCCGCCGTAGTAGCGCACGCCGCGCAGCAGGTCGCCGTCGGTCACGCCGGTGGCGCAGAAGAACACGTTCTCACCGGAGACGAGGTCTTCGGTGCTCAGGACGCGGTCGAGGTCGTGGCCGGCGTCGATGGCCTTCTGCCGCTCCTCGTCGTCCTTCGGCGCGAGCATGCCCTGCAGCTCACCGCCCATACAGCGCATCGCGGCGGCGGCGATGATGCCCTCCGGGGTGCCGCCGATGCCGACCAGGATGTCGGTGCCGGAGTCGGGGCGGGCCGCGGCGATCGCGCCCGCGACGTCGCCGTCGGAGATCAGGCGGATGCGGGCGCCCGCCGCACGCACCTGCTGGATGAGCTCGGCGTGCCGGGGACGGTCCAGGATGCAGACGGTCATGTCGGACTTCGAGGAGTGCTTGGCCTTGGCGACGCGGCGGATGTTCTCCGCGATCGGGGCCGAGATATCGATCACATCGGCGGCGTCGGGGCCGACGGCGATCTTGTGCATGTAGAAGACCGCGGACGGATCGAACATCGCGCCGCGCTCGGCGACCGCCAGCACCGAGATCGCGCCGGGGACGCCCTTGGACATCAGCGTGGTGCCGTCGATCGGGTCCACCGCGAAGTCCACTTCGGGGCCGGTCCCGTCGCCGACGGCCTCGCCGTTGTACAGCATGGGCGCCTCGTCCTTCTCGCCCTCGCCGATGACGACGATGCCGCGCATGGACACCGAACTGACCAGCTGCCGCATGGCGTCGACGGCGGCGCCGTCGCCCCCTTCCTTGTCACCGCGACCGACCCACCGGCCCGCGGCCATCGCCCCGGCCTCGGTCACGCGGACCAGCTCGAGTGCGAGGTTGCGGTCGGGCGCCTCGCGGCGGCTAGGTGTGGGGGAAGTTGCCGTCATTGCGGGGTGCCTCCTGTGCGTCGGGACGTACCGGTCGATTGTCTCATTCGATGTGGCACGGCCGTACACCCCTGCTCGTGGTGTCGGGGTGCGCGGGGCTGCGTCGCCGCACGAGTGGATACTGGGAGCGTGTCGTACCAAAAGCCGCGCATCTTGAACGACTACCGGGATCTGTTCTGGTCGCTGATCCCGTTGGTCCTGATCGCGCTGGTGTTCGCCGGGCTGGCCAGCCAGTGCAGTTTCGCCGCGAACGGTCCGACGCAAGGGCAGATCCCGCATTTCGACGCGCGCGCGGCGCTCACCGCCGACGCTCGTTCCCTGCCCTTCCCGATTCGCAACCCGGACCTGCCCGCGGACTGGACGCCGAATTCCGGCAGTCGCGAGTCCATCGGCGGCAACGGCGGCGGGCCGGTCAGCACGGTCGGCTATATCACGCCGCAGGGCACCTACATGCGGTTCACCCAGAGCAACGCCACCGAGGAGGCGCTGGCCAGGTTCGTGCTCGGGTCACGCTACGCCAGCGGCACCGAGCAGGTCGGCGCCCAGAAGTGGATCGTCTACGCCGAGCAGGGCTCGGAGACCGCGTGGATCACCGACCTCGGTCGGTCCCGCGTGCTGATCACCGGCGCGGGCAACCACGCGGCGTTCACCACGCTCGCCGAGGCGATCACGGCGGCGCAACCGCTGAAGCCCTGAAATCCGCTTGTCGTCGGCGGCGCGCGTTCGTTAGGCTCGCCGCGGTACGAGACACGTGCCGAACCGGTTTTCGGAGGTCGATGAATATGGCTGCTCCCAGCCGTCTTTCGCATGCCCTTCGCCGGTTCGCGCGCCACTGATTCCCCGCAGACGCGGACCGGTCTTCCCTAGACGACCAGGAGTATCACGTGTCTGTTTCCCTTTCCTCCGATCTGCGCACCGAACGGCTGATCCTGCGGTCGTGGACCGCGGATGCGGCGGCCGCCGTGCTCGACGACCGCCGTGACGCCGCGTGGGCGGCGGATTTCCCGGCGGATGGCGATCGCGTCATCGCCGGCCTGCTCGCGGCGCATCCAGCCTGGCTCGGGCCGTTCGGTCACCGGCTCGTCGTCGAGCGCTCGAGCGGGCTCGTCGTCGGATCGATCGGGCTGTTCTGGCCGCCCGCCGACGGCGATCTCGAGCTCGGGTACGGCATCGTCGCCTCGCGGCGCGGTCGCGGTTACGCCACCGAAGCCACCGTCGTCCTCACGGCGCACGCGTTCACCGCGCCGGGCGTTCGCGCGGTGCACGCCGATGTGGAACTGTCGAATCCGCCGTCGGTGCGAGTGCTGGAGAAAGCCGGATTCGAGCGGGTGAGCAGCGCGGACGGCATCGCACGGTTCCGCGCCGCGGCCGCGTCGCACTGACGAGGCCCGGGGCCGTCGTCAGCGGTGGCTCACCACGTTGACGATGGTCCCGCTCGGGTCTCGGACGAAGAAGCGGCGCACGCCCCACGGCTCGTCGCGCAACGGGTAGACGACCTCGGCGCCCGCGGCGGTCACCGCCGCGTGCACGGCGTCGACGTCGTCCACCTCCACGCTCATGTCCGGCTGGAGTTGTTCGGCGTCCGGACCGACGAGCAGCACCTGGGCGGTCGGGTTGGACGGCGAGGCCATCGTCACCACCCAGCCCAGGTCCATCGCCTCCTGGAAGCCGAGCAGCCGGTAGAAGTCGCGGCTGGCGGCCAGGTCGTCGGTGCGGATGTCGGGCGTGGCGCGGCGGATGGTCATTCCCGCCGCTCCAGATCGGTGCGGTGCAGCGCGTCCTCGACACGCTTGCGCGCACCCGCCAGATGTTCTTCGCAGCGGTTGGCCAGCGCCTCGCCGCGCTCCCACAGTGCGAGGGATTCGTCCAGGTCGAGACCGCCTTGCTCGAGGATCTTGACGACGTTGACGAGTTCGTCGCGCGCGCGTTCGTAGCCGAAACCGGCGATCTCGGCGGCGTCGTCGGCCGGGTCGGCGCCCGTCCCGTCGGTTCCCGTGGGCTTGCCGGACTCGGCCAAATCAGTTCCTCCCTGTGTCGGTGTTCTTCACGCCGAGGGCCTTGGTGCCGAGCGCGGCGGCCGAGATGGCGCCGTCGGCGACCCGGATGCGCAGCTGGCTGCCCGCGGGCGCGTCGTCGATCGAACGCACCACCTCGCGTTCCCGCCCGGTGACCCGCTGGACGACAGCGTAACCACGGGCCAGCGTGGCGGCCGGGCCGACGGCGGTGAGTTTCTCGCGCAGATGCCGGGTGGCGGTGGCTTCGGTGCGGATGAACTGCTCGGCGCAGCGGTGCGCGGCCGTGCGCAGGCGTTCGACCTCTTCGCGGCGGCGATCGATCTCGCGCAGCGGGTCGGCCAGCACGGGCCGCGACCGCAGCTGGGCGAGCGCCTTGGTCTCCCGGTCGACCCAGCCCCGCAGGGCGGCTGCGGTGCGTTCGCGCAATTCCCGGATGCAGGCCAGTTCGGCGGCGGCATCCGGGACGATTCGTTTGGCGGCGTCGGTCGGCGTCGCCGCGCGCAGATCGGCGACGAAGTCACTGAGCGGATTGTCCGGTTCGTGGCCGATCGCGCTCACGATCGGCGTGGTCGCGGCCACGATGGCGCGGCAGAGCGCCTCGTCGGAGAACGGCAGCAGGTCCTCCACGCTGCCGCCGCCGCGGGCGAGCACGATCACGTCGACGTCGGGATGCCGATCGAGTTCGGCCAGCGCCGTGAGCATCTGCGCTACCGCGGTCGGCCCCTGCACGGCGGTGTTGCGGACCTCGAAACGCACCGCGGGCCAGCGATTGCGAGCGACGCTCAGCACATCGCGCTCGGCGGCGCTCGCGCGGCCGGTGATCAGGCCGATGGTGCCGGGAAGGAACGGGATCGGGCGCTTGAGCCGGGGATCGAACAGGCCCTCGGCGTCCAGCAGCGCCTTCAGCCGTTCGATGCGGGCCAGCAGTTCACCGATGCCGACCGGCCGGATCTCCAGGACGCGCAGCGAGATCGTGCCGCGCCCGGTGAAGAAGGAGAGCTTGCCGTAGACGACCACCCGGCTGCCCTCTTGCAGGGGAACAGGGGAATTCCGGATGAGGTCGGGATCGCAGGTCACCGACAGCGACATGTCGGCGGACGGGTCGCGCAGCACCAGGAACGCGGTGCGCGTGCCAGGACGAAGATTGATCTGGGTGATCTGGCCCTCCACCCAGATGCTGCCGAGCCGGTCGATCCACTGGGCGACCTTGATGGAGACCGAACGCACCGGCCACGGGTGCTCGGCGGAGTTGGCCGGTGCGGCGGGTTGGCCGGAGGTCTCCCGGCCAGCCGTCGGCGTCGAGGGTGTCCGGGGTTCGGTCACTGGGCCTGCACAGTGGCGATCCGGTTCGTGAGCATGGTGACGAACGGCGCCCTGGCGCGGGTGTGCTGCTCGTACTCCAGCAGCGCGGTGAGGTCATCGATCGTCAGCAGGCGCAGGCGGGCGCGCAACTGGGCCAGGGTCATGTTGGCGTAGTCGTAACGGGTGGCGACTTCCGGTTCGGCGATGACGGGCGCCTCCGCGGCGGGCTCGGGATCGGTGTCCGGGTCAGCCGGTGCCGGGTCGGCCGGGTCCGGCTCTTCGGCCGGTGGTTCGCCGATCGGCGTCACCGAGGCGACATGACCGTTGGTCGCACCGGTGTGGGTGTCGTCCGTGGCGAAGGACTCGGGAGCGAGGGACGGCTCGGGATCGTCGGCGGTGTAGAGGTCGAATCGGCTGGTGCGCAGCGTGCCGGGGCTCGGGTCGTCGGCGAGGTCCTCGTCGAAGGTGGCCCACTCCGGCTGCTCGACCGGGCGGTTGGACAAACGGTCGAAAACCGCGTCGCCCTTCAGGGCCAGACTGGTGACGAACTGCTGAACGTGCATCGTCGTCTGCAGTACCTGACTGATGGCCGTGATCGGGAAATTCATTGCCGCCGTTGGTAGCCGGCGGGATTCCTCGAGGGCGTATACGGCCGCGCCTGCGGCGACCCGGGCCAGAAAGGGTGGTCGAAACATGGTCCTAGCCTGCCCGAAATGGTGTGGTATGCAAAGGAGGGGCGCGCGCCGTCCGGCCATCCACCGGTTGCGGCGCACCGCCGCTCGGCGGGAATCGCGTGGCGGAGTGCTCATAGTGCGGAGAATAGACCCCGGCAGGAGTGTCCGAGACAATCGCGGCGGCCGGTCGTCGGCGCGGCCGTGTCCGCCTTCCCGCCGCTGCGGGGCGAGTTCACCCTGGTGTGACGGGCAACTCCCGCACGTGGCGCGATCCCGGGTCGCACGTATCCTGTGGGCATGTCTTCGGCCATTCCCTTGAACGTCGGAATCGCCCGCTCGGCAGGCGCCGGAAGCGCCCTCGCCGACGGCGGAAAACGCGTGCTGCTCGCGGAGCCGCGCGGGTACTGCGCCGGCGTGGACCGGGCGGTCGAAACCGTGGAGAAGGCGCTGGAGAAGCACGGTGCCCCCATCTACGTCCGCAAGGAGATCGTGCACAACCGGCACGTCGTGGAGACGCTGCGCGAGCGCGGCGTGATCTTCGTCGACGAGACCGACCAGGTCCCGGAGGGCGCGGTCGTCGTGTTCTCCGCGCACGGCGTGTCGCCCGCGGTGCACGCGTCGGCCGCCGAGCGCAGCCTGCACACCATCGATGCCACCTGCCCGCTGGTGACCAAGGTGCACCAGGAGGCGAAGCGGTTCGCCCGTGACGACTACGACATCCTGCTGATCGGTCACGAGGGCCACGAGGAGGTCGAGGGCACCGCGGGCGAGGCGCCCGAGCACGTCCAGCTGGTCGACGGGCCCGGAGCGGTGGACCAGGTCAGCGTGCGCGACGAGTCGAAGGTGATCTGGCTCTCGCAGACCACGTTGAGCGTGGACGAGACGATGGAGACGGTGCAGCGGCTGCGCGAGCGCTTCCCCGCTCTGCAGGACCCGCCGAGCGACGACATCTGCTACGCCACGCAGAACCGCCAGGTCGCGGTGAAGGCGATGGCGCCGGAATGCGATCTGGTGATCGTGGTCGGCTCGCGCAACTCGTCGAACTCGGTGCGCCTGGTGGAGGTGGCGCTCGGTGCGGGCGCAAAGGCCGCGCACCTGGTGGACTTCGCGCGCGAGATCGACCCGGCCTGGCTCGAGGGTGTTCGCACGATCGGCATCACCTCGGGCGCCTCGGTGCCCGAGATCCTGGTCCGCGGCGTGCTGGACATGCTGGCCGAACACGGCTACGGCGACGTCCAGCCGGTCACCACGGCCAACGAGACCCTCGTCTTCGCCCTTCCCCGCGAATTGCGCGACGCCCGGCGCTGAGGCCCGGCCCGCTGCTGTCGGCCCGTGGCGGCTCCGCCTACAGGTTTTCCGGCCTGCGCCGCTCCGGGCGGTTCGAATCGCGTTCCCGATAGCGCACATTGGGCTGGGGATGCGGCGGCGCATCGCGGCGGCGGCTCGCGCCGCGCGGTGGTTCACCTTCGGGCCGCGGCATGGCGGCGGTCGGGCGGGCGGCGCCCCGGGCGGGCGTCCGTCCTTCACGCGGCCGGGACGGGGCGACGCGCGGCGGCGCATCGGCTACTTGCGCCGCCGGTCGGCGGGTAGGCCGCGAAGCGGGCTGGTGGTCCGCGTCGACCGACTCCGGCTCGGCGGGCTCGTCCTTCGGGCGGCGGGTTTTGCGGCGCGACGGATCCGCGGGGCCGCGGGACGAACGGCCGGGCCTGCTCTTCTTCGCAGGCGATTTGCCCCAGCTGTCGCCCCGGCGTGACGACAGCGGCTTGTCGGCTCCCTCTTCGCGGCGGTGCTGGTAGATCCGGGCGCCACCGATCAACAGGACCACCACCGTGGCCAGCGCCATGGTCGGGAACCGGTTCACCAGCGGGATCGCCAGGTTGAGCAGGATGTCCTTGATCGAGGTCGAGTCGCGGCCGGTGAGCTGCTGATAGGCCAGTGGCACGGCGACGAACAGCAGCAGTGGCGGCAGCACCATCGTGCTGAACAAGCCCCGGTAGCGGACGGCGGCGACGGCCGCCACACAGCCGACGACGTACAGCGCGGCGAACGTGCCGGTCAGCTCGGCACTGCCGCCGCTGGCATCGATCAGGAATCCCAGAAACGTGCAGGCAACCGCGATCAGGATCGCCGCGCCGACCGGGATCCCCGGCACCGACGGCAGGATCGAGCGTTGCGGCGCGGGCACCCGGGATCGCACACGTTCGGAAGCAGCCACGATATGCACACTAGTTGCCGCCGCTCGCGGCGGCGTGGCGGCACGGCCATACTCCCGGTTACTCGCCCGCGTCGGCGAAGCTCACCACGCGAGGCCGGGAATCCACGCGCCCTATCTCGGGCACTTCCTGCTCGGCTATCTCCAGCTCGTGCAGTTTGCGCGCGGTGACCATCACCCGCGACTCCACCGAGGCCACGGTGTCATTGAAAGCCTCGACGGCCCTGCCGAGTTGCGCTCCCAGCCGGTCCAGGTGTTTTCCCGTCATGCCGAGCCGGCGATACAGCTCGCGGCCGAGACGCTGCACCGTGGCCATGTCCCTGGACAGCGCCTCTTGCCGCCAGCCGAAGGCGATGGTGCGCAGCAACGCGATCAGGGTGGTCGGAGTAGCGAGGATCACATTGCGGCCGAACGCGTACTCCAGCAGCTCGGAGTCGGTGGTCAGGGCGGCGTCCAGGAACGGATCGCCGGGCACGAACAGCACCACGAATTCCGGCGCGGGGTCGAAGGCGGCCCAGTACGCCTTGTCCGACAGCTGGTCGACATGCGCGCGTAGATGTCTGGCGTGCCTGCCGAGCAGCTCGGCGCGCAGGTCGGGGTCGTCGGTGCCGCAGGCGTCCAGGTAGGCGGCGAACGGCACCTTGGCGTCCACCACGATGTGCCTGCCGCCCGCCAGGCGCACCACCAGATCGGGTCGCACCGTGCGGTCGTCGGCGCCGCGACCGGTGCGGCTCACCTGGGTCTGGAAATCGCAATGCCTGGTCATCCCGGCCAGCTCGACCACCCGCTCCAGCTGGATCTCGCCCCATCGTCCCCGTACCTGCGGCGCGCGCAGCGCCGCGACCAGCTGACCGGTCTGCCCGGTGAGCTGGTGCGAGGTGCGCTGCATGCTCGCGACCTGCTCGCGCAGGCTCGAATACGCCGACAGCCGCTGCCGCTCGACCTGCTGGATGTGCTCGTTCAGCGCCCCCACCGCCGCGCGCAGGGGTTCCACCAGCGCCCCGACGGCATGCGAATGCCTGCGCGCGGCATCCTCGTTGGCCGCGGTGAGCGACTGCCGCAGCAGCCGTTCGTTGTCCGCGGCCACCGCGAGCCGCGCCTCGGCCGCCGCCGCGCGATGCCCGGCCCGCGCCGCGCGGCCCAGCCAGCCGAGGCCGAAACCGGCGGCGAACACCAGCGTCAAGGCGACGAGCATCGGTGCGGTCATAGCGCAGATAGTGCCGTACGTCACCGACAAGAACGAGTATTCGGCAACCGCCCGGCATCGCGTCGGAAACCGGCTGGGCCAGCGCGTTGCCGAGTATTCCGCATACCTGTTCGGCTTCCGGCATCCGGATCGGCCCATGTCACCGGGTTTGGGAGACCAAGAGATGCGCGAGGTTTCGGCTCGTTGCCGAACCGGGACCTGCCCGCTCGAACTCCAGTGGACACGCCGGGCCTGTGCTGGGCGAATCCGGCACAGCGGGCGGGGGCGATTGAAGTCTGTCGGTGCCTTGCCCTACGGTTTCGCGGCATGCGGATGCTGCACACCTCGGACTGGCACATCGGGCGCACGTTCCACGGGGTCGATCTGCTTGCCGACCAGGCTCGTTCACTGAACGCCATCGCGGAGCTGGTGGCCGAGGAGTCGGTCGATGTGGTGGTGCTACCGGGTGACGTGTACGACCGGTCGATCCCCAGCGCCGACGCGATCGCGGTGTGCAACCGGGGATTCGAGGCGATCCGCGCCGCGGGAGCCCGGATCGTCGCCACCTCGGGCAACCACGATTCGCCCGCACGGCTGGGCGCGGGCGCGAGCTTCGCCGCGGCGGGCGGGCTGCATCTGCGCACCACCGTGGCCGACGCCGACCGGCCCGTGCTGCTGGAGGACGAGCACGGGCCGGTGGCGTTCTACGGCATCCCCTACCTGGAACCGGAGATCACCCGCGCCGAACTCGAAGTGCCGCAAGCACGCTCGCACGCCGAGATCCTGGACGCGGCCATGGCGCGGGTGCGTGCCGACATCGCGCGGCGGCCAGGGGTGCGGACGGTGGTGCTGGCGCACGCCTTCGTGGTCGGCGGGGAAGCCACCGGATCGGAGCGCTCCATCTCGGTCGGCGGCGTGGAGACGGTCCCGCTGGCCGCTTTCGACGGCATCGACTACGTGGCCCTCGGCCACCTGCATTCACCGCAGACGCTCGCGGAGGCGGTCCGCTACTCCGGCTCGCCGCTGCCGTATTCGTTCGGCGAGAATGCGCATCGCAAGGCGGTTTGGATCGTCGAACTGGATGCGGCCGGCCTGCACGATGTGCGCCGCCGGGACCTGCCGACGGTCCGTGGCCTGAGCAAGCTGACCGGCACCCTGGACGAGTTGCTGAGCGGCGCTGAGTACGGCGCGGCCGAGGAGCACTACGTGTCCGCCGTGCTCACCGACGTCGCCCGCCCGGTCGACGCCATGCGCAAACTGCGTGAGCGGTTCCCCTACGCGGTGCACGTCGAATGGATGCGGCCCGAGGGCAGCCCGGACCTGCGCTACCGTGAGCGGGTGCACGGCCGCCGCGACATCGAAGTCGCCCACAGCTTCCTCACCGACGTCCGCGGCGCACCCAGCTCGAGCGAGATGACCTGGCTGGAGCGGGCGCTGGCCGCCGCCGTCGCCGAACCGGAGCAGGTGGCCACGGTGGCCGCGGCGGAGGAACTGACCGCATGAGCGCCCTGCCGAGTCCGGGCGTAGGCGCGGCGGCATGAGGCTGCACAAGCTGGAGATGACCGCGTTCGGCCCGTTCGCCGCCACCACGGTCGTCGACTTCGACGCGCTCGGCGCCGACGGGTTGTTCCTGCTGCACGGCCAGACCGGCGCGGGCAAGACCACGGTTCTGGACGCCATCGCGTTCGCGCTCTACGGCCGGGTTCCCGGCGCACGCGGGGAGAGCAAGCGGCTGCACTCCGATCACGCACCGGAGCACACACCGCCGCAGGTGGTGCTGGAGGCGACCTTGGGCGGGCGGCGAGTGCGGCTGACCAGGAGCCCCGAGTTCCAGCGGCCCAAGCGGGACGGCACCGGCATGCGCACGATCAATCCGAAGGCGACGCTGACCTGGCTGGACGGCCGAGGGGAGAACCTCTCCCGCATACCGGATATCGGCGACGAGGTGCTGCGCCTGCTCGGCATGAGCGCCGACCAGTTCTTCCAGGTGGTCCTGCTGCCCCAGGGTGACTTCGCTCGCTTCCTGCGGGCGGACAACGAAGATCGCGAGAAACTGCTCGAAAAACTCTTCGACACACGGCGTTTCGGCACCGCCGAGCAGTGGCTCGCCGACAAACGCCGCGCCGCCGAAGCGGATCTGGACGCTCGTACCGACGGCATCAAGCGGCTGATCACGCAGGTGGGCATGGCCGCGGGAGTCGCGGATTCGGTCGGTACGGGCGAGTGCGTCGGGTGGTCGCAGGATCTGCTTGCCACCGCGCGAGCCGATCTGGCCGCTGCCGTGGCGGAGGTCGAACGGTGCCAACAGGAATCGGCGCGCGTCCGGGAGCAGGCCGAACAGCAGCGCCGGCTGCACGAACTGCGTCGCCGCATGAGCGCGGCGCGCGCGCAACTGGACGACTACGCCGCGGGCGCCGAGCGGCGCGCCGCGCTGCAAGCCGAGCTCGACCTCGCCCGCCGGGCCGAGCCGGTCACCGCCGCCATCGACGAAGCGCGTACGGCGGTGCAGAACCAACGCAGGCGCGAGAGCGACAAGCGGACGGCGGCAACGCGACTCGCGGCCCGCCTGCTGGAACCGGCGAGCGCCGAACTCGGCGGCGCCGAACTGGTCGACGGCGATCGGGTCCGCGACAACGCCGATATCGACACGGCGATCCAACGCTGGAGCGCGCAGATCGGCGCGCTGGACGAAGTGCGGACCGACGTGGCCACCGCCACCCGGCTCGGCGGTGAACTCGACGCCCTGCGCACCGAGGACGCGAGGCTGGCCCGGCGCGTCGCCGAGCTCGCCGCGCGGCGCGAGGAACTGCCCGCCGCGCTCACCGTGGCCGAGGCCAGGCTGCGCGAGGCCACCGAAGCGGTCGCCGCACTGCCCGGCATCACCGCCGAGACCGAACGGTTGCAGGCCGCCGCCACGGCCGCCGTCGAGCTGGCCGCCCGGCGCACCGCGCTCGATCACGCCCGCGTCGAGTTCGACGCCGCCCGCGCCGCGCATCTCGACGCCAAAGAACTCGTGCTGGACCTGCGGGAGCGCAGGTTGAGCGGAATGGCCGCCGAACTGGCCGGCGAACTGGTCGACGGAAGTCCCTGCTCGGTCTGCGGTTCGACGCGGCATCCCGCACCCGCCCAGCCGACCGACAGCGCGGTGTCCAAGGACGAGGAGGAGGCCGCGGCGGCGGCCGAGCGCGCCGCGGAGGACACTCGTGATCGCGCACTGGCTCGCATCACCGGCCTGGAGCGCGAGATCGAAGCGCTGGTCGCGCGCGGCGGCGACACCGACCGTGTCGAACTCGCCGCGGCACTGCGCGCCGCGACCGACCGTTACGAGGACACCGCGGAGTCGGCCGCCAACGCCGATGGGCTGGAAGCCGAACTCACACGTCTGCGCGACGACGAGGCGCGCCTGCACGACGAACTGCGCGCATCCGAAGCGCGCCGCAGCGCGGTGGCCGCCACCGTCGACTCGACCGAGAAGCGCCTCGCCGAACTCACCGACCGGCTGCGCAGCGCGGCGGGCGCGGACCAGACCATCGACCGCCGCCGTGCCCGGCTCGCCGCCCTCGTCGCCGAGGCGACCGCCCTGCGCGATGCCCGCGCCGAAGCGACGGCGGCGCGTGAGCGGGTGTCCCTGATGGCTGATCGTGTCGAAAACCTCGCTCGCGCAGCCGGTTTCGTGCCAGAAGGTGAGTGCGGCGGTCTGCTGTCGGCTCCTGGCTCCGCGACTGCCGCCGCCGAGGGCGCGGCTCTGTCCGGGGTAGGTTCGGCTCCGCCCGGTGAGACGGCCGCGGCTTCGGGTTTCGTCGGCGCCGAGGAGCCGGCGCTTCTCGGCGTCGGCGCTCACAGCGCAGGGCGAGACGATGTCGCACGCTTGACCGCCTACGCGAAAGTCGTCAACGCCGCGTCGCGTGATCCGCGACGGCAGGCCGAGATCGAAGCGGAACTGGTCACCGCCGACCGTGCCCGTGCCGCGGCGGAAGCGGTGCTGGCGGAACCGGAGATCCGAGCGGCGTCGGAGCAGGAGCCCGGCGATCCGGCCGAACTCGACGCGCTGGTGACGGCCGCGCAGGCCGCGCTCAACGCCGCGGTGGCCGCCCATGCCGAGGCGAGCAGGCGAGCGAGCCAGCTCGAGGAGCTCGGCGGCCAGCTCTGGGCCGCCGTGGACCGGATCGCCCCGGCACAGCGAGCGTTCGAGGAACTCGACGGTCTCGCCGACCTGGTCGCCGGGCGTGGTGCGAACAACCGCCGCATGTCGCTGCACTCCTACGTTCTGGCCGCCCGCCTGGAAGAGGTCGCTCAAGCGGGATCGCTGCGACTACGCCGGATGTCCGGCGGTCGATACGAATTCGTCCACTCGGACAAGGCCGGACCGCGCGGTCGACGAGGCGGCCTCGGCCTGGACATCCGCGACGACTACACCGGAGCCATCCGCCCGGCCAAGACGCTGTCCGGCGGCGAGACCTTCATGGCCTCCCTCTCGCTGGCGCTCGGCCTTGCCGACACCGTCGCCGCCGAATCCGGTGGCCTCGTGCTCGACACCCTGTTCATCGATGAGGGTTTCGGCAGCCTGGACGCCGACACCCTCGACGCCGTCATGGGCGTCCTGGACGACCTCCGTGCGGGCGGCCGCGTGGTCGGCGTGGTCAGCCACGTGGACGAGATGCGCCAGCGCATCCCCAGCCGCCTGCACGTCGTGCGCGGCCGCGACGGCTCCCACCTCCAGGCGACCATCGCCTGAGCGCGGGCTGCTTCCGGCCCGATAGCGTCCAGCCCGTCCCACGCAGCGTTGGCGATACCGGGCTTGCGGGCGTGAGCTTCTGCGGGCGGTGGTCGCGGGACAGGACATGAGTCGGCGGACTACCCGTGTCCCTGCTCGGTGCCCCGCCGGAAAGGCGGACCGAGATCATCGACGCCCTGCCCGGTTTTCCGTCGCTCGAACGGACTTCCGCCGAGGCATCAGCGCGGGACAACCCGCATAACTCCGCAGGGCTGACCTCCGTCCGCAGCTGCCTTCTCCGCTCACCCCTCGTGGTCGAGCAACCACCGTTTGACCGGCAACCCCCAGCGGAAGCCGCCGAGTGCGCCGCCGATGCGCAGGATCCGGTGGCAGGGCACGAAGAGAGCGGCGGCGTTGCGGGCACAGGCGTTGGCCGCGGCGCGGGTGGCGTCGGGGCGGCCGGCGCGAGCGGCGAATTCGGTGTAGGTGAGTGGGCTGCCCGCCGGGACGGCGCGGAGTACTTCCCAGGCGTGCACGAGGAATTCCCCGGACTGCTGGCGAACGGGAATCGGGTCGATCGCGGTGAGATCGCCTGCGTGATAGGCGGTGACGGCGCCGGTCACCTCCCCCAGCGAATCTCGCTGCCGCAATCGGCCGGGCCGCAAGGTGGGATGGATCAGGCCGCGCAGGTTTTCCGCGTCGGAAGTCCAGCCGGAGGCCAGTACCGCGCCGTCGGAGTCGACGAGTGTGGTGAACGGACCGAGGGGTGTCTCCGTAACGGCGAAATCCGCTGTGGCGGTGGAGGCGCCGACGAGGTCGGTACGGACGGCGATGCTGGCGTTCATGGTTCGACACTGCCTTTCGTGGTGGCGAGCGCGGGGACATCGGAAGGTGTGGCGCGGTTGGTCAGTGCCGTTTTCCACAGGTGCATGGACAGGTACGACCGCCACGGCGCCCAGCGGGCGGTATCCGTCAGGTCGATGCCGAGCAGGCTCGCGCCGCGGCGGACGACCAGGTCGGTGCCGAGCAGGACGTCCGGATCGGCCAGCAGGCGCATGGTCACGTAGTCGGCCGTCCACGGCCCGACGCCGTCCAGGGCGAGTAGGTCGCGGCGCAGGTCGGCGGCGGTGCGCCCCTGGTGCAGCGCCAGCTCGCCGGAGGCGAGCGCCTCGGCGGCCGCGATGATGGAACGGACACGCCGCGCCGGTCCGGTCAAGACCTCGGCGCCACGTGCGGCGATCAGCTCCGGCGCCGGGAACAGCAGCGGGATCGGCCCGTCCACCCGTTCGCCGAGCGCCTCGACCAGGCGCGCGGTGTGCGTCGCCGCGGCGGATACCGAGATCTGCTGTCCGATCATGGTGCGCAACAACAGTTCGGCGCCGTCCACGCATCCGGGCACGCGGATACCGGGGGTGAACGACGGACGACCCACCTCGCCCGGGTCCATGTCGGGCAACGCTTCGCTCTCGGGCGGCGGCCCCGCTCCCGCGTCCGGCAGATATTCGGCGGCCTGCTCCGGCGGCCGTTTCGCGGAACCGCCGCGCGGCGTGGGCGCGACGCCGAGTGCTTCATCGACTCCGACCGGGTCGGCATCCAGGTCGAGCAGGTGCCGCAGCCTCGTCACCGTGGGTGCGAGATCGCGCATGTCGTGCAGGGACAGCTCCGCTCGCACATGGTCGCGCTGGAAGCTCAACCGCGCGGTGGCGTGCCCATGTGGCGTGCGCAGGTTCCTGGTGTAGGTGCGGTCCTCCCACAGCTCCATGCCCGGCACCACGTGCGCGGACAGGAACCATTCCAGCCAAGCTCGGTCGAGCGGCTCCCGGTAGGGCAGCCGCAGCGTGAGCGATCCGCTGCCGGACAGCACGGGACGCGCGGGCGCGCCGGTCTTCGCGCGCTGCGCTTCGAGCCGCATGGTGGTGGGACTGACCGCGAAGACCTCGCGCACCGTGTCGTTGAACTGGCGGATCGAGGCGAAACCCGCCGCGAACGCGATGTCGGACATCGGCATCGCGGTGGTCTGGATCAGCAGTCGCGCCGTGTGCGCACGGTGCGCCCTGGCCAGCGCCAGCGGCCCCGCGCCGAGTTCGGTGGTCAGCACCCGGGTGAGCTGCCGCTGGGAATAGCCGAGCGTGGCGGCCAGCCCGGGCACCCCGGCCCGCTCGACCACGCCGTCACCGATCAATCGCATCGCACGCGCGGCCAGATCCGCCCTCGTGTTCCACAGCGGCGAGCCGGGCGCCGCGTCCGGCAGACAGCGGCGGCAGGCGCGGTAGCCCGCCTGCTGTGCCGCGGCGGCGGTCGGCAGGAACGACACGTTGGCCCGTTTCGGCGTGATCGCCGGACACGAAGGGCGGCAATAGATTCCGGTGGTTCGCACCGCGGTGAAGAATTGCCCGTCGAATCGCGAGTCCCGGGTCGACACCGCCCGGTAGCAACGTTCGAAATCCAATGCCGTGATCGTCACGCACACCACAATGGCAGCTGCGGCGAACCCGTGCTAGCGGGAATCGGCCACCATCGCTGGTGGTACTCCCGACCTCGCACGACGGCCATCACATCGCACAACGGTTGCCCGGTCGACACTTGTGGGAACTACCGAACCGGTATGTGGCGACGCGCGCAGAAATACTTATCCGGTCAGCAGCACCGGTTGGCGGGATTGCGATCCGCCTCGGCATGCCGCTGGCGCCAGTACTCGCGCTCGGTGGGCACGGCGCAATCCGGATGCTCGCGCCGCAAGTGCTCCACGTAGCGCTGGTAGTCCTGCCCGCCCAGGATCGAGTCGAAGTACCAGACGCCAGCTAGTACCGCGTCGCCGCAGGCGCGGGCCGCGGCGCGCAGCCGGGCGCCGACCGGTCGCGCGGACCGTTCGGCGCCCTGCATCGCGGAGTCGCTCATTGCGCGTGTACGGGTGCCGCGCCGGAGGCGCGCACCTTACCGGCCGCGATCAACTCGTCCCACTGCTGCTGGACTTCCTTTTCCGCCGCGGTCGCGACGAACCCGCTGGGCGCGAAGATCTTCGACGGCTGTTCCGGCGTCTCGGTGGTCGTCGTCTCCCCGGAGCGCCAGGCGCGGAAGGCCACCAGCGCGCCGACCACGGCCACGATCAGCACCAGTACCGCGAACACGATCGACAGTGTGCCCTGGATGAAGGTGTTGCGCACGATCGCGTTCATATCGTCCTGCGTCTTCGCCGTCAGGCACAGCTTCCCGGCCTCCTGCGCGGCCTGGCAGATGCTGTGCTGCTTCCAGTAGCCGAGCTTGGGATCGGCGGAGAAGATCTTCTGCCAGGACGCCGTCATGGTCACCAGGAGGTCCCAGACCAATGGAATCGCCGGGATCCAGGCCCATTTCGCGAGGCCCTTCTTCACCACGATCACCAGCACCACGGTCAACGCGATGGCCGCGAGCAGCTGGTTGGCGATGCCGAACAGCGGGAACAGCGTGTTGATGCCGCCCAGCGGATCGGTGACGCCCATCAGCAGGATCGAACCCCACGCGCCCACCACGACGGCCGAGCACAGCCACGCGCCGATCCGCCAGGACGGATCGCGGAACTTCTTCGCCGCACCGCCGAAGTTGCCGAGCGCGTCGGAGAGCATGAACCTCGCCACCCGGGTGCCCGCGTCGATGGTGGTGAGGATGAACAACGCCTCGAACATGATCGCGAAGTGGTACCAGAACGACTTCATGCTCGCGCCGCCGAGGAACTGGTGGAACACCTCGGAGATGCCGACCGCCAGCGTCGGCGCGCCGCCGGTGCGGGAGATGATCGATGATTCGCCGACATCGCTCGCGGCCTGGCTCAGCTCGGCGGGAGTGATCGCGGGACCGCTGAGCCCGAGGCTGTTGGTGTAGGCCGCGGCCTTCTCCGCCGTGCCGCCGGTGAGACCGAGCGGCGCGTTCATCGCGAAGTACAGGTGCTGGTCGATGATCGAGGCGGTGATGATCGCCATGACCGCGACGAACGACTCCATCAGCATGCCGCCGTAGCCGATCATCCGCGCGTGCGATTCCTTCTCCAGCAGTTTCGGCGTGGTGCCGGAGGAGACCAGCGCGTGGAAGCCGCTCAGCGCGCCGCAGGCGATGGTGATGAACAGGAACGGGAACAGCGAGCCCGCGAAGGCCGGTCCGGTGCCGCTGGAGGCGAACGACGAGACGGCGGGCGCGTGCAGCACCGGCAGCGTGACCAGGATGCCGACCGCGAGCAGCACGATCGTGCCGACCTTCATGAACGTCGACAGGTAGTCGCGCGGGGCCAGCAGCAGCCACACCGGAAGCACCGAGGCGACGAAGCCGTAGGCGATCAGCAGCCAGGAGATGGTCACCGGCGAGAGCGTGAACCAGTCCGCGCCCCAGTCGGTTTCCGACACCCAGCCGCCGCCGACGATGGCGAGCAGCAGCATGGCGAACCCGAGCACGGAGACCTCGCCGACCTTGCCGGGCCGCAGGAACCGCAGGTACACACCCATGAACAGCGCGATCGGAATGGTCATGCCGATCGAGAACACGCCCCACGGGCTGTGCGCGAGCGCGTTGACGACCACCAGCGCGAGCACCGCGAGCAGGATCATCATGATCACCAGCACGCCGACGATGGCCGACCAGCCGCCGATCACGCCCAGCTCGTCGCGGGCCATCTGCCCCAGGCTGCGCCCGCGCCGCTTCATCGAGACCCACAGCACCAGGTAGTCCTGCACGGCGCCGGCCAGCACCACGCCGACCACGATCCAGATGGTCCCCGGCAGGTAGCCCATCTGCGCGGCCAGCACCGGACCGACCAGCGGACCGGCACCGGCGATGGCGGCGAAGTGGTGCCCGTAGAGCACCCGCCGGTCCATCGGCATGTAGTCCTTGCCGTTCTCCAGGATTTCGGCGGGCGTGGCCAGGTCGTCGCGTGGTTTGACGATCTTGCGTTCGATGAACCTGGCGTAGAACCGGTACGCGATGATGTAGGTGCTCACCGCCGCGATCACGATCCACACCGCGTTCACCGATTCGCCCCGTGAGATGGCGAGCACCGCCCAGGCTATGGCGCCGAGTACGGCGATCCCGGCGAAGATCAGTTTTTTGGCCGGTGTGATCGGGGACTTGTCGACCACGCCGACGGGCGGCAGATCGGGGTCGGTCCGCAGATATTCGATTGTCGCCATCTGCCTACTCTCCTGTAAAACGCGCAGGATCTTGCTGAAACACGTGACAACGTATCCGATCGGTGGGCGCCGTCGTGCCGATTCCGGACGCCGGGCGGGCACCGTGAAATATTGTTCATGTGTCGGCCGTCACCATGTGATTGCCGAACGTATGCTGCCATGCGGTTCGATGAGCTCCACATCCGCCCCGGAGGAGGGCTGTGTTGCGTGCGAATCCCGTCGCCCGGGTCCGTCGCCGGACGCTGCTCGCCTCGGCGCTGGCCGCGCCGCTGCTGGCGAGCGGCGGGTGCGGCTCCGATGACGACGCGCTGACCTTCTTCTTCCAGGCCAGGCCGGAAGAGGCCCGGGTCCGGCTGAAGATCATCGATGAATTCCGGAAGCTGCATTCCGACATCGGGATTCGCACCATCATGTCGGGGCCCGACCCGCTGCAACAGATGCTCACCTACTGCGCGGGCGGCAAGTGCCCGGACGTGCTGATGGCGTGGGAGCTGACCTATTCGGGGCTGGCGGAGCGCGGCGTGCTGCTCGATCTGAACACTCTGCTCGACCGCGATCCCCGGTACGCCGCCCAGCTCCGCGCCGACAGTTACCCGGCGCTGTACGACACCTTCACCTACACGGGCGGGCAGTACGCCTTGCCCGAGCAGTGGTCCGGCGTGTTCGTGTACTACAACCGGGCGCTGTTCGACGAAGCCGGAATCGCCCCGCCCGCCCGTTGGCGCGACGCCTGGTCGTTCGACGAGTTCCTGGCCGCTGCCCAGGCGTTGACCAGGCACGACTCGTCTCGAACCCGGTGGGGCTTCGCCGACGCCTGGGTGCCGTACTTCTCGGCGGCCTGTTTCGGCATGAACAACGGCGCCGAATGGTTCTCGCCCTCGGTGAACCCCACCAGGACCAACCTCGGCGATCCGCGGTTCGCCGAAGGATTCCAGTTCTACGCCGATCTGGCCGTACGCCACCGGGTGGCGCCGAAAGCCGCCGATACGCTCTCCGTCTCGGCTCCCGATCTGTTCCGGCGGGGCCGTGCCGCGATGGCGCTGGGCGGGCACTGGCTGTATTCCGAATTCGCCGGGCACGACGATCTCCCGATCGACGTCACGGTGCTGCCGGTCGGCCCACACGGCGGCCCAGGGGCCATCACCGATGTCGGCAGTACGGGGCTGGCCATCGCCGCGGACAGCCCGCGCGTCGAACAGGCCTGGGAGTTCGTCAAATTCGCGACCGGGCCGGTGGGGCAGGCGATCATCGCCGCGTCCGGACTGTTCGTTCCGGTGCTCGAGTCCGCGATGAACTCGCCGGGATTCGCCGCCGCGCACCGTGCCATCCGCAATCTGGAGGTGTTCACCGCCGGTCCGGCCAGTTCCCGCCCGCTGCCGGTCACCCCGGCCTGGGGAAAGGTCTCCGCCCTGCTCGAACGCGGCTCCAACCGAGTGCTGCGCGGCGCCGCGAGCGCCGCCTCCTTGAACGGTCGTTTCGCCTCCGACGTCGACGCCCTGCTGGAGACGCCATGACGGGAGCGCGGCGATCGCAAACACCCGGCAAAGCGCGTGTCGCGTCCCGATTGGCGCGGCGGCGCGAGCGGGCCGGTTGGGCATTCGTCGCGCCGAACGTGGCGGCCGTCGCGATTTTCCTGTTGTTCCCGTTGGGTTTTTCGCTCTATCTGAGTTTTCATTCGTGGGACCTGTTCAGCCCCATGCGATTTGTCGGTGTGGACAACTACCGGCGGTTGTTCACCTCGGACCCGTTGTTTCTCATCGCAATTCGCAACACCACCGTTTTCACGCTGTTGACCTTGGTGCCCACGGTGCTGATCGGTCTCGCCGTCGCCGCCGCGCTGAATCGAAAGCTGGGCGGTATCGGCATATTTCGCACCATCGCTTTTCTCCCGTTGGTCGCCTCGGCGGTCGCGATGGCGGTGGTGTGGCGGTTCCTGTTCACCGACGACGGATTGTTGAACGTCGCGCTCGGCTGGATCGGCATCGGCGCGGTGCCCTGGCTGACCGACCCGGACTGGGCCCTGATCTCGCTCGGTATCGTCACCGTGTGGAAGAGCGTGCCGTTCGCGACGGTCATCCTGCTCGCCGCCATGCAGGGCGTGCCGGAGACGCTCTACGAGGCCGCGAAGATCGACGGAGCCGGGGCGCTGCGGCGGTTCTCCGCGATCACCGTGCCGCTGATCCGGGGACCGCTGTCGTTCGTCTTCATCATCACGATCATCAATTCGGTGCAGGCGTTCGACCAGGCATACGCGCTGACCGGCGGTAACGGGGGACCGGAGACGGGAACCTACCTGCTGGGGATCATGCTGTTCCAGAACGCGTTCGGCTTCTACGAGGTGGGTTACGCCTCCGCGCTCGCCTGGGTGATCTTCGCGATCCTGTTCCTGCTGACGCTGGTACAACTGCGGATGGCCCGGCGGTCGGAGGTGGAGCAGTGAACACCTGCGAGGTGGTGCGGCGCGCGCTGCCGGTCCGGCGCGACCGCGCGTTCGCCGTGGTCGGTCGCGTCGACCGGGCAATCGTGCGGCGAGCGGTGCGCGGGATCGCGATATACGCGGTGCTGGTCGGCATCGCGTGGTGCGCCCTGTTGCCAATCCTCTGGGCGGTGTCCGGCTCGCTGAAGCGGGACGGCGAGATCGTCGACGCGGCCTTCCTCCCGCAGCGGCCGCAGTGGTCGAACTACGGGAAAGTTTTCGAGCTGCTGCCGATGGGGCGGATGCTGCTCAACACCACGATCTACGCGCTGTGTGTCACGGCGGGACAGGTCTTCTTCTGCTCACTGGCCGGTTACGCGTTCGCGCGCCTGCGCTTTCGCGGGCGCGACATGCTGTTCCTCGCCTACCTCGCGACGCTGATGGTGCCCCTGACCGTGACGGTGATCCCGCAGTTCCTGCTGATGCGGGCGTTCGGCTGGGTGGACACCCCGTGGGCGATGATCGTGCCCGGCCTGTTCGGCAGCGCGTTCGGCACGTATCTGATGCGGCAGTTCTTCCGCACGCTGCCCGAGGAACTCGAGGAGGCCGCCATCCTCGACGGCTGTTCCACCTGGCAGGTCTACTGGCGGGTCCTGCTGCCGCACACCCGTCCGGCTTCGATGGTGCTCGCCGTGCTCACCTGGATCACCGTGTGGAACGACTTCCTCTGGCCGCTGGTCATGATCCAGCGCGACGACGTCGCCACCGCGACACTGGGTCTGGTCCGGCTGCAAGGCCAGTACTACACCCAGTGGCCGATCCTCATGGCCGCCGCGGTCGTCATCCTGCTCCCACTGCTGCTGATCTATGCGGTGGCCCAGCGCGCGTTCATCCGGGGCATCGCGATGTCGGGGTTCGGCGGGCGGTGACCGGTGGCGGCTTCGCTTCATCGGCGCGGTACCGCGGCCGGGCGGAGGTCGTCGCCGGGCCGCGGTCGCGCTCTGGGAAGGGGTTTGTCGCCGGGCCGATCAGGCGCCCCAGTAGGTGCCGAAGCTCCAGAGGTTGCCCTCCCGGTCGCGGACCGTGAAGCCGCGTGAGCCGTACTCCTCGTCGCGCAGACCACGGACCACTTCGGCGCCCGCGGCGGTGGCGCGGGCGAACAGCGCGTCGGGCTCCTCGCAGACGAGATAGACCGAGTCGGTGCCGGTCGGGCGGGCGCTGAAGGGGCTGTCGTCCTTGCCTGCCGAGCCGAACATGACACCGCCGCCCAACGGCCAGCGCAGTTCCGCGTGCTCGACGATCGACGGGTCGTCCTCGCGGGTGTAGAGCGCGGCCTCCCGGAAGCCGAACGCCTCGACCAGGAAGGTGGCCATCGCGCGGGCATCACGGAAGGTGAGTGTGGGCCAGACCGCGGTGCGGGTGCTGGTTTCTGTCGGATTCGTCATGCGTTCATCGTCATCCGGCGGACTCGTCCGGGGCTTGGACGGATGGAACCTCCTCGGCCAGCCACGCCGTCGGGCTGGTCCCGGCGAGGCCGGCGAAGTCGCGATCCAGATGGGCCTGGTCGTAGTACCCGCACGTGGCGGCCACCTGGGCGATGGTGACGTAGGACGGCGTGTGTGCGAGCATCCGGCGGGCCCGTTCGAATCGGGTGATCCTGGCCGCGAGCTTCGGGCTCAAGCCGAACTCCCGATTGAACCGCCGCGTCAGATGCTGTCTGCTCCAACCGATTTCCTCGGCCAGCGGGCCGACCGCGATGCCGCCGCCGGAACCGACCACCGCACGCCACGCCCAGGTGAGTGCGGGACCGACCGCGCGGTCCGGATCAGCCAGCGCCGAGAGCACCCGATCGCAGACGCCGAAACGCTCCGGCCAGCTCGGCGCGTACTGCAACCGCTCCCACAGCTCCGATCCGACGGGTCCCACGACGTCGGCGAATTCGACCGACGTGTCCCACAGTGCCGCCGCGGGCATGCCGAACAAGACCCGGCAACCGAGCGGCGTGAGCGACACGGCCACGCCTTCCTGATGACCGCCGTGCGCGATCAGTGCCGTGCTCGCTTGCAGGCCGCTCAGCACGCACCGGTAGTTCTGCGGCGACTGTCGCGGGTCGGTCTGCTCGACGACGTCGATCGTGGGTCCGATCGCGACGATGAAAGTCATGTGCCGCGACGGCAACCCCCGATGGATTCCCGCCGAGAACCCGGACATGCGATAACCGACGTACCGGTCGATGAACGCGGCGAGCGCGGATGCCGGACGCGCTGTCACCACCTCGGAGGTCGGCTCCATGCGCCCACGCTACGCCGGAGGACCGACAGGTGAAGTAGCGATCAGTTCGCGATGTTCACGTGCTTGCGGATCGCCGATCCGTCGGTGACCGAGTCGAGCAGGCAGGTGGCCAGGTCGTCGCGGGTGACGCGGACGCCGAACAGCACGTTGCGTTCCATCGCGGTGCGGTAGGAGCCTTTCGCCGCGTTGTCGGTGAGGTGTGGTGCGCGCACGACCGTCCAATCCAGCGCCGAATCACGGACCACCTGCTCGGCCGCGGCCATGTCGGCCAGGCTGTGCCGCAAGAGCGGGCGCAGGATGAGCGGCTTCACCACGAAGCGGGTGAACCAGTCGTCGCCAGGTCCGGCGACCCGGGCGCTGTTGCTGACGATGACCAGCCGCTTCACCCCGGCTGTCGCCATCGCCTCCGCGATGGACCGGGCGGCGTCGGTGCGGACGGTAGTGGCTCCCTTTCCCGTGAACCGATGGTGTCGGTCAGGGGCGGACGCGGCGCCTCCGGCAGCTCTCCGCTGGTTCCGAGCAGCGGTGAGATCTACCACTACAGTGCGTAGTTGACTGTCCTCACCTGCCGCGATCCGGATACCGTTGCGCGTTCTGACGAAATCTGGAGGTGTGATGCGGCGGGTGCAGTACGAGCGCAGCGGTGGTCCCGAGGTGCTCGAGCTCGTCTCGGTCGAAGTCCCGACACCGGGGCCGGGTGAGCTTCTGGTCCGCGTCGAGGCGGTCGGAGTGACCCTCCCGGTGGTGCGGAAGGTGCGTGAGCAGCGCGAACCGATCGCGCTGGGCGGCGAGGTCGCGGGCGAGGTGGTCGCGGTTGGTGAGGGCGTCGACCGATACGCGCCCGGCTACCGCGTGACCGGCCTCGTGTTCGGACACGGCTACGCCGACTACGCCCTGCTCTCGGCGGCCATGGCGTCGCCGATTCCGGACGGCGCGTCGGCCGTCGACGCGGTCGCGCTGGTGCGCAGCGGCCTGGTGGCGCTCGGCGCGCTCAGCGCCGCATCGCCCCGGGAGGGCGAGTCCGCCCTGATCACCGCGGCCGCGAGCGGCGTCGGCCACCTCGCGGTCCAGTTGGCGCGGGTGCGTGGCGCGGCGCGCGTGGTCGGCGCGGTGTCGGATCTGGCGAAGGCGGAGTTCGTTCGAGAACTCGGAGCCGACGACGTGGTGGAGTACGGCCAGGACTCCTGGGGCGCTCCCGCCGACTACGCGCTCGACGCGGTCGGCGGCGACCTGCTCTCACCCGCGCTCGCCGCGCTGGCCCCCGGCGGCCGGTTGGTCGCCTACAGTTCCGGCGGCGGCACCATCCAGGCCTACGACCTGCTCGTCGGCGCGAAATCCGTCATCGGCTTCCAAATGGCCCGCATCGCGCAAACCCAGCCCGACGTCTACGAACACTGGCGCCAAGAACTCTGGCAGTACTACGCCTCCGGCCAACTACGCCCCGCCGTACACGCCGAATACCCCCTCGACCAAGCCGCCACCGCCCACGCCGTCATCGAAGCCCACGCCAACCTAGGCAAAGTCGTCCTCACCCCCTGAAATGGGCCGCGAGTGGCACATGGCTGCGGCAAAGTGCGAGAAGCCCCTCCACCATGTGCCACTCGAGGGAGGGCGGGGCGGGTGTGGCGCGTAGACTCTGTTCCTCGTGAGTCTCACCCTCGGAATTGTCGGTTTGCCAAACGTCGGGAAGTCGACGCTGTTCAACGCGCTGACCAAGAACGACGTGCTTGCCGCGAACTACCCGTTCGCGACCATCGAGCCGAACGTCGGCGTGGTTCCGCTGCCCGACCCGAGGCTGGGCAAGCTGGCCGAGATCTTCTCCTCCGAGCGGATCGTGCCCGCCACCGTGTCGTTCGTCGACATCGCAGGCATCGTGAAGGGCGCTTCCGAGGGTGCGGGTCTGGGTAACAAATTCCTCGCCAACATCCGCGAGGCCGACGCCATCTGCCAGGTGGTGCGGGTGTTCGCCGACGACGACGTGGTGCACGTCGACGGCCGCGTCGACCCGAGCGCCGACATCGAGGTGATCGAGACCGAACTCATCCTGGCCGACCTGCAGACCTTGGATAAGGCGGTCGTGCGGTTGGAGAAGGAGGCGAAGGTCAAGAAGGACCGCAAGCCGGTCGCCGACGCCGCCAAGGCCGCGCAGGAGATCCTCAACAGCGGCACCACCCTGTTCGCCGCGGCCGACAAGGTCGACACCGAGCTGCTGAAAGAACTTTCGCTGCTCACCACCAAGCCCTTCCTCTACGTCTTCAACGCCGACGAGTCGGTGCTCACCGACGAGGCGAAGGTCGCCGAGCTGAAAGCTTCCGTCGCTCCGGCCGATTCGGTGTTCCTCGACGCCAAGGTGGAAGCCGAACTGCTCGAACTCGACGAGGAATCCGCCACCGAACTCCTCGAATCCATCGGCCAGACCGAACCCGGCCTGCACGCCCTGGCCCGCGCCGGCTTCCACACCCTCGGCCTGCAGACCTACCTCACCGCGGGCCCGAAAGAGGCCCGCGCCTGGACCATCCACCAGGGCGACACCGCCCCGAAGGCCGCAGGCGTCATCCACACCGACTTCGAACGCGGCTTCATCAAGGCCGAAGTGGTCGCCTTCGACGACCTCGTCGAGGCAGGCTCCATGGCCGCCGCCAAAGCCGCGGGCAAGGTCCGTATGGAAGGCAAGGACTACGTCATGGCCGACGGCGATGTGGTCGAGTTCCGCTTCAACGTCTGACATTCTGTGAGTAGGTCAGCGCATCGCTGCTGGTAGAGACTCTGCTGAGCCCCTCCCGGTGCCCTGGGGGCTCGGTCGTTCGCCCGGCACCGCGCGGCGGCCGGTTCGGTCGGCGCGGTATGCGGCTGAAGCGGATGGTCGGGAGGCTGGTGGTCGACCCTTCCGTAGGGGATGACCACCGCGGTCGCCGGTATGGTGCTCGCGACGGCCGTGGAGATGAGGCGTGATGACGAGGGAAGACGGCTTCGATCGTCGGATCGAACCGTTCCGGACGGAGCTGCTGGCGTACTGCTATCGGATGCTGGGCTCGGCGCACGACGCAGAGGACCTGGTCCAGGACACGTATCTGCGGGCGTGGCGGGCGCGGGAGCAGTACGACGAAACGCGCAGCTCACTGCGCACCTGGCTCTACCGGATCGCGACCAACGTCTGCCTGACCGCGCTGCGGACTCGCGGCGGCCGACCGCTGCCATCTGGACTGGTGGCAGCGGCGGATCCGCTCGGGCCGTTCGTGCGGGGAGAGCACGCCGCCTGGCTGCAGCCCTTACCGGATTCGTTGCTGGACAACGCCGATCCGTCCGGGACCGTGATCGATCACAGCAGCCTGCGCTTGGCATTCGCTTCCGCCCTGCAGCACCTGTCGGCGCGTCAGCGCGGTGCGCTGATCCTGCGTGAGGTGCTCAGCTTCTCCGCGGCCGAGACGGCCGAAATTCTCGGCACCACCGTCGTATCGGTGAACAGCTCCCTGCAGCGGGCGCGCACCCGCCTGAAAGAGATCGGGGTCGGGTTGGAACGGGTCAGCGAACCGTCCACGACCGAGCAGCGCGCCTGGGTCGAGCGCTACATGTCGGCGTTCGCGCACGCCGACATCGAGGGCCTCAAGCGTCTGCTCACCGAGGACGTCATCATGGAGATGCCGCCGATGCTCAACTGGTTCTCCGGCCGCGGCAACTACGGCCGATTCATGGAATGGGTCTTCGAGGTGGCCGGGAAGGACTGGGTTCTCCAGCAGGTCGCCGCCAACGGCGGCCAACCCGGATTCGCCGCCTATCAGCGCGTCGGTGGCCGCTACGAACTGCATACGCTCCAGATCTTCACAGTCACCGCCGAGGGCATCAGCCGGAATTCGGTGTTCCAAGATCCCGAGGTTTTCGCGACTTTCGGCCTGGCGGCCCGACTCGACGCTTAGACCCGAAGTTTCCTTCCAGCGGCGCGATGAGTTCGGATGCCGCCGCCGGTATGTATTCCCGAGGTCGCCGGAACACTGCAGGCGATCCGACCAACAAGGGAGACTCCGATGTCGAACCATCGCGCCGCAGACGAGACCGCGATCCAGGCCGTGCTGGCCGATTCCTACAAGGCGTGGGAGGCGGGCGACGCCGACGCCATGGTGGCCAACTACACCGCCGACGCGACCGCCATCATGACGGGCTCGCTCCGCGACAGCCGCGAGGTGATCCGCCAGAGCATGGCACTGGCCTTCGCAGGACCGCTCGCGGGCAGCTCGACCTACAACAAACAGCTCAGCGTCCGCTTCATCGGCGCGGATGCCGCGATCGTCATCAGCGAATCCGCCATCCTGTTCGCCGGCGAGACCGAGGTTCCCACCGACGAGCGCAAGGTGAACGCGACGTGGGTCCTCGAGAAGCGCGACCATCAGTGGCTGATCGCCGCCTATCACAACAGCCCGGTACTGGCGCCTTCCCAGTGAGCCGCGGGGTGAACCAGCCACCGCACTGACTGGACGCCCCTCATCCGCCGATGTGGATGAGGGCCGTCCGTCGCAGGGTGTATCGCGCCCTCGCGCTCTCCTGTGGGTTCGACCTCTCGCCGGAGGATGCCACGTTCTTCGATCAGAACCAGAGCTACGACCGCGGCTTCACCGCTACCCACCTGAGAGACTCGTGTGAATTCATGTAGGGCTCACACGGCATACGGTCAACCGTGTTGCTGCTGGTTCGGTCAGCGCGATCAGCGGAAGGGCGGGTGGTGGCCAGCGGAGATGTAAAACCGGGTGCTGCCGCGGTCGGCGGCAGCTAGATTTGCATGATGCTGATGACGAAGCAGGAGGCGAACGAACTGCTTGCGAAAGCAGTTCTCTCCGAGGCGCTTAACGTACAGCTGGACAAGGTCGAGCCGGGGAAATCGAAAGTCCCAACTCCGGACTTTCGTACCAAGGACTCCTCGATCTCTGTAGAGGTCAAGGGACTGACGAGCCGAGAGCACATCGCTGTCACAGAGGCGATGCGGACAACAGAGTTTAACGTTCGGTCGAAGCTTTCTTGGCTGTGGACCTACCTCGTCATAACACCCAACGCGCTCGAAGCTATCACTGAGGATTGCCAGGCAGACGCCTTGCCGAGGGGCAGGAAGCTTGAGAAGATGCTTGAGCCGCACCTGCTGGTGCTCGAACGGAACGGCATCGAGGATTGGCGATTGCTCCCCGCGGAGCCAAACGAGGCGTACTGGGCATGTATGAATGTTGGCCGCCTAGTGCGTGGTGGGCAATGCGTTCGTATGAAGGACATTCCTGCCGGTCTGGGGCCGGGGATGTTTGCCCTGAGTGTTGGATTCGGGCACGCGAGAGCACTGGACTCCAATGGGATCATCGAGATCCTGCAGACATACCTCGACGGGGACCACAGCAAGAACCTGCGGAAGTCGCTCGGCCGGGAGGCGGGACAGCGCCACGCGGTACTTGTTGCCGACCTGACCGTCGGTGACTGGCACACCGTTGAGGAACTCGGTGAAGCGTACCTGCCCACCGAACCGCTTGCGGTTCCTGCAGAGATCGACTACCTATGGGTAATTATCCACGGTCGATGGCTGTGCTATAACGGCCGTGAACGCTCGTGGACCGCTGGTGCTGTCCCCGATCATCCATCTGCGAAGAAGTAGCACCTCCTCGCATGATCGCGCGACGGGACGGTCTCTCGTGGAAGACGACCATTGCGACTGAAGCGCTTCGGTTCTTCTCGCCGTTCAGGCAGGATGCTGTGCTGCCCGTACTTGGCATCGAACGGACTGGCTACGCACAGGTGCTCAACGCCCGCCAGTTTGCTGACTACCTCGGTAGGCGCGACGTGCGCGACGTCTGGACACATCCTGCGGATATCGAGAGACTGCTCAATGAAATGGTCCGGGTTGGGTTGTTGACTAACCTCGGGCGAGTGCATCGAACACCGGTCCTTGCACACGCATATTCGACGTCCGAGCCTCCGACGACCGCTCAGTTCTCGGGCGATCTCTGGCTCGCGGATGTGCTCGGCGCGGAGCTGATCATCCATCGCTACAGCGCGGCCGCTGTACCGCTTACAGGTACGAACGCAGCTGGTGACGTTGGGATAGGTAGTGGCATCCTCGTCGATGACGCCCATGTGTTGACGAATGCGCACGTCGTAGAAGATATGACCTTAGACGATGAGATCGAGTTCCCAACGGCGCTCGTTCCAGGAAGCGACGGCGAAGTATCTCCGGCGCGTCGGGTGCGGGTTGTCGATGTCAAGGTGCACGGTCGTATCGACGTGGCAGTTGTGAGCGTGGAACCGTCTGGAAACGATCAGACTCTCGCTCCGCCCCGAGGAATGGCGTGGCGCGCACCTGAATGGGCTGACGAAACCTACGTTTTCGGCTACCCGCCTGTTCCGACAGCCGCTAGTGCTTATTTGACTGTTCAGCGCGGCGATGTGGTGAACCCGGCAATGGTCGCGCAAGATGGAACGTCGTACTCCTTGTATTCGGCGATCACTCGGCCTGGAAACAGCGGCGGCCCAATAGTTGCGCACGACGGTCGGGTCATCGGCTTGGTTGCACGAGAGGCTTTCGACAGAGGCCGCCCTAATGCTGCGCCATTCTACTGCGCCATCCCGACGGGCGAGCTAGTGAAAGCGTTGAACGAGATCGGATTTGATGATCTTCTCTGCGTCGAAGATTGGGAGCGACCAATGCGTCTTGAGTTTCACCGGTCGCCCTCAAAGCCCAACGACGCACAGGCGTAGTGGGGTTCGTTGGGCATAGCAAGTGCAGTCTGAGACGCATCGAGATGGGCCTTGACGGATTGAACTACTGTTAGGAATCTCTTTATCGTTCGGTGATGACGTTTTAGAACGAAAGCGTTATCTGGTCGAGCGTTGGCAGTGTTTGATAGGCGGTTCTGGCACGGAAATTTTTCGTTGGCTGATATTCTCAGACCGGAATGTTTGAATCTTGATTCGGCAACTAGCATGACCTACCTATGGAGCTTGATTGAGGAAAAATCAAAAACTGAGGATCTGGTGGGATTCGGGTACCTCGGAGTTCCGCAGAAGTGATGACCGAGTTGTGGCGAGGTCGGACAACTTGGTGGACTTTGATGCCAACTTTGAAGACGTGCGGGATCTAACGGCCGCTGAGCTATCTGCCGCAATGGGTGAGTTGCTGCCTTTGGACAAGTTGGTAGACGAAGCTTATGTGGGATGGAATATTTTTTACCATCCTGAAGCCGTTGGAGTTACCAACTCACTGTGGAGTTCTCATTCCAGTGTTGTGCGTGACCTGATTATTTTAGACTACAGCACGCGGGGATTGGTATTCATTTCCGAAATAGCGTTGCCGAGTCGAATTTTTCTAGATGCGGCAGACGTGAAAACCATTCTGGAGCCATTCCTGAACTCTATGGGTATGGCCTATGTGGAAGTATTTCTGGGTCAGAGTGCCGACAATGTAGGATCGATTTACTGCGCGCCTCTAGATGGGGAATGCAACATCGAAAGAATGGCGTTTGTGGCAGCGGTGCTCCATGACTACCTCTTGGTAGGGAGAATTGCGGCATCGCCGGAGGAAATGTATTCCTCGGTACTTTCTGGCACTCCGCATTTACTACTCGGTCGTGCTGAATCCGATCTGTTCGACGCCAAGCGTACTCATTATCCCAAGGGTGACGAAAGGAAACGCTTAGAGTTGGCTGTCGACGTCGCCGCGTTTGCGAACACTGCAAGAGGCGGGTTGCTGCTGATTGGGATTCAGACGGTCCGGGATTCGCACAATCGAGATGTTGTGGCTGATGTTGATGGTTGTGAAATAGATCATGGCGCCGAAGCTAGGTATAGATCGGCAATTGATAGTCTAGTCTTTCCGGGTGTGGCAGGCTTGGCGATGTGTCGCGTGTCGGCTCGCCGGGGTGAAATATTTGCCATTCTGGTACCACCTCAAAGTGGGGACCGTCAACCATTTGTAGTTCGCGGTGGGACGTCTTCAGTAGGGCGAATCAGCTCGGCCATGTTTCAAGTTCCCATCCGGCAGGGGGACGCGAATGCATCGCTGAGAATCGAAGAAATACACAAGAGGTTGAGATCATGGGGTGATGGTTAGATTTCTTCTGAGTCAAACATTGCTCTCTTTGGCTCGCGCCTATCGACGCCATTACGTTACTCGCTGGCGGGCGCATCAGAAACCACAACGCTGAAGCCATCCGCACTCACAGAGCTGGGAGCCGATGGTCTCCGATGCCGTGGCGGATTCTTCACGTCCGCTGAGCGGCGGAGTCCGACATTTGGCTGTCGTCGCGCGCCCGCGGCCGGTACGCGACCCGTGTGAACACATGGACGCCTTCTTGGGACCGTCGTTATCAATGACCCGGTATCGGGTATTTCGTCTCAGGACGACTGGCCTGACTGTTGTGCACGCGTCGAGAGTATAGAAGTCGTCCCCCTACCGAATCCCGTCGGCACGGCAAAATGCATGTCGGGTTCCTGCGTGGTCCTTGATGCAGGGACACCAGCTCTATGGATGTTGTAGAGATTCTGAGGGGTCGAGGATCGTTAGACAAGTCGGAAGCCGGTAGTCAAATCTGCTGACAAACTCTTCATCTTCGTCCGTGATTTGTGACGCCCTAACTTCGGATGCGATAGCCAGATACTCTGTGGCAAAACCTCCCGGGATGGGTGAAAATCTTGAGAGCAACGGAATTCCCGTAGCAAGGAAGAATAGCACTGCCTCAGTAAGTTCCAGGCGTGCAGGTAGATAAAATCGTACGGCCGAGCTATGCATGAACTCCTGAACTTTTGGGTCGTAATGTTGAAATGACTGCATCTTGTTCCACTCATTTATATTCTCCCAATAGAATGGATAAGCAACGTACTTAATACCGCTCCATTCGAAAGCTTGCTCCATAAAGTGGATGATCCTGCCGGGAGCGTTAGCAAGGCCGCCGGGTTTCGGCCAGTTCTGGTCGTGGCGGTAGCTTGTGTCTGGCCACCATCCTCCCAAGAGGTTTGAGATACAGATGTGTCGGCAGACCGTATCGAGTGGGGGAATGGGAACTCCGCTACGGTAGATCCGCCCTGGATCGGGTACCAGGAACTCCAGTATCAGGCGCCTTTCTTTTCTCCGGTTCAATGTAGCTGTCCAGATCGAGTCGACCCATCTGTAAATTTCAATTTTGCTGCCTGTGCCGTCAGAGTTATCTCGCACGCGAGTGCAAGATTCTTCAATTTCAGTATGCGCTCGACAAGCTATACGGTCGACAGAGTGTTCGCGAACGCGCTCGACGCCGCGCTCCAGCACATCATGCGCAAACTCGGAAGCCCTCTGGCGGGCCTCTCGAATAATACTCGGATACCCTGGATCTAAACCTAGTAGCATAGGACCACGGTGAGTTTCAATGTGAATGCACCTGTCGGCCCCGGCTAAGGAATTCGCGATCATAGTGGTATGTTGCTTCATGGAACATCGCTGCTGAGTTGCAATATCGGTTGGACCACCTGTGGTGGTTGAGCACGGGCTTGAAATTTTACATCCGTCGATGACGGAATGTCGATTCTGATATGCCGTGACTTCACCTTGTATGAAGCTCTTCACATCCGATATTTCGCTTGACTCGTAGCCTGCAATGCTGTCTCGAACAACGAATTGATCGCAGATTCTGAGCGGAACTGCAAGGGCTTTCCGGGGCACCCATTGATTGTCCTTGATTATTCTGCCAGGAGTTATGCACAGCGGGTGTTTGTATATCCAACTGGACACCGTTGACGTCGAAACTGCAGATGGTAATTCCCGGGCTACCATCGCCGATATGAGCTTTTCGCAGTAAATGAGGAAATTGATAAGCGGGATCTCGGCGCTGAAACTATTTCCTGTCGGTCCATATGCCCATCCTCCAGGGGTGTAAATCCATACAAGCATCCAGAAATTATCTATCACGTTGAAACGTAACTCCTCGATTACTCCGTCCAGTAAGTCGGGACTCCATTTCGAAGGATCCTCGGTTAGGTGGCTTCGAAGATCGTCGAAGGTGAGCGTATCTTTGAAATCTGGAGAGCTGATCCAACCGTGAGTTAGTTCTATAATATTCCGCGCATGCGGCTCTCGATCCTTTTTAGGATTGGTGCCCTCAATCTCTTTTCCTTCGATGAGGATAATCGGTGAGATCGCATCGCTGAGTATCGCAGGTCGTAGTGCCGAGAATTGAAATAGAATATTCTCCATCGGGTGCCGACCTCCTCGGTTGTCATTCTTTAGAGAATAAGTCAAATGTAATAAAAGTCGCGGCTCAATCTGTTGTTACATATCGGCCATTGATATGGCCTGCAGGGCGCTAGAGTAAGTCGCGAGCAGTGTACTACTCGATCTTGCGCAACATGATCATTCTCGGCCGGTACCCTGCCGGGGTCCGGTGCTCCCGATGTCGGCTTTAGCGACCATCTACCGCCGTCGGCGGCACGCTTAGCGGTATGGCTGGACGGAAAACCTCTGATCGTGAGCTCCAACGACTACAACCGCATCCGGCGCCAGTTCATCATCGTCGAGTCGTCTCCGACCCGCTGTCCGGCGATACGATCATCTGCGATCTCGGAGCGCTCGGGGTGGCGCTCACCGGTGCGCCGTTCACGGTCGGACCGGCCTGGTTCGCCGGGGACCGAGGAACCGATTGCGGCCGTCGATGTGGCGACCGCGCGCCGGGCCGCCGACCAGATCCGGGCCATCCTCGAACCGTGACCAGCGCAGGCTTTCGATATTCGACCTCATGTGAGAGGGCTCATTTCCCGGACGTGGAAAGGGCCCGGCAGCAAGGCCCTTCCTCATCTTCAGGGTCGGTGCTTACTCCTACCAGCCTGCAGGGCACCTCGACCTGGTAAAACTGTGGTGCGCATACTGGAATCGATCTAAGCCGCACTGGAGCGCATCAAGATCGCAACGTATACCGATCGATAGCAATGTGTTTTACAATTTTGCATACTCCTGACTGGGGTTTTGACTAGTCAGGACAGTGTTCGCAGTGTTTGATCTCATAATCCACTGCTCTGGGGTCGTCGGCTCTCACTTCGGGATAATGCGCACAGACTGGGGGCGAATGCCTTTCGCCCGCGCGGTGCCGAGTACAAGCGGACCTCGCACAACAACTCGATCACCGCTCGGCGGGCGGCGAGGTCGGCTTCGTTGAAGGCATCGGCCGGCGGAGGGGCACGCAAGATCTCGGATGCGGCCGTGCCCGCTGTGAGGCCGATTCGTTCAGTTTCCAGAGCTGCGATCTTGTCTTCCGTCTCTTGCTTGATCTCGGCGAATAGCTCGCCATCGATCAGTTCCGCCTTGTAATCGGCACGTGCTCGTTTGAGTCGATCACGTTCTGTCTGTTCTGCCCGGACGAGTGTTTCGATCCGGTCATCGTCCTGTTTGACGAGCAGATCAGCGAGGTCCGGTTGGGCGAGTCTCCGTTCAACGAACTGCAACACGAAGCTGTCGACCATGTTTCGGACTCGCATGATGTGCCCTGCACAGCGGTATCGGAGACCGTGCGCCCGGACGGGCGAGTCGCAGACACCGCAGAGGTATAGGCCGGATCCAAGGTGTTTGCGTTCGGTACCCGCGCGGTTGGACTTCCGCCGCGGGTCGTCCAGTCTGCGTTGCACATCAAGCCAGAGCCTGTCCGGCACAATGGCTTCCCAGATGCCGTGCACCGGTGCCCCGGTCTCGTCGCGAACTACTTCCCCATCGAGCATGCTCCAGCCCGCGTACCGCGGGTTTCGAAGTATCGAGATCACAGATGTTGGATTCCATGGTCTGCCGCTACGTGTTGGCAGCTGCGGAACCGACTTTGGGAGATCCTGGACCATAGTTCGGTCGGCTACTGCACGAACGGTCGGCTCGGCGCCGGAGAGTGCAGCCGCTATGGCCTTCAGCGATGATCCATTTGCGAAGGCTTGGTACACCGCCCGGACCGCTTCGGCCTCGTCCGGTATCAGCTCACCGTCGAGGGTGTACCCAGTGGCGCGGATACCCCGCGGAGGTCGGCCCTTGGCAGCTCGCTGGCGTTGAGCGCGGCTTTGTCGTGCACCCTTCCGTTCCATTTCGGCCCGCGCGACCGCTGCCTTGATACGGGCGTACATCCGGCCACCGTCGGTTTGCAGGTCAGCCTCACCGTTGGCGGTGACGAGCCGAAGCCCTTGCGTTTCAGCCGCATCGATCCAGTCCTCGAGCTGGCGAGGCTGGCGTGTAAGCCTGTCGAGGTCCCAAGTGATCAGGGCGTTGAACCGGCCGGCCTTGTAGTCCTCGACCATCTGGTCGTAGGCGGGCCGGTTCTTCGCCTTGTTGAACGCGGAGATGCTGTTGTCCGTGTACGTTTCGACCACCGTCCACCCCTTGGACTTGGCGATTGCCTCGCAGTCCTCGCGCTGGCGCTCGACGGCAAGCCCTTCGCCGGTCTGATCGAGGCTCACCCGAAGGTAGATCGCGGCGCGGCAAGGAACGACGTGATTCTACTGCGTAACGTGGTCGAGTTCCGCTTCAACGTCTGAGGCGCTGCGAAGAAGTAGGTCGTGCTGATCGTTCGCTGCTGGTAGAGACTCTGCTGAGCCCCCATCTGGTATCTGGCAAAGGCTCCGTCGTTCCGCCAGCACTGCCCGCTGGCCGGTTTCGATCAGCGCGCTATGCGGCTACTCGAGACTGGTGGTAGGGCTTGATCCCGGCCAGGATCGGGTCTAGGTGCCCGGTGGGGGCTACCCATCGGTTTGGTATCGGCCGTCGGCGGCCGCGGTGAGTCGGTAGGCCAGGGCGCGTACGGCGTCTTTGAGGGTGTCGGGGTGTTCGATGACGAACGGGAGATTCAGGCCGGCGAGGACTGGGGGAATCCAGTCCAGTTGTTCGGCCCGGATTCGGACCCGGACCCACGGGCGGGTGTCGGCCGGCGGGGATTCGATCTCGTACACGGTCGCGATCGTCGCGGGGAGCAGCGGGCGGACCTGGCTGACCGTGCCCTGCACTCGGATCGATACCTCGTGCCGGTAGGGCGCCGTGGCAAGTGCGGACAGCAGGTGAGCTGCCGGCTCGAAGCCGGCGGGCGGAGTGAACGTTCCGGGCAGTGGGGTCACCGCGGTGATGCGGTCCACTCGGAACTGGCGTAGTTCGTCACTGTTGCTGTCCTGCCCGGTCAGGTACCACCGGCCGGAGTGGTCGACGAGCCCATAGGGGTGCACGGTCCGCTCGCTGGGCCGCCCGTTTCGGTCGGTGTAGTCGATCGCGACCGGTCGGTGCTCGCGGGTGGCCTCGGCGAGGCGGAGCAGGACGGCGGTCTCGACAGCGACTTCCGGGCGAGCCTCGGCGGTGAACTCGACGGTGTTGACCAATGCGTCCAGCCGGGCCGTCAGGCGGGCGGGCAGGACGCGGCGGAGTTTGGCCGTCGCGCTGTCGGCTGCGCGGGCGGAAGCTGTCGATCGGTCGGCGCCGCGGTTGGTGAGGAGTCCGAGTAACACCGCCACCGCCTCGTCGTCGGTCAGCATCAGCGGCGGCATTCGGTATCCGGGGGCGAGCTGGTAGCCCCCGTAGCGGCCCCGAACCGATCGGACGGGGATATCCAGGTCGGTGAGATGGGTGACGTATCGCCTGACGGTGCGTTCATCGACGCCGAGCCGTCCGGCCAGTTCACCGACGGTATGGGTACCGCCGGCCTGCAACAGCTCGAGCAGGGCCAGCACTCGGGCGGTGGGGCGCGTCATCGGGAATTCTCGCATCTATACCGGGCGGAAAGTGTCCGGTATCGAACCTACCGTGGCATGCGGCGGCGGAACTTCCGCCTCATCCGACAGCAGGAGCACACAATGAAGCTCGTCTCGATCCGCCTGATCACCGATGACATCCAGCGGTTGGTCAGCTTCTATCAGCACGTGACCGGTATCGAAGGAACCTGGGCTACACCGGATTTCGCCGAAATCGTCACACCGGCCGGCACACTCGCGATCGGAAGCATCCGCACCGTGGCGCTGTTCGCGGCAGGCAGCGCGCGCCCAGCCGACAACCACACCGCGATCATCGAATTCCTGGTCCCCGATGTCGATGCCGATTACCGAAGGTTGCGGGATGCGGTCGAGGATTTCGTCAACGAGCCCACGACGATGCCGTGGGGGAACCGGTCGTTGCTGTTCCGCGATCCCGACGGCAACCTGATCAACCTCTTCACGCCGGTCACCGCGCAAGCCGTCGCAAAGTTCGCTTTTTGACATCCGCTGTTGCGTCCTGATGCGCAGCGCCGGCCACCGGCTGGTGTCTTCGCCTCACAGGAGGTCGGCGACCTTCTTCGCCGTCTCCTTGGCGGACCAAGGGTTCTGGCCGGTCACGAGGTTCCCGTCCACGACGGCGTAGGAGACGAACGGCAGCTTGGCCTTCTCGTACCTGGCGCCACGCTTCTTCATCTCGGCCTCGACGTTGTAGGGCACGAGCTTGTTCACTCGAGCGAGGACTTCCTCCTGCCATGCGAACCCAGTGAGCTTGCGTCCGGCGACTAGGTACGTGCCGTCGGAGAGCTTGGTATTGAGCAGGCCGCAGTAACCGTGGCAGACCGAAGCTACGATGCCGCCGCGTTCGTAGATCTCTCGGGTGATGCGCTGCAGACCCGCGTTGTCGGGGAAGTCGTACATCACCGCGTGCCCGCCGGTGAAGTAGATGGCGTCGTAGTCGGCCGGTTCGATTTGGTCGGGGTGGGCGGTGCTCTCCAGAAGCGCCATTCGTGCCGGATCGGACCGCCAGGCCTTCGCGGTCTTGTCATAGCTGGGGAACTTCAGCGACCGCGGTTCCAAGGGCGTGGGGCCGCCCGCCGGGCTGACGAGGGTCTGCTCGAATCCGTGCTCTTCGAAGACACGCCAGGCATGGGTGAGCTCGGACAACCACAGTCCGGTCGGGTGGGACGGGTCGTCGTAGTGGCCGACGTTGGTGACGACGTTCAAGATGCGCTTGGTCATGCGTGATCTCCTTCGTGCGTCGTTGGTTCTACTTCTTCACGTGGTCTCATCGCTGGGGCGCGTTCGGTCGACTCAGTGTGCACCCACTCGTCGTAGTGCCTCGAGGGCGAGGGCGAGGGTGAGGATTCGGGACCACCGGTCATGGCTGACACCGCGGGGTGGGCTGAAGCCTTGCACGCGCTGGTGCGCGACGGTCTGGGGCTCGGTGTACTTCAGCAGCCCTTCGGCGCCGTGCCTGCGACCGAGACCGGAGTCGCCCATGCCACCCATCGGCGCGTCGATGCTGCCCCACGCGGCGGCGAAGGCCTCGTTGACGTTGACGGTTCCGGCGTGCAGCCGGGCTGCGACTGCGCGGGCCCGGGCGCCGTTGCGGGACCAGACGCTGGCGTTGAGCCCGTACGGGGTGGCGTTCGCCATCGCGATCGCCTCCTCCACGTCGCGGTACGGGTAGATCGACACCACAGGACCGAAGGTCTCGTGGGCGAAAAGCGTCATCTCCGTGGTGACGCCGGCCAGGATCGTCGGCTCGTGGAACCAGGCGGGCGGCGCTGCGCGCGTAGTAGCGCGCGGTGATGGCGATGTCGATGACTTCGAGGAAGGCATCGCGACGAGTCTTGCCGCTCTCGGCCTGCATCAGGTCCAGCGCCTCGTCCTGGCGCTCGAGCACCAGGTCGTGGAAGCGCAACAGGATTCGCTTGCGCTCGCGAACCGGGACCGCTGCCCAGCGGGCCTGGGCAACGCGGGCGCGGGCGAACGCATTCTCGACATCCGCGGGAGTGGAGACGGGGAAATCGGCCAGCGGCGTGCCGGTGTACGGGGCGTTCGTGGTCGTCCTCGCAGCGTTCGGGGCCGCCGCCACCAGCGAGATCAGCCGACCGACGAGTGAGGAGGTCAGGGTGGTGGGAAGGGCGAGGGCATGGTCGATGGTCATCGCAGGGCTCCGTGGGGACTACGGACGGAGGTGGGGACCGGCATGTGGAGGGCGTTCTGCCCCTCGGTCACGACGTCGAGCTGGATGGTCCGGAACGGCCGCAGCGAACGAATGTCGTCGGAGACACGACCGGCGCCGAGCTGCAGGTCGATGCCGCGGGGCAGCCGCGTGGTCCCGGCCGAGAGGACGTTGGTCTGGCTGAGCGTCGAGTGCCACGCACCGTTGATCGTGGTGTACGAGGTCATGCTCGAGACCTGTTCGCCCGAGGCATGCGCTGTCTGGCGAGGAGTGCGCGCGGAGAAGGCCACGTCCGTTTCACCGTCGCCGTTCGCGACACGCGCCGTGGCGCGGCTCGCGTCGATGTCGACCTCGATGTCCGTGACCCACTTCGGGAAGCCGTAGCCGTCGTGGCCGCGCACCTGGGCGATGTCGCTGTTGACGGGAAGGGAGAGGACATAAGAGTGGAGGTGGTCGTTTTTCAGCCCTGCGAGAAGGTCGAGGAACCCGAGTCCGCGGTGGCGCGCGGGTTTGACAGCGACGCCGACGGCGGCCTCGGTGTAGAAGTCGATGTCGCACACGTCGTACCGGAAGAACATCACCGAGATGAGGCCGAGGCCGGGCGCGAGTTCCAGCGGAGCCAGCTCTTCCGGGAGCCGGGAGCGGATCGCACGCGACGGCGCGAGCATCGTCAGGCGTGCGGTGGAAATGCGGTAGTAGAAGTTCGGCGTCCAGGTCGGGCCGATCGGAGAGTCGACCCGCGCCTTCGGCAGCTGCCGGAAGAAATCGACACTGCTCACCCGTGGATCGGCCGCGACGACGTCCAGGTCGGTGTCCATCCGAAAGCGGTCGTACAGGCCGCCCTCCGGGACATCGACCGAGCGGCCGCCCAAATCGACGGTGACCGCCGCATGCGTAGTCCGCGCCATAACCATCTCCTAGATGTTAACGTTGCTTACATCGGTGATGCTAAGGCGACGATGTGAGCGCTGTCAACATCTGTCCGGATGTGCGGAGGCGCACTCCGGGGCGCTGGTCTACTGCGGGCGCGCGGACAGGATCGCGGCGAACGCGGCTCGCACGCGATCGGCCACCTCATCGCTCGACTGCGCCGGCAGCTTGCCGTCCATGTGCAGGAACGCCAGTCCGTGGGCCAGGCCCCACCCTGCAGAGGCCAGCGCCTCGGCGTCGCCGTCCGGGAAGACTCGCGTCATCCCGAGTTGCAGCAGGTCGTGGATTTCGCCTGCCGCCTGGACGCGCTCTTCACTGCCCTCGTCGCAGGCGTTTCCGAACATCAGGCGGAACAGTGCGGGTCGGCGCAAGGCGAACTCGACGTAGGCGACCGCGAACTCGCCGAGGTCGGCTACCGATGTCGGGAGTTCGCGCCCGTTGACGAGATCTGCCTTCAGGTCGCGTAAACCTTGCGCGGCCAGCGCGGACTCCAGTGCGTCGCGGTCGGCGAAGTGCCGGTAGGGCGCGGTCGGCGAGACGCCCGCCGCGCGAGCGAGGGCGCGCAGCGAGAACGGCTCGCCGGCTTCTAGCATGCGCATCGCCGCCGTCAGGAGCGACGCCCTCAGGTCGCCGTGATGATAACCACTCTTCGTCGATGTTGACACCGCTCACATCCCTTTCTAGGTTCATGTTAGCAATGTAAACATACCGCGCAGGAGTAGCGATGCCAGCAGCAGCCCCCATCCCCGCCGGTCTCGGTTCGGAACAGACTTCACCAGTCTTCGCGCCGTTCGCGCTCCCGAACGGCTCCGTGCTCCCGAACCGGCTGGCCAAGGCCGCGATGGAGGAGAACATGGCCGCATCCGGTCAACTCCCCGACGAGTCCCTGTTCCGGCTCTACCGGCGCTGGAGCCGAGGCGGGGTCGGCCTGATCATCACCGGCAATGTCATGGTCCACGCAGAGGCGCTCACCGGGCCGGGAGGCGTCGTCCTCGACGTGGACTCGCCGCTGGACCCGTTCCGTCAGTGGGCTGCCGCCGCGAAGAGTGGCGGCGCGCGGGTGTGGATGCAGATCAACCATCCGGGCCGGCAGGTGCGCGCGGACATGCCCGGCGTCGCCTGGGCGCCGTCGGCTGTCCGTGTCGATGTCGGCAAGAACAGCAAGCGGTTCGCCGATCCGCTCGAGATGACCGCGCGGCAGATCGAGGAGACCGTGGCGCGCTTCGCCGAGACGGCTCGTCGCGCCGAGGAGGCCGGGTTCGACGGTGTGGAGATCCACGCCGCGCACGGCTATCTGCTGTCCCAGTTCCTTTCGCCGCTGGCCAACCGACGCGCCGATCAGTGGGGGGGCAGCCTGGAGAACCGGGCCCGGCTGCTGCTCGATATCGTTCGTGCCGTGCGGGCCGCGGTCGCTCCCACGTTCGCCGTTGCGGTGAAGCTCAATTCGGCCGACTTCCAGCGCGGAGGTTTCGAAGCCGACGACGCCGCGACCGTGATCGCGATGCTGGCTCCGCTCGGTGTCGACGCCGTCGAACTCTCCGGGGGCAGCTACGAGGCGCCGGCCATGACCGGGCAGGCCGGTGACCAGCGGACCCGAGCCCGCGAGGCCTACTTCCTCTCCCTCGCCGAAGAACTGGCGAAGAGCAGCCCGCTGCCGCTGATGCTGACCGGCGGTGTCGTCCGGCGACCGGTGGCCGAGGAGATCCTGGCCGGCGGCATCGATCTCGTGGGCATGGGCAGCGCGCTGGCGGTCGATCCCGATCTGCCGAACCGGTGGCGTCAGGACCCCGGCGCCAAGGTCGAGCTGTCGCCCGTGAAGATCGAAGACAAGGCTGTTGCGTCGGCCGCAGGCATGGCCCGTGTGCGGCAACAGCTTCGCCGCCTCGGCGCCGGTCGGCGCACGCGCCCCGGGATCAACCCCAAGGCCGCCCTGCTGAAGGAGACCTTGCTTCAGCGGCGCGCACTACGCCGCTACCGCACTTGGCTGAACAGCCGCGCCGCGTGATGTTTGCACGGGACCGGCAGGAGTCAGGCTCGGCGGTTGACGCCTGTACCTGGCGGTCGACGCCGCGCGGCGGTGGTCGTCGCGGGATAAAATGTAGCCGCATGGTTTCCGGCGCCGATGATCGTTTTTCAGTCGAGGGAGTCCGAGCGGATGGATCGCCGGAAAAAGGAAATCAGCCGGCGAAGTGCCCTGTTGGCGGCCGGAGCCTCGATCGCACTCACCGCGATGGCGCAGCCGGCGCAGGCTGTGACGATCTCGCGGAAAGTGTCCGCGGGCCCGGAGGAGCCCGGGAAGCGGGCGGAACTGGCGGAACAGGCAGTCGTGCGGCGGCACGTGCGCACGCTCTGGGGCCGGCCCCAGATGCGGCTTGGCACGCTCGTCTGGCCTTCGTCCGTGCTGGACCAATCGTTCGTGCGGTGGTGCTACTGGTGGCAAGCCCACCTGCTCGATTGTGCGGTGGACGCCGCGTACCGGGCCCGCACACCCGAACGCATAGACCGGGTCGTCGCCCTCGCACGCGGGATTCGGACCCGCAACCTCACCGGCTGGACCAACCGGTACTACGACGATATGTCGTGGCTGGTGCTGGCGCTCGAACGCGCCGACCGGCTGCTCGGTGTCCGGTTCGGCGACGCTGTCGGCGAGCTGCGGGCAGGCTTGATCGACGGCTGGAACCCGGCCGTCGGTGCGGTGCCGTGGCGGTCCGGCGACGAGTACTACAACACTCCCGCGATCGGTCCGACGGGTATCGCCCTGGCGCGTTTGGGTGAGCTCTCCCGCGCGGGAGAGCTCGCCGATTTTCTGTACACCCGATTGCGCGACAGCGACCGCGACCTGATCCTCGATGGTGTCCATGAGCCCGGCGGGCGGGTGGATAGGACCGTCCACACCTACTGCCAGGGCGTGGCCATCGGACTGGAAACCGAGCTGGCGCTGCGCACGCGTGAGCCGGGCCATCACCGGCGCGTGGCAGATCTCGTTGCCGCAGCCGGGGACGGGCTGACGGACGGGGGAGTGATCGCCGCGGCCTCCGGGGACGACTCCGGGCTGTTCATGGGCATCCTCGCCAGATATCTCGCGGAAGCCGCACTGTCGCTGGGCAATACCACCGCCGCGAATATCGTGCACACTTCCGCGCGGGCGGCCTGGGAACACCGCGCCGAGGTGGACGGGCTGCCGCTGTTCGGTATGGACTGGACCCGCCCGGTCACGGTGCCGGAGCATCCGGAAACCTTTCCCCAGCTCACGCACTCGTCCGCCGCTGCGTCGGCGAACCTCAGCCGCGATCTCTCGGTACAGCTGAGCGGGTGGATGCTGCTCGAAGCGGATTACCAACTCACCGCCGCGGGACGCTGAACCCACGGCGGCCTGCGCCGCAACGGCAGCGCACCCGGCCTGCGAACACCCTCAGGATGACATTCCGTAGCAGCTGGCGACCGCCGCGGCACGATCGCGCAGGGACGCGCGCAACCACTGCGGACTCAAAGCTTCCGCGTGCGCGGCGAGCTGCCACAGCGCCCATTCGGCGTGTCTCGGATCTTGGAAGGTCACTTCCAGCCGCAGCCGGCCGTCTGCGTCGGCTTCTTCGGCGCGGACGGCCAGCGCGGTGCCCACCAGCTCCTCCCGCTGGGCCGGGTCCACCCGTACCAGCACGGTGACTTGGTCGCCGCCGGTCCGGAACCGCGTGCTGCGTTCCTGCCAGGCGCGGTCCAGGTCGACCCGGTCCGGTCGCTGGGCGGGTTCGGGGAGTTCCTCGGCGGCCGAGACCCGGGACAGCCGGTAGGTGCGGTCCGCGCCGGATCTCGTGGCCAGCAAGTAAGCCTGGTCGCGCACGGTGACCAGGCCGATCGGGTCCACTGTGCGCCACTTCGGGGCCTGGTCCACAGCCGCGTAGCGGATGCGCAGCTTGTGTCCGGCGAACACCGCGCGCCGGATCTCGGTCACGATGGTTTCGGGCATCTCCTCGGCGACCAGCCTGCGTGAGAAGAGGTCGGTCTCCGGGTCGATGAGCAATCGCTGAGCCGCGCCGGTCGCGGTGGTCCGATAGCTTTCGGGTAGCGCGTCGACCACTTTGCGCATGGCCGAAGCGAGCGCCGAGCCGAGGCCGAATGCCTGTGCGCCGCGCCGTGATCCGGCGACCAGTAGGGCGAGCGCCTCGTCGTGGTTCAGTCCGGTGAGCTCGGTCTGGAAACCGGGCAACAACGCGAAACCGCCGTGTCGGCCGCGTTCGGCGTAGACCGGAACGCCTGCTGCGGACAGCGCCTCGATGTCGCGCAGCACGGTGCGGGTGGACACCTCCAGCTCGCGGGCCAGCGTGGCCGCGGACAGCCGGCCGTGCCGGCGCAGCAGCAACACGAGCGAGACCAGCCGGTCGGCGCGCATACGGAAACCTTTGCGGAAATACACGACACAGGATGTCGTGATTCGTTGGGAGGCTATGAGTATGACAAACAAGATCGTGGCCACTGATCCGAACGACCTCGGTAGGTACTTCATCGAGCGCGCCAACGCAGGCGACGTCGACGGGCTGGTGGCGCTGTACGAGCCGGACGCCGTGCTGGCGTTTCCTCCGGGCAACCTCGCGGCCGGACATGCGGAGATCCGCAAGGTGTACGAGCAGTTCGTCGCCGCTGCGCCGGTGCTCTCGCCGGGTAGGCAGCATCCGGCGCTGGTGAGCGGCGACCTGGCGCTGACAGCGTCCACGCTGACCACCGGCGAGGTGACCGTCGAGATCGCTCGCCGCCAGCCGGACGGGTCGTGGCTATGGGCCGTCGATCAGCCGGCTCTCGTGCCATAGCGGAGGGGCTGGGCGGGCTCGGCGCGCCGGAGAACTCCACCGGCGCGTCGAAGCCGCAGACGATCGAAGTGGCGGCCGATCTCACGCAGTGAGGTGGCAGTGGGCATTGATACCGTGAAACTTGGGCGACTCCGAACCGCGATTCACGGACTGAAACCTCAAACGGAGGTGCGAGCTGCGACCGATCGACCTCGCCCGCGAGCACGGGTTGTCCGCACAGGCGATCCGCAATTACGAGGACGCGGGCATCCTCCCGCCGACCGAGCGCAGCGAGACCGGTTACCGGCGCTACACCGTTCTGCACGCGCAGGCGCTGCGCGCCTTTCTCGCGTTGCGTGGTGGCCACGGACACCAGCAGGCAATGGAAATCATGCGTGCGGCCAATCGCGGCGATACCGAGTCCGCCTACCGGCTCATCGACGCGGCGCATGTCGCGCTGCTCGCCGAACGCGACACCCGCACCGAGGTCGCGACGGCCCTCGGCAGCCTGTCCACCACGATGCCGACCCGGGTTCACGGTCGAACGCTGACCGTGGGCGAACTCGCGCGCAGGCTCGGCGTGCATCCGGCGACGCTGCGCACCTGGGAAACCCAGGACATCCTGCGCCCCGAACGCGACCGGGCGACGGGTTACCGCGAATACGGACCGGACAGCGTGCGCGACGCCGAGATCGCACGCCAGCTGCGCCGAGGCGGGTACCCGCTGGCGCAGGTCGCGCAGTTCATCGAGTCGCTGCGCGAGGCGGGCGGGGCGGAGGCGTTGAGCGCTTTCCTCGACTCGTGGCAGGACCGGCTGACCGCGCGCAGCCGCAACCTTCTCACGGCCGCGGCCCAGTTCGATGCCTACCTCACCATGCTCGATCAGGCACGGCGGCCGTCAGCCGGCGTTGCGGATCTGGGTCAGGAATTCGGGGTTGGTCCCGGTTTGCCGGAGGCCGGTCAGCAGTAGTTCGAGCGCTTGCTGCGGTTCGCGGCCCGAGAGGGTCTTGCGCAGGGATCCGATGGCGGTGAGCTCGTCGGCGGACAGCAGCAGTTCCTCTTTGCGTGTGCTCGAGCGGTCGATGTCGATCGCGGGGAACAGGCGGCGGTCGGCGAGGTGCCGATCGAGCTTCAGCTCGGCGTTTCCGGTGCCCTTGTATTCCTCGAAGATCACGGTGTCGGCGAGCGAGCCGGTCTCGACCAGGGCGGTGGCGATGATGGTGAGGGACCCGCCGTGCTCGATGTTGCGGGCGGCGCCGAGGAATTTCTTCGGTGGCGCGAGCGCCCCGGCGTCGACGCCGCCGGAGAGGATGCGCCCGGACCCGGCGGCCGCCAGGTTGTAGGCGCGGGCCAACCGGGTCAGTGAGTCCAGCAGCACCACGACGTCGTGACCCATTTCGACGAGGCGTTTGGCGTGTTCGATGGCCAATTCGGCGAGCGCGATGTGCTCGTGGGCCGGCTGGTCGAAGGTCGCGGCGGCGACCTCGGCCTGCACCGCGCGCGACAGGTCGGTCACCTCTTCCGGGCGTTCCCCGACCAGTACCAGCATCAGCTGGCATTCGGGATGATTCTTGGCGATGCCGTGCGCGATGGATTGCAGCACAGACGTTTTGCCCGCCTTGGGCGGTGCGACGATCAAGGCGCGCTGGCCCTTGCCGATCGGCATGACCAGATCGGTGACGCGGGTGGTCAGTTCGTGCGGCTCGGTCTCCAGCCGCAGACGGTCCTGCGGATAGATGGGGACCAAATCGGCGAAGTGCGGCCGCGCTCCGGCATTTCCGGGTGGCAAGCCGTTGATCCGATCGACTCGGATCAGCGGTGCGAGTTTGGCACCGTCCCGTTTGGGTCCGACTGCGCCGGTGACGGTATCGCCGCGACGCAAGCCGTATTCGCGGACCAAACGCGCAGGCACATGAGCGTCGCGTGGTCCGGGTAGGTAGCCGTCGACGTGCAGTGCGGCATGGTTGTGGACGATGTCGATGAGCCCGGTGACCGATGTCGTACGGTTCTCGCCTGCTGTGGGATCATCTGGGTGAATAGTGTTGTCTTGCATGGCTTTTCTCCTTGGCGGAAGCTATGGATGCGGCGGGTCGCCGTGAATGCCGCCTGGTGGAATGACGCTCGATGCATGCGTCGATGTATGGCTGGACGATGTCCGTGCGCACATGCTGCCGAATGCGTGGCATACGAGATCGCCGTGGCGAGTGTGGACTCTTGTGGGAGGGAGCTGTCACCTACATCCACAAGATGGAGACCGCACCTACGGTAGCGGCGCCAGGCACGACACGCAATAGCGCCCGCTTATTCCCCCGTACATCGCTTGGATCGCCCAACCGGCATGGTGCGGCCGCAACGATCGCGTTTCCGGTACGGAAGCTGGCGATCCGGCGGATCGGCCGGGTATTGATCGAGCGCACCCGCGGATGCTCCTGGCCTGCCGGTTGCGGTTTCCGATCGAACCGCGGGTGCTGTGCGTAGGCGTATTTCCATCCGGCACAAAGGAAATCGTGGACAAATTTCGAGTCCCACCGGAAGCGGGGTCGTCCGGTGGTGTACAGACGAGGATGATGAGCCGATTCCATTGCCGCATCGATTGCCGGGCTGGCACCGAGAATTTCAATATTGAACGATTCGGGTAGACATAACCGGTAGGCCATTCGTTGTCCCGGCACCGAATGCGGGAATGTCACGCCCAACCCATGTGCTCCGCACATCGGGCCCCGCTGTGGTCGCGAAGGTTTGCGCTGGTCAGCGGGGTTGGTGTGGTAGAGGGCGAGAGTGCGCAGGCCGGACTCGTGACGAGATCGAGGCGTGCTCGACTATTGCGGTGACCGTGTCGTGCGGTCGTATACTCCCTTTATGGCGGATGGATCTTCCTCCACCGAATTGTCCGAGACGCCGGTTCTCGTGGTGCAGACGCGGGAACGCGTCTATCGGCTCCGCGCAGGAGGCGCCTATAACGTCGGTCGCGATCCGGCGGCCGATATCGTCGTTTCCGATCCCCGCGTTTCGTCGTTGCACGCCGTTCTGGAGCGTGGTGCGGACGGTTGGAAAATCGAGGACGCGCACAGTCTCAACGGCACGTTCTTCGACGGTCACCGCGTCGATCGGATGGTGATCGATCACGACGAGACGTTCCAGCTCGGACACGCGGTGGACGGCGAAAAATTGGCTTGCTCGGTGGAAACCCCACCCGAGCAGGAACCCGATGGCGATTCCGGCGGCGACACGATGGTCGTCCCGAATCCTGGCTACGCCCTCGACGACGAAGCCACGGTCACGAAGTTCGAGCCGGGCCTGCCCCGGCGGGTGTCGCGATCGGCGCCTCCGGCGGACCACCCCAGCGCGGTGGTCCGGATAACGTCGCCCACTCTCCGGATCGGACGCGCCGCGGACAACGACATCGTCGCGCACGATCTGATGGTCTCCCGCCATCACGCCGAGTTGCGGACGATCGGTGCGGGCAGATACCGGATCGTCGACCTCGACAGCCACAACGGCACCTACGTCAACGGAGCCCGCGTCGACGCCGCCGATCTCTCGGAATCCGACTTGATCGGCATGGGGCACACCACCTTCCGGCTGGTGGGCGACGAACTGCGCGAGTTCGTCGACACCGGTGACGTATCGGTCTGCGTGCAGAACATCACCGTCCGGACACCCGAGGGCAAGGTGTTGATGGACAGCGTGCGGTTCCCCATCCCGGGGCGATCGCTCGTGGGAGTGATCGGGCCGAGCGGGGCGGGCAAATCGACACTGCTCGGCGCGATCACCGGGTTGCGGCCCGCGACCGAGGGGACGGTGCTCTACGACGGCCGCGATCTGTACACCAACTACGACGAACTCCGCCACCGCATCGGATTGGTACCGCAGGAAGACATCCTGCACAACCAGCTTCCGACGCGGCGGGCGCTGCTCTACGCGGCCGAGCTGCGTTTCCCCGGTGACACGGGCCGCGAGGAGCGCGAGCAGCGGGTCGACGAGGTCCTCGACGAGCTCGGCTTGGCGCGGCACGCCGACACCCGCATCGATCGGCTCTCGGGTGGGCAGCGCAAACGCGTGAGCGTCGCACTGGAACTGCTGACCAAACCCTCCTTGCTGTTCCTCGACGAACCGACATCCGGCTTGGATCCCGGCCTGGACAAGACGGTCATGGAAATGCTGTCGGGACTGGCGCACGACGGGCGTACGGTCATCGTCGTCACCCACAGCGTCGCGAACCTCGATGCCTGCGACCGCCTGCTGGTCCTGGTGCCCGGCGGCCGGCTGGCCTACTACGGACCGCCCGCGGAAGGGTTGCTGCAGTTCGCCGCGGGGAGCTGGGCCGAGGTGTTCCAGGCTTTCGACCGCGAGGAGGAGCGGGACTGGGCCGGTGAGTTCCGGGAGTCGCCACGCTACGAGCGCTACGTGGCGGTCGGCCCGACCGACGATGTCGTCCCCGCGGAAGTGCACACACCGACGCCGCCGCCACCGTCGCAGTCCAAGTTCAGCCAGCTCAGCACGTTGTGCAGGCGCTACCTCGCGGTGATCGCCTCGGACCGCAGTTATCTGGCGCTGCTCGGTGTCATGCCCCTGCTGCTCGGTGGGTTGATCGCCGCCGTGCCGGCCGGTCAGGGCTTCACCGGAGCGCCGGGAACGAACGTCGATGCCGCGACCAAGCTCATGATCCTGGCGTTCGCGGCATGCTTCGTCGGCACCGGCAACTCGATCCGGGAGATCGTCAAGGAACAGACGATCTATCGCAGAGAACGCGCGGCAGGATTGTCGGCCGGAGTCTATTTGATGTCGAAACTCCTGGTCCTCGGCGTGATCACCACGCTGCAGGCGGTAGTGCTCGTCCTGATCGGCACCATCGGGGTCAGTATGCCGCCCAAGGGGCTGTTCACCTCGGTCGAAGTGGAATTGATGCTGATGATGGCGTTGCTCGGCATCTCGTCGCTGGCACTCGGCTTGCTGGTGTCGGTGGCGGTGAACACCTCGGAGAAGACGCTGCCGTTGCTGATCGTGCTGTCCATGGCGCAACTGGTGCTGACCGGCGGGCTGGTACGGCTGCCCGGCACGCCCGTCCTGGAGCAGCTGGCATACATCGCGCCGGCTCGGTGGGGATTCGGTGCGGGAGCCGCCACTCTCGACCTCGACACCCTCTCGCCGCACGAGGGTGGGCCCGACCCGCTGTGGAAACACACCATCGGCACGTGGCTGCTCGACATGGGAGTCGTCGCCGGGTTGGGAGCCATCTTCCTCGCGCTGGCCTGGTATCGCCTCTACCAGCTGCGTCCGCGACGCCGCGGCGCCCGCCGCCCCGCGACGATCTGACGTCTTACCGCGCCGCGCGAGCCCGCATCGATGTGGCTGCTCGAAGCTGCTACTCCCACAGGCGGGAAAAGGGCACGCGGCGTTGCGGAATACTCGACGGCGTCGGACCGGTAGGCCACGCACGGCCTGGTGAGCGTTGTCAGGCGTGAGGTGATGATGCTGGTATTCGCAAGGCCACGGCCGACCGGGGCTCGGGTGTCTCGATGAGCACCGAGCGGTGGGTGGTCGAGCTGGACCCGCCCGCGGACGCGAGCCCGGGCCTGAAGGCGGTCATCGAAGTGGGCCGCCAGACGATCCAGACGTCGGCGGATCTGCTGGCGACGGGTTCGCCTTCGCAGGCGCCCGATGTGGTGAAGTTGCTGCGCGACGAGAAGCTCGTCACCGGCGACGAGAAGAAGTCGGCCCTGGCCGAGGATTACGCCAGCCGCGCGCAGGAGTTCGACGACATCAAGAACGACATCCGCAAGCAGGACGACAACGTCGACTTTTCCGCCTACGGCACCTACGGCATCTCCAGCGGCACCTTCGCCGCTATCAGGCAGCACGTCAAAGATTTGCAGGCGACGCTGGACGCGGCTCCCGCGGCGAGTCCGGGCAAGCAGTACATCGCCACGGACATCGAGATCAGGCTGGCGAACGCCGTGCTGAAGACGATCGACGACGTACACGACGAGATCGCGAAGGCCACCGACCGCGTCCAAGTGCACGCGAAGAACATCGACGGCGCCGCGCCAACGTACACCCCCGCCTCGGCGGCCGGCAACTACGTGCCGAGCAACTACATGCAGCGCAGTTATTCACCCGGCCCTGGCTTCGTTCCTGCCGCGACGAGCGCTGATTACGCCCGCTACCAGGGCAACGTCTCGGTCGACGCCGCGATCGACGGCGCGCTCGACGCGCTCGGCATCACCGATCCGGTGGCTCGCGAGTACTGGAAGCGCGGCTACCGGGTTCTGATCGAACGAGAATCCGGCGGAAATCCCAACGCCGTGAACAACTGGGACAGCAACGCCGCCGCCGGACATGCGTCCAGGGGACTTACCCAGACGATCCCCAGCACCTTCCTCGGCTACCATGCCGCTGGAACCTCCAGCAACATTCACGATCCGGTGGCCAATGTCGCCGCCAGCATGAACTACGTCATGGAGCGGTACGGTGTCTCCCGCGACGGCCACGACCTGCAAGCGAAGGTTCAGCAAGCGGATCCGAATCGTTCGCCGAAGGGCTACTGAGCCCGGGGACGGGAGCGATCCGGATGGGACCTGGGATCCGTCCTGCTGGATTCGTTCCGCTGCCCCCGAGCGGCTCCGATTGCTCGTCGGGTCGAATGGATTTCGATGACGAGTTATCTTTTCGTTCTCGGCCGGGTCGGTCGTCTGGTTCGGCGGATGTGGTCGACGGCCGGGGCAGCAATGGCGCGCTGCGTCTGGAACACTCGACCGTCGGAAAGGTTCTTTGCTGATGTTCCGTCGTTTCACGACCCACGCGCCCACCGGGGCGCCGCCGGTGGATGATCTGGTGGCAGGCGCGCTGCCGGACCGGGTGCAGATCGCGCATGAGCGGTTGGCCCACCAGGACGATCCGGCGCTGCTCGAAGCATTATCCGAGCGTGAGCTCGCCGCCTCCCGTGAGTTGGCCGAGCTCGTGCGTGACTATGAACGCCACGAGAAACGGGCGCGCATCCAGGCGGCCGCCGACGCCGCGGAGCGGGTCCGGCGCACGGCCGCTGAACTGGCCGAACGCGAAGCCGCCGACTTGCTGCGTGCCGCGCAGGCGATCGGTGAACAGCGGCACAGCAGCAGCCCGCACGCGAAAGTCGCTCGTCTGCATCAGCGCAAGCCGCGGGTGCTGGGCCTGCTGGCCGGAGTCGTGGCATTCTCGATGCTGTTCTCCGCGGTCACGGTGCAGCAGAACATCGCGCCGAGCGGCGGCGCGAGCAATCCGATGTTCTGGCTGTCCTACGGGCTGGAAGCGCTGATCAGCGCGGTACTCGTCGCCCTAATGCTGTCCACCGGCGATACCGCCGAGTGGGGTGTGATCGATCGGCTGTGGCAGGTCTACACGGTCGAGGGCGTCCTGCTGACGGCGAGTATCGCGTTGAACACGTTCCCCTACTTCAGGTCGGGCGAACTGGCCGGGATCGGCATCCACGCGATCGCACCCATCATGATCGGCGTCGCGCTCGTCACCCACCGGCTCGTGGCCGAGCGATACGGGCGCGCGATCGAGCAGGCGACCGCCGCCGTGCCCGACCACGAGGATCTCCAGGAACGACTCGCGGCGCTCACTCAGGTCGGCGGAGCCGGCAACCAGATCCTGCCGAGCATCCTGATGGAGCCCACCACCGCTCGCCGCGCGAACGAATCCGCGAGTGAACCGCCCGCACCAGGTGGGGACGCGGCCCCCGATGCTCCGCGGCAGGGACAGGGCAGCGCGGCCGCGGGGCAGCAGCCCGCG
>NZ_BAFR01000168.1 GCF_000308435.1 Nocardia araoensis NBRC 100135 | reverse complement strand
GCCGCGCGCACCGACGCGGAGTATCGGCAGGCCGATCAGCAGTTGCAACGCATCCAGTACGAGCGTGGCGGCTACCTGGTCTGGGGCATGGCCGACGGCATCGACATCGCCTCCTCCCGGGTGCGCGACCTGCCCACGCTCGGCGGATTCGCTCGGGTGCAGCTGGAAAAGGCCTGGCTGGCCGGGTGATTCTGTTCGCGCGACTGCTGCTCCGGCGCGTCATCCTGCTGGTGACGCTGCTGGCCTGCGTCTTCGTCGCCGTGGATCTGCTGCCGGGCAACACCGCCCGCGCGGTCCTCGGCCGGGAGGCCACGCTCGAGCAGATCGCGGCCAAAGAGCACGAACTCGGACTGGACCGTCCGCTGGCGGTGCGGTTCTGGAAGTGGATATCGGGCGTCGCCACCGGTGATTTCGGGCGTACCGCCCGGGGACGGCCGCTCGACGACCTGCTCGTCGACAAGTTCCCGCCCACGCTGCTGCTCGGCGGCCTCGCGCTCGCGGTGACCGTGCTCGCGTCGCTCGCGCTCGGCGCGTGGTGGGCGACGCGCCCCGGCGGCGTGGCCGCGCGCGTGCTGCAACCGACGACGACCACCGCGGTGGCCGTTCCCGAGTTCGTGATCGCCACGGTGCTGATCCTGGTGTTCGCGCTGGCGCTGGGCTGGCTGCCCGCGGTCACCATCACCGGCCGGTCGGGGATGCCGGCCGGACCGGAGATGCTGGTGCTGCCGGTGCTCGCGCTCGCGTTGCCCCAGGTCGGATGGAACACCAGGGTGGTGCGCGCCGCCCTGTCCGACGCCGCGCTCGCTCCGCACGTGGAAAGCGCCGTGCTGGACGGACTGTCGAACCGGGCGGTGCTGGCGCGGCACGTGCTGCCGTTCGCGTTGCCGACGATCGTCGCCAGCTTCGCCACCACGGTCGGCATGCTGCTTGGCGGCGCTCTGGTGGTGGAGACCGTGTTCAACTATCCCGGCCTCGGTGCGGTGCTGGCCGGCTCGGTGGCCGATCGCGACACCTCGGTGGTGGCCGCGGTGGTCGCGTTGTCCGGGGTGGTCATCATGGTCGTGCTCGCGGCCGCCGACGGCATCCGCGCCTGGTCGCTGCGGGGGCGGCGATGAAGGTCTCCGCCGCGGCCGTGAGCCCCGCGCGACTGCTCAGTCGTATCGCCGTCGCGCCGGCCGTGCTGGTCACGTTGCTGGCGGCACTGGGGCCGACGCTCGCGCCGCACCCGGCGGAGGAAGCGATCGGCATCCCGTTCGGCGATCCCGGTGCGGGCGCTCCGCTGGGCACCGACCGGCTCGGCCGCGATGTGCTCAGCCAATTGCTCTACGGCGGTTGGGGATTGCTACTGGTGGCGGCGGTCATCGCGGTGCTGGTGACCGGCTTGTCGGGCGTCCTCGGCGCGGTGGCGGCGCTGCGCCCGCGGATCGGCGAGTGGATCGAACTCGGCTCCGACCTGTTCATCCTGCTGCCCGCGGTGTTGGGCATCTTGCTCGTGCTGACCTCGTGGCCGGACGCGGGACCCTTGGGGCTGATCGTTCTGGCGCTGCTGTTCGGCGTCCCGTATTGCGCGCGAATCTTCACGGCCGCCGCCGCACGGGTCGCGGCATCCGGATATGTCGAGAGCGCGCGAGCCGCCGGTGAGTCGCTCGGGCATCTGGTGTTCCGGGAGGTGCTCCCGAACCTGCGCGCGGTCTCGACGACTCAGCTCGGGCTGCGTTTCGTGGCGGCGGTCTATCTCGTGAGCACGGCATCCTTCCTGCAACTTCCCACCACGCTCGGCGCGAGCAACTGGGCGGTCATGGTGCGCGAGAACGCCTCCGGCATGCTGCTCAACCCCTGGGCCGTGCTCGCCCCGAGCATGGCGATCGCGATCGTCGCGGTGAGCGTGAACCTGGCGGTATCGGCGTTCGGGCGAGGGGACCGGGAATGAACGCGAACGTGACGACGAGCGCGCGCCGGACGGCCGAGGCGAACGGCTCCGGGCAGGTCCGGGCCGACCTTGTCGCCGTCGACGGCCTGACCGTGCTGGGCATGGACGGGCGGGAGCTGGCCGGTCCCGCGACCTTCCGGATTCCCGCGGGTACCATCACGGCGCTCACCGGCCCGTCCGGGTCGGGCAAGACCACGGTGATGCGCGCCCTGCTCGGGCAACTGCCGTCCGCCGCGGCGCGTGCGACGGGCTCGGCGTCGGTCGCCGGACACGACGTGTTGACGCTGAATCGGTCAGCTTTGCAACGGTTTCGGAGTCGGCACATCGCCTACGTCGGGCAGGATCCGGGTTCGGCGCTGAATCCGCTGCTCCGGGTGCGCGCCCTGCTGCGGGAGGTCGCGCCGCAGGCCTCCGAGTCCACCATGACCGACACGCTCGCGCTGGTCGGCCTGTCGCCGGACTACCTGCGCCGCCGCCCCGGCGAGCTCTCCGGCGGCCAGCAGCGGCGCGTCGCGCTCGCCAGAGCGCTGATCCGCCGCACCGGTGTACTGGTGCTCGACGAGCCGTTCGCCGGGCTGCACGGCGCGCTGCGCACCGACATCGCCGGGCAACTCGCGGCACTCGCTCGCGAGCGCTCGGCGGCGATCCTGCTGTCCGGCCATGACACCGCGCTCGTGCACTCGATCGCCGACGACATCGTCGAGCTCGGTGTGGTCCGTCCACCTTCTCCGCCTCCGGCGCAAGGAAGCGGTACGCCGGGGAAGACGTCCGGTGCGTCGGCCGAGTCGCCAACGCGCCCGCCGGCCGCGACGTCCGCCGATCCGGTGGACGGCCGCACGTCCGCCGATCGGGCAGAACCTGCGCCGGCGCCGTATGGGAGAAGTGCTGCGCCGCCGCCAGAGCTCGCCGTGGCAGCACAGCCGGCGCCGACGCGCAACGGTCACCAGGCTGGGGCCGTCTCAGGGGGCAACCGACCGCCGGAGCTCGTGCTGCGGGCCGAAGGAATCAGCGCCTCGATCGGCGGACACCAAGTGCTCGCCGACATCGACCTAGCGCTCGCGGCGGGTTCGGCGCTCGCGGTGGTGGGCGCGTCGGGCGCGGGCAAGACCACCTTGGCGCGCGTGATCGCGGGCCTGCACCATTCGGCGACCGGTTCGCTCGAGTTGCGCGGCGACCCGGTCGCCGTCGGCGCGAACCGGCGAATCCGCTACGGCGCGGGCGGCATTCAGTTGGTCACCCAGAATCCCCGGTCCGCCCTCAACCCGCGCCGCACCGTGGCGCAAACGCTCGGCCGCCCGCTGCGGCGGATCGGGCGCGTCGCACGCCGGGACCTCGCGCGGCGGATCGCCGAACTCCTCGCCGCCGTCGAGCTGAGCGCCGACCTGGCCGCCCGCTATCCGCACGAGTTGTCCGGCGGGCAGCGTCAGCGAGTCGCGCTGGCTCGCGCCCTCGCCGCCGAACCCGCCGTGCTGCTGTGCGACGAGATCACCTCGGCGCTGGACCACACCACCGCGGCGGCGATCATGGCGCTGCTGGACCGGATCCGGTCCGAACGCGACACCGCCCTGCTGGTCATCACCCACGACATGGCCTTGGTCGCCGAATACTGTCCCCGGCTGCTCGTCCTCGACCACGGGCGCATCGTCGAATCCGGCCACACCGGAACGGTTCTCGCGGCGCCCGCGCACAACGCGACCAGCGAGCTGCTCGTCTGACCCGGCACCGGTGCGGGCCATGCGCGCACCCGACACGCGGTGCGCTCCGTCACCGCCCTGCCGGGTGTACTCGCCGACATCTGGATCATGGAAGGGGTGTTGCGAAAGACCGGCGTCTCGGCCGCCGTCGTGGTGCTCCTCGGGCTCGCCGGTTGCGGGACCGAACGCACCCCGATCCCGGAAGGCATCCCGCCCGGGCCGGGCACCCCGCTGCCCGTGATCGACTTGGACGCACCAGGCCGTACCGCCGTCCAGTTGCGCGGCTGGGCCGACGAGCAGGCCGATCGGCTCGGCATCCCGCCGATTGCGCTGGAGGCCTACGGTTACGCGGCGGCCGTGATGACCAGGGCCCGTCCGGACTGCGGTATCGCGTGGACGACGCTCGCGGGGATCGCGAGCGTGGAGAGCAAGCACGGCACCCATCGCGGCGCGCAGGTCGGCGAGGACGGCTCGGTGCGCCCCGCGATCATCGGCGTCCCGCTGGACGGCTCGCCCGGCGTCGCGCTGGTGGCGGACACCGACGGCGGCGCGCTCGACGGCGATCCGGTACACGACCGCGCCGTCGGTCCTCTCCAGTTCATCCCGGAAACCTGGAAGCGCTGGGGCGTCGACGCCAACGGAGATGGCGTCGCCGATCCGCAGAACATCGACGACGCCGCGCTCACCGCCGCCAGGTACCTGTGCGCCAGCGGTGGCGACCTCACCTCCGAGCACGGCTGGCAGCGGGCCCTGCTCACCTACAACCAGTCGCACAGCTACCTGCTGACGGTGCGCGACCGGGCCGCGACCTACAGCATCGGCCGCCGGGTGTGATCTCCCGATCCCCGGAGTGCCGGTTACCCGCCGCGCCGCCGGGGCGATAGGCTCGCAGCGCACGGCCCATCCGTGAGACCACCGTGTCAGCAGCCGAAGGAGTGTCGTTTTCGTGGCCATCATCGAACAGGTCGGAGCTCGCGAGATCCTGGATTCGCGCGGTAACCCCACCGTCGAGGTCGAGATCGCTCTCGACGACGGCACCCTGACCCGGGCGGCAGTGCCCTCCGGCGCGTCCACCGGCGAGCACGAGGCCGTCGAACTGCGCGACGGCGGCGAGCGCTACGGCGGCAAGGGCGTCCGCAAGGCGGTCGAGGGCGTGCTCGACGAGATCGCGCCCGCGGTCATCGGCTTGGACGCCGTGGAACAGCGCACCGTCGACCAGGTGCTGCTCGATCTGGACGGCACCCAGGACAAGTCCCGCCTCGGCGCCAACGCCCTGCTCGGCGTCTCGCTGGCCGTGGCCCGCGCCGCCGCCGAGTCCTCCGGCCTCGAACTGTTCCGCTACCTCGGCGGTCCGAACGCGCACGTGCTGCCCGTGCCGATGATGAACATCCTCAACGGCGGCGCACACGCCGACACCGGCGTCGACGTGCAGGAATTCATGGTCGCCCCGATCGGCGCGCCCACCTTCAAGGAGTCGCTGCGCTGGGGCGCGGAGGTCTACCACGCGCTGAAGTCGGTGCTCAAGGCCAAGGGCCTGTCCACCGGCCTCGGTGACGAAGGCGGCTTCGCGCCCGACGTGGCCGGCACCAAGGCGGCGCTCGACCTGATCAGCGAGGCCATCGACAAGACCGGCCTGAAGCTGGGCAGCGACGTGGCCCTGGCGCTGGACGTGGCCGCCACCGAGTTCTTCACCTCCGGCAGCGGCTACAGGTTCGAGGGCGTGGTGCGCTCGGCCGAGGAGATGGCGCAGTTCTACGCCGAGCTGATCGGCGCCTACCCGCTGGTGTCCATCGAGGACCCGCTGTCGGAGGACGACTGGGACGGCTGGGTGACGCTCACCGACCAGATCGGCGACAAGATCCAGCTCGTCGGTGACGACCTGTTCGTCACCAACCCGGAGCGACTGGAAGAGGGCATCACCAAGGGCGCCGCCAACGCGCTGCTGGTCAAGGTGAACCAGATCGGCACCCTGACCGAGACCCTGGACGCGGTGGAGCTGGCGCATCGCAACGGCTACAAGACGATGATGTCGCACCGTTCCGGCGAGACCGAGGACACCACCATCGCCGACCTCGCCGTCGCGGTGGGCAGCGGCCAGATCAAGACCGGCGCCCCCGCGCGCAGCGAGCGCGTCGCCAAGTACAACCAGCTGCTGCGCATCGAGGACGCGCTCGGCGATTCGGCGCGTTACGCGGGCGACGTCGCGTTCCCCCGCTTCGCGTTCGAAGGCTGAAACGCGGTTCGAGCGACGGGCCCGGAGGAGTAGCGTGCGTTATCACGCAGAACGCCGGGAGTACCGCGAAGTAGAGACCGAGGCGTGAGATGACGGAGCGACGTGCGCGTGGGACCAGTCCAGCCGGACGCGGGGACCGCCGCACGTCGCGTGCCGCCGGATCGCGCCCGGCCGACTCCGCCGCCAAGCGCGGTCGCAGGCGGTCGGAGTCCGCGGAGAAGCCGAAACCGCGCAAGAACGCGTCGGGTCCGGTCGGCGACAAGCACGATCACACGTTCCTCGGGCTCTCCACCGGCAAGGCGGTGATCCTGGCGATGGTGGTGTGCGGGCTCGCGCTCACCCTCGCCGTGCCGACGCGCACGTACTTCACCCAGCGCGCCGAGGCCGCGCAGCTGGCACAGCAGCGTGAGGAGCTCGAGACGGATCTGGCCCGGTTGCGGGATCGTCGCGCGCAGCAACAGGATCCGGCCTACATCCGCAGCGAGGCGCGCGACCGCCTGCGCTTGGTGATGCCCGGCGAGACGCCGTACATCGTGCAGGTGCCCGGCATCGAGGCGCCCGCGCCGCCGCCCGCGCCCACCAGAGCCAGGGAACCCGAGCCCTGGTACACCGATTTGTGGCGCAGCATCTCCGAGCCGCCCCCGGCGCCCTAGGCCGCCGCGCCACCACCTCGAGCACCGGAAGGACATAGGTGACCGCACCCACCGACCAGGATCTCGCGATCATCGCCGAGCAGCTGGGCCGTGCGCCGCGCGGCGTGCTCGCCATCGCCTACCGCACCCCGGACGGGATCCCGGCCGTTGTGAAAACCGCGCCCCGATTGCCGGACGGCACCCCCTTCCCGACCCTCTACTACCTCACCGATCCCCGGCTCACCGCGGAGGCGAGCAGGCAGGAATCCGCCGGTGTGATGCGGGAGATGACCGAGCGGCTCGCCGCCGACCAGGAGCTGGCCGCCGCCTATCGCGCCGCGCACGAGAGCTATCTGGCCGAACGCGACGAAATCGAATCGCTCGGCACGGATTTCACCGGCGGCGGGATGCCCGAACGGGTCAAGTGCCTGCACGTACTGATCGCCCACGCACTGGCCAAGGGACCGGGCGTGAATCCGCTCGGCGACGAGGCCGTGGCGCTGGCCGCCGAGCACGGCCTGCGCGGCACCGCGATTCCGGCCGACTGGCCCGCGTCCGGGCCGACCGGCCCGCGAGAGACTGGAGCACAGTGATGAGTGACCGGGTAGCCGCCGTGGATTGCGGCACGAACTCCATCCGGCTGTTGATCGCCGACGTGCTCGGCGACGGGCGCCTGTCCGACGTGCACCGCGAGATGCGCATCGTCCGCCTCGGTCAGGGCGTCGACGCGACCGGCTCACTGGCGCCGGAGGCGATCGAACGCACCCGCGCCGCGCTGGCCGACTACGTCGCGCTGATGCGCGAGGCAGGCGTCGGCCGGGTACGGATGGTGGCCACCTCCGCCACCCGGGACGCCGCGAACCGGGAGGATTTCTTCGCCATGGCCCGGGCCGAACTCGGCACCGTGGTCGCGGGCGCGGAAGCCGAGGTGATCACCGGCGACGAGGAGGCGCGCCTGTCCTTCGCCGGTGCCATCGGCGAATTGTCCAGCGCGGCAGGTCCTTTCGTCGTGGTCGACCTGGGCGGCGGTTCGACGGAGCTGGTGTTCGGGGACAGCGCGGGGGTGCGGGCGGCGTTCTCCGCCGACATCGGCTGCGTCCGGATCACCGAACGGTGCCTGGCGGGCAACCCGCCCACCGCCGAGGAGATCGCCGCCGCCCGTGCCTTCGCCACCGAGCGGTTGACCGAAGCGTTCACGCACGTCCCCGTGGAAGGGGCGCATACATGGGTGGGCGTGGCGGGCACGATGACCACGCTCGCCGCGGTCGCGCTCGATCTTCCGGAATACGATTCGGAGCGAGTGCATCTCACCCGCCTGACCTCCGACCAGGTACACCAGGTCTGCGACCGGCTGATCGCCATGGACCACGATCAGCGCGCCGCGCTGGGGCCGATGCACCCCGGCCGGGTCGACGTGATCGGCGGCGGCGCGGTCATCACCGAAGTGCTCGCCGAGGAATTGTCCCGGCGCGCGGGCATTTCGGAACTCGTCGTCAGCGAGCACGACATTCTCGACGGCATCGCGCTGTCGATCGCCTGATCCGGCCCGATCGGGTCACCGGGGCGGGTCAGTTGTGCGGGACGTGACCGTTGAGCTTCACCTCGGCGTGCGTCTCGGCTCCGGTGCGGGCTCCCCGCGCGATGCGACCCGCACGGCGTGCCTTGCCGACGGCGATATCGGCGAGCCGGGAGAGCGATTCCAAGTTCCGCGGCACCAGAAGGAGTTCTTGCAGCGCATTGGGCACCAGGGTGCCCAATCCTCGTTCGGAGTGCTCGTACATCCGGATCTGCGTTTCGCCCTGCCCGGTTTCGACGAGTTCCAGACGGATCCACGCGGCGCCGAGCGGGGAGAGTTTGGCCTCCAGTTCCAGCATGTGCGGCGGCTCCACCGAAACGACCTGCGTCGTGTCGCTCACGGTGAACGGCCACACGCCCGCGCTGTAGTGCAGCATGGACCCGGCGCCGGGCCAATCGTCGTCGACGTCGCGGATGTGCGTCGCGCCGACCACCCAGGCCGCGAACAGCCATCCGTCGGCCAAGACGTCGAAAACCTGTTCCGGGGTCGTCGGCACATTGATTTCCACGTGGACCATCAGCTCAACGCTTTCTGGGTGTGGGCCTCGGCTGGTTTGCCTGTCGATTGCGGGGTGCCCTGTGGTGTGGGGGGCAAACCCCGTGTCGCGATCCATTTCGCCGTCGCGAGTGAACAGAACAAACGAATCACCCGCGGCTCGCGTCCAGATGCGATCTTCAGGGCATGGTTGAAGCGAAAACATTGCGGGCGACCGATGGCGCGGCCTGGGCCTGGCGAAGGACACGGCCGTGGGCATCGTCGGCGCCCATGGCGGCCTGGTCTCTCTGCCCACCGTGCTGGGCGGCTGGGTCGCCGACCGGTTGCTCGGGATGAAGCGCACCCTGTTCTACGGCGGTGTGGTAGTCATGGCCGCGCACATCGCCCCGGCGGTGCTCCCCGGCCTGTCCGGCGTCGCGGCGGATGGCACTGTATTTTTTCTCGGTTGGTCTCGGCACCTCGATGTCGGGTAGTTTGGCTCGGTTCTATGACCCAGGTCACGAGTTCGCGTACTTCGGTATCACCGGGACGGTCGTGGTGTGTGCGGGGCTGATCGTCGCCGCCATCGCACCACGGATCAGCGCATTCATGGCCGGCGTGCATTGACGCGCCGGGCGGGTACAGAACACAGGCAAGCAGTACGAATTAAGGAGAACGCGTGACGAACCCCGGGCCACGAGCCGATTCGGCGGGTGATGTCTCGTCTCGGTGGGGCGGCATGTTCCGCACCAAGTCCATCGAACAGTCGATCCGCGACACCGACGAACCCGACTCGAAGCTACGCAAGGACCTGACCGCCTGGGACCTCACCGTCTTCGGCGTGGCCGTCGTGGTCGGCGCGGGCATCTTCACCCTCACCGCACGCACCGCGGGCAACGTCGCGGGTCCGTCCGTCTCGCTCGCCTTCGTGTTCGCCGCGATCGCCTGCGGCCTGACCGCGCTGTGCTACGCCGAGTTCGCCTCCACCGTGCCGGTGGCGGGCAGCGCCTACACCTACTCCTACGCCACCTTCGGCGAGATCGTCGCCTGGATCATCGGCTGGGACTTGATCCTGGAGTTCGCGCTCGCCGTGGCGGTGGTGGCCAAGGGCTGGTCGCAGTATCTGGGGGAGGTGCTCGGCACCACCTCACCGATCGTGCACCTCGGCCCGGTGACCTTCGACTGGGGCGCGGTGCTGCTGATCACGGTGCTCGGGGTGTTGCTCGCGACCGGCACCAAAGTGTCCTCCCGGGTGTCGGCGGTGGCCGTCGCGATCAAGCTGGCCGTGATCGCGCTGGTGCTGGTGGTCGGCCTCACCTACTTCAAGTCCTCGAACCTCTCGCCCTACGTCCCGCCGTCACAGCCCGGCGAGCGGGGCGAGGGGCTGCGGCAGTCGCTGTTCTCCTTCCTGACCGGAGCCGGGCACAGCAACTTCGGCTGGTACGGCCTGCTCGCCGCGGCCAGCCTGGTGTTCTTCGCGTTCATCGGCTTCGACGTTGTCGCGACCACGGCAGAGGAGACCCGCAACCCGCAGAAGGCGGTGCCGCGCGGCATCCTCGGCTCGCTGCTCATCGTGACGATCCTGTACGTCGCGGTGTCGCTAGTGCTCACCGGCATGGTGCCCTACACCGAGTTGTCCGGTGACGACGCGACGCTGGCCACGGCGTTCGGCATCCACGGGGTGACCTGGGCGAAGAACATCATTTCGATCGGCGCCCTCGCCGGGCTGACCACGGTGGTCATGGTGATGTACCTCGGGCAGACCCGGGTGCTGTTCGCGATGTCGCGCGACGGGCTGATGCCACGCAAACTCGCGCACACCGGCAAGAACGGCACGCCGGTGCGGGTCACCGTCATCGTCGGCGTCGCGTGCGCGCTGCTGGCCGGGTTCGTGGACTTCGGCACGCTGGAGGAGATGGTCAACATCGGGACGCTGTTCGCGTTCGTGCTGGTGTCGATCGGCGTGCTCATCCTGCGGCGCACGCGCCCGGACCTGCCGCGCGGATTCCGCGTCCCGCTCGTGCCGCTGATTCCCGTCCTGGCGGTGCTGGCGTGCCTGTGGCTGATGCTGAATCTGTCGGTGGAGACCTGGCTGCGGTTCCTGGTGTGGATGCTGATCGGGTTCGTCGTCTACTTCGCCTACTCCCGGCGCAATTCGGTGCTGCGGAAGGCTCCCGCCACCGAGTAACGCGGCCGTGTGCGGCTCCGCGGGCGTGGGCGGATAGCCTGACGCCGTGTCGCAGCGTGAGTTGGTTGTTCTCGGGACCGCGAGTCAGGTGCCGACGAAACAGCGAAACCACAACGGGTATCTGCTCCGGTGGGACGACGAGGCGATCCTGTTCGACCCCGGTGAGGGTACGCAACGGCAGATGACCTATGCCGGGGTGACCGTCACCGGGCTCACCCGGATCGCCATCACCCATTTCCACGGCGACCACAGTCTCGGGCTGGCCGGTGTGGTGCAGCGGATCAACCTCGACCGGGTGCCGCATCCGGTCGACGTCTGCTTCCCGGCGTCCGGCGCGGCGTACTACGAGCGGCTGGTCAACGCGACGTCCTACTATCACCGCGCCGAACTGCGGCCTCGCCCGGTGAGCGGCCCGGGACCGGTGGACCTGCCCGACGCGCCGTTCACGGTGACGGCGGTTCCGCTCTCGCATCCAGTGGAGGCTTTCGGCTATCGGCTCATCGAGCCGCCCGGCCGTCGCATTCTGCCGGACCGGTTGCGGGCGCTGGGATTGCACGGCCCGATCATCTCCGAGCTGCAACAGCGGGGCAGTGTCGAATCGGAAGGCCGGACGATCACTTTGGCGGAGATCAGCGAACCACGGGCCGGTCAGAGTTTCGCGTTCGTGATGGACACCCGGCTGTGCCCCGGCGTCGTGGAACTCGCCGCCGACGTCGACATGCTCGTCATCGAAGCCACCTTCCTGGACGCCGATGAACACCTGGCCGTCGAATACGGGCATCTCACCGCGGGCCAAGCCGCGCGAGTGGCCGCCGACGCAGGGGTTCGCAGCCTGGTGCTCACCCACTTCTCCCAGCGCTACCGCGACCTCGACGAGCACTTGGCCGAAGCGTCGAAGTACTTCTCCGGCGAGATCCACATCGCCACCGATCTCGCCCGGATCCCGGTGCCGCCCCGGCGCTGACACCCGCCGACGACACGCCGAGTTCGCCCGCGAACGCTAACACCAGCCCGCCGCCACCGATCTAGTTCTCTGGGACGCCTGCCAACCCCGGGCCGCGAGCAACGCCACCGGCTTCGGTCACCCGACCGCGCCCTCCGGCACCCGGGCACGGCCGACGCCCCGCCACCCCGACGAATTGTCGGAATTCCGGTACAGGCGTACGACTCGGTAGGCTGTCCCGGACGCCCCTATAGCCCAATTGGCAGAGGCAGCGGACTTAAAATCCGCCAAGTGTCGGTTCGAGTCCGACTGGGGGCACTCACGACCGCAGGTAGATTCCCTCTCCCGCCATTCGCTTCGACCGCGTCCACGCCCTCGGTCCGCAATGAGTCCGCAGCAGTTGCCAGCGCGCCCCGGTTCATCGCGTCCGCGACCGGGTGCCGACCCATGCCGTATGGCTCGATGTGCCGTCAGGCGAACTCGTCAAGTCGGTCCATCAGCGCTTCCTCGCGACCGATGGTGAAGTACTGATGATCTCGGAGGTTTCATACCCTCGGGACCGCTACGACTCGTTCGTCTTCCGGATGGCGCTCGGCACGCAGTCCTGACTCAACGCAATGCAAGCGTGGCCCGATCGCACCATCGATCGGGCCACGCTTCGTTCCAACCCAAGTGTGTTGACCGGACAGAATGAAACGATGCGCTCAACCACCTCGGCCGTCGTATTGATGATGGCGGCAGTCCTGCTGACAGGATGTTCTATACCGACAGAAGGACCCGATCAGGCCGAGCGTGACAGCTGGTCACGCGTGATCGAAACTGCCATCCAGGCTCTTCCCGGGGTGGTCGATGCGTCACATTGGTTCGATTACGAGGGCAAGTCGCGCACGTACCATTCCCGGCTCGATGTGCAGCTCGAGGACGGCGCCACACCGGACGAGGCCGCGTCCGTGGTGCGTGCCATGGGCGCCCAGCAGCTTCCGCCGCACTACCAAGGCGACCAGACTGAGGTCGACATCGACCGGATGACGGACTCTTATTATGCGAATTGGCGGTTCGGTCGGGACGTGAGCAGGGAAGTCAACGCGGCACACACCTGGGCGAGAGTCTCGGCCCCCGGCACACAGGTGGGCTGGAGGTCAATCGGCATCGACGTAGACAAGATGAGGACCGAAGTCGGCGTTTCAGCGGGCTCCGAGGCCGAACCCCACCGTGCCACCGCGGCGATGCGCCGAATCATCGAGGACTTCCCCGAACTGGCATCCAGCTACTGGACGGTGTCCACCGTTCATGAGGAGAGCGCGTTCAAGAATCACTCGAGCCTGAAACCCGGGTGGCTCAACACGGACCGACCACTCCGCTTCCCGCACAACCGACCCCGCTTCCCGTCCAATGGTGAACTCGACATGTGGGAGTGGTTCCTGACCGATCAACCCACCCCATTCTTCGTCGAGATTTCCGTATACGACCCGCCCGGCAAAGCGGGCCGCACCCTGGACGTCGCGATATACCCTCCTGTCGGAAAGCAATTCACCGCTGCGCAGGCAACACAACTCGCCGAACGGCATCTTCCCTACTTGGCCCAGCCCGGTGCCGTGGTCGACTACACGATCGGCGACACCTACCACCCCGTTTTCGCGGTCTTCGTCGGCGGTTGCCAGCCATCCTCGCGCGACGTTCCACCGGAGTCGCAACCCTATGCGCGTCAGTATGAACGCTGCTAGGCCGTGCCACGTCAGCGAGTTTCTGCCCGGTCGCACTACTGTGCCGACAATTGCCAACGCTACCGTGACCTGCAACGATCTGGGAAAGCAACCTCGAAATCGGCCAAGTGCCGGTTCGAGTTCGTGAGCCGAAGGTAGATCGCTTTCCTCGCTGCCTTTCACACCCGTGCAGACGCCCTCGGTCCGCAGTCCTCGGGTCGCGCTATTGTGCCGACCTGTACCAGGAACCAGCAGTGCGAGCGCTAGGACGTCGGCCCATCCCACGAGAATTCGGTCGACCAGGTGAGTCCTGCCGTGTGGTCGGTAAGGGTCAGCTCGAAGTCCCAGGGCGTGTCTGCGATGTCGTCCGGGATCGGGGCCTGGAAGGTTCTGATCGTTCGCGTCGCCGAGGTCGATTCGCCGGCCACCACCTCCGAGGTTCCGAAGTTGGCGCGCAGGACGGCATCGACCTCGTAGTCCCAGATGGATGGTGCGCGCTCGTCGAGCGCGGTCGCGGTGTAGACGAACTCGATTCCGTTGGGATCGAGCGTGATCGGTCCGACCCAGGCCTCGATCGGGCCATCCTCGTCGGTGACGAAAGCTGGATTCGTCAGCATGGCTAATCTGCCCCGTGGATCGCCCAGCGGCGCTGCGTAGACGATGCCAGTCGGCCGAGACAGTCGCCGCACCCAGGGACCGTCGGTGGTGACGTCGTCGATGGTCAGCTCGATATCGACCGGTGTCGTATCCGGGCCGAGATCCGGCAACGTGAAGGTGGTACCGGCGTGGGTGTCGGACGAGCTGCTGCCCCAACCCACCTCGGTGGCCACACCGTTGACCAGTGCCGACACCCCGACCTGGTAACTCCGCAACGACGGCGCGGAATCGCCGACCGCTTGCGCCGTGAGGGACAGCCGCAACCCGGTGGGCGTACGCAGAGCCGGTCCGGCCCAGCTCAGAACCCCGTTGCTGCCGTCGGACACGAATTCCGGCGGAGCCCACACAGCCAGGACGCGATCGGTAGTGCGCTCGCTCGGTGACATCGTCGGCTGTGCTCCTTTGATCGCGGACGCGGGAACAGGGGTTCAGGCCCGGCGATCGGCCCGCTATCAACGTTTCATCGAATCCTTATCGAGCCAGGTCGTTATCAACCAACTGGGTCTTCCATTCGGACAGGTTCGCTGTATCCGCGTGTTTCGTCAAGGTCAGGTGTGATCGACCAATTCGGGGGCGGCCCTGCGTATGCGGCGCAGCAGCTTCGACCCTCGTTCCGAACTGATGGAGGTCAGCGTCGGGAGCGCGGTGCGCCAGAGTTTGGCCGCGTCCTCGTGGTTGCCCATGCGCCAGCGGATGAGTCCGGTCTCGGCCAGGCTGATCGCGTGAATCCGAGTGTGCGTTCTGGGATGCCAGATCGTCGCGCTCATGTGCTGATAGCGCTCGGCTTGGGCCAAGTCGCCGATCGCGAGGAATGTTTTCGCGGTCTGCCGGGTCACGCTTGCTTTGTTCGGACAGAACAGCGCGGCCCATCGAGGAATCTCCGTCGTTGCCTCGGGCATGATCCATGGCTCGGCTCGGCGAAGCGCCTTCACGGCCTGGACCTTGTCGCCCGTTTCGGCGTAGCACCGTGCCAAGGCAACTTCGAACAAAGCCATCGTGTCGGGGCTGACCTTGCCGCGTGCGCTCAGCACCGCGCGCTCCGCGAGCGGGACACTGTTTTGTGGTTGGTGTACGTCGCTGGCGTGCAATGCCAGGATGCGGAAAGCGAATCCGTCTTGGCCCGGCATTCCGGATTCTTCGGCCAGACGGAGGGCGGACAGGAAGTAGCGTTGCCCGAGTCCGTCCTGTCCCGCGTCGTGGGCCTTGAAGCCCGCCATGTAGGCCAACTCCGACGCGGCGCTGAACGCCTGCGCACGCACCTCGGCGCTGGCGAAGCGCGACCGTAACAGTGCGGCTACGTCGGTCGCCAAAAACTCCGCCACCGCGGAACGCCCCACATTGCCCCCGCGAACCTCATCCAATCGGAGGAAGGCGTCCGTCACGCCCTGTACGGCTTCGACCTCGGCTGTACCCACCCGGGTGTCGTCGGTGACGTGCACGAGTCTCGCTGCGTCCGAGAGAGTGGTGAGCGCCGTGGCGGTCAGCGCAGCGGAATACGCCGAATCACGCAGGAACGAGCGACGATCGACATCGGCCCTGCTGAGAACCGACATCGCGGTGACAGGGTCGGTGAATCCGCCGCAGGCGCGCTCGTACCAGGTGACGACCTCGGACGAAGCGGCCCTACGGCCGGTCTCGTAATGGCCGAGTGCGGCTTTGCTGTACGGAATCTTGGCGGCCAGTTCGGATAGCGACAGCCCCGCTGCCTCTCGGGCTGCACGCAGCCGGGCACCGAGAACAGCCGCTCGTGGGTCCGATTCGTTGGCGCTACCGCGCATGGCTCGATCGTAGGCCAAGCCGTATACGGCTGTAGCCGTGAAGACATACCGGCCTGGCTGTGCGGCGGCGAGCCTTGAAGAGCCCCGACCCGAGACGCACCGCGAGACCGATCGGCTTCCTCGGCGTCGGTGCACTTCACACGACAAGGGGAGATGTATGGGGAACACGATTGCCGAGGCGGCTGTTCTGGCGGTACTCGCACCGGGCGGCATGTTGACCGCCGCGCAGATCACCGAGCAAGCCCAACTAGCCGCGTGGAGTGCTCGCCGGGCAATAGGGCAACTGGAATCGCGCGGACTGATCATGGCCTCACCACACGCAGCGCGCTGGTCCATCACTCCACGCGGCCGCGCCTATTGGGCCAACCGTGGCAGGCGATACCCAGGATGAGCCCGGACACTTGGATCATCGTCGGGTTCGCTACCGCAATCGGCCTGCCGCTGGTCGTCCTCGTTGTAGCGATTCTTTGGCCCGAGCAGGTTCCTCAGGACCGCTCCGCGGACGCGATTCGCCAGCGCATCGAGGAAGAAGACGGGCCGCCTTCTGCACTGTAGGTGCAGTGAACGCAGGGTATTGCCGGACACTGCAACTCGACCTGTCGATCCCACGCATGGACCGTCACGCGGCTCGAGAAGACGTGAGTCACCGAATTATGCACGGGGACAGCACTATTGCGGAAAAAAGGGAGCATGGCGTCGAAACCACGGCCTAGTGGCTATCGGAACTACACCGCGGACGGCACTTACTGGACGGTTCGCAAACAAGGTCGAACGTACTGGGTGGTACGCATCGACCCGACGGACGGTGAATATCGCGTGGTCGAGTGGTGGGGCGGATATCACCGGGCGGGAGCCGCCGGTGGCGCGGCCGCGCAGCTCGCATATCAGCAGGCGCTTTCAGCCGCGAAGGATGTTCTGCGCGACCATCTGCACGAAGCGCTGGAAACCATCGGGTTAGGCGCGCCCGTCTCCGCTGCGCCGGTCTCGCCGAAAGAGGCACCGTCGCGTTTGGGGTCCGACGAGGAAGAGTGAGGGTCGACAACCTCCAACGATCGGGGCGTCGAACAATAGGGCTGCGCTTGCATGCCGGATGGACGATCCCACACGTGCGTGATCGGCTGGGTCAGCTCGTTCGGCTGACGGGCACAGGAAGGCAGTATGCGAGCCGTCGTGTCCGGCGACCGTCGCCTCTTCAGCGCGAAAGCCCGTGGGCGCGGGCGATGATGCGTTCCATCACCGTGCGGGGGAGGAGGCGGCGGAGGGTGAACATGGCGGGGGCGTTGCTGCCTACCGCGTAGACGGGTTTGGGGCGGTCGGCTTCGATCGCCTTGACGATCGTGGTGGCGACCTTTTCGGGAGTGATTCCTTTGGCCTGGTTTTCGTCGAGTTTCGCCATGAAGGTGGTGAAATCGGCGGTGTGGGGGGAACCTTCGGTGAGGTATTTGGTGCGGCGTTCGCGCAGGCCGGTGTCGATCTGGCCGGGCTCGACGGCGGTGATCCAGACGCCGAAGGGGGATTCCTCGAAGCGGGCGGCGACCGCGAAGCTGCGCAGTGCCGCCTTGGTGGCGACGTAGGAAGAGCGGTAGGGCATCGGGAAGCTGGCGAGCATCGACCCGACCATGACTACGCGCCCGTATCGGCGTTCCCGCATGCCGGGAAGTACCGCCTTGGTCAGGGCGATCGGGCCGAGCACGTTCAGCTGGAACAGTCGCTCGACGGCGTCGGTGGGCAGTTCGGCCAGCGGACCGGCCTGGCTTTCGCCCGCGTTGTTCACCAGCACGTCGACGTGGTCCAGACCGGCTGCGAAGGCCTCGATCGAAGCCGGATCGGTGAGATCGAGCGCCCGGTACTCGACACCCGGCAGGACGGCGTCCGAACCGATGGCGTCGGGATTGCGGCTGGTGCCGATCACCCGATATCCCCGGCCGGCCAGCGCGGCGGCCGTAGCCTTCCCGATTCCGGACGACGCACCGGTGACCACAGCGACGCGAGACATAACGCTCCTTTCGACGGCGACACGCTGACGATATCGTCACATTCCCGTTTCGTGCTACCCGAAAGTAACTTCGGTGCCGCTCGCGAGAATCTCGATACCGACGCACGGCGAGAGCGGCCGGTGCGACGGCCCGGTCCTGACCGGTGGGAAACGGTAGTACAACACGCGGTGGCGGCTCGGATATTGCCCATTGAATTCTGCATGGCGGGCTCCGGCCCGGACGTGCGGCCTGCGGGCTTCCGCGTGTGTCCCGCCGGATCGGTTCGCGGGCCTGTGAGCTGGGCAGACGGGCGTGTGTGCTGACGTGGGATACGCACCGCCGCAGTCGAAATCGTTCACCGGCGGGAAGTTCGTCCGGATGTCGGGTGCAACGGGATGGGGCTAGTGTTGGCCGGCGCGGTGCAGGCCGGAGACGCTGCCGCGTTACCCCCGACGCCGAGGAGATTGTGGTGGTTGTCGATACCGTCCGTGAGGAACAGGCGATCCGTCAAATGACGGCGCGGCTGGTCGAAAACTACACCGAGACTTATTCTCCGGAGCATATCGAGAGCGCCGTCGGTGCGGCGCGCAAGAAATTCGAAGGCCGCCCGGTACGGCAGTTCGTTCCGATTCTGATCGAGCGGTTGGTGCGGCGGGAGTTGGAGACGTCCCCCGAGGCGGAAGTGCAGCCCACTACGGTCCCGATGGACAAGACGCCGCAGGCCTCCGCGACCGCTTCGGGAAAACTGTCGGAGCTCCGCGCGAGGTTGTCGTCGAAGAAGCGTTTCGCGCCATACGCGGTGGGTGCCGTCGTCCTGCTGACGGTGGTCGCCGTGGTTCTCGCCGTGCGGCAACCCGCTCCGGAGGCACCCACCGCCGCTCCGGCGCCCGCCGCGCCGCTCACGGTCGTCCACGGTGTGGTCGGTTCGGAGAAGATGCCGTTCTTCCAAGACCCGAAGGTGATCGACGCGCTCGCGCGCAACGGTGTGCGCGTCGAGGTCGAGCCCGCCGGGTCGCGGCAGATCGCCACCTCCATCGATCTCACGAAATTCGATTTCGCCTTCCCGTCCAGTGAACAGGCCGCGGAGCGAATTCAACGGCAGCGCAACGTAACCGCGAAATACACGCCGTTCTCCTCGCCGATGGCCATCGCGACGTTCACGCCGATCACCGAGCTGCTCACCAAGGCGGGAGCAGTACGCCCCGGCCAGGTGCCGACCCTGGATCTGCGCCGCTACCTCGAGCTGGTCCGCAACGGCACCCGCTGGGACGAACTGCCCGACAACACCGCCTACCCGGTGCGCAAGAACATCCTGATCTCCACCACAGACCCGCGCAGCTCCAACTCCGCCGCCATGTATCTGGCCGCGGCGAGCTACGTCGCGAACAACAACACGATCGTGCAGGGGCCGAACGCGGAGCAGGTCGTCCTCCCCGCGGTGTCGCGGCTCTTCGTGGGCCAGGGTTATACCGAGAACACCACCGAGGGGCCGTTCAACAACTACCTCGCCACGGGGATGGGCCCGACGCCGATGGCCTGGATCTACGAGGCGCAGTACGTCGAGGCGACCGTGCGCGGCCAGATCAAGCCCGAGATGACGCTGCTGTACCCGTCACCGACGGTGTTGTCCCGGCACACGCTGGTGCCGTTCGGCGCGACGGGTGACCGGCTCGGTCGTCTGCTGTCCACCGACCCGGAGTTGCAGCGGCTGGCCGCCGAGCACGGCTTCCGCACCAACGACGGGGCCCAGTTCGCGAAGGTCGTCGCCGAACGCAACGTCGCGGTGGCCCCCGATCTGCTGGACGTCGTCGCCACCCCGACCTACGACACGCTGGAGCACCTGCTCGACGGAGTCACCAAGTCCTACAACTGAAGCCCGGCCCGCGCTCGAGTTTCGGCGGAGCGGATCCGGGCATCCTTCTCGCATCAGGTACCGGAACGACGACCGGGATCGCAGCGGGAGGAACCATCAGTGACAGCGGACGACGGCCCATGGGAGATTCCCCCGATCGATGACGCCCCGGATATCGCGCGCGACTCCGCGCCGCCGCCGGGAGCCACGATGGCCGACACCAGGAACTGGCCGGGGTACGGGTTGCTGCTCGTAGCCGCCGCCGGTGCGATTACCGCCGCCGTGCTGGCGGGCTGGGGGCGCGCCCAGCTCTCGGTCGTGGCCGCGATCATCACGGTCGTCTTCTTGCTGATCGGGGTGGGCCTGATCGTGCTGGAGCAGGTGCGTGCGCGGGCCCGCACGCAGGCCGAGCAGGCCACCGTGCCGCCGGGGCACTGAGAATTCTCAATCCCGGGGCAGGAAACCCGACTCGATGAACTCCCGGACGAAGGTGTCCACCACCGCACGGTCGACCTTCGGACATTCCATGCCCGTGCCCGCGAGCGCGGCGCGAGTGTGCTCGTCGGCCCATTCCATGTGGCCGGCGAGTTCCGCGAAGTCGCGGCTCAGCATGGCCGCGCGCACCAGCGAATCGTCGCCGAGCGCGTCGCGGCGCCGCGCTTCCCTGGCCAGGCCCGCGCGCACCATGTCCTCCGGCATCGTCGCGACGGGCAACCCGTGCGCGCGCAGGCTGGCGAGGATCTCCCCGACCGCTACCGGGTCCCGGTTGACCAGGTGAAAGACGGTTTCCGAGCGCGGACGAACGGAGATCTCCACCATCGCGCGCGCCACATAGCTCACCGGAACCAAGGAGACGGTGGCGTCGCCGACGTCGGGCGCCATGCCGAGCAGCGCGGCGGCTCGCACCATGTTCCACAGCGCGTCCTGTGTGCTGTTCACCCCGATGTGCGGGCACCCGCAGATGGTGCTCGGACGGTAGATGGCGATGGGCACGCCACGTTCGCCCGCTTGGCGGACCAGTTCCTCGGCGACCCATTTGGAAGCGAGATAGCCGTTGCCCGGCACCTGCCCGGCACGTAGGCGGACGTCCTCCGTGATCACCGGCGATTCCGGCGTCGGGGCCACGGCCGCGCCCATGGTGGAGATCAGATGGAACGGCTTGACCCGCCGCGTCGTCGCCAGACGCAACAACTCGCGGGTGCCTTCGACGTTGGCCTGCCGTAGCCGGGCGTAGGGGTCGACGTGATTGACGCGCGCGCCGTTGTGGTAGATCGCGTCGATGCTGTCGGCCAAGCGGTCGTAGTCGGCGGGGTCCAAGCCGAGGCGCGGTGCGGTGAGATCCCCCGCCACCACGACGATCCGCTCCGCGGCGGTGGTCCCGGAGAGCCGGTAGTGGCTCAGCGCGCCCACGATTCGGTCGATGCCTTCCTCGGCGTCGGCGGCGCGCACCACGCACCACACCCTCGCCTCGGTGCGGTTCAGCAGGGCTTGCAGCAGGTGTACGCCGAGAAAGCCGGTCGCGCCGGTCAGCAGGATCTCCTGCGGCGGACCGGTGTGCGCGGGCTCGCACCCCGCGATACCGATTTCCGGCTCCAGCACGGCATCGCGTTCCGGCGTCGCGGCGGCGGCAGCGGACCCGCCCGCCAGCCGCGCGGCGAGGCCGCCGACGGTCGGGGTCGCGAGGATGGCCGACATCGGCACGTCGCGGCCGAGCCGCTCCGACAGCCGCTGGTGCAGCGTGAAGGCGAGCAGTGAGGACCCGCCGAGTTCGAAGAAGTCGTCGGCCACCCCGATCGGGGAAACCGCGAGCACGTCGGCGAAGACCTCCGCGATCGCGCGCTCCAGCGCGGTGCCGGGACGCGCGCCCGCGCGTGTGGCGAACACCGGCTGGGGCAGCGCGGCGCGGTCGAGCTTCCCACTGGTGTTCACCGGGAACGCGTCGAGCGCCAGCACCGCCGACGGCACCATGTAGCCGGGCAGCACCCGAGCGACCGACCGACGCACCGCGTCCGGGTCGACCGTGGCCCCCGGCGCGGCGACGACGTAGCCGACCAGCCGATCTCCGGTGTCGGAGCCCTTGACCGCCACCGCCGCCCGGCCCACCGCCGGGTCGGCCAGCAGGGCCGCTTCGATCTCGCCGAGCTCGATGCGGTGACCGCGGACCTTGACCTGGAAGTCCGTGCGGCCCAGATAGTCCAGGGTCCCGATCCGGTTCCAGCGCACCAGATCACCGGTCCGGTACATCCGCTCGCCCGGGTGCATCGGATCGGCGACGAACCGCGCCGCGGTCGGTCCGGAAGCGCCGTGATAGCCGCGGGCCAGCTGAACACCACCCAGATACAGCTCGCCCGCCACACCCACCGGAACGGGCCGCAAGCGGTCGTCGAGCACGTGGCAGCGCGAATTCCATTCCGGCACGCCGATGGATACGGTCGCCGCGGTGCGATCGGCGGCCGAGACGGCGTGCCGGGTGATGCTCACCGCCGCCTCGGTGGGTCCGTACAGATTGTGCAACTCGGCCCCGGCCACATTCGCGAAGGCGCGCGCGGTTTCGGGTGGCAGCGCCTCGCCGATGACGAAAACCGCTCGCAGCGAAGCCAATTCGTCGGCGGTCGCCTGTTGGGCGAAGACGGTGAGCATCGCGGGAACGAAATCGGTGAGCGTCACCCGGTGTTCGGCGATCAGCCGGCACAACGCCGCAGGGTCACGATGCTCGTCCGGTCCGGCCAGAACCAGCCGTGCGCCCGCGCGCAGTGGCAGGAAGTAGCCCCACAAGGACACGTCGAAGGTCGCGGGAGTCTTGTGCAGGTAGACGTCGGTGGCGTCGACTCCGTATTCCGCCTGCATCCAGGCGAGCTGATGCACGATCGCGCGATGACCGACCGCCACGCCCTTGGGGCGGCCGGTCGACCCGGAGGTGTAGATGAGATAGGCGGGGTGGTCGGCGTGCCACGGTGTCCGGCGCTCGGCGTCGAGCACCGGTTCCGCGTCGAAGCGGTCGAGGTCGATGGCGTCGACGTCGTGCGCCTCGGCGGCCGTGAAGCCGTCCGCCGCGGTGGTCAGCACGCACCGGGGCGCCGCCGATTCGAGCACGTACCGGATGCGCTCGGCCGGGTGACCAGGGTCGATCGGCACCCAGGCCGCGCCCGCCGCCAGGATCGCGTGCAGGGCGACGACCTGCTGGATCGACCGCCGCATCGCCACCGCGACGACGGTCTCCGCGCCCACGCCCTGTTCGATCAGCCAGCGAGCCAGCCGTGCGGACTGCTCGAGCAGCCGCGCGTAGGTGAGCGTCTCGGACCCGCAGACCACGGCGATCGCGTCCGGCGTCGCCGCGGCCTGCCGCACCGTCGCGGCCACGAGCGGCTCGGCCCGCACGTCGTGCTCGGCTCCGGCGCCCCAGGACCGGATGCGCTTGTGCTCGACCGGGTCCATGATGTCGATGTCGCCGACCACGGCATCGGGCTCGGCCGCGATCCGGAGCAGGATGCGGATATAGCCGTCGAGGAAGCGCTGTACCGTGTGCTCGTCGAACAGGTCGGTGCTGTAACCGAATCGGATGATGATCTCGCCGGGTTCCCCGTCGTCGTCACGGGTGTCGACCACGCCGATGTGCAGGTCGGTCTTCGCCGTGTCGGAGTCCACGTCCAGGAACGACACGCTCGGCCCGGACAGGTCGAGGGTGGCCTGGGTGAAGTTCTGGAACGCGAAGCCGACTTGGTAGAGCGGATGGCGTCCCGGCGAGCGGGTCGGATCGACGGCGTCGACCACGTGCTCGAACGGCACCTCGGAGTGCGCGAAGTTGATCAGATCGCGTTCCCTGGTGCGCCGCAGCAGAGCGGTGAAACTCTCCGCGGGCTCGATCCTGGTCCGGGAGACGGTGGTGTTGACGAACATGCCGACGACATCCGCGAGCGCGGGCTCGGCCCGGTTGGTCATCGGCACGCCGATCGCGATGTCGGAGCTTCCGGACAGGCGGCCCAGCAGCACGGCCAACGCCGAGCGCATCACCATGAACAGCGTCGACCGATGGGCGCGCGCGACGGTGAGAAGGTCGCGGTGCAAGCTCGCAGGCACCGACCGCTGGGTGGCCGAGCCGCGCAGCGTGGCCACCGGCGGGCGCGGCCGATCGGCGGGCAGATCGAGTTCGTCGGGCAGGCCGGCCAGCTCGCCGGTCCAATACGCCAGCTGTCGCGACAGCGGTGACTCGGGGTCGTCGCGGGAACCGAGCAGATCCTGCTGCCACAGGGCATAGTCGGCGTACTGCACATCCGGTGGCCGCCAAGCCGGCGCGGCGCCCGTGGTGCGGGCGGCGTAGGCCAGCGCCACATCGCGGGCCAGCGGCGCCAGCGAGGAGCCGTCGGCGCAGATGTGGTGCAGCGCGCAGACCAGGACGTACTCGCTGGGGGTGCGCAGCAGCCGGACGCGCAGCGGCACCTCGGCCGACACGTCGAACCCGTGCCGCAGGATCGCGCGGACCCGGGCGGGTACCGCGTCGTCGGGCAGGTCCTCCACCGCGAAATCGCCGACGACGTGCTCGGTGTCGAGGATCAGCTGTCGTGGTCCTGCCGCGTCGGCCGGGTACCTCGTGCGCAGCGACTCGTGCCGTTCGACGGTGTCGGCGAACGCCGCGCGCAAGGCGGGGATGTCCACCTCCGACAGCCGCAGCGCGAAGCCGATGTTGTCCACCGAGGACGTCGTGTCGAACTGGTTGCGCAGCCAGAACCGCAGCTGGGCGGGTGACAGCGGGATGCGCTCCGGCCTGGTCCGTGCGCGCAGCACCGGGCGTGCCGCGTCGAATTGCTGTGAGCGGATCGCCTTGGCCAAAGTGGCGACCGTCGGATGGTCGAATACCAGCCGAGGCGGGATCCGCAGCCGCCACGTCTCGCTCAGGCGCGCCGCGGCCTGTGTCGCCAGCAGCGAGTTGCCGCCGGCCGCGAAGAAATCGGCGTCGGCGCTGAACCGCTCCCGTCCCAGCACGCGTGCGAAGACCTCGGCGACCGTCTCCTCGCCCAGGTCGACGGCGGGACGATAGTCCGGCTCGTCGAGGGCGCGCACCCGCAGCGCGGGCCGATCGGCTTTGCCCGTCGGGGTGCGCGGGATCCGATCCACGACCGTGATCGTATTGGGCACCATGTACTTCGGCAGCAGCGCGGCCAGCGCGTCGGCGAGAGTGGCCGGGTCGGGTGCATGGCCCGGTTCGGGCTGGACGAAGGCGGCCAGCGTGGTCTCCCCCGCGGCGGTCTTGCGGTCGACGGTCACGGCCAGCCGGACACCGGGCTGCGTCGACAGGATGGCGTCGATCTCGCCGAGTTCGATCCGAAAACCCCTGATCTTGACCTGGTCGTCGGCCCGGCCGAAATAGTCCAGATCGCCGGTGGTGGTGCGCCGGACGAGGTCGCCGGTGCGGTACATTCGCGAGCCGGGCGGACCGAACGGATCGGCGAGGAACCGCTGCCCGGTCAAGCCGGGGCGGCCGTGGTACCCCCTGGCCACTCCGGGCCCGGACACATAGAGCTCACCGACGACGCCGACGCCGACCGGGCGCAGCCGGTGATCGAGCACCTGGCAGCGCATGCCGGGCACCGCCTTACCGATGGTGACCGGCGCGTCCGGCGACAGCGCCGGGCTGATCGTCGACACGATGGTGGATTCGGTTGGGCCATAGACATTGTGGAACAGGCGGCCGTCGGTTGCCCAGTGCCGGGGCAACATCGGCGGGCAGGGCTCGCCGCCGACCATGACCGAGCGCAGGGCGGGCAGTCCGGTCGGCTCGATGGTGGCCAGCGCGGAGGGGGTGAGGAAGGCATGGGTGATCGCTCGGCGCGCGAGCAGTTGCGCCAGTGCGGCGCCGCCGTACAGGGTCGGCGGGGCGATCACCAGCGTGGCGGCGGAGCAGATCGCCAGCAGCAGCTCCAGCACCGAGGCGTCGAAGCTCGGCGACGCGAAGTGCAGCACCCGGGCGTCTTTGTCCAGCGCGTGCCGTGCTGCCAGTTCGGTGCACAGCGGGGCGAGCCCGGCATGGGTTACGGCGACGCCTTTCGGGCGTCCGGTCGATCCCGACGTGAAGATCAGATAGGCCGCGTGGGTGGCGCGAAGTCGCACGGGGCGCTCGAAGTACGCGATCTGGCTCGCGGGGTTCGCCGCCACCTGCGCGATCACTTCGGCATCGTCCAGCGCGAGCCAGCGCACCTCGGCGGGCAGTGTCGCCGCGTGGGCGGTCCAGGTCAGGCCGAGCACGGCGCCGCTGTCGGTGACCTGAAAAGCGATGCGGGACAGCGGCAGCCCCGGATCGACAGGTACGAATGCGGCCCCGGTCTTCGCGATCGCCCACACCGCGAGCACCGAATCGAGCGAACGCGGCAGCGCCACCACCACCGCCGTTTCGGGGCCTGCGCCCGCGGCGATCAGCGTGCGGGCCAGCCGGGAGGAGCGGGCGTCGAGGTCGCGGTAGGTGATCTCGCTGTCGTCGCAGACCACCGCGACACCGTCGGGATTGTGCTCAGCGGCGGCGGCCAGCAGTGCGGCCAATGTCGGTGTGGCCGGCTCGGCGGAACCGCGGCGACGGCCGTTCCGGGCGGGTGGACGAGTATCCCGGATACCACTGGTCATGTGATCGTCCCGTTCCGCGTGACAGTAAACGGCCAGATGCTATAGCCGCACAACGGCATTCCTCACCGATGAGAAGGCGATACCCGGCTGCGCGTCGGTCGACCGGACCCGCCACGCGGGCCCGCGCCGATATCGATGGCCTACCGATATCGGCGCGGGGCCGCGGTTCAGCTCTGGCCGAGCATGGCGCGCATCTGCGCTATCTCGGCCTGCTGGGCGCCGATGATCCGCTCGGCGAGCGCCTTGGCGTCGGCGTTCTCGCCCTCGGCCAGTTCGGTCTGCGCCATGGCGACCGCGCCCGCGTGGTGCTCGATCATCATGGTCAGCCACTGTCGGTCGAAGTCGGGGCCCGATGCCGCGCCCAGCGCCGCCATCTGTTCGGCCGACATCATGCCGGGCATCGCGTGGCCGCCGTGCCCCTCGCCCGCGGTGGGCGCAGGCTTGCCGAAGCTCTGCAAGAGGGTGGTGATCTGCTGCATCTCCGGCGCTTGTGCTTGCTCGACCTGCGTGGCGAGCGTGCGCAACTGCTGGTTGTCGGTGTGACTCGGCACCAGCCGCGCCATTTCGACGGCTTGGGCGTGATGCGGATACATCATCTGCAGAAACATCACGTCTGCGTCATTGTGCACGGCGGGGGCGGGTGCGCTGGTGACCGCCGGCGTGGTGGTCGAAGTGCCGTGCTCGGTCGTGTGCCCGGTGTCGGCGTCGCCGCATCCGGCGAGGCTCACCGCGGCCGCGGCGGCGAGAACGAGGGCCGATCGGGTGCGAGTGATGAACATGAGGTCGCTCCTTGCGAAGTGCGGAATCTGGAGAGGAAGTGGACAGCGCCGCCACCGTGGTTCGGACACACGGGGGCGGCGGAGCTGTCAGATCCGCAGAATCGTCAGTTCGGCCAAGGTGAGCACGGTCCATGGCGGCGGTCGTTCCCGTCGCGCCCGCCAGTGCCGCGGCCGTGCCGCGCCGCCGCCGGGGCGATCGACCGCCAAGCGGCCGAGCAGCACCAACGCGGCCAACGCGATGGCGGCGACCAAGATGAACACGCAGCCGTGAAGCGCGCTGTGCGCGCCGTCGCACCCGCCGCTCGAGCAGTGGGAGATCCGCGTCGCGACGACCGAGTGTGGGGGCGATGACGCGCCTGCGGTCGTCGTCCCGACGGCTCGCAGGGTGAACGAATCGCCATCAGCGATCACCGGTGTGCTCGCTGGGCCGAAGAACCCCCGGCCGTCGCCGGTGAGTTCCCCGCCGTCGCGGTGCACCCCGCTCCGGGGCCGGAGTTGCTCGTCGCCGGTCGGAGCGTCGGCCGGGGGTGGTGTCGCGTGTCGGTGCGGAGAGTCGGTCGCATGCCCGGCGACAGCTCGTCCGAGTTGGTCGGGTACTGCTTCGGAAGCGGGCGCGAAGGCGCCGTGTGCTCCGGCCGCATGGGCGTGGCCGGAAAACCCGAAGACCGCCGTGTGCATCGCGACGACCCCGGCGAGCAACGCCAGCACCCCGAGGAGCCGGGCGAGCCCGGCGGCGGGGAGTATGCGGCGTTCGACCACGAGTACCGAGTCTAGCCGCCGCTGCCCGGGATACCCGTTGGCGGTACCGGTATCTAGGAAGTCGTGACGTCGACCACCAGCCGGGTCGGGTTGGACAGCGTGGTGACGGTGAAGGCGGGCCGGTCGGCCCGCACGCCGATGAACGACTGCGTCACGCCCTCGAACACGGTCGTCCGGTAGACGCCCGCGATGCCGGGGACCGCGGGATCGACGACGGGGTCCGGGCCCTCGTACGGGGTCACGCCACTGTCGAACGGGTAAGCGGAGCCCAGGATGCGCACTTCCAGGATCGACCGGCCCGCCACGTCCACGGGATTGCCGCTGGCGTCCTGCGTCGCGCGGTCGGTGTACCGGACTATCCAGCCGGGCGTGCCGGTCCCGCCGAGTTCGTAGACCACGCGATCGAAGCCGGGCTGACCGCCCAGGCGGACGTCGGTCACCGTGAGCGCGGCATCGCCGGAGGGCTTGCCCTGCTTCGGTGCGGTGTCCCCGGGGGTAGGGGCCTGCGCTACCTCGGCCGGCGTAGCGGTGTTCGACGCGGCCGGGAGACCCGGCGCCGACTCGCTGTCACCGCACCCCGCCAGCAGTGCCGCCGCGACCGCGACCATGAGCACCATCCTGTTGCGCATGGCCCGATGCTACTCAGCCGAAGGCCTGGGACGGCGTAACCGGAGGGCGTTGCGGGGCATTCGCCATCGGCCGGTGGCGAGGTGCGTGCATCGCCCTTCGGAGTTCCGAGCGAGTCGGCGGCCGTAGGGATGCCGTAGTCCGCTGTATTGCAACGTCTTCGACGGCGATCGGGTGTTGTCCAGGGTCGCTGCCCGAAGTGTCCGCGAAAGCGCTTGTCACGATGGAGTTCAGCGCGCGAGCGGAAGCTGCCGAGATCGATACGGCGGGGTGGGCGCGACCATTGGGCAACGATCTAGCACACTTGAGGTGTGGGAAATGTCGAGGACGTACTGAGCCGGTTGCGGCGGTATCCGGACGTGGAGGCGCTGAACCTCTACGCCGTGGACGCTGCCGATCGGCTGATCCTCGACGTCGCGGCCGACGCCCTCGCGACTGTGGATAGCGGGAAAGTAGCCATCATTGGCGACGCCTATGGCGCGCTGACTCTCGGCGCCATCGCGGGGCACGATCTGCGCGACGTCCGGGTGCATCAGGACCTGCTCACCGGCGAGCTCGCTCTCGCCAACAACGCCCGCGCGGCGGGCCTGTCGGATCGCTACACGGCGCACCCGCTCGGCCCCGGGTTGCTGCGTGATGCCAGGGTGGTCCTGCTTCGCCTGCCCCGGATGCTGGCCGGGCTGGCCGAAGTGGCCGACGCCATCGCGCGGTACGCGGATCCGGCCGTCGAGGTGTTCGCGGGCGGGCGGGACAAGTATCTGACCAAGTCGATGAACGACGTTCTGGCGCAATCCTTTTCCGAGGTTCGGGCCAGCCGCGGCAGGCAGAAGTCGCGGACCCTGCTCGTGGCCGGACCCAAACCCGTCGCCGGGCGGCCGTTCCCGGTGCGCGATCGGCTGGACGAACTCGGTTTCGACGTGGTCGCGCACGGCGCGGCCTTCTCCGGAGCCCGTCTGGACATCGGCACCAGGTTCCTGCTCGAGCATCTGAAACTGATGAAGCCGGACGCGCGCGACGCGATCGATCTCGGCTGCGGCACCGGCATCCTGGCCGTCGCGCTGGCCACGGCGCGGCCGGGCATCAAAGTGATCGCCACCGATCAATCCGCCGCCGCGGTCGCATCGGCGCGCGCCACCACCGAGGCGAACGGAGTCGCCGATCGGGTGTGCGTGGTGCGCGACGACGCCATGTCCTCGGCGGCGGACAACAGCGCCGACCTGGTGCTGTGCAATCCGCCGTTCCATATCGGCGCTGCCGTGCACACCGGATCGGCCATCAAGATGTTCGCCGAGACCGGGCGGGTGCTGCGTCCCGGCGGAGAGTTGTGGACGGTGTACAACTCGCATCTGAACTATCGCGCCGTGGTCGAACGGATGGTGGGCCGGACCGAGGTGATGGGCCGCAACCGGAAATTCACCGTGACTCGGTCGGTGCGTGGCCTGCACGATCCGCGGCAACGGTAGAGTCCGAATTGTCCGGCTCTCCGCGACTCCCCGGGAACTCGCGACGGATGACAAACGTTGGACATGGCAGTTGGATATCGAGTGAACCAACTCGATGAACAGCGGCAACGACTCCAGAAAGGGACGCCGTTCACATGCGTACCACGAGCAATCCGGTTTTCAGGAACCTGCCAAGGCAGGAGGGCGGTGGATACGCCAGCTTCGGTTCCGGCGTGACCTCCGCGGGCCAGTTCGGCAACCAGTACGGCCAGCACCCGCAGCAGTACGGCCAGTACCCCCAGCCCTACCAGCAGGCTCCCCCCACCACGCGCTCGATGACCATCGACGACGTGGTGACGAAGACGGGCATCACCCTCGCGGTGCTCGCCCTGTCGGCGATCATCTCCTACGGCCTCACCAACGCGAACACCTCGCTCGCCCCGCTGTTCGTGATCGGCGGCGGCCTGGTCGGCCTGGTACTCGTGCTGATCGCGACCTTCGCGAACAAGATGGACAACCCCGCGATCGTGTTGTCCTACGCCGTCGCCGAGGGCCTCTTCCTCGGCGCGCTGTCGTTCATGTTCACCAATATCGAGTTCGGCGGGGTCGGCGGTAGCGCGCTGATCGGACAGGCGGTGCTCGGCACCTTCGGTGTCTTCGCGGGCATGCTGGTGGTCTACAAGACCGGCGCCATCCGCGTGACGCCGCGATTCACCAGGATCATCGTCGGCGCCATGATCGGCATCCTGGTGCTGATGCTGGGCAACCTGGTCGCGAGCTTCTTCATCGACGGCGGCCTCGGCCTGCGCGACGGCGGACCGCTCGCCATCGTGTTCAGCCTGGTGGTCATCGCCATCGCCGCGTTCAGCTTCCTGCTCGACTTCGACGCCGCCGATCAGCTGATCCGCGCGCAGGCTCCTGAGCGGGCGGCCTGGGGCGTCGCCCTCGGCCTCACCGTCACCCTGGTCTGGCTGTACGTGGAGATCCTGCGGCTGCTGAGCTATTTCCAGAACGACTAGTCGATACGCGAAAGGGCGGTCGCCGGATATCCGGCGACCGCCCTTTCGTCTGCGGGTCAGCTCAAACGCTCGATGACCATCGCCATGCCCTGGCCGCCGCCGACGCACATGGTCTCCAGACCGAACTGCTTGTCGTGGGTCTGCAGGTTGTTGATCAGCGTGGTGGTGATCCGGGCGCCGGTCATGCCGAACGGGTGGCCGAGCGCGATCGCGCCGCCGGAGACGTTCAGCTTGTCCTCATCGATCTTCAGCTCCCTGGCCGAGCCGAGCACCTGCACCGCGAACGCCTCGTTGATCTCGACGAGATCGATGTCGTCGATGGTCTTGCCCGCCAGCGCCAGCGCCCGCTTGCACGCCTCGATCGGGCCCAGGCCCATGATTTCCGGCGACAGGCCGGACACGCCGGTGGACACGATCCGCGCCAGCGGCGTCAAACCAAGTTCCTTGGCCTTGGTGTCGCTCATGATCACCAAAGCGGCGGCGCCGTCGTTGAGCGGACAGCAGTTGCCCGCGGTGACGGTGCCGTCCGGGCGGAACACCGGCTTCAGCGCCGAGACCGCCTCGTAGGTGACCCCGGCGCGCGGGCCGTCGTCCTTGCTGACCACGGTGCCGTCCGGCAGCGTCACCGGGGTGATCTCCCGCTCGAAGAAACCGTTCTTGATCGCTTCTTCGGCGCGGTTCTGCGAGCGCACGCCCCAGCGGTCCTGGTCCTCGCGGGTGATGCCGGTGGAGGTGGCCACGTTCTCGGCGGTCTGCCCCATCGCGATGTAGACATCGGGGATCAGGCCGTCCTCGCGCGGATCGTGCCAGATGCCCGCGCCGCCCTCGGCGGTCTTCGCGGTGCGCTGCTGCGCCTCGGCGAACAGCGGGTTCTGTGTGTTCGGCCAGCTGTCGGCCGAGCCGTTCACATACCGCGACACCGTCTCCACACCCGCGGAGATGAACACATCGCCCTCACCGGCCTTGATCGCGTGGAAGGCCATCCGGGTGGACTGCAGCGACGACGCGCAGTACCGGTGCACCGTCGTACCGGGCACGAAGTCGTAACCGAGCTGCACGGCGACGACACGGGCGATGTTGAAGCCCTGCTCACCGCCCGGCGAGCCGCAGCCCAGGATCAGGTCGTCGATCTGAGCGGGGTCCAGGGCAGGCACCTTGTCGAGCGCTGCCCGCACAATCTGCGTGGTCAGATCGTCGGGCCGCAGGTCGACCAGCGAACCCTTGCGGGCCCGGCCGATCGGGGAGCGTGCGGTCGAAACGATGACGGCCTCAGGCATGAGGACTCCTTGGGTCGGACGGTTGTGTCGAACCGGAGTTGTTACTCGCGCGTTCGTACCGAATCTACGTCTCGTCGCGGAGTACCGAAAGCGCCTGTCCCACCCAGTGCCTCCAGCAGCACCGGGAGCAATTGCGCGGCGGCCAGTTCGTAGCCCGCGGCCGACGGATGGAAACCGTCGGCGGCGAACAGCAACTCCGGCGCGGCGCGGAACTCCGGGGCGAGCAGGTAACCCATGCGCACCGGCTGCCCGCCCGCGACCGTCGTCGCCACGTGTTGCGCCTTGGCCAGCCGCACGCTCCAGTTCTGCACGACGGTGCGCAGCGGCTGGGGAATGGCCGCGACCATGCCGAGATCCGGGCAGGTGCCGACCACCACCACCGCGTCGGCACGGCGCAACCGGGCAACCGCAGCGGCGAGCCTGCGCGCGGAGGCGCGGATCGAATGCTTCTTGGTGACGTCGTTGGCGCCGATGAGGATGACCGCGGCATCCGGCGGCGGACCCGCGACGAACATCGCGTCCACCTGACCGGCCAGGCCCTTGGACGTGGCGCCGGGGATCGCCTTGGTGCTCAGGCGGATCCGCTGCCCGGTCGCCTCGGCGAGTCCTCGGGCCAGGCGCACGCCCGGCACCTCGTCGGCCACCGTGCAGCCGAGGCCCGCCGCGGTGGAGTCGCCGAAGATCATCAGATGCAGGTCGGCATGCTTGCCCGCACGCCACGGTTCGGGCTCCGCGCAGCCCGGGGTGTAGATACCGTCCGCTTCGGGTGGCTTCGAAGTGTCCCGGCCGATCACTCCACGCGCTACGCCCGCCTGCGCCATGAGCAGGCGGTAGGTCGCCCACCAAGCGGTCCCGGCGCCGGAGCCGGCGACTACGGCCGCGGCCCCGGTCAGCGCGGCCGCGCGCCAGCGAAACTGAGGTGCGCTCACGCCAGAATTTTACGAGAATCCGTCGAGTCGACCAGCGGCGAACATCGGAGCATCGGCCACGCGCCCGAGCTTTCAGCGGATCGAATGCGCGCGTCCCGATCCGCAGGGATCAGCCCGGGACCACGAACGTGCCGCGAGCGGGGATGCTCGCCGCGTCGGTGGTGATGGTGACTTCCACGAGGCCGGGGCCGGTGTCCTGGAACAGCGCGTACTGGATGCTGCCGTAGATGCCGGTGACCACGATGTTGTCGTAGCTGCCCGTCGCGCCGGTGGTGACGTTGCGCCACGCCACGGTGGTGCGGACCTCGCACAGCGGCGCCAGCGGATAGATGCCAGGGCCGATGCCGCTCACGGGCAGCGCGCGCACGTTCAGGATGGCGCGCCCCGGCCATTCCGGGCCGGTGTCGGCCCAGGTGCGGATGCTGGTCCAGCACAGACCACCGCGCGCGAGCGTCGGCACCTGCGGGAATTCGACGGTCGCCGCCTCCGCCGGAGCGCCGGATCCGACCACTAGGGCCACCGCCGATCCGGCCAGAAGCATTGCGGCGCGGGCGATGTTCGGCTGCCTCATGGCAGCGATCCTAAGGCCGCGGGCGCGTGTTCGCCGGTAGTCCGTGGCCGCTGCGCACGGCGTGCGCGAACTCACAGTTAGTGCGTCTGCAACTATGGGGTCCATGCGCATCGCGGATCATGTCGTGGATCTCATCGGCAACACGCCGCTGGTCCGGTTGAACTCGGTCGTGGGACCGAACGCGGGGCTGGTCGCGGCCAAGATCGAATACCTGAACCCGGGCGGCAGCTCCAAGGACCGGATCGCGGTGAAGATGATCGACGCCGCCGAGCGGTCCGGGAAGCTGCGGCCCGGCGGCACCATCGTCGAGCCCACCTCCGGCAACACCGGCGTCGGCCTCGCCTTGGTCGCGCAGCAGCGCGGCTACAAGTGCGTGTTCGTCTGCCCGGACAAGGTCAGCGAGGACAAGCGCAACGTGCTGCGGGCCTACGGCGCCGACGTCGTGGTCTGCCCGACCGCCGTGCCGCCGGACCATCCGAACAGCTACTACAGCGTCTCCGACCGCCTGGTACGCGAGATCGACGGCGCGTGGAAGCCCGACCAGTACTCCAACCCGGGCGGCCCGGAAAGCCACTACGAGACCACCGGCCCGGAGATCTGGCGCGACACCGACGGCAAGGTCACCCACTTCGTGGCGGGTGTCGGCACGGGCGGCACCATCACCGGCACCGGCCGCTACCTCAAGGAGGTCTCCGGCGGGAAGGTGCGGATCATCGGCGCCGATCCGGAGGGTTCGGTGTACTCCGGCGGCACCGGGCGGCCGTACCTGGTGGAGGGCGTCGGCGAGGACTTCTGGCCGTCGGCCTACGACCCCGCCGTGCCGGACGAGATCATCGCGGTCTCCGACGCGGATTCCTTCGAGATGACGCGCAGGCTGGCCCGCGAGGAGGGCCTGCTGGTCGGCGGTTCGTGCGGCATGGCGGTCGTCGCGGCCGTCGAGGTGGCACGGCGCGATCCGGACGCGGTGGTCGTGGTGCTGCTGCCCGACGGCGGCCGCGGCTACCTGTCGAAGATCTTCAACGACGAGTGGATGAGCTCTTACGGCTTCCTGCGCGAACGGCTGGACGGCACCGTCGAGCCGCTGGTCGGCGACGTGCTGCGCGGCAAGTCCGGCGAGCTGCCGGACCTGGTGCACACCCACCCGTCGGAGACGCTGCGCGACGCGATCGAGATCCTGCGCGAGTACGGCGTCTCCCAGATGCCCGTGGTCGGCGCCGAGCCGCCCGTCATGGCGGGCGAGGTCGCGGGCAGCGTGTCCGAGCGCGACCTGCTGTCGGCGGTCTTCGAGGGCCGGGCCAACCTGACCGATTCGGTGGCCCAGCACATGAGTCCGTCGTTCCCGCTGATCGGTTCGGGCGAGCCCATCTCCGCCGCGACGAAGGCGCTCTCGGACACCGACGCGCTGATGGTCGTCGAGGACGGCAAGCCCGTCGGCGTGATCACCCGCCACGACCTGCTCGGCTTCCTCAGCACGGGCAACATCGGGAAGTAGACGCGACCGCTCTCCAGCGGCGATCCAGCCGACTCGCCGTACCGCACGGATCGGTGCGGCGAGTTACGGCGACTTCCGGCCGGACGCCTAGGCCGGTCTCCTGACGCGTGCCGTTTCGCGCACGCCGCCGGTGATCAGGTCGGTCCATTCGTCGGCCAGCAGCGCCAGCCGGTACCAGGCGGCGTGCACCCGGGCGTCGGACACTTTCTCGGCGGTGTGCAGCAGGTGGCTGGCGTGGACGTGGGCGGCGGCCATCCGATCCACCGTGGCGCCGATGGATTCGCTGCGCAGATGGTCGGTCGCACGCTTGCGGGGCAGTTGGTCCACCGCCCACGCATCGATCCTGGCCACCAGTTCGGCACGGCGGCAATCTATCCCGGCGGCGGCCAGCGGATCGGCATGGCGCTGCCGGTGCAGCGCGGCCAGTGTCGCGGCCCAGCCGACCAGGGGATGGTCTTCGCCGGACTCGCTCGGGTGCCCGCCGAAGGCGGCGACCAGTTCACGCTGATCCGGCAGCGGCCGTGCGACGCCGTGTGCGCGCCGCGGCAGATGGTCACGCACGAACATGGCCGGCTCCCAGTGCGTTCGGAACTGACCGCCGTGCGCCGCGGTCGATCGACAAACTGTGCATCGTGCACCTCCGATGGTGTGGTGGTGGAGGCATCGCCCCAATGCCGGGTCCCTTTGAATGATGGGCGATTTCGCTGGCCTACCGGTGACACCCACGTGGCACTTGAATGACAAGACGTAACAATGCGCTAGCCGCCGCCCGCGCCTCCGTGTGAGGCGCGGCTTCGACCGTCCGGTACATCTTCGCGCAGCTCGTCAGGGTGTGCGGGAGTCAGCCGGGGAGGATCTGGTTGGCCATCGCGAAGACGGCCGCGCCCGCTCGGGTGCGGTGGCCGGTTCTGGCGCGGATTTCGGCCAGATGGTGGGTGACGGTGCGCTCGGACATCAGCAGTTCGGCGGCGATCTCGCGGCCGCAGCGGCCGCGTGCGCTCAGCCGGAGGATGTCGGTCTCGGTCTCGGACAGGCCGTGGGCGGCGGGGACGGTGTGCTCCGCGCCGGCCCGGACGACGGCGGCACAGGCGTCGCCGTCCAGGCGGCCCGCGGCGACCTCGGCTGCCAGCTGGGCGGCGGCCTCCTCGGGCCGGGCGGCGGGGCGATAGGGCCGCGCTTCGGTGCAGGCCGCGAAAACGTCTGCGGCCGCGAGTAATCGGGTGCCGGGTGCGAGGTCGCGCTTGCCCCGGGGATAGCCGCTGCCGTCGAGTCGTTCCCGGTGGCCCGCGGCGAGATCGGCCAGCGGCGCAAGCCCGGGGCAGCGGCGCAAGATGCGGTCGGTCCAATAGCCCTGTCGCCGAACCCGTTTCCAGTCCCACGGTCCCAACGGACCGCGGCGATCCCAGACCGCGCTGGACACCGCGACCCGGCCGAGATCGTGCAGCAGCGCGGCGGCGCGCAACGCCGCCCTTTCGTCGGCGGGCACGCCCATCCGCACTGCCGCGGCATCGGCCAGTCCGGCCACATGCGCCGAATGCCCCAGCAGGTAACGGCCTTTCAAGTCGACGACCATGGCCAGCGCCGAGCCGGGGCGGTCGAGTTCGGCGGCCGGCAGCGTAGCCGGCGTCCCTGGCTCCGCTGTGAGGACGGCGGCCAGCAGGTCGGGAACGTCGAGCACCGCTCGGAGGGCATCGGCGTCGCAGACGGCGACCAGCTCGGGGTCGAGGTGCCCGCGGGCTCGGCGCCGCAACTCGTCGACAACGACGCCTTGCCGTCTCGCCACGGTGCGCAGAGCGGAGCGTGGCGTGCGGTGCGAGGCGGTCGCGGACACCGGATCCGCGTCGCCGTGGCCAGGGACGGTCGCCAGATCCTCGCCTACCGCGTCGAGCGCGAGCACCGCCTGTTCGGCCACGTGCACGATGCGGCCCACGAGCGAAATGGATTCCCCCCGCAACCCGTTCGGCGCGCCCAGTCCGTCCCAGCGTTCCTCCACCTCGGTCAGCGCGCGAACGGCCGCTTCCGGCAGTCCCAGCTGCGAGCCGAGCGCCTGGACGACCTCGTTCGACGAGCGCAGCGCCCGCGGCGCGCCGGCCCGCAGCCGAGCGACGAACCGATTGCGCAGCGCCGATTGGGCGGCGGGCGCCCAACCGCCGAATCGGCGCAACTGCTCGGTGAAGACGGCGGAGTCGCCCGGATCGAGCACGTGGCACGCGCGCTGGAAGGCGATGTCGTCGGCATACGACTCCGCGTTCTCCGAGGCGCGGCCGGTACCTCCGAGGTCGCCGAGCAGTGCGGCATGGAAGACCGCACGGCGATCGGCTTCCGGCAGCCCGATCCGCTCGGCCAGGTCGGTGGCGACCAGGCAGGTGGCCAGCCCTTTCTCGAACGGCATCCCGGTGGCGAGATCGGTGGTCAGCGACAGTGCCGCGTAGAGCTCGGCGGCGCGGATCGACGACATGCACCGACAGTAGTGTCCGTGCGCGGCTCGCGCAGACCCGAATCCGTTCGCGGAGACCGTGATCCACATTGCCTACCGGTCGGCGTCCGCTGGGTTACACCGACGGTTTCCGGCGCTGAGAGGGCGGACTCGAGGTATTGCCGTCGGCGCGCGCCACTCGGCAATTCATCCGCACCTTTTCGCCGCGTTCCCAGCCCCTCGGGTTGGCGGCCGGGTGGGCCAGGCGGAGCCTCTGCCGGGAACGCGTTCACCGCGCGTCTGCGCGCCGAACGGTTCGTCAGCGGAAAGCGTTCGCGTCGGTCAACGCCCGGCCGAGTACGAGCTGGTGCACCTCCGCGGTGCCTTCGTAGGTGAGCACCGACTCCAGATTGTTCGCATGGCGCAGCACCGGGTAGTCGAGCGTGATGCCGTTGGCGCCCAATATGGTTCGGCACTCGCGAGCGATGGCGATGGCTTCGCGCGTGCTGTTCAGCTTGCCCGCGCTCACCTGCTCCGGAGTGACCGCGCCGCGATCCTTCAGCCGTCCGATGTGCAGGGCGAGCAGCTGGCCCTTGCCGAACTCCAGCGCCATGTCGGCCAGCTTGGCCTGGGTGAGCTGGTAGGCCGCCAGTGGCTTGTCGAAAACCGCACGGGTCCGTGCGTACTCGATGGTGGCCGCCAGGCACTCGCGCGCCGCGCCGAGCGCGCCGAAGACGATGCCGAAGCGCGCCTCGCTCAGGCAGGCCAGCGGCGCGGCCAGTCCCCTCGACCCCGGCAGCACCGCGTCGGCGGGCAGGCGAACCTCGTCCAGGTCCAGCTCCGCGGTGACCGACGCGCGCAGCGACAGTTTGCGGTGCATCTCCCGCGTCGTGAAGCCGGGCGTCCCGGCCGGGACCAGGAACCCGCGGATCACCTGCTTGCCTTCGTCCTCGGTCTGCGCCCACACCACCGCGACATCGCTCACCGAGCCGTTGGTGATCCACATCTTCGAGCCGCTCAGCACCCAGTCGGCGCCGTCGCGCTTCGCCCGGGTGCGCATGCCGCCCGGGTTCGAGCCGAAGTCGGGCTCGGTCAGTCCGAAACAGCCGAGCGCGCGGCCCGCGGCCAGCTCCGGCAGCCACTGCTGCTTCTGTTCCTCCGAACCGTATTTGTGGATGGCGGTCATCGCCAGCGAACCCTGGACCGAGACCATGCTGCGGATGCCGGAGTCCGCAGCCTCCAGCTCCTGGCAGGCCAGGCCGTAAGCGGTGGCCGACATGCCCGCGCAGCCGTACCCCTCCAGATGCATGCCGAGCAGTCCCAGGGCGCCCAGCTCCGGGGCGAGCTCGCGGGCCGGGAAGGTGCCCGCCTCGAACCAGTCCGCGACGTACGGGCGCAGTCGCTGAGTGGCGAAGGCGGCGACGGTGTCCCGGATCTCGCGCTCGTCGTCGGACAGCAGCGCGTCGGTGGCGAACAGTTCTTCCACAGTGACCATGGACTCAGCCTAAAGGGGCGGTGAAATAGTGAGACCCAACTCACGCCGGTTGCCTCGGCGCAAGATTTCCGAGCTGGTGGCGGCGTCGGTGGAATTCGATCGGATCGAGGGACGCGATCCCGCTATGCGACCGTCATCCGCCGGATTCGTCCGATTCGCCTGCGCGTCCGACGGCGATATGCACACACCGGGAAGTTGCCCGGGAATCGCCCCGATTAGGCTGACCCCATGAGCGAGCTGGGATTCTCCACACGGGCCGTGCACGCCGGGTATGAACCCGATCCGCAGACCGGCGCGGTGAATGTGCCCATCTACGCGAGTTCGACGTTCGCCCAGGACGGCGTCGGCGGGTTGCGCGGCGGTTTCGAATACGCCCGTACCGGCAACCCGACGCGGTCGGTGCTGGAGGCGAACCTCGCCGCGCTGGAATCAGGCCGCTACGGCCGGGCGTTCGCGTCCGGCATGGCCGCGACCGACTGTGCGCTGCGGGCCACGTTGCGTCCGGGCGATCACATCGTGATCCCCGACGACGCCTACGGCGGCACCTTCCGGCTGATCGACAAGGTCTTCAGCCAGTGGGGGATCGAGCACTCGCCTGCGCACGTGTTCAACGTGGACGAGATGCGCGCCGCGATCCGGCCGAACACCAAGCTGGTGTGGATCGAAACCCCGACCAATCCGCTGCTGAGCATCGGCGACATCCCCGCGCTGGCCGACGTCGCGCACGCGGCGGGCGCGAAACTGGTCGTCGACAACACCTTCGCGACGCCCTATCTGCAGCAGCCACTGCTGCTCGGCGCCGACATCGTGGTGCACTCGACCACGAAGTATCTCGGCGGCCACTCCGACGTCATCGGCGGCGCGCTGATCACGAACGACCCGGAACTCGACGCGGCGTTCGCGTTCCTGCAGAACGGTGCGGGCGCGGTGCCCGGCCCGTTCGACGCGTTCCTCACGCTGCGCGGCATCAAGACCCTCGCCCTGCGGATGGAACGCCACTGCGACAACGCCGAGACCATCGCGGAGTTCCTGTCCGGCCACCCGTCGATCTCGCAGGTGATCTACCCCGGCCTGCCGGAGCACCCGGGCCATGCCGTCGCCGACAAGCAGATGCGGCGCTTCGGCGGGATGATCTCGGTGCGCCTGGGCGGCGACGTGGAAGCGGCGCGCAAGTTCTGCGCGCGGACCGAGGTGTTCACCCTCGCGGAGTCCCTGGGCGGTATCGAGTCGCTGATCGAGCATCCCGCCGCGATGACGCACGCCTCCACCGAAGGTTCCGACCTGGAGGTGCCCGCGGATCTGGTGCGGCTCTCGGTCGGCATCGAGGATGTCAGCGACCTGCTCGCGGACATCGAGCAGGCGTTGAGCTAGGTTCACGGACATGAGGAAGCGGCCGCACCCGATGATCGGGCGCGGCCGCTCGTGTCCGCGGGGGTATCGGCCTGCCGTGGTGGCGCGGCCGAGAGCATCAGCTGTGGTAGGGCTCGGCGCTGAGCAGGGTGACCTTCATCGTGTTCCCGTTGGGCAGGGTGTATTCCCTGGTCTCGCCCACCTTGGCGTCGATGAGCGCGCCGCCGAGCGGGGAGTTCGGCGAGTACGTCTCCAGCTTGGAATCGCGCAAGCCCTCCTCGCGGGTGGCGATCAAGAAGGTTTCGGTGTCCGTCTCGTCGCCGTCGTAGTAGACCTTGACGACCGACCCGGGAAGCGCGACGCCGGACTTGGTCGGTGCGACGCCGACCTTGGCGTTGTTCAGCAGCTCTTGCAGCTGGCGAATGCGCGCCTCCTGCTGACCCTGCTCCTCGCGGGCGGCGTGGTATCCGCCGTTCTCCTTGAGGTCGCCCTCTTCCCGGCGTTCGTTGATCTCGGCGGCGATGACCGGACGATTGGCGATGAGCGCGTCGAGTTCGCTCTTGAGCCTGTCGTGCGACTCCGGGGTCAGCCAGGTCACTTGCGTCTCAGTCATCTCGATCACTCCCTAGTAGTTGTTCCCGGCAGGCCGGGATTCCCTGAGCACCGGCGTGTACCCACCCGAAAGCGGGCACGCGCCAGTCGACGGCTAGAGCGATCCTGGGAAGTTCATCGAACCCCGACAGGCCCCGGTCACGGGCGAAATCGCATGCCCGAACCCTCAGCGCTGGCCGCCAATGCAGCAAACACGGCTCCGAGCTCCGGAACCGTGTATCACGCCATTTTAGCATGATTCACAAATGTGCAGGTCGGAGTTGATTTCGCGGGCAAATCGCCGGTATATGCGCGGAAATCAGCCAACTCGCAGATAGCTGGGTACCCGATCGCTGCACGCGTACACGCTGCCCGACACGGGACGTGCGGACGAGCGCACGACGGTGGTCAACTCCACCGTCCCGCTGCTCGACGGCTCGATGAGCACTTCCCTGCGGCCGAGTTCGGAGCCGTCGCGCGCCATCGCGCGGACGAAGCACACCACCGGCTGCTGCGGGTCGGCCCGGGTGACCTTGAGGTGGATGGTCATGATCGAGTCGTCGACGACGACGTAGCCGAGCTGCTCGGCCTCGATGTCCTCCGGCCCGTACTTCTGATAGCCCAGGTAGGCCACGCCGAGCCCGGCGAGCACGACCGCGACGCCCAGCAGCGGCACGATCCAGCGGCGCGGCTTGCGTGGCGCGGTGCCGTACCGGTCGGGCGGAGGGCCGCCGGGAGACGCCGCCTTCGCGTCACCGCCGCTCTCCGGCGCGGGCTGGCTCATGGTGGTCGCTCCCGGGGGGTACGTCGGAACAAAAGTGGGTCGAATGGAACTATAGGTAACGAAGCCCCGACACCCGCGACCGAGAGCGACGGAGAACGAGACGTGAGTGGCCTTCGCCTCATGGCGGTGCACGCCCACCCAGACGACGAATCCAGCAAGGGTGCCGCGACGACCGCCCGTTACGCCGACGAAGGACACGACGTCCTCGTCGTGACGCTGACCGGCGGAGAGCGCGGAAGCATCCTGAACCCGGCCATGGACACGCCCGGCGTCCTGGAGCGGATCCACGAGATCCGCCGCGAGGAGATGGCCGCCGCGGCCCGTGCGCTCGGCGTGCGCCAGCACTGGCTCGGTTTCGTCGACTCGGGGCTGCCCGAGGGCGATCCGCTGCCGCCGCTGCCCGAGGGCAGCTTCGCGCTGGTTCCGCTGGAGGAGGCCACCGAGGCCCTGGTGCGCGTGGTGCGCGAGTTCAAGCCGCATGTGATGACCACCTACGACGAGACCGGCGGCTACCCGCACCCCGACCACATCCGCTGCCACGAGGTTTCGATGGCGGCGTTCGAGGCGGCAGGCGACCCTGAGCGCTTCCCTGACGCGGGCGAGCCGTGGACGCCGCTCAAGCTGTACTACGACCACGGCTTCAGCATGAAGCGGATGGAGATCTTCGCCGCGGAGTACGAGCGCATCGGCGAGCCGTTCCCGCTGCAGGAGTGGCTGGACCGGATGCGCAAGTACGCCGCCGAGCGCGGTGACGTGTTCTCCCGGATCACCACCCAGATCGACTGCGCCAAGTACTTCCCGCAGCGCGACGACGCCTTGCGCGCGCACGCGACGCAGATCGATCCGAACGGCGCCTTCTTCGCCATTCCGATGGAGATGCAGCAGCGGTTGTGGCCGACCGAGGAGTTCGAGCTGGCCAAGACTCGCGTGCGCACCGAGCTGCCCGAGACCGACCTGTTCGCGGGCATCGAGGAAGAGCGGTCGTGACGCTGGTCCTGCTCGCCCAGACACCCGGGACGCCGACCGGCCCCGAGTTCGGCAAGGCGTCGCCGCTCGGCCTGGTCATCGTCCTGATCCTGCTCGCGGGCACCTTCCTGCTGATCCGGTCGATGAACCGGCACATCAAGGGGCTGCCCGCCACCTTCGAGCCCGAGCATCCCGAACCGGATCAGGAGGCCGACGAGGGCACCGAGCACGGCATCACCCGTCGTGCCGAGGAGCCCGAGGGCGCCGACCCTGAAGGCCGACCGGAGTCCGGCTGACCGGCGAAAACCTTCCCTGACCTGCTCGTTGTTACCTTTCCGCGCTCTCTGTCGTCAATGAGGTAGTCGCGGCGCGAACCACGGCCTTTCACCAGAGGCCGACACCGAGTTCGTCGCGCGCGTCTGCTTCCGAACGCTGAGAGTCAGGACAGAGCGATGACATTCGACGAACTGCGGGCCGCACTGCCCGGCCGCGTGCTGGTGGCCGGTGACGAGGGCTTCGAGACCGCGGCGCGGCCGTGGACGACGACCGTCGACCAACCGGTGGCCGCCGTGGTGCGGGCCGTGGACGCCGGTGACGTGGCGGCCGTGGTCCGGTACGCGGCCCGCGTGGGCGTGCCGGTTGTCACCCAGCCGACCGGCCACGGCGCGTCCGGCGGGGTGCCCGAGGCGATCCTGCTGCGCACCGGGCTTCTGGACGGCATCGAGATCGACCCCGAGCGCCGGGTGGCGCGCGTCGGCGCCGGAGTGCCGTGGGGCCGGGTGCAAGCGGCCGCGGCCAGGCACGGTTTGACCGGCCTCGCGGGCAGCAACCCGGTTGTCGGCGTGACCGGCTACACCCTCGGCGGCGGCATGAGCTGGTTCGGCCGCAAGCACGGCTGGGCCGCCGACGCGGTGCGCGCCTTCCAGATCGTGGACGCCGAAGGCGTCGCGAGGCGGGTCACGGCCGAGGACGATCCGGACCTGTTCTGGGCGCTGCGTGGCGGTGGTGGCGATTTCGCCGTCGTGACGGCGCTCGAGTTCGAGCTGTTCCCCGCGCCGGAGCTCTTCGGCGGCCGCATGTTGTGGCCGGAAACGCGCATCCGCGAGGTATTCGACGCCTTCCAGGAGATCACCGCCGGGGCTCCCGACGAACTGTCGGTGTGGTTCCAGCGTCTGCAGATCCCGGACGCGCCGCCGATGGTCGGCGTGGACGCGGTGTATCTGGGCGACCCGGATCGCGGCCGGGCGCTGCTGGCAGCGCTCGACGCCATCGGAGATCCCATCCTGGACAGGCGCGGCGTTTTCGGGGCCGCCGACATCGGCGCCGTCACCGCCGAGCCCACGGACCCGAGCCCGTCGCTGTCGCGGGCGGAGCAGCTCACCGATCTCGGCGATGCCGTGGTCAAGACCCTGATCGAGGAACCGGTCGCCCCGCTGGCCAATGTGCAGATCCGGCACCTCGGCGGCGCCCTGGCCGAAGCCCGGCCGGACGGGGGCGCACGCGGCCCGATCGCCGAGCCGTACCTGCTCTACTGCCTTGGTCTCGGGCTGCCGCACCTGCGCGATGCGGTCACGGCGCGACGCACCGCCATCGTGGACGCGGTGAGCGGGCAGATCAGCGGCCGCAAGCCGTATACCTTCCTCACGCCCGGCGAGTCCGCCGACGCCGTCTTCGATACCGGGACGCTGACCCGGTTGCGCGAGATCAAGCGGGCCCGCGACCCGCACGGCGTCATCCGGGCCAACTATCCGGTGCTCGGGTAGGCCACGAGGGGGAAAGGCCAGTCCGGCGTCGCGGCCCGCTTCCGGCAGCGCCTGCTCCGGAAGCCGCGTCGGTCAGGCCGCCGACGGTGCTCCGTAGACCTCGGGGCCGAGACCGGGAGTGGTCTCGGCCCCGCCGCCGTTCAGAACGGCCAGTCGGCGTCGCGGCCCGCTTCCAGCAGCGGGATCATCCGGAACGCCGCGTCGGTCAGGCCGCCGAAGGCGTGCCGGTGCGGGGTGCCGCTGGGGGCGTGCCCGTAGCGGTATCCGGCCAGATTCCAGGTGTAGAGCGGCACCCGGCCGGGCAGGGCCGACCCGACGTCGCCGTCGTGCGCCTGCTCGTCGGTCAGGATGACGACCCGGTCGTGACCCGCGTAGTGCTCACGCACCGCGCCCGCCGTGTCGGTTCCCCAGCCGATGAAGTAGCCCTCCTCGTGCCACCGCCGCACCGCCGCGAGCACCGGCTCGGCGCGTCGCTGCGGAAACACCAGGCTGGCGGGCCGAGCGCGGCCCTTCCAGGTGCCGCCGGGGCTGGAGTACGACACCACGTCCGCGTGTGCGCAGCGCCGGGCGAGCGCGAGGCCGAACAGCGCCGCGGCATCCCAGCGTGCCAGTGAGCCGTCCTTGGCGAACCCGGCCCGCATCGACCCCGAGGTGTCCACCAGCACCAGCGTCCGCCCGGGGAGCGCGGGCACGGCGGCCAGCGAGTGACCGAGCGCCTGCTCGAGCGCGTGACCCCAGCGCAGCGACGGCGCGGCCCGGTACGCCGACAGGAACCGCATCGGCAGCTGCCGCGAGCGAGCCACCTGGTTCGGGTCGGCGAGTTCGGCGGCCACGTCCGCGGCCACGGCGTCGCTCACCCCGGCCTGGTCGAAGTTGCGCAGATTGCGCAGCTTGGCCATGTAGCCCATGGTCGGGATCAGCGCCTCCCACACCTTCGCCTCCATCGGACCCTGCAACCAGCCTGCGACCGCCTCCCAGGTCATGCCCGCCGTACGCAGCGTCGCGCGGGCTCGCTCCGGGTCGTCGAACAGGGCGCGGCGCTGCTCCACCGGGCGCGTCATCAACTCCGCACGGGCCCGCAGCACGGCCAGCGTCGCGGGCAGTCCGGTCTCGCGGCCGTACCGCCGGTCCAGTGCGTGTGTGAACAGCGCCCCCTGCCACGGCTTGTCCGCCGCGGGGGCGGGATGGGTCAGCTGGAGCACGTCGGCGAACCGGAAGGCGCGCGCGGCGCTGTCCCACTTGAGCAGTGCGCGCTCGTCGTACAGGCGGCGTACGGCGTCGGCGATACCGCGCTTGACGGGCTTGGGCAGCGCTCGTCCGTGGGTCGCGGTCCAGTAGGCGAGCAATTCTCCCGGCTCGTCGGCGCGCTGTAGCACCGAGTCGATCACCTGCCTCGACATCCCGGCCGCGTCGGCGTCCAGTCGCGCTTTGGCGAACTCGGCGGCGCCGACGAGTGCGGCGCTGCGCATGTTCGCCTCGGCGCGCAGCCAGCGCAGGAAGCGAGCGGTCCACTCCGGGTCGGCGATCGTCGCCCGGTGCACCAGCGCGGCGTAGCGGTCGTCGCGCTGACCGGCGGACTCGTAGAACGTGTGCTCGCCGACCATGTTCGTGACGGCCAGCAGGAACAGCTCGCTCTGCGGAGTGCGGGCGTATCCCGGGCCGCCCTCGAAGGTGCGGCCGGTGGGGCGGGTCTCGGTGGTGACCGGTGAGGTCGCGCCAGGGCGCGCGAGGTTGAACTTGCTCATGGGGTTCCCCAGCTGTGCTTCGGGGACAGCCGCGGGTGCCCCGGCCCGAGGTCTGAACCTGTCGCGGCGCGCCAGTCGCCGCAGGCGTGTCAGACCTGCTCGTGGAAGTAGCCGTGCAGTCGCACCGGGCCGGTGCGCGCGATGCCCCCCGAGATGTCGTTCGTCCGCGGTGTTCCCGAAGGTCGTGGTCGAGAAGTAGCCGCGGACTTCGCACCGGGAGGTGCGATGTAGTTGTGGCGCACCCGGTGTTCTTTTCCGGGTGCACCGAAACTGTAGCGAGACGAATTGAACTGACGCATCTGATTTTTCGGGTGCGGAGTGTCCGAGAAAATTCGGTGACGGCATGCTCGCCGTATCGAGCGACCGAAATGGTTTCGGCAGGAGTTGAACCCGAAGTAGCCGTCGCCTGCGCACCGGACACGCGCCGTTCCTCCGCCCGAGCGAACCGGCCCGAGATCACGATCGGACCACGGACATGCCCTCTGTGCTGCCGTTACACCACCGCCGCGAGGGCGGTCCGGATTCGAACCGGAACTCGTGGGTCCGGAAGTAACCGTGGTCGGCGCACCGGGCCGATTCGCGCGTGCGCGATTCGTCTGTAGCGCGCCCGAGATGGAAATCGGCGACGGAACGTACCGCTCTACCGTTGAGCTACCGGACCATGGGGTCCGGGCGGGACTCGAACCCGCAACCTGTCCATTAGAAGTGGAAGTATCCGTTGCCTGCGCACCGGGCGCACCACCGAGGCTAGCGGGGCGGTCCCGGCCCGCGCATCCGATTTTTCGGTCGCGGTCTCGAGAAGCACACTGTGAGCAACTATTTCCGCGCAAGGTGGAGTTCGCATTGCCGCGCGCTTGTCGGTGTCCTGTGTTACCAATTCAGCCAAACCGCTCGACCGAAGGAAGCTCATGGACAACGTGATCGGACAGATCGACCGCGCACTGGACGCGACCGGAGCGATCGTCGCCGCCGTGGGAGGAGCGGGTCTGACAGCGCCGACGCCGTGCCGGGACTGGGATGTCCGCGCCGTGCTCAACCACACGGTGGGCGGTATGCACATCTTCGCCGCGGCGCTGAGCGGCACGGACGCCGGCGCCGAACACGAATCCGACTGGCTCGGCGGCGATCCGCAAGGTGCGTACGCCGCGGCGGCCGAGGTGGGCCGCGCCGCCTGGCACCGGCCCGACGCGCTCGACGGCACGGTGGGCATCTCACTCGGGGAACTGCCCGGCCCCGCGGCCGCGCTGGTGCATCTCACCGAGATCCTGGTGCACGGCATCGATATCGCGGTGGCGATTGATCGCCCGGATCTGGCCGACGACGAGTTGTGCGGCGAACTGCTCGCCACCATGCAGACCAAGGGCGGCATCGATTCCTTCCGCGCGCCCGGCATATTCGGTCCCGAGGTGCTCGTCGCCGACGACGAACCGGCACACCGCAGACTGTTGGCGTATGTCGGACGCGAGGTACTGGCCCGCACGTAGTGTGCCGAGTTCCGGCGGGTACGCGGATACCTCTGTCGCCGATGAAATTCGACGAGCCACTCCGGTATGCATTCCTACGGGAAGCGCGGATACCTCGCCGCTTTCCGCGCAAAGGTTGGACACCCGAGTTATGGTCGGCGACGGGAGTACCGGCTCGAGCGAATCGAGCCCTGCGGGTCCGAAAACCCTGCCGTGGACTGCTCTGCCAATTGAGCTACCGGATCGAAACGATCCGGACGGGACTCGAACCCGCAACCAATCCCGTGAATCGGAAGTATCCGTTGCCTGCGCACCGGGCGCGGATAAGACTGTAATCGGTCCGCTCCCATCGGCGCAGCTCGATTTCGCCGCAGCGTATTCCGCCGAGGATGATCTGGGCTGTGTGCGCCGAGGGTCCCGCGGTTGTCTCGGCCCCGGCATGGCGATTGCGGTGAATGCGCCGGCGACGGCAGTGCCGGAGGGTGTTCGGCGGAGGGATCGGGCACACCGCACGCATAACCGGCGCACAGCACCGTATAGTGCTCCGGTAAACGGGGCGACACACCGCTTGTGTTCGGCGCTCGCCCTACCTCGATCGGTTGCTTGTGGGAGATTCCGCCGATGGCCACACCCGACGACATCCGCGCCCTGATACTGCGCATGCAGGAGTGCTTCAACACCCGGCAGTTCGACCGCTTCGACGACCTGGCGGCCCCGAACTTCTACAGCCACGCGCTCCACGCGACCGGGGTCGAGGCGGGTAAGGCTGCCTGGCGCGAACTCGTGGACCGATTCCCCGGCATGCGCGTCGTCGCCGAGGACATCCTGGTCGACGGCGACAAGGTCGCTGTTCGCTCGTCCATCGAGGGAACCGGCGGGCCGGACGACTCGCGGCCGATGCTGCTCGAGATCTTCCGTGTCGCCGACGACCGCCTCGCGGAGATGTGGGGGATCACCGAAGGACCCCGCGTCGGCCGGTAGTCGCTCCGGCCGAATCCTCCTGTGGCGATAGCATCGTCGGCATGACGAACGTGGGGGCGGCGGTCTCGCCTGGGGATGTTATGGAAACGACGATGCTCGGGCCGATGATCGGCGGGCATATGCCGCTGTGGCGGGACGGCGAAGGGGTGTCGTACTGGCGAGTGCACCAGCCGGAGATCGTGCGCGGGTGTGCCGGTATCGGTCGGTTGGCGCGAATGCCGATAGGGGAGACGCGTTTCCGGGAAGCCGGTTTGTTGCACCTCCATCCGACCGGCAGGTTCGGCACCTTGTTCTTGGCGGCCCGCTTCCGCGATCCGCAAGGGGGTGTACCGGGTGACGCGGTCGAACTGACCCGGGTGGAAGAATCCACCGCGCAAGCTGCGGTGAGCGAGGACGCGCGAAGCGCCTTCGCCCGCTGGTTCGGGGAGATGGCGCTCGCGGCGGCCGAGCGCGGTGAAGTCATGGTGCTGGAGACGGGCGGGTGGCAGGTGCCTTTCGCGCCGTACGCACTCACGACGGTGACGCGCGCGCCCGACGGGACATGGGTGTCGTTGCTGGAGACCAGTCCGGTCCCGTTCGGCGTACCGGTCTGGAACGAGCAGCCGCAGCACGGAGAGAACCAGACGCTGGCCGCGCCGGCCAGGCGCGACACCATCACGGTTTCCGGCGTTCTGGCCGACCTCGCGGTCCGCTCGTGGAACCGGCACCTGTTCGATCTGGCCCTCACGTTCGGTCCCGGTCCGTCGGGGCCCTGGCGTGCCGAGCCGAGCACGCCGGGTCCCTACTGAGACTCAGCCATCCAGCTACGGCACGCCGAAATCCTGCCCGGCGGCTTTCGTGCGCGGCGCGGTAGAGCGTTCTCCTCGCCCTGGGGTAGAGCATATTTACGCAGTTAGATCGCTAATCCGTGAGATACGGCGGCCGATTTCGCGCGACCACCGACACATCCAGAGGGCCGCAACTTGCTCGGCGCTCTGCCTCGCTGCACGGTCGCAGTCGGAGAGCAACTCCAGAACCGTGAACATGTCGGTGCCGCTGGTTACCTTCGCACTATGAGTTGGTACGGCGCAGGGCGCTTCCTCAGACCAGGTGACAGTGCGCCGGGCGAATCTGTTGCCGAAAGCAGTATCTTCGCGATCCTCAATTTCGTGTTCGGAACGGGAGTTCGCAACCACAGAGTCGGGGGCCGCTACGAGCTCCGAGCTGACATGCTTTTTGAGATCGGTGAACGAGCGGGGCATCTTCTCGTCATAGAATATGACGGTGCGTACTGGCATCGTGACCGCGAAGAGACGGACCTGAAGAAGATCTGCGAAACCCGCAGTCTCAGTGGCCATCATGATGTTATGCGACTTCGCCAGGAACCTCTGCGGCGTCTGCACCCGGCAGACGTCAGCTTTCCGCGACGAGCCGACGCCATGACCTGCGCGCGCCTTGCGCTACTCCATATCGCGCATAGATCCAGGCCCTTTCTCCCTGGCGAAGACACGTTGCGCAAGATCTACTCGTTTCTCGCATTCGGAGCAATTCCGCTCTCGGATGCTGTGATCAGCTGCGACGCCTGCTGCGAGTTGAATTATGTTCTGCAACAACATGGTCCAGATGATCTCGGGCATCGAGATCACCGCCCGAGGGTTCCGCGCCGAGGTCACCGCCCGAGAATTTCGGGCCACCGTTACTTCCTGGATTCGGCTGTAGAGCTCAGTCGGCTCGGCGAAGGCCACGAGAGTGCTTGGCGGCCAGGGGATCGTGAATGGGAGCGGGAAGAGGGCAATGCGTATCTGGAAAGGGGTTTCAGGGAGAGGCTGCAACAGTTGCGCGGGGCCGAGCGTCCCCCGGCCCCGTCGACCCAAGTCGGATCTACCATTCCACTGCTTACGAAACGTGCATCCGGATGGGTCGAAGGAAGCTGATGAACTCGATATTGAATTCCAGACCTACGTTCCTGGAGTGTTCTGCAAGGTCTCGAAGACGTTGTTGCCATTGATGTCCTTTTTCGATGCTCGGCTGGACTCGCCGTCCGACTCACTCGTAGCCGAACTGGCCGGGGATGCGTACCTCCACCCTGCCGACCGCCCACTCTCCAAGGGTGACAGCGGATTTCGCCGTCGGCCGGTAACTACCCGTCCCGGGCGAAGATCACGGCCGCGTGTGGTGTTGCCCGCGTCGCCCTCCTACCCGGAGAATCCAGCCGAGCCACGTTCGATCGAGCCGACGTCCGCGCTCGTTCAGCGCGTTGACCTTCCTATTGCTGTGGTCGAGCTCGACCTCGGACGCCCCGGCCCGACGACCGGTTCCATCGAAAGCCGGATTCCATCACCGGCCCTCCGGCGGCGCAACCGCAGGGGGAGCGTCCGCACGTTCGTGTGCGGGGCCGTTGGCTCGATCCGGCCGCGAGGCGGTCGCGGAGAAAGGCCCGGGCGTTCGATGGGGTTACCCGCACGGGTCGGGGAAGGGTCGTACGGTGGAGCCATGAACCGGCTCGGAGAGGCGACGTCCCCGTACCTGCGTCAGCATGCGGACAACCCGGTGCACTGGCGGGAGTGGGATGCCGAAGCATTGGCCGAAGCGCGGGAGCGGGACGTGCCCGTCCTGCTGTCGGTCGGGTACGCGTCCTGTCACTGGTGCCATGTGATGGCGCACGAGTCGTTCGAGGACCAAGCCACCGCGGACCAGATGAACGCGGACTTCGTCTGCGTGAAGGTCGACCGGGAGGAGCGGCCGGACCTGGACGCGGTCTACATGAACGCCACGGTGGCGATGACGGGGCAGGGCGGCTGGCCGATGACCTGCTTCCTGACCCCGGACGGTGAACCGTTCTACTGCGGCACCTACTACCCGAAGCTACCGCGCGGCGGCATGCCGTCGTTCACCCAGCTGCTGACCGCGGTCACGGAAACCTGGCAGAACCGCCGGGACGAAGTGAACCAGGCCTCCGCACAGGTCGCGGCGGCGCTGCGCGACCAGGCGGCGGGACTGCCCGACGCGGACCTGACGATCACCCCCGAGCTGCTCGCCCATGCCGTCGCCGCCGTACTGCGCGACGAGGACGCCGAGCACGGCGGTTTCGGCGGCGCTCCCAAGTTTCCGCCGTCGGCGCTGCTGGAGGGCCTGCTGCGGCACTGGGAGCGGACCGGCGACTCCGCGGTGTTCGACGTGGTGGCCCGCACCGCCGAGGCCATGGCGCGCGGCGGCATCTACGACCAGCTGCGCGGCGGGTTCGCGCGGTACTCGGTGGACGCCGCCTGGGTGATTCCCCATTTCGAGAAGATGCTCTACGACAACGCGCAGCTGCTGCGCGCCTACGCGCATCTGGCCCGGCGCAGCGAGTCGGAGTTTCCGGAATCGTTGCCGAGCCGGGTCACCCGGGAGACGGTGCGGTTCCTGCTCGACGACCTCGGAACCCCGCAGGGCGGTTTCGCCTCGGCGCTGGACGCCGACACCCACTTGGAACCCGGCAAGCCCGGCGTCGAGGGCGCGACGTACGTGTGGACGCCCGCCGAGCTGGCCGGGGTGCTCGGTGCGATCGACGGGGCGTGGGCGGCCGAATTCTTCGGCGTCACCACGGCGGGGAACTTCGAACAGTGCACCTCGGTACTGACCAGGTACGCCGAGCCGGCCACGGCCGAGGACACAGCGCGGCTGGAACACATCCGCGCCGCGTTGATCGCCGCCCGCGACCGCCGCCCACAGCCGGACCGGGACGACAAAGTGGTCACCGCGTGGAACGGCATGGCGATCACCGCGCTCGCGGAGGCCGCGGGCGCGCTGGACGAGCCGGAGTGGACCGCCGCCGCCGTGCGGTGCGCGCAGTTCCTGTTGGCCGAGCACGTGGTGGATGGGCGGTTGCGGCGCGCCTCGCTCGGCGGCGTCGTCGGCGCCGCGCCCGGCGTCCTGGAGGACCACGCCTGGCTGGTCACCGGCCTGCTCGCAGTGCATCAGGCCACCGGAGAAATCCGCTGGCTGGACGAGGCCCAACGCTTGCTGGACATCGCGATCGAGCATTTCGCCGACCCGGACCAACCCGGCAGCTGGTTCGACACCGCCGACGACGCCGAAACTCTGGTCGCCCGCCCGCGTGACCCGATCGACGGCGCCACGCCCGCTGGCGCCTCCGCATTGGCCGAAGCGCTGCTCACCGCGGCGGCCACGAGCGATCCCGAGCGGGCCGTCCGTTACCGGGAACTCGCCGACCGCACCCTGGAGCGTGGCGCGATCGTGCTGGCGCGCGCGCCGCGATCGGCGGGCCAGTGGCTCACCGTCGCCGAGGCGGCCCTGCGCGGCCCGCTGCAAGTCGCCATCGCCACCGAACCGGCGGCCCACCCGACCGAGTTGCTCGCCACGGCCCGTTCGGCCGCCCCGGGCGGCTCTGTCGTCCTCGCCGCTGCCCCGGATGCCGTACCGCTGCTGGCCGATCGGCCCTTGGTCCGCAACGCCGCCGCCGCGTACGTCTGCCGCGGCTCCGTGTGCGACCTCCCGGTCTCCACCCCCGACCAGCTCCGTACGGCGCTCCTGCGCAACTAGGGGGTGCCCGCTCGGGTCTAGCGGCGAGGCGGAGCGTCCAGTTCGGCGTCCGGGCGCTCGGCATCGTCGGACGGCGCTGCGGCCGTGTGGATTTCGATGACCGGGTTGGTGTCGGCGGGCAGGTCGTCGCGGTCGAGCTGATCGGTGCGGGTCTCGATGCGGTCGGGTCGGTCGCCGGAGGTGTCGATGTCGGTCCAGCAGAACGTCGGGTCTTTCATGCCGCGTAGCACGATCGTGTCGTAGAACGTCCACTTGGCGCGTTCGTGTTCGGTACCGGCCTCGATCAGCGCTTGGCTCACCAGGATGCGCCGTGGCACCTCCTTGGCCGCCGTGGTGAGGCGGGCGGCCTCGTTGACGGCGTCGCCGATCACCGTGAATTCCAGCCGGGTGTCGGAGCCGACGTCGCCGGCGAAGACCGGTCCGCGCGCGACGCCGATACCGATGTCGAGCTCCCCGGTGGCGAGCACTTCGTCCCGGATGCGGCGCGCCGCCCGCAACGCCGGGGTCGCGTTGTCGCCGAGGGCGATCGGCGCTCCGAAGACGCACAGCGCCGCATCGCCCTCGAACTTGTTGACCAGGCCGTTGTTCTCCTCGGTCGCCGCGACCACGATCGCGAGCAACCGGTTGAGCTTGTCCACGAACTCCTGCGGCGGCAGCCCGGTGGACAATTCCACCGACCCGGTCACGTCGACGAACAGCGCCGACACCTCGCGCACGTCGCCGGTGAGATCCGCCCCGCGCGCCAGCGCGCGTTCGGCCACCTCGGCCCCGACGTGCCTGCCGAACACCTCCCGCATCCGCTCCCGCTCGCGCAGATTCGCCGCCAGCTCGTTGACCGAGTGCTCCAACCGGCCGATCTCGCTGGTGCTGCCGATCGGAACCCGCGCGCCCAGATCGCCCTGCGCGATGCGGTCCAGCGCGCGACGCAGGGTGCGCATCGGCGCGGCGACCGCGCGGGCGAGCAGCGCCGTGGCCAGCGCGCCCACCCCGATGCCGACCCCGGACAGGTAGATGGCGGTGCGGACCCGGTCGGGCGCGGCCGCCGCCGGGTCGGCCAGCACGACGATCAGCATGAGCAGCGGAAGCGCCGCCGCCACCGCCCAAGTCAGCACGACCCGTACCAGCACCGAAGAACTCCAGTGCATGGTCCAGCCGAGCACCCCGGCGACCACCGGAATCGTCGGCCGGATCAACCGGTCCACGATCAGGAAGGTGACCGCCGCCGACTCGAAAGCGCCGATCGTGAACAGCGACGCCGTCACGCCGGGATCGTTGTCCGGGCTCAGCCGCGCGAAGACCGCGGTCGCCACGATCACGCCGGGTATCCACAGCGCTATCGCGCGCATGCTGATCGCGGCGGGGAGGTGCAGTAAGCGCCGCGCCTCCACCTTCGTCGGTTTGCGACCGGCGTCGAGCCAGCCGAAGTACACCTTGCGGTCGCGCACCGCCAGCACGATGCCCGCCAGGAAGCCCACCGCGGGGTAGATGCCGACGAAGGCCAGCGCCCGCAGCCAATCCGCGCCCAGCCTGCCGAGGAACCCGTTCAGCCACAGTTGGGTGACGATCACCGCGAGCCCGCTGAGATTCGCCGTGGTGACCAATACGGCCAGACCACCCCGCGCTTTGAGCGCCCAGAGGACGAATTTCGCGATCATCGAGGTCGCGATTCCGCTGACCGGCGTGTGATCCCGACGAAGAACACGAACGAGCTCTGTTCCATCGTCTGCGCCGCCCCTCTCGTTCGACCTCCCCGTCGACTCTATGCGCTCAGCGCAGGACGACGAGCCAGACCGCCGCGTAGTGGGTCAGCGCCGCCAGCACCGTGGCCGCGTGGAAGAACTCGTGATGCCCGAACACCCCCGGCCACGGGTTCGGCCACTTGGTGGCGTAGAGGATCGCGCCGCCGCTGTAGAACAGGCCGCCGATCAGCAGCAGAATCAGCGGTGCGATGCCGATCTGGTCGTTCAGTTGTCCGGCCACCGGCACGATCGCCCAGCCGAGCAGCAGATACAGCGGAACGCCGACCCAGCGGGGCGCGCCGGGCCACAGCAGTTTCAGCGCCACTCCGGCCAGCGCGCCCGCCCAGACCACGGCCAGCAGCGTCTGTCCGGTGCGCCCGGGCAGACCGAGCAGGGCGAACGGGGTGTAGCTGCCCGCGATGAACAGGAAGATCATCGAGTGATCCGCTCGCTTCATCCGGACGCGAGCGCGCGCGGTCGGCCAGGTCACCCGGTGATAGACCGCGCTGACGCCGAACAGTCCGCACACGGTGAGCCCGTAGACCAGCGTCGACCATCCGGCGGTCGCCGAGATCGTGGTGGCGGTGGCGATCAGCACGACGGCCGCGATCGCCGCGACGCCGACGGCCCAGGTGTGGATCCAGCCTCGCAGGCGCGGTTTGACCAGCGCATCGGCCAGCGCTTCACCTGACGAAGCGGGGACCGGTGTGACGGCGGTCGCATCGGCGGCGCCGACCGATTCGGACACGTGTACCTCCTAAGGGACGGCTGGAGCAGTCTGTCCGCGGCCCAAGACGGACCGAGTGCAGACGAGGTAGTTGAACCCGTCAGTAACCTACGCAACCGTAACTTGCGTGCTCCCGGCCACTGTACCGGCGTATCGCGGTCGATGCCGCGTTCGCGTCGCCGAGGCGTAGGGTTGCCCGCGTGGAACTTCCGAGTCAGGTGCGGGGTCTGCCGTATCGCATCTACGAGGCCCGGCTGTCCAGGCAGCTGGCCGGCAAACAGCATCCCCGGCACGTCGCGGTGATGTGTGACGGCAATCGCCGGTGGGCGCGGGAGAACGGTTTCACCGACGTCAGTCACGGCCATCGGGTCGGCGCGCTGAAGATCGCCGAGCTGGTCGGATGGTGCGAGGCCGAGGGCATCGAGATGGTGACCGTCTACCTGCTGTCCACCGAGAATCTCCAGCGCGATCCGGAGGAACTCGAGACGCTGTTCGAGGTCATCACCGACGTGGTCGAGGAGCTGTCGGCGCCGGAGCAGAACTGGAGCGTGCGCATCGTCGGCTCGCTCGACGGCTTTCCCGAGCTGATCGCCAAGCGGATGCGCACCGCGGCCGAGCGCACCGACGGCCGCAACGGAGTGCACGTCAATGTCGCGGTCGGCTACGGCGGCAGGCAGGAGATCACCGACGCGGTGCGCTCGCTGGTCCGCCAGGAGATCGCCGCGGGCGAAACCGGTGAGGACCTGGTGCAGTCGATCACCGTGAACGCGATCGGCCAGCATCTCTACACCTCCGGTCAGCCGGACCCGGACCTGGTCATTCGCACCTCCGGCGAGCAGCGCCTCTCCGGGTTCCTGCTGTGGCAGAGCGCATACTCGGAGATATGGTTCACCGAGGCGTACTGGCCGGAGTTCCGCCGGGTGGATTTCCTGCGGGCGCTGCGCGACTTCGCCGCGCGCCATCGCCGTTTCGGCGTCTGATTCGATCTTGGTTCGCTGAATTCCGCGCCGGTGTCGATCTTGTCGCGTACCGTGCGGTCTCATGAGCTCGTTCGACCACCGGCGCGCCGGAGCCGCGCGGGGCGAACCGGACGACTCGATCAGCTATGTGGAGTTCGGTAGGCGCTTCCTGGAGTACGCCGCCTCCGAAGCGCGCATCGCGGGGGCGTTCGCCGAGTTGACCGGCAGTGCTTTCGATTTCGGTCCGATCGGGGTCGGCCCCGGTCGGCTGGCCAAGGTCACCGCGCAGGTCCAGCTCGGATCGTCCCGGCTGCGCCGCCGCGACGGCGAGACCATCGCCTTCGAGCTGATCATCCCGCTCGACGTCGACCTGCTGCTGGACCTGGCGGTGGACCGGCACCGGTTCCACGTCGAGGGAACCGTCCATCTGTATCTGACGGTGCGCACGGCGGCGCCCCTGCGGGTGGTGATCGATATCGCCGACCCGCAGCCCGCTGACGTACGCGTCAGCGTCGCCGCCGCCACCAGGCGCGGACAACTGCTGCGCGTTCTCGCCAGCGTCGATCACGAGATCAGACGTTTCGTCGCCCGCTACATCCGCGCCGAGATCCGTAAGCCGCACATCGCCGCGGTCTGCGATATCGATGTCGCGCAGCGGCTCGACGAGGCGTGGAAATTGTGAGCGCGATCACAATTTCCGCAGCCGAAGCCGATTGATGCTGTGATCGGCGTCCTTACGCAGCACCAGGGTCGCGCGGGGACGGGTGGGCAGAATGTTCTCGACCAGATTCGGCCGGTTGGTGTTGTTCCAGATCTCCTGCGCGGCCGCGGTCGCCTGCTCGTCGGTGAATCCGGAGTAGTGGTGGAAATGCGCGTTCGGGTCGGCGAAAGCGGTCTTGCGCAAGGTGAGAAACCTTTGCACGTACCACTTCTCGATGTCCTCGATGCGCGCGTCGACGTAGATCGAGAAGTCGAACAGATCCGACACCATCAGGCGCGGACCGGTCTGCAGCACGTTCAACCCCTCCACGATCAGAATGTCCGGCTGGCGCACGCAGTGCAGCTTGCTCGGCACGATGTCATAGGAGATGTGCGAATACACCGGGGCGCAGACTTCGGCCGCACCGGATTTCACCTCGGTGACGAATCGCAACAGCTTGCGGCGGTCGTAGCTCTCCGGAAAACCCTTGCGATGCATGATGCCGCGCCGGGTGAGTTCCGCGGTGGGATAGAGGAATCCGTCGGTGGTGACCAGGTCGACCCGCGGGTGGTGGTCCCAGCGCGCCAGCAGTGCTTGCAGCACGCGCGCGGTGGTGGACTTGCCCACCGCGACGCTGCCCGCGACGCCGATCACGAACGGCACCTGCTGGTCGGGATGGGTTTCACCGAGGAATGTCGCGGTCGCGGCGAACAGCCGCTGACGCGCGGCCACCTGGAGGTGGATGAGACGAGCGAGCGGGAGATACACCTCCGCGACTTCTTCGAGATCGATCTGTTCCCCGAGACCACGCAGGCCGATCAGTTCTTCCTCGGTGAGCACCAGGGGAGTCGATTTACGCAGGGTCCGCCACTGTTTCCGGTCGAATTCCACGTAGGGACTCGGCTCGCTCATTCGTGCCATTTACCCGGCGCTCCGTTTCGGCAAACACGCACAGGTGCGTCGTGTATCCGGTGAGATCAGGTCCAGCTGTCGCCGCATAGCCGAATTCTGCTCTGCCTCGCCGTCGCCGGACGACCGGGGTACCCCTACCTGTTGGTAACGGGTCATGACCTGCGCTGTGGGTGTCGTGGCCGCGCTCGGTGGCCGCGTCCGCAGCGAGGATGCGCGCTCGGTCGGCTGTGCGAGTGCGGACGCGTCGCGCCCGTCCCGCAGGGGATATGCGCCGGATTCCCGGAATCGTCGAGCAAATTCTGTCCGTACCAAGGTAAACGGTTGGCAATCTGTAAGCAATTCTTGAGTAAATGATCTTGCCTCTTATCGTGTACAACGATCTAAAAAGGCTGTAAGTCGCATCGCGTTTTCCTTCCCCAAGGCGATCGCTCGGCACGATCTCGGAAACATAACTGCGGCAGTCGATTGAATTATTCGACGGACTTCGATTTATCGATCGAGTGGGCTTGTTCGGCCTCGCCGCCGCACCTACCTGGGCAAACGTCCTACTGCGTGCACCTGGTGGAATTTTTCCACGTAGCGCCGCCGACGTCGGCAACCACGTTCGAGCAAATCGGCATATTTTCAGCATTGGGAATAGTCTGAGAAAACTCACGGGTAAAATTCCGGTCGCTCCGATCCGGCGCTGGTCGCGGCATGTGGGTAGTGGGAAGACGATTTGCAGCTGTATCGGGCGAATCGGCGGCGAGAGGTGAGATACAGCCATGGGTAGGGATCGTCGTGCTTCGCGAGGTCGTCGGCGGGTCGGTCTTCTTTTTGTGAGTTTGCTCACGGCCGCTGTGGAATCCGCGGCCGACTCCGTCGCCGTTCGGTTCAATCCGACCGGCGATCCGTCCGACGACCGGCAGTTGACCTATCGCGAGCTGGACGAATTGTCGTCCCGACTGGCGCGCGAACTCGTCGGACACCGGATCGGCGCGGGAGACACCGTGGCGATCGGTATCGCACGCAGCGTCGAATCGGTACTGGCGGTGTGGGCGGTCGCGAAGACGGGCGCGGCGTACGTGCCGGTGGATCCGGCGTACCCGCCCGAGCGGATCGCGCACATCATCTCGGATTCCGGTGCGGTGCTCGGATTGACCACTTCGGCATACCGGCCGGCGCTGGGCACGGCGGTGGACTGGCTCGAACTGGACGATCCGGCACGGTCCGCGCGCATCGCCGCGCACCCGGGCCACCCGCTGTCGTACACCGATCGGGTCCGCCCGCTGGACGAGCGGCATCCGGCGTACGTGATCTATACCTCCGGGTCGACGGGACGACCCAAGGGTGTCGTGGTTACGCACAGCGGTCTGGCGGGGTTGGTGGCCGCGGAACGTGAGCATTTCGGCGTGACCGGGGAGTCGCGCGTTCTGCACGTGTGTTCGCCGAACTTCGATGTATCGGTATTGGAGTTGTTGCTGGCGTTTTCGTCGGGCGCGACATTGGTGATCGCGCCGCCGGGGGTCTTCGGCGGGGAAGAGTTGGCGGATCTGCTCCGGCGCGAGCGGGTGACGCACATGTTGATCACTCCGGCCGCGTTGGAGTCGGTGGAGCCGGCGGGCCTCGATGATCTTCAGGTCGTCGTGGTCGCGGGGGACAGGTTCGGTCCGGAGCTGGTCGGCCGGTGGGCGGGTGGTCGTCGGTTCTTCAATGGTTACGGACCCACCGAGGCGACGATTCTGGCTACGAGCACGCCTCCGTTGGCCCCGGGGGAGCCGATCTCGATCGGCACGGCTATCGCGGGCGTGGGCGCGTTCGTGCTGGATTCGCGGTTGGCTCCGGTGCCCGCCGGGGTGGTCGGTGAGTTGTATCTGTCGGGTGCCGCGTTGGCGCAGGGGTATGCGGGTCGGCCCGGATCGACCGCGGATCGGTTCGTGGCCAGCCCGTTCGGCGCGGAGACCGGCACTCCTGGCGGGCGGCTGTATCGGACCGGGGACCTGGTGCGCCGGGCCGAATCCGGCAGCGTCATCGAGTACGTGGGACGGTCGGATTTCCAGGTGAAGATCCGTGGTTTCCGCATCGAGTTGGGCGAGATCGACAATGTGTTGACCGGTCATCCCGATGTCGATTTCGCGGTGACCATCGGCAAGACGTTGCCGTCGGGTGCGACTGCGTTGGTGTCTTATGTGCTGCCGCGGCCGGGTGCGGGTGTGGACACCGGTGTGCTGGCGGAGTTCGTGGGTGGGTCGCTGCCCGGGTACATGATTCCGGCTTCCATCATGGTGCTGGAGCGGATTCCGTTGACGCCGGTGGGAAAGCTGGATCGTGCGGCTCTGCCCGAGCCGGTGTTCGCCGTACGCGAGTTCCGTGCGCCCACCACACAGTTGCAGGAGATCATCGCCGAGATCTTCGCCGCTGTGCTCGGCGTCGAGCGAGTCGGTCTGGACGACTCGTTCTTCGCGTTGGGCGGCGATTCGATCCTGTCGATCCAGTTGGTCTCGCGGGCCAAAGCACGGGGCGTCGTGTTCACCGCGCGGGATGTGTTCGACCACCGCACGGTCGAGGCATTGGCGGAGGTCGCCACGCTCGCCGATGCTTCGCAGCACCAGCTGGCGGAACTGCCGGGCGGCGGAGTGGGTGAGATCCCGTTGACGCCGATCATGGCGGCGACCCTCGCCAGTGGTTCGTCCTACCAGCGATACTCGCAGTCGATGGCGGTGCGGCTGCCCGCAGGCGTCGATCGTGCCGCTCTGGTCGCGACGATCGGCGCGGTTCTGGACCATCACGACATCCTGCGCGCCCGCCTGCGCCGTCGCGCCGAAGGCGTCCCCGCCTCCGTGGACGCGACGCCGGGCAGCGCCTGGGTGTTCGAAGCGCTGGAACGCGGCGCGGTGGATGCCGACGCGCTGGTGCACCGGGTCGAACTGCCTGCCGGGATCGACGACGCGGACTTGACGCGGCGGGCGAGCGCCGCATACGACGCGGCGCTGGGCAGGCTCGATCCGTCGAATGCGGTGATGGCGCAGTTCGTTTGGTTCGCCTTCACCGGGTCCGAGACGGCCGGTCGGCGTCGTGACGTATTGCTGATCGTCGCGCACCACTTCGTCGTCGACGGTGTGTCCTGGCGGATCCTGCTTCCCGATCTCGCGATGGCCTGGTCGCAGCCGGCGGGGCAAGCGGTGACGCTGCCTGCCAACGGAACTTCGATGCGCCGGTGGGCGCACGCTCTCGCCGATGCCGCGAACGACCCGGCGCTGGTCGCGGAACTGCCGTTCTGGCAGCAGGTCACGGCGACCCCGGAGACACCGCTCGGCAGCCGGGCCTTCGATCCGGTGGTGGACACGCTCGCCACTGTCGACCAGGTCCGGGTGACGTTGCCCGCGGACGTGACCGACGCGGTGTTGACCGTGCTCCCGGAGCGGTATCGAGGCGGCGTCAACGACGGGCTGTTGTCGGCGCTGGCCCTGGCGGTGAGCAAATGGCGTGGTGCGGCGTCCAACGGTGCGGTGCTGGTCGAGCTGGAAGGCCACGGTCGCGCGGAAGAACTCGTCGCCGGTGCTGATCTGGCCCGGACGATCGGCTGGTTCACCAGCGCCTATCCGGTCCGGCTCGAGCTGGCAGGCGTCGACGTCGCCGCGGCGTTCGACGGCGGGAAGCCGTTGGCCGACATCGTGAAATCGGTGAAGGAACAGCTGCTGGCGATACCTGGAAACGGCCTCGGCTACGGTTTGCTGCGCTACCTGAACCCGCGGACCGCCGCACAGCTGGAAGATGCCGGGCAGATCAGCTTCAACTACCTGGGCCGGGTCGCGACCGGAGAACTCGCCGGGCGACTCGGTGAGCTGGATTGGGCGCCGGTCGCCGACCTGGGGCAACTGGATGCCGACCTGGATTCGGACATGCCCGCCAACGGCGTGGTCGACATCAACGCGATCGTCACCGAGGGCGCGGACGGTCCGCAGCTGGGCGCGTCGTTCGCCTTCCCCAGCGGACTGCTGTCGCGGGAACGGGTGCGTGAACTCGCCGATCTCTGGGTCGCCGCGCTCACCGCCCTCGCGCGCCACGCGCGGCAGCCGGACGCGGGTGGCCGGACGCCGTCGGACCTGCCGCTGGTCACGGTCGGGCAAGCGGAGATCGAAGCCTGGGAACGCGATTACCCGGCCCTTGCCGACGTGTGGCCGCTGTCGCCCCTGCAATCCGGTCTGCTGTTCCACGCGCAGCTGGCCCAGTCGAGCGTGGACGTCTACATCACGCAGGCACGGGTCGACCTGAGCGGCGCCTTGGACGTCGAGCGACTGCGGGCGGCGGCGCAGGCCGTGCTGGACCGCTACCCGAACCTGCGGGCCGCGTTCGTCACCGACACCGAGGGACGCTCGGTCCAGGTGGTCATGGACCGGATCGAGGTGCCCTGGCGGGAAGTCGATCTGACGCACCTGCCCGAGTCCGAGCGCGCGGCGCAGCTGCACCGGCTGGTCGTGCTCGAGCGCGAGACCCATTTCGATATGTCGGCGCCGCCGCTGATGCGATTCACCCTGTACCGCACCGGAACCGGGGATGCGAGCGCCGAGCGGCAATGGCGGTTGGTGATCACCAGCCATCACATCCTGCTCGACGGTTGGTCGATGCCGCTGCTGCTGCGCGATGTGCTGGTGCTGTACGCGACGCGGGGCGACCAGTCGGCGCTGCCCCGGGTCAGCTCCTATCGCAACTTCCTCGCCTGGCTCGCGGCCCGCGACCAGGAGGCGTCGCTGCGCGTGTGGACGCACGCGCTGTCGGGTGTGGACGAGCCGACGCTGCTCGCCCCGCAGGCGAAGGCCGTCGAGCACTACGAAGTGGGCAAGCTCGTCACCGAGATCGACGCCGAGACCACCCTCCGGATCACGAGCCGCGCCGCCGAACTCGGCGTCACGGTGAACACGATGGTGCAGGCCGCGTGGGGCATTCTGCTCGGGCGGCTGACGGGTCGCGACGACGTGGTGTTCGGCGCGACCGTGTCCGGCCGCCCCGGCGAGCTGCCCGGCGTCGAGTCCATGGTGGGCTTGTTCATCAACACGCTGCCGGTGCTGGTGCGCACCGGCGGCCGCGGCACGATCGGCGAGCTGCTGCGCCGCCTGCAACAGGAGCAAGCCGACCTGCTCGATCACCACTACGTGGGTCTCACCGATATCCAGCGGACCGTCGGCGCGGGCGCCCTGTTCGACACCCTGCTGATCTTCGAGTCGTACCCGATCGACCGGGACGCCATCGCCGCCGCCAGTTCGGTGGACGGTATGTCGGTGACCGGCGTCGGTCTCCAGGACGACACGCACTATCCGTTGACCCTGCTGGTGCACTCGGCGTCGACGCTCGAACTGACCTGGAAGTTCTTCGGCAGCCGGTTCACCGCCGACGAGGTGGACGCGCTCGCCGCACGACTGCTGCGGGTGATCGAGGCCCTGCTCGGCGACCTCGGCGCGCCGGTCGGCGATATCGACATCATGCTCACTGCCGCGGAACGCGATCGCATCCTGCGGGAGTGGAACGACACCCGGCATCCGGTCGAACCGGAGTTGTTGCTGGACGGCTACCGCCGTGCGGTGCGGTCGTATCCGGATCGGGTCGCGGTGGTGTACGAGGGCCGTGAGCTGACCTACCGCGAGTTCGACGAGCGGGTCAACCGGCTCGCCCGCCTGCTGATCTCGCGTGGCGTGGGTGCGGAATCGCTGGTCGGCCTCGCGATCCGCCGTTCGCTGGACCTGGTCGTCGCGATGTACGGGATCGTCACCGCGGGCGCCGCGTACGTGCCGCTTGATCCGGATCATCCCGACGAGCGCATCGAGCACGTCCTGCGCACCGCGAATCCGGTGTGCGTGATCACGACGACGGCGGACGCCGTCGCCGTGCCGGACTCGATCGCGCTGCTGCGTCTCGACGCGGAAGGTTTCGACGGCGTCGACGGCAGTCCACTGCGCGCCGGGGAACTGCTGCGACCGGTGCGCCGGGACAACCCGGCCTATGTCATCTTCACCTCGGGCTCCACTGGCCGCCCGAAGGGTGTCGCGGTGTCGCACGGCGCGATCCACAACCAGATCGCCTGGATGCTCGCCGAGTACCCGATGGGCGTCGACGACGTGTACTTCCAGAAGACCGCCACCACGTTCGACGTATCGCTGTGGGGCTATTTCATGCCGCTGCGGGTCGGTGCGAAACTCGTCGTGGCCACCCACGACGGCCACCGCGACCCCGCCTATCTCGCGGATACCATCGCGGCGCAGCGCGTTACCGTCACCGACTTCGTTCCCTCGATGCTGGCGGTGTTCGCGGCCGACGCCTCGGCGGACGCGCTCGCGACGCTGCGGCAGGTGTTCGTGATCGGCGAGGCGTTGCCACCGGAAACCGTCGCCGCGCTGCGGGCGGTCACCGCCGCCGCCGTGCACAACCTGTACGGACCGACCGAGGCCGCGGTATCGATCACCGCATGGCAGGCGTCCGGACGTGAGCTGCCCAGGGTGCCGATCGGATCGCCGCAGTGGAACAGCGGCGTCTATGTGCTGGACGCGCGCTTGCGGCCGGTTCCGGCCGAGGTGCCCGGCGAACTCTATCTGGCCGGTGACCAACTGGCCCGCGGCTACCTGGCCCGCCCGGATCTGACCGCCGATCGTTTCGTGGCCGACCCATTCGGCACGGGCGAGCGGATGTACCGGACCGGTGATCTGGTGAGGTGGCGTGCGCCGGGTCGCGCGGCGAACGGCGAACCGGCCGGTTCCGGCGAGACCACGGCGCACGGTGTGCTGGAATACCTGGGCCGCATCGACTTCCAAGTGAAGTTCCGTGGTCAGCGCATCGAACTGGGCGACATCGAATCGGCGCTGCTGGCGCAGTCGTCGGTGACCCAGGCCGTGGTCGTGGTGCTGTCGTCCGGCCTCGGCGACCAACTGGTGGCCTACGCGGTGCCCGCGCCGGGCGCTCGGATCGATTCGGCGCACCTGCGGGCCGCGCTGGGGCGGACACTGCCCGCCTACATGGTTCCGGCCACGATCGTGGAGCTGGCCGAGTTCCCGCTCAATACCAGCGGAAAGCTGGATCGGAAGGCATTGCCGCGGCCGACGTTCACCGGCCGGGAGTTCCGCGCGCCGTCCACCCCGCTCGAGGAGATCGTGGCCGGGGTGTTCGCCGGCGTACTCGGGGCGGACCGGGTGGGCGCCGACGACGACTTCTTCGCCCTCGGCGGCAACTCACTGGTCGCCACCCAGGTCGCGGCGCGGTTGAGCACGGCGCTGGATGCGCGCGTGTCGGTGCGGACATTGTTCGACGCGCCGACGGTCGCCGACCTGGCGGCCCGTATCGTGCCGGGCTCCGCGGCCACGGTGCGTCCGCCACTGGTCCGCGCCGAGCGGCCGCACCCGGTGCCGCTGTCGCCGGCGCAGCAGCGCATGTGGGTGCTCAACCAGGTCGATACCGGATCCCCGGTCTACAACATGCCGTTCGTCCTCCGGCTGGCCGGAGCCCTCGACGTGCCCGCGTTGCGGCAGGCCGTGCTGGACGTGCTGGAAAGGCATGAAGCGCTGCGCACGAGATTCCCTGTGCATGCGCCGGACGGAACGCCGTGTCAGGAGATCTTGCCGGTGCGCGAGGCGCTGCCGGACGGGTTGACGGTGGAGACGGTCACCGCCGACGTCCACGGCCGGGTCACCGAGCTGACCTCCGCGGGATTCGATGTCACCGAGCGTCCGCCCGTGCGCATCCGGTTGTTCTCCGACCCCGGCACGGACGAGCACCTGTTGGTGCTGGTCGTGCATCACATCTCGGCCGACGGCTCCTCGCTGGCGCCGCTGGCGCGCGACCTGGTCACCGCCTATCTGGCACGCAGCGCGGGCGCCGCGCCGAGCTGGACCCCGCTGGCGGTGCAGTACGCCGACTTCGCGGTCTGGCAGCACGCGGTCATCGGCACCGATGCCGACGAGAACTCCGTGGCCGCGCGTCAGTTGGCGTACTGGCGGCGGCAACTCGCCGGGGTGGCCGACGCGGCGCGGCTGCCGTTGGATCACCCCCGTCCGCAGCTGGGGTCGATGCGCGGCGCGTCGACCGCGCTGGCGGTGCCCGCGCAGGTGCACGCGGGTTTGGCGGGCATCGCGCGGGAGCACAACGCGTCGTTGTTCATGGTCGTCCATGCCGCGCTGGCGGCGCTGCTGGCTCGGCTGTCCGGCGGATCCGATATTGCGATCGGCACGCCCATCGCCGGTCGTGGCGCGGCCGTGCTGGACGATCTGGTCGGCATGTTCGTCAACACCTTGATCCTGCGCACCGATGTGGACAGCGCCGCCGCGTTCGCGGCGCTCGTCGCACAGGCCAGGGAGACCGGCCTGTCCGCCTTCGCCAACGCGGACATTCCGTTCGAGCGGGTGGTCGAGGCGGTCGCGCCGGTCGCCGCCGGTGGTCCCCTGCTCCAGGTGATGCTGTCGTTCCAGAACGTCGAGCAGCCGTCGCTCGAGCTGCCGGGGCTGACCGTCTCGGTGCTGGAGACCGACGAGGTGGCGGCGAAATTCGATCTGCAGGTAACCGTCGAGCCGCGGTATCGTGCGGACGGCGCGCCGGACGAACTCGTCGTCGTATTCACCTACGCGGCAGACATTTTCGCTCCGGACACGATTGCCGCGCTGGGCCGGCGGTTCGAGCGGATCCTCGCCGCGGTCGCCGCCGATTCGCACGTCGTCGTCGGTGATATCGACATACTGGACGCCACCGAACGCGACCGAGTGCTGAGCGCGCCGGTCCCGTCGGCTGCGCCGGGCCCGGTCGAGCGGGACGGCGGCGCGACGCTGCCGGAGTTGCTGGCCGCGGCGGTGGAGAACAATCCGGACGGCGTCGCCGTCGTCTACGCCGATGCCTCCCACCGCTTGGCCGAAGTGGAGTACATCGACCTCGACGAGCGCTCGACCCGGCTGGCCCGACTGCTGATCGGCCGCGGTATCGGTCCGGAAGACCTGGTCGCCGTGGGTATTCCGCGTTCGCTCGACTCGGTGCTCGCGGTGTGGGCGGTCGCGAAGACCGGCGCCGGATTCGTGCCGGTGGACCCCAACTATCCCGCCGAGCGAGTCGCGCACATGATCGCGGATTCGGGTGCGGTGTTCGGCCTCACGGTCGCCGAGGTGTGCGCGGATCTGCCCGCGCAGGTCGAATGGCTGGTCATCGATGCCGACGAGGTCGATCGACAGCTCGACGACTACCCGGCCGTTGCGGTCACCGATGCCGAGCGCATCCGGCCGCTGTGCGCGGAGCACCCTGCCTACGTCATCTATACGTCCGGGTCGACCGGAAAACCCAAGGGCGTGGTCGTCACCCAGGCCGGGCTGTCGAGCTTCTGCGACGAACAGCGCGATCGCTACCGGGTGACCAGTAGTTCCCGGACGCTGCATTTCGCGTCGCCGTCGTTCGACGCGTCGGTGCTGGAACTGCTGCTGGCGGTCGGCGGAGCCGCGACCATGGTCGTGGCGGCGCCCACCGTGTACGGCGGCGCGGAACTGGCCGCGCTGTTGCGCAACGAGCGGGTGACGCATGCCTTCATCACGCCCACCGCTCTGGCGTCGGTCGATCCGGCCGGCTTGGACAAGCTGCGCGTCGTGATCGCCGGTGGCGAGGCGTGCCCGCCGGACCTGGTGCAGCGCTGGGCGATTCCGATCGCCGGACGCCGCACCCGCGAGTTCTACAACGGATACGGGCCGACCGAGACCACGATCATGACCAACATCAGCGCGCCGCTGCTGCCCGGGGAGACCGTCACCATCGGCGGGCCGATCCGGCGCGTCGCCGAGTACGTGCTCGACGAGCGGATGTCGCCGGTGCCGGATCTGGTCGTCGGCGAGCTCTACATCACCGGCGCGCAGATGGCGCGGGGATACCATGACCGACCCGCGTTGACATCCGCCCGGTTCGTGGCCGACCCGTTCGATCCGAACGGCGCCAGGATGTACCGGACCGGGGATCTGGTCCGCCGGACCGTCGACGGTCGGCTGGAGTATCTCGGACGCAACGACTTCCAGGTCAAGATCCGTGGGTTCCGTATCGAACTCGGTGAGATCGACGCGGTCCTGCTCGCACACGCCGATGTCGACTTCGCGGTCACCATCGGTCACGAACTCGACAGTGGCGCGACCATTCTCGTCTCGTACGTGCACGCCGTCGCCGGTGCGACCGTCCGGCCGGACGAGCTGGTCGCGTCGGCCGAACGCAGCCTGCCCGCGCATATGGTGCCGACCACCGTCGTGGTGCTCGACGCGATCCCGCTGACCCCGGTCGGCAAACTCGACCGCGCCGCCTTGCCCGCGCCGGTGCTGCACACCAGGGCCTACCGGCCGCCGTCCGGCGCACTCGAGGAATCGGTCGCCGACGCGTTCACCGAGCTGCTGCGGCCCGCGGCGCGGGTCGGCGCCGACGACGACTTCTTCGAACTGGGCGGCAACTCGCTCATCGCGACCCGGCTCGTCGCGCGACTGGGTGCTGCGCTCGACGCGCGCATTCCGGTGCGACTGCTGTTCGAGGCGTCGACGGTAGCGGCGCTCGCGGCGCGGTTGGGTGCGGACGCGGGCGGAACTGCTCGGCGACCGGTGACCGCGGGACCGCGCCCGGAGCGCATCCCGCTGTCGGCATCCCAGCGCGGCATGTGGTTCCTCAACCGCTTCGACACCACCTCGGTGGCCTACAACGTGCCCATGGCGGTGCGATTGAGCGGCGCACTCGACACGGAGGCGCTGCGGACCGCGGTCGCGGATCTCGTAGCCCGGCACGAGATTCTGCGGACGATCTATCCGCACTCCGCGGCCGCCGAACCGGACTCCCAGCCTGCGCCGATGCAGGTGATCCTGCCTGTCGAGCGAGTGGGCACGCCTTTCGAGATCCGGACCATCGCCCCGGAGGACGTGACCGAATCCGTGCTGGCCCTCGCGTCCACGAGTTTCGATCTCGCCACTGAGGTGCCGTTCCGGGGTGTGCTGTTCGTGCTGCGCGATCCGGCCGTGAGCTCCCCGGCCACGCCCGAGTATGTGCTCGCGATGGTGGTGCATCACATCGCCGCCGACGGGTCGTCGATCGGCCCGCTGACCCGGGACCTGATGACCGCGTACGCCGCGCGTTGTGCCGGAGCCGCGCCCGGCTGGGCGCCGCTGCCCGTCCAATACGCCGACTACAGCATCTGGCAGCGGGACCTGCTCGGCGCCGAGGACGATCCGGATTCGCTCGCCGCCGAACAGATCGCCTACTGGAGGCGAGCCCTGGCCGGGCTGCCGGACCAGCTCGACCTGCCATCGGATCGGCCGCGTCCGCTGACGCGCTCCACGGCGGGCGGCCGGGTCACGGTGCGCATCGAGGCCGAAACCCACCGTGGCCTGGTCGACTTGGCGCGGTCGGAGAACGCGACGCTGTTCATGGTCGTGCATACCGCGCTGGCCGTGCTGCTGGCACGGTTGTCCGGCACCGACGACATCGCGATCGGGGCACCGGTCGCCGGTCGGGGCGACGCGGCGCTGGACGACTTGATCGGGATGTTCATCAACACCCTGGTGTTCCGTACGCGATACGACGCGGGCGAGTCCTTCACCGACCTGCTCGCGCGCCAGCGGACCACCGATATCCAGGGTTTCGCGCACGCGGACGTACCGTTCGAGCAGCTGGTGCAAGCGCTGAAGCCGGTCCGGTCGGCGGGGCGGCATCCGCTGTACCAGGTGGCGCTGTCGTTCCAGAACCTGGCGCCCGTCAGGCTGGACCTGCCGGAACTCACCGTCTCCGGCCTGGACATCGGTGCCGAGGTCTCGCAGTTCGACCTGCACTGGATGGTAGGCGACGCTTACGACGACGCGGGCGTGCCGACGGGAATAGGGGGCGTGGTCAGCTACGCCACCGACATGTTCGATCACGACACCGTGCAGGGCTTCGTCGACCGGTTCGTGCGGCTGCTGGCCGCGATCGCCGACGCCCCGGCCGCGGCGGTCGGTGATATCGAGCTGACGGATGCGGCCGAACGTGAACGGTTGCTGTCCGAAGCCGCCGACACGGCGCACCCGGTGCCGGACCGGTTCCTGCTGTCCGGCTACCGCCGTGCCGTCGCCGCGACGCCGGACGCGGTGGCCGTGGTCCACGACGAGACCGTCTGGACCTACCGGGAATTCGACGCGCGGGTCAACCGCTTGGCCCGGTACCTGATCCGGCAGGGCATCGGACCCGAGTCCGTGGTCGCCCTGGGAATGCCGCGTTCACCCGAATTGCTGGTCGCGATGTACGCGGTGCTGACCGCAGGCGGTGCGTATCTGCCCTTGGACCTCGATCATCCGGCCGGACGCATCGCCTATGTGCTGGACGTCGCGAAGCCCGTGTTCGTGCTCACGGACAAGGACCATCCGGTGCACGCCGAAGGTGTCCGGGTGATCGATACCGGCCTGCTCTACCTGGCGGCCTACTCCGCCGACCCCGTCGCCCCGGACGAACTGCGCGCGCCCCTGCACCCGGAACATCCGGCGTACGTGCTGTTCACGTCCGGATCGACCGGCAGGCCCAAGGGTGTCCTGGTATCGCACGGCGCGATCGCGAATCAGATCGCGTGGATGGTGGCGCGGTATTCGTTCGGACCCGACGACGTCTACCTGCAGAAGACGGCGACGACGTTCGATGTCTCGCTGTGGGGCTTCTTCGTTCCGCTGTCGGTGGGTGCCCGGCTGGTGCTCGCAGCGCCCGGCGGTCAGCGCGATCCGCGCTATATCGCGGGCCTGATCGCCGACCATCGGGTGACGGTGACCGATTTCGTCCCCTCCGTGCTGCAGGTGTTCCTCGCCGGCGCCGAGACGGAACAGTTGGCCTCGCTGCGCGCGGTTTTCGCCATCGGTGAGGCGTTGCCGCCCAGCACCGTCGCGGACTTCGCCGCGCTGTCGGACGCGGAACTGCACAACCTGTACGGCCCGACCGAAGCGGCGGTGTCGGTGACCTATTGGGCGACGTCCGTGCACGACCGGGCAGCCGTGCCGATCGGCGTGGCCCAATGGAATACGCGTACCTACGTCCTCGATTCGCGATTGCACCTGGTACCGCCCGGCGTCGTCGGCGAACTGTATTTGGCGGGAGACCAGTTGGCGCGCGGCTACCTGCGGCGTCCGGACTTGACCGCGGATCGGTTCAGCGCCGACCCGTACGGACCGCAGGGCGCCCGGATGTACCGCACCGGTGACCTGGTTCGCCGCCGCGCCGATGGAGTTCTGGAGTATCTGGGACGCAGCGATTTCCAGGCGAAGATACGTGGCCACCGCGTCGAGCTGGGGGAGATCGAGGCCGCGCTGCTGGCCGATCCGTCGATCGCTCAGGCCGTGGTCGTGGTGGGGGCGTCCGACACCGGCGACCAGTTGGTCGCCTATGTGGTGGCGGCCGCAGGCTTCGCGGTGGACGCTGTCCGCGGTTCGCTGGCGCAGGTGCTGCCGTCGTATATGGTCCCGTCGGCCATCATGGTGCTCGACTCGTTGCCCGTGAACGACAGCGGGAAGCTGAATCGCGCAGCGTTGCCGCGGCCGGTGTTCCGGGTCCGCGATTTCGTCGCGCCGGTGACCGCCACCGAGCGGGCGGTGGCGGAGGTATTCGCCGACGTGCTCGCCGTCGCCCAGGTGGGCGCCGAGGACGATTTCTTCGATCTCGGCGGCACCTCGCTGCTCGCGTTCACTTTGCAGCGCGCACTGGCCGCCCGGCTCAGCATCGATGTGCCGATGGCGGCGCTGTTCACCACGCCCACCGTGCGCGGGCTGGCCGCCCGTATCGACGACCCGGCGCAGCAGGCCCTACCGGGCGACGATTCCGCGATGATCGCCGCCGATGCCGTCCTGGAGGCGGAGATCGACGGCGCCGGTGCCGCTCCGGCGCACTCGGGGCCGCCGCAGGAGGTGCTGCTCACCGGTGCGACGGGGTTCGTCGGCGCGCACCTGCTCGCGGAACTGCTGTCCGGCACCCGGGCGCGTGTCTGGTGCCTGGTGCGCGGCAGCGACGACGAACAAGCGCGCGACCGGATCCGGAACGCTTTGACGAAATATCGTCTTTGGGACGACGCTTTCGACGCCCGCATCTTCGCTGTCGCAGGTGATCTGGCAGCCCCCCGATTCGCGCTCGACCAGTCCGGTTACGCCCTCCTGGCGGAACGAATCGAGGTGATCTACCACAACGGCGCCAGGGTCAACCACATCGAGCCCTATTCGCGGCTGCGCGCGGCCAATGTGGAAGGCACACGCGAAGTGTTGCGTTTGGCGACCACCACCCGGATCAAACCCGTGCATTTCGTGTCCACCGTCAGCGCGGTGATACCGGCTGCTCCCGCACCGGACTTTCGTGCGAGCGAGGATGTGGAACTGCGGGCGAGCGAGGTATCCGGGAACGGATACGTGGCCGGTAAATGGGTTGCCGAGCAACTCGTGCGGCAGGCGGGCGAACGTGGTGTGCCCGTTCGCATCTACCGGCCCGGAGTCGTCAGCGGCGACCCCCGGGTTGGCGTCAACAGCGAAGACGACTCGTTCTGGAACATGATCCGGGCCGCCGCGATTCTCGGGCTCGCCCCCGATACCGGCGCTGCCGAGACGACGCTGGTACCGGTGAACTACGTGGCAGGCGCCATCGTGGCGTTGTCCGGCGATCCCACCGGCGCCGCGGTCTATCACCTGGTGAACGCTCAGCCGGTGGCCGTGAGCGATATCTTCGAGGCCATGCGCAGATCCGGTATCCCGATCGTGACCGCTTCGATCGAGGAGATCGCCGCCAGACTGGCCGAGGAAGCCTCGGCGCGTGACGCGGCCGGAGACGATTCCCTGGTACGGGCCGCTCTGGTCAGCGGCAACTACGGCGGGGCCGCGGTTCCCGTGGACGACATCCTGACTCGCACCGAACTCGCCGGGCACGATATCCATTGCCCGCCGATCGACGCGGCCGCGCTGGATGCCTATGTCGCGTCCTTCGTCGACTCGGGTTTCTTTCCCATCCCGAACGAAATGGCGCACGCGCGGTGAGCACACCCCTGGAATCGAAAGGAAGTATGAGTACACAAGCCGAGTCACGTCCGGCCTCCCGTTCGGGCAGCTTCGCCCTGGGCGGCGACCTCCCGGTCCATCGCCTTGGTTACGGCTCGATGCAGATCACCGGCCCCGGAGTGTGGGGTGATCCCGAGGATCCGGACGAGGCGGTGCGCGTGCTGCGGCGCGCCGTGGAACTCGGCATCACTTTCATCGACACGGCGGACTCCTACGGCCCCTTCGTCAGCGAAACGCTGATCCGCCGGGCGCTGCACCCGTACGCCGACGACCTGGTCATCGCGACCAAGGGCGGCTTCACCCGGCCGGGGCCAGGGGAGTGGCGTCCTTGTGGTCGCCCCGAATACCTGCGCCAGCAGCTCGAACTGAGCCTGCGCCACTTGGGACTGGACCGCATAGATCTCTATCAGCTGCACCGGATCGATCCGAAAGTGCCGCTGGCCGACCAACTCGGTGAACTGGTGCTGCTGCGCGACGAAGGCAAGATCCGGCACATCGGCCTGTCCCAGGTGACCGTCGACCAGCTCCAGCAGGCCCGGAAGATCACCGACATAGTCTCGGTGCAGAACATGTACAACCTCGCCAACCGGGAGGCCGAGGACCTGCTCGACTACGCCGAGGCGAACGGCATCGCCTTCATACCGTGGTTCCCCATGGCGACCGGCGATCTCGCCCGCCCGGGCGGCGTCCTGGATTCCTTCGCGCGGGATGACGCCACTCCGTCGCAGCTCGCGCTGGCCTGGCTGTTGCGGCGCTCGCCGGTTCTGCTGCCCATCCCCGGTACGTCCAGCGTGGCCCACCTGGAAGAGAACACGGCCGCGGCCGCCATCGAACTCACCGACGACGAGTACGCGACCTTGTGCGCGATCAGCGCGCCCGCGCGAAAGTCGGTTCGAGGCTGGCGATCCCGGCTGCCGAAATTGATCCGTGCCTGATCGAGCGATTCAACTCGCGAATATTTCCCCCGCCGACAGCCGAGTCCAGCCGCGAGGCGGGACCGACGGGAGCAGAACGATGCGCACAGCGCAGCTGGTGGCCAACGACGCCTCCTACTACTACTTCGCCCGCTCGGGTCGCGTCACCGATTGGCCGATGTGGTGGGTATTCGACAACGCGGACGGGTCGCCCCCGTCGGCCGCCGATTTCGCCCGCTACATCGGCGAGCGAGCGCATCTGCTCGAACCGCTCCGCCGCCGGATCCACGAGGTGCCCGGCGGGCTCGGCCATCCGTTCTGGGGCGTCGACGACAGTCCGATCGAAAATCACCTCGAGACCCACGTGGCGGGCCTGGACTGGGCAGGGTGCCTCGACCGGATCGGGCGAATCCTGGAGCAACCGCTGGATGCCCGCGACAGCGCGTGGCGACTGCACCTGTTCCCCGGAGTCACCGGCATACCGGGGCTCGACGGCGCGGGCACCGTGGTGCTGATGCATGTCAGTCATGCCCTCATGGCGGGCCCGGCAATGACCTCGCTGTCGGAAGCGCTGTTCGCGGCGGCGCCCACGCCGGTGCGGATCGAGGGCATCGGGCCTGCCGCGCGGCGTCTGCGTGTGCGCCTTGGAGCCGCAGCGGTTTCCGGCGTATTGAAGTGGCCGTTCCAGGTGCTTCGTTTCAACATCGGGGTCTGGATCGAGAACCGGCGGATCGTTCGTGAGGGCGACGACGGCGGGCCGACGACTTCCCCGCGCAGCCGGACGGTGCTCAATCAGCGGATCGGCCGGCGACGCGCCGTGCGAACCATATCCATGGAGCTACCGGCGGTCCGGGTACCGGGAGTCACGGTGACGGCCGCCGGACTCGCCGCGATCTCCCGGGCCATGCAGCGCCATCTGGAGAAACAGGACGCGGGCTGTCCGGACGATCTCGCTGCCTACGTGACCATCGCGGTACCCGATGCGCCGGTGATGGGCGTCAACCACGTGGGCGCCGACGTGGTCGACCTGTTTCCGGAAGAGGTCGACCTCGCCGGTCGTGCCCGGGCGGTCGACGCCACCCTGCGGGTACGCCGCCGGTCGGCGTCGAGCCGCCGCGAACTCACCCGCCTGGCGTTGGTCGACCGGCTGCCCAGCCGCATCTACCGGGCGGTCTACGGCACGCTCCCGTCGGCAGAGGGCGGGGTGCCGGTGCCTGCGCACACGATCCTGACCAGTATCCGGTGCGAGCCGGACGCCGAATGGTCCCTGCTGGGCGCGCCGTTTCGCTTCGCGGGCATGCTGCCGCCGGTATTCCCCGACATCGCCTCGGCGCACTCGTTCGTGGGCGTAGGCGACAGTTTCACCGTGTCGGTGGCGTGTGACCCGGAGATCTTCCCCGACCTGGACGGCTACTGCGATCTGCTGGCGGAGTCGTTGCGGGAGATAGCCGATCTCGGCGTTCCGGAGTGACGATCGGCGGTGCTGCCGTCGCGGGCCGGCCCCGCTAATGTCGGCTGGCATGGAAGCGCATCCGCTCGTGACCGAATACCTGCGCCTCGGCCTCGCCTTCGACCGGCTGGAGGAAGGATTCGTCGACGCCTACACCGGTGATCCCGCACTGCGCCGCGAGGTGCAGAACGCGCCCGCCCCGCAGCCGCGCGAGCTGGCTCGGCGCGCCGCCGACTTGCGCGCCGCGGTGCCGGAGGCCGGGCTGGCGCCCGAGCGCGCCGAGTTCCTCGACGTGCACCTGCGCGCGTTGGAGTGCTCCGGACGGAAGTTCGCGGGCGAGGACATCGGCTTCGTCGAGGAGGTGCGCGCCTACTTCGACGTCGACATCGCGCCCGGCGACGTGGACGACTACCGCGACGCGCACCGGCAGATGGACGAGGTGCTCGCCGGGGACGGTCCGCTGGCCGAACGGGTGGCCGCTCATCGCAAGGCCGACGAGATCCCGCCGGAGCGGTTGCCGGTCTGCGTCGAGGCGTTCTCCAGCGCGCTGCGCGAGCTGGTCCGCGCCCGCTACCCGCTGCCCGATCACGAGCACGTCACCTACGAGGTGGTCGGGGACAAGCCGTGGTCCGGGTTCAACTACTACCTGGGCAACTACCACTCCCGGGTCGCGATCAACTCCGACCTGAAGCAGCACATGGCGCACCTGCCGCAGCTGATCGCGCACGAGTCCTACCCGGGACACCACACCGAGCACTGCCGCAAGGAGGCCGGGCTGGTCGCCGCGGGGCAGGCCGAGCAGACGCTGTTCCTGGTGAACACGCCACAGTGCCTGATGGCGGAGGGGCTCGCCGATCTGGCATTGCGCTCGATCGTCGGGCCCGGCTGGGGCAAGTGGGCGCAGGAGATCTACGCGGATCTCGGGCTGCGCTTCGACGGCGAACGAGCCGAACGCCTTTCGAACGCGTCGGCCAAGTTGCTGGCCGTGCGCCAGGACGCCGCGCTGCTGCTGCACGACCGGGGACGGTCGCACGACGAGGTGGCGGAGTTCTTGCAGACCTGGAGCCTGACGACGCCGGAGCGGGCGCGCCAGTCGCTGCGCTTCCTGTCCTCGCCGCTGTGGCGGGCCTACATCTCCACGTACGTCGAGGGATACCGGTTGCTGGGTGGTTGGCTCGATCGCGCGGCCGATGCCGAGGACCGGGCCGACCGTTTTCGCAGGCTCCTCGACGAGCCACTCACTCCGGGCGCGGTGCGCGCGGCGGCGTGAGCGAACGCGGCCTGGGCCACGCACAGGCCGAAACCGGTGGCCGCGGCGGCGCGATGGTCGCCGTACGGCCGCCGTGTCCGGGCGTTGCCGGGATCACGCGGGCGCGGATTTCCGGTGCGCGGTCAGGCGCCCGCGAAGGTGATGCGCACCGAGATCGGATCGCTCTCCAGCGCTTTCATCGTCCGTTCCGCGACGGCGGCGGAGACGCGTCCCTTGGCGAACGTGCGCGAGCGGGCCGCCACGTCGTCGTCCGGTACGAAGGCGGCCGTGCCGGTGCGCCATCGGCTGCCCTGCCGTAGCCGGACGTGCGGATCGGCGGTGATGTTGCGTGCCCAGCCGGACCGGCGGCCGTGCTGGGAGATCAGCCACGCGCCGGTCTCGTCGATCGACGCGGTGACCGGCACCCGCCGCGGCTGACCAGATCTCGCGCCGACCGTCTCCAGTTCGGCGATCAGCGGCGACCGGATGCCGAGCCGGTCGAGCAGACCGACGGCCGGATTCACCAGGTAGCGGCCGATCAGGCGTTCGCGCCGGAATTTGCGTACCGCGGCGCTCGGTGTTCGTCCCGCCATGACAGTGCTCCTCAGGGTTGTGGGCGGAAGATGGCGCAGGTGGTGGTGGCGTGCGCGACCAGGCGGCCTTGCTCGTCGACCACCCGCCCCTCGGCGGTAGCGGTGGTGCGACCGACGTGGATCGTGGTGCCGGTGGCCGTGAGGCGCTGTCCGTCGGTGGGCACGGAGCGGATGTAGTTGGTCTTCAGTTCCAGTGTCGTGTACCCGACGCCGGGTTCCAGCGTGGTGTGCACGGCGCAGCCCATCACCGAGTCGAGCAGGGTGGCGCAGATGCCGCCGTGCGTGGTGCCGAGCGGGTTGGCGAACTCGGGCCGGGTGCGCAGCGCGAAGACCACCTTGCCGTGTTCGAGTTCGTCGACCTCCATGCCGAGCAGATCCCCGATGAACGGCGGGCGGTCCGTCCTGGTCATCGCGATGCGCAGGAGTTCGAGACCGGACAGCTGAGCCAGGTCCACGGTGGCTTCGGACATGAATCCATCCTTTCGATGAACCGATCGGTCCACATCTGTCATGATTGCAACATGGACCGATCGGTTCACGCAACCCTCGAGCAAGGAACGCCCATGACCGCAGGGCCGCGCACCAGGCTGATCGAGAGCGCCATCGAACTGGTTCGCGAACAAGGCGTGCACGCCGCGGGGCTCGCCGCTCTGCTCGAACGCGGCAATGCCTCGCGAAACTCGCTCTATCAGCACTTCCCCGCAGGCAAGAGCGAGCTGGTCGAAGCCGCGACCCGGGTGGCGGGCGCGCGGATCGGCGAGGTGATCGACAAGGTCACCGCCGCGCCGCCGCGCCGCTGGTTCGATTCGCTGATCGGGTGGTGGGTCGGCGCGCTGGAGAAGACCGGCTATCGCGCAGGGTGCCCGATCGTCGGCGCGGCGCTGGCCGAGTCCGAGCCCCGGGTGCAGGCCGCCGCGGGCGAGGTCTTCGACGCCTGGCACGAAAGGCTCGGCGCGGCACTGCTGGAGGCGGGCATGCCCGCGCCGGAGGCGCGGTCGTTCAGCAGTTTCGTGTTCAGCGCCATGGAGGGGGCCATCGTCCAGGCGCGGGCCATGAAATCCACGCAGCCGCTGGAAGACGCGCAGCGGCATCTCACGATGCTGTTGGAGCACTATCTGCCGGAGGACGGCGGATCTCGCTGACCGGTGCCGCACAGGCGTGTCGCAGGTCACGGCCGCACCGTGCGGCGCGCCGGTGCGACCGGAGGGAAGAACCCCCTGCTCGAGGGCCGGGCCCCCGGCCCATAGACTGAAGGTCGTGACGCAGACGACCGCCTCTGTCAATTCCCAGTCCCTCGGTGAGCTCGATCCGGAACTCGCCGCCGCGATGGCAGGCGAGCTCGCCCGCGAACGCGACACGCTCGAGATGATCGCCTCGGAGAACTTCGTGCCGCGCGCGGTGTTGCAGGCGCAGGGCAGCGTGCTGACCAACAAGTACGCCGAGGGCTACCCGGGGCGGCGCTACTACGGCGGCTGCGAGCACGTCGACGTGGTGGAGACCCTGGCGCGCAACCGCGCCAAGGAGCTGTTCGGCGCCGAATTCGCCAACGTGCAGCCCCATTCCGGCGCGCAGGCGAACGCAGCGGTGCTGATGTCGCTGATGGACCCGGGCGACAAGCTGCTCGGTCTCGATCTCGCGCACGGCGGTCACCTGACCCACGGCATGCGCCTGAACTTCTCCGGCAAACTCTACGAAGTGCACTCCTACGGGGTGAGCAAGGAAGACCACCGCGTCGACATGGACGAGGTGCGCGACATCGCCTTGCGGGCGCGTCCGAAGGTGATCGTGGCAGGCTGGTCGGCCTATCCGCGCCACCAGGACTTCGCGGCGTTCCGCTCGATCGCCGACGAGGTCGGCGCCTACCTGTGGGTGGACATGGCGCACTTCGCCGGCCTGGTCGCCGCCGGTCTGCACCCCTCGCCGGTGCCCCACGCCGACGTGGTGTCCTCGACCGTGCACAAGACCCTCGGCGGTCCCCGTTCCGGCCTGATCCTGGCCAAGCAGGAGTACGCCAAGAAGCTGAACAGCTCGGTGTTCCCGGGCCAGCAGGGCGGGCCGCTCATGCACGCCATCGCCGCCAAGGCCGTCGCGTTCAAGATCGCCGCTGGCGAGGAGTTCCGCGATCGCCAGGAGCGCACCCTGTCCGGCGCGAAGATCCTGGCCGAGCGGCTGACCGCCGCCGACGTCAAGGACAAGGGCATCAGCGTGCTCACCGGCGGCACCGACGTGCATCTGGTGCTGGTCGACCTGCGCAACTCCGAACTCGACGGACAGCAGGGCGAGGACCTGCTGCACGAGATCGGCATCACCGTGAACCGCAACGCCGTTCCGTTCGACCCGCGTCCCCCGATGGTCACCTCCGGCCTGCGCATCGGCACCGCCGCCCTGGCTACCCGCGGCTTCGGTGACACCGAATTCGCCGAGGTCGCCGACATCATCGCGAGCGCGCTGGCCGGTGGCGCCGACCTGGACGCGCTGCGCGCCCGGGTCAGCAAGCTGGCCAAGGACGTTCCGCTGTACGACGGCCTGGAGGACTGGCGCCTGCTGGGCTGACGCCGAGAGGTGGCCGCCCCGGCTCGCCGCTGCTCCGCCGGAGCGCTCAGTTCGATACGGTCAACGGTTGTCCAGGGGCGAGGACGTGCACGGATGTGTCCGGCGCGATAGCCGCGGACGCGTCGACGTAGAGCCCAGGGTCGCGCTGCGCCTTCGTCATCACCCGGTCGCCGATCGGACCGCTGGTGAAGGCGTAGTGGATCGGAACGGCCAGGCGCGGGTGCAGCGCCCGGGTGAGATCCGCGGCTTGCTCGGCATCCATGACGACCTGCCGGTTGAACGCGGGGCGGATGCGCAGTCCGTTGACCGGTAGCAGCGCCAGGTCGAGTTCCGGGTAGCGCACGGCCACCTCGTCCAACTCGGCGATGCGCAAGGTGTCGCCGCCGAAGAAGACGCTCGTGCCGTCGGCGCGCAGGACGAAGGTGATCTCCGGGACGCCGTGGCGCGCGGGCGCCGCGGTGACCTCGACCGGACCGAGGTGGGTGCGCTCCCACGGATCCAGCTCGACCACATCGCGGAATCCGGCGGCGCGGACCCGTGCCGCGAGACCGCGGACGACGGCGAACGGGACCGACTTGTCGGGGTAGGCCGCCAACGCGCCGAGATCGCAGTGGTCGTAATGGCCGTGGCTGATCACGATGCCGGACAGTTCGGGCAGGTCCGCGGCGGTGGCGATGCTGCGCGGCTCGCCCTGTCGATAGAAGGGCCGCTCGGACAGCCAAGGATCGGTGAGAATTCTCGCTCCGCCGAAATCGAGCAGAACGCTGGCGTGCACAACGCGAGTCACGGTGACCGACATGGAATTTCCTATGAAGACGGGTGTCTGCTGACAATTGTTAGTGGACACCCGTCTTGTTAACCTGTCAAGGTGCCGCCGCCGAAGAGGAATCGAAACCCGCGCGGAGCGGGAAGCAAACTGCGCGACGACTTGATCGAGGCCGCGAGTCGCCTGCTGGAGACGCTGGACGGTCAGGAGTCGTTGTCCATGCGCGCCGTCGCACGCGCGGTCGGCATCGCACCGCAGAGCGTCTACCTGCACTTCGCGGATCGGCGGGAACTGCTGACCGCGGTCTACGCGGCCCGTTTCGCCGAGTTCGGCGCCGTGCTGACCGCGGTGCCGGACGGCGATGCGGGCACCAGGCTGCGCGAGATCTGCCGCGCCTACTGCGCGTACGGCTTGCGCCACCCCGGTCATTACCGCGTGCTGTTCGCGACCGCGGGCACCCCCGGCTGGGAGCCGACCGATGCGCAACTGCCCGGCCTGCCGGTCTTCCGTCACCTGGTCGATGCGGTGGCGGCCACCGGCAGCGCGGATCCCACCGCGACCGCGGCGTGCCTGTGGGCGGCGCTGCACGGCCTGGTGCTGCTGCGTCAGGATCGCCCGAGCTTCCCGTGGCCGGATCTCGACGTGCTGCTCGACACTCTCGTCACCGCTCACCTCGCCGCGGCCCGCGCGTAGCGGCGATCCGGAACTATCTGTCCAGGCGCGCCTTGGCCCGCACGATCGACTCGTCCAGGTAGCGGGCGATATCCGCGCTCGTCCCCGGGCGGATCATCAAGGCGCGGTTCGCGGGAACCTCGCAGTAGCGGCCGTCCGATGTGTCGATCCAGCGGAGGCGGCCGGTGCGCAGTGGTTCGGCGTTGCGCGGGCCCAGTAGCACGACGATGGTGCCGCGGGTGGTGCACGACTGCCGCCAGAAACGCCGGTAGCGCTCCTTCGCCTGGCTGGCGGGTGCGTTGCCGAACACATCGGGGCGGTCATCGTTGAGATCGTCGAGCAGGAAGCTCTTCTCACCCACCGTTCCGGCCTGCGCGTCCGGGAGCAAACGCACCACTTCGGTGGCGAGCTGATCGATGCGGCAGCGGCGCAACCGAACTCGTCCGCCGTCCGGCGCGGGCGACTGCACGGCGAGCACCCCCGAGCCGGTACGGGTGCCGCAGGCGACGGCCCGCAGTTCGACGCCTTCCCGCGTGTTGTCGTAGCCGACCAGCTCGATGCGCCAGTCCGGAACGGCCAGCGTGGTGATCGCGTTGCGCAGCGGCAGCCGCTCGTCCCGGCCCAGTTCGGCGCGAAACTGCTGTTGATACGCCTGATACTCGTTCAGGCCGGGGAAGCGGCTGGTGAACCGGAACGGGAAGGGCATGCGGTCCAAGCCTGTCCCGAACCATGCCGCGGCGAATTGCTCGGCCGACAGCGACCACTGCGCGATCATTGCTCACCGAGTACGGGTGGCACCGTCGGTTTCACCTCGCCGAGCAGCTCTTTCGCATGCTCCTCGGTGCGCAGGTACTTCGGCGACTTGTGCTCGTCGTCGTCCGTACGCCTGCCGCGCAGCCCCGGCGGCACCATGCCCGAGTAGCCCGCTGCGCCCGTCGCTCCCGCGCGCACCGGTGCGGTGGGTTGCCCGTTCGCCGCGGCGGGGACGGTGGGTTGGGCGGGCCGAGACGTGCCCGGTCGTGCTTGGTTGTCCGGGGCGCTCGGCGTTCCGGCCGCGCCGGGGGCGCCGGGCCCGCTCGGCGTGCCGCTCGGGCTGCTGCCGAACGAGGTCGGGATGACGGCGGTGGGCGCCGTTTGCGGCGGCGAGGAGGGCACGATGGGCGCGTACGGTGTGGCTGTCTGCGTCGTCGCGATTGATGCCGGAGTGGTCGCCGCGGTGTCCTGGGTCGATGTAACCGCTTGCGACGGCATGGTTTGCGGCGTGCCCTCGGCGGTCGGCTGCGCTTGGTCCTCCGGCTCCCCGTCGTCCGCCGAACCGGCAGGGGAGGTGGTGTCCGCAGTGGAAGGTGCGTCGCCGGAGGAGGAGTTGTCCGTGGAGCGGGTGGCCGCCACGGCCTGGGAGTCCACGGTCGTGCCGGTTTCCACGCCCGTGCCGGTGCCCGAACCGGTTCCCGAGCCGGGGTCGGTTCCCGAACCCGTGCCAGGCTCTACACCGGTCGGGACCGCGGCGGCCGGAGCGACCGGGGGCGGCAATGTCGGAATACCCGGCGCCGTGGCCCCGTACGGCTGGATGTACTGGGTGTTCATCTCGTCGCGGGCCTGCTCCTCCCGCGAGTTGCGCTGTGCCGGATCGGCCGTGGCGCCCGCGGCGTCCAGCAGCTCCGGCACCGACATCTTGAACTTGGCCGCCGCGTCCGCCGCCGCCGACAGCGGCAGACTCTGCGCGCCGATGGCCTCGCCGAGTTCGCCCACCCGCGCCGCGTACTCTCGCACGCCGCGGACCGCGCTGTCGGCGGCCGCCCCTTCCCAGTGCTGCTCCACCGCGTTCTTGATCGCGTCCTCGAATCGCTGGCCCGCGTTCGTCACCGCCGCCGCGATGGCCGACCAGGCGGCGAACGCGCCGTCGAGCGCGGCCGGATTCATCGCGTCGGCGGCCTGTTTGATCTCCGCGTGCGAGAAACTCTGCGCGTTCTCCGGATTCGTGATCGCGCGGCCGTCGGTCTGTCTCATGATTGTCT
>NZ_BAFR01000169.1 GCF_000308435.1 Nocardia araoensis NBRC 100135 | reverse complement strand
TCGTTCGAATCCATCTGGTAACCGGCGGTATTCGGGTAGATCAGCAGATCGCCGACCTCGGCGGGGCGGGGCAGCGGCACCCGCCGCCAGCTCAGCATGTCGGAGTCCAGGCAGGTGGCCGCGCCGACGCTGGTCGGCGTCGCGGTGCCGGGCCGCGCGGGCCACAGCACCGGATCGGGCAGGTACTCGCTGTCGAACCACTGCTCCGAGAGACTGAGGCTGGTGCCGTCGACGGTGAGCAGCCGGTAGGGCGCGCCGTGCGCATGCCTGGTCTTGCTGCCCTGGACCCGGAAGACGGTGCAGCCCGCGTGCGCGAGCAGCGCGCGTCCCGGTTCGACGGCCAGCCGCACGGCGTTGTCGCGCAGTCGCCCGGCGAGATCCTCGTGGTCGAGAATCTGCGCGAGCATGGCCGCGCCGGGCACCGGAAAGTGGTACGGATAGTACGAATCGAAGGACTTCCCGGAGTGGAACCACTGTCGGCCGACCCCCGCGGTGAATTCCATCGCCGCCTCCGCTGGAACGTAGTCGACACCGAAGCCGCCGCCGATCGACACGGTGGTGGCCGGATGCCCCAGCGTGCGCGCGTGCAGACAGCGGGCGATCAGCTCGCCCGCCAGTTCCGCGCGCGCCACCGCGTCGTAGCCGGACAGGTGGAAACTGAAGCCTTCCAGGCGGATCGATTCGTGTGTACCGCACAGCGCGAGGGCGTCCTCGATTTCGCCGGAGGTCATGCCGAACCGGCTGGCCGATGCCGCAGGCAGCACGCGGATCAGCACGCGTGCCGGACCGTCGGTAGCTGCCTGCGCGGCGAGCCGTTCGAGCTCATCGAGATCGTCGACGGCGATCAGCGCACCGTGCCGGACGGCCAGCCACAGCAATTCGTCCGCCTTGGCAGGTCCGGTGACCATGAGCTCGCCGCCGCGTACCCCCTGTGCCAGCGCGGCGGTCAGTTCGCCGACGCTGGCGACGTCGACGCCCGCACCGTGGTGCGCGCACGCGCGCGCGACGCACGCGGCCTTGTTCGCCTTCTTGCCGTAGTAGATCGCGCCGTGCACGCCGGCGTTGGTGAAGGCGGCGCGGAACGCCCGGATGTTGTGGCCGACCCGAGCCGGATACATCACGTGGAACGGACCGCCCACCGCGAACGCGAGGTCACCGAGCAGTTCGGGATCGGCGAGCAGGCGGCGCTCCCATGGGTCGAGGTGCGCGGGCATCGGCGTCGCGCTGATCGGATCGCGCGTGGCCGCGTCGTCTCCCGGCTGCACGGTGACACTCGCGTGTTCTAGGCCCACCGGGCACCTCCGTGCGCTAGTCCCACAGCGGCACCTCCGTGCCGCGGCCTTCCGCGATCGCCCGCTCCGCCAGCGCGTGGGCCACCGCGATGTCGGTCAGCACCAGTCCGCTGTTGTAGACGAAGACGCGCTCCTCGTCCGAGCGGCGGGCGACCGCACGGCGATTCAGGATCTGCGGCAGCTCGGCGTCCACGGCGCGCAGCGTGCCGTCGGGCCCGGCCATGTCGGTGCCGGTCAGCGCCATCTGCTCGGCGCTGGTCGCGATCACGCGGTCGGCATCGATCAGCGTGGACGGCGCTAATCCGTAGCCGACCAGCACCGCCACCGAACCCGGCGCCAGATCGTCGGATTCGAGCGCGACCTCGGTGCCGGGGCCCGCCGTGGCCAGCACGACATCGGCCGTGGCAGCCGCGGCGCGCGGATCGGCGACGGTCTCGAGCAGCGCGTGCGGATGGTGCTCGGCGAGCACGCGGTGCACGGCTGCCAGGCCATCGGGGTGCGTGCCGTAGACCATCAGCTTGCGCAACTGCGGGTTGGCGGCGAGCAGGTGCGGAAGGGCGTTGCGGCCCTGGGTTCCGGTGCCGATCAGCAGCACGCTCTCCGCGCCGCGCCGGATCGTCTCGCGCACGAGCAGGGCCGACACCGCGGGCGTGCGCAACGCGCCCACCCGTGCGCAGTCCATCATCGCGATCGGTGCGCCGGTGCTGTCGTCGTAGAGCGTGATGGTCGTGTAGTACCGCTTCGTGCTGCGATCGTGGCCGGGGTCGAACTTGTAGGAGGTCTTCATCGCCACCACGCGCCTGCGGCCGTCCCGGCCGAGCATGGCGTAGGCGACCGACCAGCCGTCGGGGTTGGCGACGCTCAGCTTGCGCGGGTTGTCCGAATCACCCGCCGCCAGCGCCAGATACGCCTCTTCCACCGCGCGTACCACCGCGGCCGGTGTGATCGGCACGTCGGCGAGGTCGCTGCGGCTCAACACCCGCAGGGGTGTGCTTCGGTCACGCGTGCTCAAGGGGTCCTCGATCATGTCGTACTGCATCCCGCTCATGAGTGCCGCTCTCGACCGGCGGGGTCGCCGCCGTTCGGAAGGGGGCTACGGTTTGTTGCCCGTAGCCATTCTCGTCGGCTTCCTCGGCGCGGCGCCGCCGTTCCGGAAGCCGGATGTTCACTCGCTTGAGCCACCGGTCGGTGCCGTCGTACCGCGCGGTGAACGGCACGCGGCCGTGTACGGCGACGTCGTTGTCCACCAGCAAGAGTTCGCCGGGGGAGAGCGCGGCGGTCACGCAGACGCGCTCGAGCTCGGCGGCGAGTTGTTCGTAGGCTGCGCGGAATTCGGGATCGGCATCCTCGAGCGGGGTGTACGCCGGGTCGTAGCGCAGCGTCTGCTGCTCGGGTCCAGCGGCGCTCCACAGCGTCGGAACCGCTGCGGCAGTGTAGGTTTCGTGCCCATCGCCGTAGGAGACGTCCGGCAGGATCGGCAGCGTGGGTGTGCTGAGCAGCTCGCGCTGCGCGGTGGACAGTTCGACTCGGCGCACCGACGAGACGGTGGTGCCGACCAGATCCGGATTGCGCAGGCAACCGAGCATCAGCAGGTGGGCGCGTTGCGGATGGAACGCGTCCTCGGTGTGCGGGCTCAGCAGCACTTTGCTGCTGGCGCCGGACTGTTCGTGCTCGTGCCCGACCGCCGGAACGATGTTGTTGACCAGCCGTCCGTCCTGCTGGCCCTGCCAGCCGAACGGCTCGCCCGCACTCCGCGCCAACAGCAGCATCACCACGTCGAGTTCGAACGAATGCGCGCGTCGCCGCCGATCGCCGCTCCAGCGCGCCGCCTCCCGCCAGCTCGGCGGTGTCGGTCCGAATTCATTGTCCGCCAACGGAAGACGACCTACGATGGCGGCGCCCGCGGGGGTCGCGGGTGGACGCATCGCGTGGCGCACCTCGGCCGGGAGTTCCGCGACGCCCGCATCGATCCGTTCGATCAGCGCCGGGTCCGTGAGGGTGCGCGCGGCGGCGACCGGATCGGTGAGCGCGAGATCGAGTGTGGCCGATATCTCTCTGGCAAGAGCGCGCACCGCGCGGGCCGCTCCTGGGGAGAGCTCACGTCGTTCGAGGTCTAGGGGGTGAAGCGTCTTACGTTCGGAGAGAACGCTTTTCACCGGGTTTCCCTTCTTCGCATCGGTGGGAAAAGCAGGGGTCACGATTAATATGGGAAGGTAGCCCTTAACGCGAAGTGAAGCAAGGCTTACCTAAGCGAGTCGGCGAAAAAATAGCCGAATCGTATAACTCTGGGCCGAGTGAGACGGCGGCCGGTGGGTGCGTCGAGGCCGGTTCGCACGGTTGCGGGAGATACGCCCTTGCGCTGCCGTTTTGATGCCGGTATCGGTGAGTCGCGCAGTGCATTAGGCTAGCCTGTCCTGATCAAGGCGCTGTGCGCGGTACCGCCGTGGGTTCGGTTCAGGAAGAGGGCAGCACAATGGTTTTGACTCGCAGAGACCTGCTGCGGTCGAGTCTCGGGGTGGGGGCGGTGCTGCTGGCAGCCGCTTGTTCCGATGACCTCGACGCGTCCGGGCCCGCGCGGCGGGGCGGCACGCTGCGGGTCGGCGCGCTCGGCACCGCGGCCCGTATCGAACGCGATCCGCACGCCAACCTCAGCAACGACAGCGACTTCCTCGTCACCTCGCTGGTCTACGACGCTCTCACCGTGCCCGGCGGCAACCCGAATGTCGTTCCACGCCTGGCGACTCGGTGGGAGCCGGACGCCGATCGGCGGCGCTGGAGTTTCACCCTGGCCGAGAACGCGACCTTCCACGACGGGACGCCGGTGACCTCCGAGGACGTCGTGTGGTCGCTGCGCAGGCTGCGCACGGTCGGCGGCGCGTCGAAGATGCCGGTGGCCGTCGAGGACATCACCGCCGACGGGCCGAACCGGGTGGTCCTGGCCGTGCCCGAACCGAATAGCCAACTGCCGCTGCTGGTCCGGCTGATGACCTTCACGGTCAAGCGGGACACCACCGATTTCGGCAAAGCCGTCGGCAGCGGACCGTTCCGGTTGGAGTCCTATCAGGGCGGCAACGCCCGGCTGGTGCGCAACGAGCGGTGGCACGGCGGGCTGCCGCCGCTGGACGCCATCGAGGTCACCATGTTCGAAAGCGTGACCGCGCTGGGCAACGCGGTGCTCGGCGGGCAGATCGACCTGGCCTCCAACGTCGGCGCCATCGCGGGCCGCACCGCCGAAGGACGCGGCGACCTGACGGTTGTGCGTCGCCCGAACGACACGGTGGTCGGCGTCGCCATGCGCACCTCCGACGGCCCGTTCGCCGACGCGCGGGTTCGCACCGCCCTGCGGCTCGGCGTCGACCGCAAAGCCCTGGTCAACCAGGTGCATTCCGGATACGGAACGGTGGCCAACGACGTCCTCGGCACAGCCGATCCGCTCTACGACACCTCCCTCGCCCAGCGCACCCGCGACGTCGAGCGCGCCAAAACGCTGCTGCGCGAGGCGAATTTCGACACCGGGCGCAGCTACCCCTTCGTCACCAAGGCCGAGGCCCCCGGCGAGGTGGAATCGGCGAAGGTGATCGCCACCCAGCTCGGCGAGATCGGCGTCCGGCTGGACGTGGTCACCCAGGAGCCGAACGCCTTCTACGACCAGACCTGGCTGAAGGCGCCGCTGTACACGATCTCCTGGGGCACCAACGATTCCACGCTCTTCTTCGCGAGCAAATTGCTGTCCAGCGGATCGAACCGCAACGAAACCGGCTTCAGGGACGCCGAATTCGACGCGGCCACCGCGA
>NZ_BAFR01000170.1 GCF_000308435.1 Nocardia araoensis NBRC 100135 | reverse complement strand
ATAATCACACGCAGCACGCGAACGGGCCCGTCCCGACGGGCCCGTTTCGCCTGCGGCGCAGCCGAACTCAGAACTCGTGCCGCCCGCCCGAGCTGGTCTGGCCCTCGGCGAGCAGGTCGCGGATCTGGATCAGCACCTCCGAGTCGGTGAGTGTGGTGTCGTCGGGCCGGAAGCGCTTCTTCAATCGCGCGGCGGGCAACACGAGCACGAAGAACAGCACCCCGGCGATGAGCAGGAAATTGATCACGGCGGTGATGATGGGACCGACCTGGACGAAGGTCGCGGGCTTGTCGGCGACCAGCCGGAAACCCAGGCCGATATCGCCCGGCCCGCCGAGGACGGCGAGCAGCGGATTGATGATGCCGTTGGTGATCGCGGTGATGATCGCGACGAACGCCGTGCCGATGACCACGGCGACCGCCAGGTCGATGACGTTTCCGCGGAACAGGAAATCTCTGAACTCTTTGAGCATGGCCGGTCTCCTCTTTTCCGTGGAGCTGGGCAGTCGTGCTCGGCGGTACCCGCGCGCCGGTAGGCCCGATGCTAATGAGCCGTCGGCGCATATTCGGCGAGGCATGATCGGCGGGTCAGTGGAAGACGACGGTGAGCGCGGTGTGCAGCGACGCGCCCGCCACGGCGGTGGCGTGCTCGGCGTCCATCGCGACCAAGACCACGCGTTCCGCGGCTCCCCGGCCCACACCGGCGCCGGAGACGAGGATTACGGCGGCATCGGTGGCGAGGGTGCGGGCGGGCCGGGCGCTGGAGCCGGCGTCTTCGGCGCCGATCACGTCGACCCGATCGCCCGCGCGCAGGATGTCGGCCACCGCCGTGTCGGCGAGCCGGACGGGCACGATACGCGCCTCACGGGCGCCCGTCGCCGCCGCGGCCAGGCGCGGGCCGACGACGCGCAGGTCGGTGAATACCTCGCCTCGGCGCATGGCGCCGGTCAGCGTCGCGCCGAGGAGCGCGGCGGGATCGGTGACCGCGCCCGCCGGTAAGGTGCCCGCTTCGCGCGGGGCGGGGCGCAGGTCGCCTGCCTCGAGGAGCCGCCCCGGCGCGAGGTCGCGGCCCGCGACGAGCACCGTGATGCGTTCGGCGCCGGGATCACCACGAAGGAAGAGGAGCGCCGCGAGTGCGGCGAGAGCGATAGCGAGCAACCGTCGGACGAGTACGGCGTCGGCCCAGGGCGGCCGCTGCCACCCGTAGGGATTCCAGCCGCGGCCGAGGTCGGCGAGTGCGCGAGTCATGGCCGGATCCTATGGCCGGACTCGCGTTCGCCCGGCCCGGATCACGGTGGGCTGTGGATGGGTGACTGGCTGTGGAAAACCGTCGAATCAGCTGGCTACAGCCGTGCTGGTGGACGCGGTCGACCCGCTCGACGAGCTGGAGTCGGAAGTCGAAGACGAACTCGGGCTGCTGTCGGACTTGGCGGGCTCGCTGGCGGTGGAGGAGCCACCGCGGCTGTCGGTGCGGTAGAACCCGCTGCCCTTGAAGACGATGCCGACCGAGTTGAACAGCTTGCGCAGCTTCCCCGAGCACTCCGAGCACACGGTCAGCGCTTCGTCGGTGAACGACTGAACGATGTCGAAGCGGTTGTCACACTGGGTGCACGCATACGAGTAAGTAGGCACAGGATCCTCCGCGGTGTTCGTCGATCTGGCACTCTACAGCCGACAGTGCCAACACCGCCAATCGGTGTTTCATTCCCCAGGGTAATCGTCGCCCAGCCGGCGCAGGCCGCCGCGTGGCGTGAGCGCCCAGCCCATGCGCAGGTCGTGCGGTTCCTCCGGCAGCCGGTCCACCAGTTCGTCGTCCCGGACCACCGCGACCAGGCGCGCGTCCGGTCGCGCGGCGGGCAGCGTGCGGTCGTAGTAGCCGGCGCCGCGGCCGAGCCGGACACCGCGCAGGTCCACGGCTAGAGCGGGGACGAGGATCAGCTCGGCCCTGGCGACGGTCTCCGGCGGCAGCACGGCGCCGATCGGTTCCAGCAATCCGTAGCGTGCCCGGCGCAGGGCGTCCGCGCCGGTGTACTCGGCCCAGCTCAGCGGCCCCGGCGGCCCGGTCACCGGCAGCAGCACCCGCGCACCACCGGCCAGCAGCGCGTCCAGCATCGCGGTCGATCCCGGTTCTCCCGTCACCGGCACATACGCGCAGACCCAGCCGCGAACAGCCACCGTGCCGACGGCCGTGGCCAGGGCAAACGCTTCCTTTTCCCGCTCCGTGGCGCTTATCACAGCTCGGCGGGCGAGTAGTTCGGTGCGCCATGCATGCTTATCGCGCTCGCCGGGCATCTTCACAGTGATCACCATAGGCTCACCCCGGAACCGGTCGGCGCGACGCCGATCCGGCGGCGTGATGGATGGATAGGGTATGCGTATGACAGCAAAGGCCGGAAAGCCCGGTGACGCCGCGGAGGTCTCGTGCTTCCGCACGGCCGTCGTGCCCGCGGCCGGGCTCGGAACGCGGTTCCTGCCCGCGACCAAGACGGTGCCCAAGGAGCTGCTTCCCGTGGTGGACACGCCCGGCATCGAGTTGGTCGCCGCCGAGGCGGCCGGTTCCGGCGCGGAGCGGCTGGTGATCGTCACGTCCCCGGGCAAGGACGGCGTGGTCGCGCACTTCGTCGAGGACCTGGTGCTGGAGAGCACGCTCGAGGAGCGCGGCAAGTTCAAGCTGCTGGAGAAGGTGCGCAAGGCGCCGGGACTGCTCGATGTCACCTCGGTGGTCCAGGAGGAGCCGCTCGGGCTCGGTCACGCTGTGGCGCAGGCCGAGCAGGCCCTCGACGACGACGAGGACGTCATCGCCGTTCTGCTGCCCGACGACCTCGTGCTGCCCCGCGGTGTGCTCGATGTGATGTGCCGGGTGCGCCGCAAGCGCGGCGGAACGGTGCTGTGCGCCATCGACGTCCCCAAGGACGAGGTCAGCGCCTACGGTGTGTTCGACGTCGCGCCGGTGCCCGACGCGGTGAATCCGAATGTGCTGCGCGTCAAGGGGATGGTGGAGAAGCCCGCGCTCGCCGACGCGCCGTCGACGTTCGCCGCCGCGGGCCGGTATCTGCTCGATCGCGCGATCTTCGACGCGCTGCGCCGTATCGAGCCAGGCGCGGGCGGCGAACTGCAACTCACCGACGCCATCGCACTGCTGATCGCCGAGGGGCATCCGGTTCATGTGGTGGTGCACCGTGGGTCGCGCCACGATTTGGGCAACCCGGGCGGTTATCTTCGTGCTGCGGTCGATTTCGCACTGGAACGAGAGGAATACGGGCCCGCTCTGCGGGAGTGGCTGCAGCACCGCCTGAGCCCGGACTGGGATCCGCAGCTGACGACCGGCGACTGACGGACCCGGCCGGGGTTTCGCCGAGAGTGGACCGTCGGGTACGAATGATGGTTCACCGCGGTGCGCACGCGAATGCGCTTGCGCCCCGGCGGGATCGCGCGCCCGCGTGGGCGAGATCGGATGGAGTGCGGAGAGGATCAGGAAGGGCTGGATGCGCTCGGTTGAGGATCAGCAGATCAAGGTGACCGCCGCGGCGGTCGCGCCCCGGCCGGTCCGGGTCGCGATCTCCGAAGCTCAGGGCCTGCTGTGCGCCGAGGACGTCGTCACCCAGCGGCCGTTGCCCGGCTTCGACCAGGCCGCCATCGACGGATATGCCGTGCGCAGCGTCGACGTGGCCTCCGCTGGGGCCGACATCAGGGACGAAGAAGGCGAACTCGTCGACCTCACCCTCCCGGTGGTCGGCGAGGTGGTCGCCGGTTCACGGCAGCCGATTCGCCTGCAACCCCGCCAGACCGTCCGGGTGGACACCGGCGCGCCGATGCCGACGCTCGCCGACGCGGTGCTCCCGCTGGATTTCACCGACGGCGGTCGGGTCAGGATCAAGGTGTACGAGCCGGTGCGCTCCGGCGACTACGTGCGCCGGATCGGTGACGACGTCCAGCCGGGCGATGTGGCGGTGCGTGCGGGAACCATCATCGGCGCCGCGCAGGTCGGGCTGCTCGCCGCGGTCGGCCAGGACAAGGTGCTGGTGCACCCGCGCCCGCGACTGTCGGTGCTGTCGGTGGGCGGTGAGCTGATCGATATCGATCGCACGCCGGGCCCCGGCCAGGTCTACGACGTGAACTCCTACGCGCTGGCCGCGGCCGCGCGCGATGCCGGCGCGGATGTCAACCGCGTCGGCATCGTGAGTTCCGATCCGCGGATGCTGCGCGATGTGGTCGAGGGACAGTTGGTGCGCTCGGAGGTGGTCGTCATCGCGGGCGCGGTCGGCGGCTGGGCCTCCGAACAGGTCCGGGAGGCGCTGGAAGGGCTCGGCGAGCTCGAAATCACCCGCGTGGCCATGCATCCGGGTTCGGTGCAGGGTTTCGGGCGGCTGGGTCGCGACGAGGTTCCGACGTTCCTGCTACCGTCCAACCCGGTGGGCGCGTTGGTGGTGTTCGAGGTGATGGTGCGGCCCTTGATCCGAATCGCCTTGGGGCGAAGGCATCCCATGCGCCGGATCATCAGCGCGCGGACCATCACGCCGATCAGTTCCATGGAGGGGCGCAAGGGATACCTGCGCGCGCAGCTCATGCGGGACGAAGCGACCGGCGAGTACCTCGTGCAGCCGCTCGGCAACGGGAGCTCGTCCTCGCACCTGCTCGCCACGCTCGCCGAGGCGAACAGCCTGATCGTGATCGATCCGGACGACACCGACATCCGCACGGGTGACGAAGTCCAGGTCGCCTTTCTCGCACAGCGCGGCTGAGACGTGGACGCCATGAACGTCTTCCGGGCCACGCAGCATCCGGGATGGCCCGCGCGACTCGGCCCGGTCCAGGTGCCCGCGGGACAGGTGACATTGCGGCCGGTGCGGCTGCGCGACGCGGCGGCCTGGAGCCGGATCCGGTTGCGCGACAGAGCGCATCTCGAACCGTGGGAGCCGACCGGTCGCGGGGCGTGGGAAGCGCGCAATCACGCGTCGAACTGGCCATCGCTGTGGTCGAGCCTGAAGGCCGAGGCCAGGCGCGGTGCGATGATCCCGTTGGTGATCGAGGTCGACGGCGCGTTCAGCGGGCAGCTGACCGTGGGCAATATCGTGCGCGGCGCACTGCGCTCGGCCTGGATCGGTTATTGGGTGGCCAAGGATCTCAGCGGGAAAGGCGTCGCGACGGCGGCTTTGGCGCTCGGCCTCGACCATTGCTTCGGACCGGTCGGCCTGCATCGGGTGGAGGCGACCGTTCGACCCGAGAACCTGGCCAGCCAAGCGGTGTTGCGCAATGTCGGTTTCCGGGAGGAAGGGCTGCTTCGGCGCTACCTCGACGTGGACGGCGCCTGGCGGGATCACCTGCTGGTCGGCATGACCGTCGAGGAACTGACCGGAACGGTCCTGGACCGGCTGGTGCGAGAGGGGCGCGTCACCCTGCTGTAGAACCGGCCACCGGCGCGCGGTGACATTGGTGGGAATGTGACAGGTGTGGCGGAAGTGCACGGCGCGCCTGCCGGAACTTGGTGCTACCCGGAATTAGCCTACGGACGTCGATGGTGCGTCTTGCGCCATCGGCAGTGAGCCTGCGAGGGGATCGGCGTCCGCGCCGTCGCGTCGGACGGGGGCCGGCCGAGCGCGGGGCGTGTGACGCGCCGCTGGCGGGCCGAGCCGGAGGAAATCCAGGTGGGACGGAGGTGTTGACGCGATGCCGAATTCGATCCTGTGGATCGGTCTGGTCGTGCTCTGGGTCTTCGTCCTGTTCCCGATCCTCGCCGACCGTCACCCCCGGATCCGCCGGACCACCGACGCCGCGCTGGCCACCAGGGTCCTGCACCGCGGCGGCGGCAAACGACGTCTCAAGAAGGGCCCGGCCGCCGGGCACGAAACCGATCCGAACTGGCGGCCCCGTGGGCGACACGATGGACGCCGCGTACCGAGAGAGTATCCCCACAGCGATGATGCGGAGGACCGGATGACGACACCGGCCGACGAGCCCGTCACCGAGACCGACGAGGAGAACACATCCGCGGCCGACGACGCCGCGGTATCCGACATCGCTGACGCCGAACCGGACGACACCGAGGTCGACGACTTCGCCTCCGCCGCAACGGAGGAGCACGAGGCGGACGGCGACGAGATGCGCCACGAGGCGCCGGACGACGACGAAGCCGACGAAGTCGCTGCGAAGATCGACGCGGGGGCCGATGATGACCGCGTGGGCGCACACCACCCCGAGCCGGTCGCGGCCAGAATCCCGCCTGCGCGCTCCACCGCGCCCGCCGTCGTGGACTACGACGAGTACGACGACTACGACGACGCGGACCCGGACGAACCGGACTTCGTCCCCAGCCGCCGTGGCCGCGGCGGCTTCGACCCCGAGGCCGACGCCATCGCTCGCGCGGCCCGCTACACCTTCCGGCAGCGCGCCGTGCTCGGCCTGCTGCTCGCCGCCCTGCTCTTCGGTGCTCTGGCGTTCGTGTTCACTCCCATGCTGTGGTGGGGTTGCGGGCTCGCCGTCACCGTGCTGGCGACCTATCTGGCCTACCTCCGCAAGCAGGTGCGGATGGAGGAGGAGATCCGCCGCAGGCGCGCGGCCCGCCTCCACCGGGGACATCAAGGCGAAGCCGATCCACGCGCACGCCGGGGACGCGCCCCGGGCGGCACCATGGACCGCGACACCGCCCGCGCGATCCGTCGCCGCTCCACCCTGGTCGACCCCGACGACGAAGACCCCATGTTCGCCCACCTCGACCCTTTCGACCCCGCCACCGCCCGCGCCCTGCGCACCCGCGCCGGCCGCGACATGCGCCGCGCGGCCGGCGCGTAGTGTCCGTGCACCGCCGCAGGTCAGGATGCCGATTCGGAGTCTAGCGGGATGGCCTGATACAGTGTCACAGCGCGGTTCCCCGGAACCGCACGGGGCTATAGCGCAGTTGGTAGCGCGTCTCGTTCGCATCGAGAAGGTCAGGGGTTCGATTCCCCTTAGCTCCACAAGAAGGCGGGTGCTCGACATGAGCACCCGCCTTTTGTTCGGTGTGCAACCATCATCCCCGCCTGGCGTCTCGCGCTCGGGGTCCCGACACCTCGGCCCGTGTTCTGAGATCGCCTTGTCCCTGACATCGTCGGCACCGCTGGATGCATGGCCCCGGTATCGGTGAGTTTCCTTGCCCGACGCGGAAGCGCCGCCCGACCATGCATCGAGCGGCGTCTACCGATCAATCGTCGACTTCCCACTCCGTAGGTAGTGTCCGGTGTGCCCGCAGGGGAGACGCGAGCAACAGGGCGATAGGGGTCGTCATCACTGCTACGCCGACCCACAGGGCGATCTGCGCGGACCAAATACCAGCGACAACGCCGCCCACCATGGTGCCGAGAGGTGTTGCGCCCTGCGTGACGACTGCCACGGCGGCGGTGACCCGACTGAGGTACCGGTTGGGTGTGACTCGGGCACGCAGTCCAGCGACGGCGACGGAGCGGCCCACCAAGGCCACGCCGAGTGTGATCTCCGCAATGGCGATCAACGCCACGGCCTCCCCCCGAAGCAGCCCCGCCAACGGGAGAAACAGCATGGCAACCGGCGCCAACCCCGAGAAGACCATCGTCATCCGGATCTCACCGACCCTCCTTCGGAGCATCGGGCACACCAGTGACGCGATGAGGCCCGCGACAGCGCCCACGGTCGACAGGGCGCCGAACAGCCACGGTTGAATCGCGAGCGTTTTGAGCAGGAAGTACGCTGTGACCGCCATCATGATCCCGGCGCCGAGATTGTTCAACGCGGTCTGTCCGAGCAACAACCGTAGTAGGGGTTGCTGTACCACAATTCGCACGCCTTCGGTGACCTCCTTACCGAAGTGCCGGTCGGCCTTCGGGCGGGGCGGCGGTTCGGTCGGTTTCATACGGCGGAGCAGCAGCGCCGACAACAATTGGCAACAGGCGGCCGCGCCATACAGGATCGGAGCCGCCATCGACTGTGACACAGCGCCGGCAGCCGCAGGCGAAATGACACTGATGCTGCTCTCCGATGTGGTCAGTCGCGCTTTGGCGTCGGCGACCCGCTTCTTCGGGAGGATGAGCGGAAGCACACTGGTATGAGCGATCCCGAAGAAAACGCCTGCGATGCTCAGCGTGACGGCCACGCCCATCAGTTGGACGACCGTCAGCATGCCGATCAGATAGGCGAGCGGAATGCTGGCCAGCGCTACGGTGTACGCGGCCTCCGCCGCGAGCATGACAGCCTGTTTGCGCCATCGGTCGACCCACACGCCGGCGGGCAGACCGATCAGGAGATATCCGACCTTTCCACACATCGCTATAAAGCCCATCTGTAACGGTGACGCGCCGAGCACAGTGACCGCTGTGACCGGCAGCGCAAAGCTCGCGATCTCGCCGGCGGTATCGCGGCAGCCGTTGGCCAGCCACAGTCGGCGGAAATCCGGCACCTTGAGCACCTCGAAGTCGGTGTCCGTGGAAGGGGCGGTCATCCATCAGCTCCTGTGCGTAATTATTGAACTCTGTCGACGACATCACGAAAGAGACGGAGATGACAAACATCGGCGCGCTATTGCGCACTGATCGTCTATGTAGTGCCTATCGAGCCCGAATATCCTACTGCAACTTTCATCGACTGGTGACATCGTGATCTCACCTACGCGATCCTCGCCGTCGTATATTTCGCGCGAGGTCACATCGATGGTGAACATGGGTACGTCCCCACGCATTAGTTGACTTATTTCCGAACGCAATATCTGTGGCGCCACCGCCTTTCGGTCGAAGCGCTGCAAGTCGCGAAGAACCCGCTCTTCGATCTCATGCTTGGAGGCACTGGTCGGCGAGGTCGAAATCAACAGCGTCAGTCGCCGGTATCCGGGAGTCGAGAACAGAACGGCCCGGGATTTGGACCCGGCGCCGAATTTCCGTATCGCGCGTGCAACCGACAGGCCATGTGAACTGATTTTGCTATACCCCTGACGAAGACCATCGACGAATTCATCGGAGAAATCCGATATACTACCGAAGTGGCGTGCAATCGTAGTTGCTCTGCTCTCGATGCGCGTAGACGTCCGAACGGTCATATGCTCGCCGCCCGCAGCGTCCAGGAGCGTGGGGTAGTAGTTCGACACGCTCGGCGTCGCAGCCGCCATGAAGCCTGCGGCGATCTCGATCGCGTCGGTATCCTGCAGAAGCAGCGTCGTGAGCAGGTTGCGTTCGTGTCCGAACGGGCTTGCTGTCATGATCGTCTCGTCATCGATCAGCGCAATCGAAGCACCGGCCGGTACGACGTTCTCATAATGCGCGTCCACGACGTTCAAACAATCGGAGACTGCAGCGAAAGCGCCGGCTCTATGCCAGAATTCCTCCTTCGAAACCGATGGCTCCGGCGGGGGAACGGATTCCTGTACATAACCGTCCAGGAGCGGTGTGTCGCAGGGAACATAGATGTGATCCGGCATGTCCGCGGCGCGAAAGACGGATTGGACGAGAAGTCGCTTCGAGGAGCGAGCGGGTTTGAAGTAATACGTACCGTCCGCGGAGGTTATCTTGGTGGTCGTCTTTCCATAGTGATGCGCATCTCCCGCACCTGGCTCCAATTTTTCGAACAGTCGTCCCTCGGCAGTCAACGCTCGGCCGAGCGATTGCAATTCATCGAGGCACACTGCGATCTTCGGGGTAACGATGTCGTGCCACACGGTGCCATCCTCATCGAGTACGCGGCGTGCAAGCGTTCGAAGACTGGACGATGCGTTCCGCCGGGTAACCACCGTTCTGGTCGCTGCCGAGAACACGGCTACTCTGGGTATCAGATACCGCATCCAGTCCCGCTTGACTCGTCTGAGGTCGATCTCGTCCGGAATGGAATATTTCCCGGCGAGCCATTCATCGAGTACCTCGAGTACAAACAGATCATATTCCGAATATCTGATGAGGCCCTCCTGCGTAGCATGAATCCCCGGTTCCGGCAGGAAAGCGTCAGAAGTATGACACCCCCCGGCGGATCCTAGCGCGCCCACCAGCTTGATGTCGCGAGGCGCCCGCACCAGACATCTACGGTGATGTAGGTCACAAATACAAGTATCCAATACTCGATATGAAATCCTCGGAAAACAAGAATCGATCAGCGACGTGCAGGACCGAGTCCCTTATACGCAGCGATTCGCGCTGTCTTACCTGCGCCGATCCGATCGCCGTGGGGTCGGGAGCCGTCGCGATCGGCTGCGTGGACCGCATGGATATCCGATCTCCTGATCGAAACGACATTCCTGGCGGAGCAGGTGCACCCGCACTGCCCGCGAAACAAACTAGTGGCCTCAGTCGGCGACTTTTGCTAACGTCGCATTTGTGGCCGATGGCCACGCATTCAAGGTAGTGAAGGGAGGGAATCTTATGAGCACAACTCTTGCGGGCACGATCGAGCGGTACATCACGATCGAGGAGTTCGACAAGATCTTCGAAGATCCGACGGCAGTCGTACGAACCAACGATGCCGCCACGGCGGAGGCCGACTAGTTGACAGTGCTGCGGGCGCCCATTTTTCGAAGCGCCCGCAGCGCGCCTCCGGGATATATTCATCGGCCATACAAGGGTGGGAAACATGGGGGGAATTGTCACTGTTCATGCTGGGCCGACTTTGACGCGGGCGGACGTAGCCTCGTTCGACAAAGAATACGGTACCAGCACTCTTCTGAAACCTCCGATAAAACACGGCGATATATTTGGAACACGGCTGAATGCTGATGACACAATTGTCGTGATCGACGGTTTGTACCATCAGAATCCGGCGTTGCGGCACAAGGAATATCTACATGCGCTGAGTTCGGGTGTCCGGCTGATCGGAGCGAGCAGTATCGGCGCCATCCGCGGCAGTGAACTGCACCGATTCGGCATGGAGGTCGTCGGTGTCGTCGGTGAGTGGTACCGGACGCAGATCATCGACTCAGATGCCGAGGTCGCTGTGGCGCACGCTGACGAGGAAAACTCTTGGCGACCGTTGACGGTTCCCCTCGTGAACATTAGATATGCGCTGGGAAGCGGTGACCTCCGGATCGCTCCCCATGATGCCGAACGCATCATTGAGATTGCCCAGGATATCTTCTACGCAGAACGATCCTGGGCCGGTTTGTATATGGCGATCGCAAACGCTTTGGGGCGAGATGTTGCCGACGAGTTCATGCCCGGCCGCAGGTTGCGGCCCGAGCACGACATAAAGAAACTCGACGCGATCGCCGCTATGAAGCATGCGCACTTCACGACTCGCCACTTCGAATGTGACGCTGCTCTGTCAGGTGCTTTCTGGCGAACGCCATATTATTACCAGTGGCAGAATGCCGGCGTCGGCGGCGGTGAGATCCTGGCAAGAGTAGAGTTTCAGCAGCTGTATATGCCGCGATTCCCGGAAGTCTGGCGGAAGTATCTGGCATATGCTTCGGAGCATCCGTATGACATGTCACCTGGCAAGGCGCTCGACGAGCGAGTGTTCTCAGTTTCCAGGACATCGTCGATCGATGTTGCTCCGCAAGTCTTTCAACCGAGATACGTGCTCGCCGACGGCGCTGGTCTGGCGATCTTGTTATCGCTGGAATCGTCACAGCACAGGGCATATGTGCAAGCTGCCGAGAATAACGTGGCGAACGGGAGTGTCTCCGCGCACCGGTCGCTTCGTATAGAGATAGCAGATGGATTGCTGAATGAGCTGTGGTGGGAGTCCGGATCCTTGGAGGAGAGGGCATACCGGCGTGGTTTCGTGAGCATGAACCACGCCCGACGAGCCCTGCGGCGATTCATCTTCAGCCACTATGAGATAACACGGGGACTCGTTGATGCGAACGCCGATTGAACTGCCCGCCCCTGCTGCGAAGGTGAGAATGGACGGCACGGCGAGAGCCCGGAGCGGGGAGGAAACCTGGCGACGAATTCAGCCATACTTGGAAGGTGCCGGGATCACCCGTGTGGCGGACGTCACCGACCTCGACTATGTTCGAATTCCGGTGGCTATGGCGGTGCGACCGCTCTCGGAATCGCTCGCTGTGTCGCAAGGCAAGGGAGCGACGCGCACGCTGGCGAAGATATCAGCAGCGATGGAGTCATTGGAGACCTGGCATGCCGAGAATATCCGGTTGCCGATCGAATACGGATCGCATTCGGGCAGCGATTTGCCATATGCCACAATATCGGAATTCGGTAGCCATCTTCGGCGTCCCCTCGTGAAAGATGAGGTCATCGCATTCTACCCTGCCGCAGGAATTCTTTCCGGCAATACTGTTCCGGCGCCTCGCGGCCTGGTCGACATCAGTTTTGCTCGGTGCGACTTCAGGATGAACCCTTTCAGAGAGACGAGCTCGGGCCTGGCCTCCGGGAACACCGCCGCCGAGGCGGCGCTCCATGCAATTTACGAGGTATTCGAGAGGGATAGCAGCGCATCCATCGGCCGCGCGTCATCCCGCCGAATCCCGATCGACCTGCAGTCGATCGACCATACTTACTGCAAAACCCTCATTGGTCGGATGCTAGATGCCGGCTGGGATGTGGAGCTCGACGCGATCTGTTCGAGATTCGGGGTGCCGACCTTCGTCGCGGCCGTATTTTCTCCTGAGTATCCCGTCGAGTGCTCAGGTGCCGGTGCGCACGGGGACTGGGCTATCGCGGTCACTCGCGCACTGACCGAAGCCGCACAGACCAGATTGACCGGTATAGCTGGAACCCGGGACGACCTGCCGGTCATCCCGATATGGGAGAGGTTGCAAAATGGAAGCACGATGCGGGAGGTGCGCGAGCTGCGGTCTATCGGCGAAGCAATGAACGAGCTGGATTTCGACCCGATCGATTCCGACTGCATCACGACGGATCTCCTGGTGGCGGCACGTCGAGCGGAGGCGGTAACCGGACACGAGCCGATCTATCTGGACATAACGCACCCCGATTTCAGCGGGGACTTGGCTGTCGTCAAGCTGCTCGTTCCGGGGACTGCGGCAGATCGCCGCGGCGGGATCCCAGGGCGAGGGCAGGCGCTGATCGCCGAAGCGGGGTAGCAGACCATGGTGACGGCGATGAACGCTGCGTTCATTGTATCCATACCGATCAATTGGTTCGCAGTGACGAAGTATTTGATGCTGGACCGTCGAGCGTTGTCCTGGAATTTCTCACCGGTTTTCGCGATGACTCTCCCACGCTGGTTGGTATTCGCTGGTAATGTGTGCGCGCCCATCGGAGTAAGTGCGACCCTGCTGCTGGCAGGTGCGTTTCCGGTTCTGCAATCTTGTCTCGTTTGCCTTCTGATAGCCGTATGGCTCCTCTGTAAGAACCTACGGATATCCAACCATTCGTTCCTCGTGGTCGTGACCATTATGGTGCTCGTCTTCGTTGATGACGGGGCGTCGGCGGCGAGTGCGATCAGTGCCGTGCTGGCCGCTCTGTATGCGGCTGCGGGTATCGCCAAGATGAACCGAGCCTATATGTTCGGCCCGAACAGCGTTGGGAAGAAGCTGGTCGATCTCAATTTCAGCCGGAACAGCGAATATCTTTCGCGTACCCCCGAGTGGGTACGCAGAACGGTCCATATCGGTGCCATGTTCGTGATCCCGGCTATGGAGATTTCTCTGGCAGCGATGATTATGGTCGGTGTTCACCTGGTTTTTTGTCTTGTGACCGGGCTGGTTCTACATTTCTTTTTCGGCATTTCCGGCAATTGGGAGTTCACTTCGGTTGCTGTGAGCATCTGGCTCGTGCTGATCCTGCTTGCCGAATCGGCATCTATCTCGGACGTGATCTCCGGACTGGCGGGGAATGGCCTGTCGATCTTGTTGTATTTGCTGTGCGTCGGCCTCTCCACGGCTCTTTGGCAATGCACCTGGCAGTACAGAAGCAGGCGAGCTGGATTGGTCAACGAGATTGTTTCGGCCGTCTATTTCGGACTGGCCTCCGCCGCTGCGATCGTGACCGTTGAAAATATGACGTTCGTGAAGATGGCTTATCCGGTATTCTTCGCTGTTCTGGCGGGGACGCTCGGGGCCGTTCTGGTCGGAGCCCGCATGGAGTTCGCTTTCGCCATGCTGTCCAATTTGCGCCCGTATGGCGATGCATGGATATTTCTGGCTCCTCGACCGTTACTCGAGCCAAAATACTTCTTTTTGCGGCTACCGAACAAGATTCCGATTTCCCTCTTCACGGTGGTTCCGATCCAGTTCATCAAATCGGCGACATCGGGAGAGTTTGTCGTCCATATCTCCACCGCGGTGAGCCTTGCCAAGCTTTTCCGTCGGCATGGCGCTACTCTCCTTGCATGCAGGGCGGTACCCGACCCGGACCGCGGCCGGATGGTGTTGAGGGCGGAGTCCGACGGGCCGGAGTGGGTGGACTTGTCAACGACGAGGGCGCAATGCCAGCTTTTTCCTCCGCTGGTTCCGGCGGAACTCGCACTGCCTGTCATGGGCTGATCAAACCGCGCTTCGTGCCAACGCGGGTGAGTAGTTGCCGGATGTCCATTTGTCGGTGGCGTCGCGAAACTCTTTCCAGAAGGTATCGTTACTCTCCTCCCCGTGCCCCAGTCCATTGTTGAGCACCGCCCAGTCGAGGTTCCGTGCCTGCGGAGCAGATTTGATTATCGGTCGCAGATGGTGAGCGAGATGAGTCATGTCTCGATTATTCACGCGAATCGAGACTGCGAATCTATTGTAGTAGTCCGACTCCTCGTGAAGAAGGGAAGACAGGTCCCGAGGCAGCTTTCGGGGTGAACCGGTCGCGGCCGCCAACTCACAATATGGGTCGAACTGTGCTGAGCTCGACAGTGATGCGTAGTAGTTCGCCCACCAGGTGAGGTGCTCCGGGCTGTTCTGAGGTGCGTAGGAGAAGGCCATGGTCGGGGCCAGGTCGCAGGTCCTCGACGCGAACCGTACCGCCGCATAACCGCCTGCTGACCAGCCATTCCAAACTATCCCATCCAAGCGGTGCTCGACGATCAAGTCGTGGACTACGCGCACCAAGTCGTCAGCCAAGTACTCGGCTTGTAGAAACCACCCGATTCTCGCCTCGGGATGCATTTCCAGAATCGGGTCGGAAACGAAGACGATGATCGCGCCGAGTTGCGCGGAGGAAGTAAACCTGCCGTATATCGGAGGTTGGTACGCCGGCCGTGTCACCATCCCGTGTAGATTGACGACAAGCCAGGGGCGACGGAGTGTGCGCGGCAAAGCCACGGCATAACGCAGAATGCGATAATCGTCGGTTCCTGGACAACCTGTTGTAATGGTATGACGGTGAACTGCTCTATATTCGCCGACCGGATTCAGGTACCCGCCGTGCTGTGCTCTGGCCTGCTGGCAATCCTCGGTCAAATCGTTCCCCCATGAGAAGCAGTCGATAGAGCCGCAAGTCGGCCCTGCGCTGGTCGCGATGACTCTTGAGAATTTTACCTGTCTCACCGACGTAGGTCGGGACCGTTCATGCCTGATCGCCCTAGAGGTCGCGTCGATTCGGGAGGGCGATACTCGATATGGCTGAGGGGCAGGGGCCGAAACTCTGTTCCGGCGGGTGGCGGCTTCGAAAGTAGATTCGGTCGGGTCGTGGATGAGCCTCGGGCGATGGCGGCCGAACGGATCGCCCACGCCGGCCGCTCGACTGGGATACCAGCCGAGCGTCCGGCCCGGTTCTGTGTCCACCGCTGGTGTCCGCCGACATCCGCAAGTTCTGTGACGACTCGCGGGTACCTACGCCGCGATGGTGGTGAGGCGCAGGTGTGCCTCGATATCGCCGGGTGAGCCGGTGTAGTGGAGAGTGCGCAGGCCGAGGCCGGCGGCGGCTTGACAGTTGTCGGCGCGGTCGTCGACGAAGAGGACGCGGCCGGGGTCGCGGACTCCGGTGGCGGCGAGCGCGTTTCGGTAGGTGTCGGGGTGGGGTTTGTTCATGCCGAGGCGGGCCGAGTAGAGGGCGTCGGTCATCAGCGTGCGCCAGGGCAAAGTGTCGAGGGCGTCGCTGACCGGATGGGGTGCGTTGGACAGCAGCACCATTGGGAGATTCGCTCGCCGGGCATGGTGGAGCAGGTTGACGACGCGGTCGTCGGTTCGGGTCCACAGCGAGGTGTCGACTGCACGCAACCGGGTGAGCAGTTCCGGATCCGGGCGGTGGCCGAGCACGGTGGTCCAGAAGTGCGCGTCGTCGGACTCGCCGGAATCGTAGGGTTCGCGGGCGCTCCAGAACGCATTTTGGAAGAGTCCGAGCTGGTCTGCGGGCCATCCGGCGAGTTCGGCGAGCTTGCTCCACATGGGAACCGTGGGCTGCAGGCCGATGACGCCGTTGTAGTCGAAGATGACCGCGTCGAGTTCCGCGGGCTGGTGAGGTAGTGCGGTTACCACCGGTTCTCCAAGGCTTGATGGGACAGGACGGCCACGCCTGCGGCGAGCAGGGTGAGCAGCATGAGGGGTGGCGCCGCCGCCGACTCGGCCGTCGAGGACGACCGCTGGATCGGCTGGGCGGGTACGACGATTTCCGCCTTCTTCCAGGACGGAAGAGACGCACAACTGTGGATCGAAGGAAGGTTTCGCGAGTCGAAGGGTGGTGCGCGACGCTGCGCGAACAAGCCGAAACCTACCAAGGGGTACGTCGAGGTACCACTCGGAGCCGGGTCTTGGTGATCCGCTCCACAAAGTGCCCTGGGAAGGTCTGACCGGTGTCGAGGCCGAGATCACCTGTGGCCGTGGTCCGGATCCGCTCCGCGCGGGGAGAAGGGCTGCCGCTCACGCGCTTCCGCGGAGGTGCTTGCCGCGTGTGTGTGACCGCAGCTCGGGTGTGGCACAGTTCCGACCACATCACCCGTCAGCGCGCACGGCCGGAACTGTGACACGTACTGAACGGCCACATCCTTTGTGCGCCAGTCGTTGGCCGGGTCCGGCTGCGCAGGCGCCGCTATAGGGTTCGTGCGCGCTGCGGCGTGTCGCCTGCTCTGCGAACGTTCAGGCGGTGGCGGTCCGCAGCGCGAACCAGCCCGTGTCAGGGTCGGCGAAACCGTGGTACATCAGGCGGACTCGCTGATCGACTTCGAAGAGGCGATAGACCGCGAGCATGGCGCGGGCGGTCGCTTCTTGCTGGAAGTCGTCGATGCGGCGGTAGCCGATGGAATGTTCGGGGAGCATGGCCAGGCGGGTGAGTTCGCTGGGATCGCTGACATCCAGGCCCATCGGCGCGGCGTCGGTGATCTGGTGATCGTGCAGGATGTCGTGGATCCGGTGCGGGTCGGGGCGACCGGAGTGGAATTCGTGGACTTCGGCGCGCAGAGCCGGCCCGGCGGGCTCGGTCTCGACCAGATCGATCAGCTCGGGATCGACGGTCGGCGTCCCGGTGTCATCGGCGATCGGGGTTTGTTCGAGCAGATGCAGCATGTTGCCGCCGGGGATCAGTGGCTCCGGGGCGAGGAACAGGGTGACCGTCGGGCAGACGCAGCCCTGGCCGAGCAGACAGACGCGCATGTGGAACGAATCGGGCATGCGCCCTCCTCCATCGGGATGGGCCGTAGTGATGGCCCTTTGCTGGATCGGGACTTCGTGTTGTGCCGATCGCGGAATCGCCGTGGCGCTTCGGCGGTCGACCGTGCCGCAGTTCCCCAGTCTAGGAGCCGGGCGCTGCCCGCGCATCGGCATCACCCGCGTGGATCGGCGGAAATGCTCCTGCATCGAGCCATGCTGTGCGGGCAGAACAAGCGAGGATCGTCAGCCGGGCAGGTGGCAGAGTCCGAGGGTTTTGCTGCGCAGGGCTCCGAGACTGATCTTGTCGCCGCCTGCACCGGTGGCGCGAAGCGGTTCGATGTCGGCGAATCCGGCATTGGCGGCGTTGTCGTTCAAGGCGTAGACGGTGGCGTCGGGGGCGATGAACACGGCCTGGTCACCAGGGCGGCATTCCAGCGTGCCGTGATCGACGGTGAGCGGCCACAGGTAGCCCATGTTCTGGCTGCTGATCGCCTGGCTGCTGGAAGTGGGCGCAGGGAGGGCTGACGGGATCGGGTGCGCGGGGTGCTTCGGGCCCGATCCGCCGCCGCATGCCGAGGTAGCCAACGCACCGGCGATGGCGCAGGCGGCCAGTATTCGCGCGAAATAGGTCGCGTTGGTCATCCGAGTTCCCCCCTCGCGTTTGCGCCGTCCCCAGGCGCTCGACAGGCAGCCTACTGGTCGAGACCGCGGCGGCGCCAGCGATATCGGGTGAGGTCGGCGGAACCGCGACTCAACTGATCCGTATCTCGACCGGCGGAGCCGAGACGTGCGGATAGTCGGTGGTCACGTCGACCCGCACTCGGCCAGGACCGGTGGGCAAGGCGGCGAAGACGGTGGCGGGCGGCCGGTTCCCCGGGTCGCTGACGGGTACGGCCACCGTGCCCGCGGCGCCGGTGTCGAGGTTGCGCCAGTTGGCGAACGCCATGAAGGTGCACGGCATGCCCATGGGGGTGTTGCTGACGAAGCTGATGCCGAAACGGGCCACGCCCGGCGTCCCGCTCGGGGAGGAGACGCCCGCTCGGCCTTCGCCGTAGCAGGTGTCGCCGAAGGTGTGGATGACTCCGATGTTCACGAATGCGGGTTCCTCCGCGGTCACCGGACCCTCCGACGCCGCGAACCCGCCGATGCACAGCGCCGCGACCAGGGCGCTTCGTCCGACCAACTGCCTGCTTCGCACTGTCGATCACGCTCCTTCTTCGTCGAATCGAGCACTCTCGGACGGTCATTGTGCCCCGTTCGCCTGCGTTCGCGGTTCGATTGCCCGGCACGTCGTCGTGTGTCGACCCGGCACGCGACCGGTGTGCGCACGCTTAGCATCGGAACGTGGAGCGAGGATCGTTGCTGAAGGCTCGGGCGGGCGGGAAACTGCACGGCGGCAATCACGGGATCGCACCGGAAGAGGTGGTGGCCGCGCAGCGGGCCCGCATGCTGGTGGCGATGATCGAGGCGGCGGCGGACAAGGGCTACGCGGCGGCGACGGTAGCGGATGTGCTGAAGCGGGCCGAGGTGTCCCGGATGACCTTCTACCAGCACTTCGCGAACAAGGAGGCGTGCTTCCTCGCCGCCTACGACATGGCCGTGGAGATCGTGATGACCAGGATCGCCCGCGCGCTCGCGGCCGAGGGCACGCCGGTCGAGCGGATAGATCGCGCACTCGAAGCGTATTTCTCCACCCTGGCGCAGGAGCCGCAGGTGGCGAAGGTTTTCCTGGTAGAGGCGTACGCGGCGGGAAGGCCGGTGCTCCAGCGGCGGCTGGCCACCCAGGCCGCTCTGGTGGACGGATTCGCCGAGGCGCTCGGCGCGACCCGGCCGCATCAGCGGCTGGCGGGTGAAGCGGTGATCGGCGCGGTCGTCTCGCTGGCGACCAACCGCGTCGTCGCCGGTGACTTCGCCGCGCTGCCCGGGCTGCGCGAGCCGCTGATGTCGTCGCTGATCAGGAATCTGGTGTGACGCCGGACAGTCGTCCGGCGACCGCGGGCAGCCGGTCCAGCATCGCCACGGTGAAGTCGGCCAGCAGCGCGATCAGCCCGTCCCGGTCGACATCGAGCCCTCCGTCCAGCCAGACGAGGACCAGTTCCGCCGCTCCGCCGGTGATCAGCTGAGAGGTCGCGGCGATCGCGGTGTCCTGCCCTTCCGGCAGCTCGAGCACCAGGCGGGTCTGCTCGATGATGACGTCGGCGACCTGGCGCATGCCCGCGAACCGGCTGCGCATGAGCGCCTCGTCGCCATAGGTCTGGGCGAAAGCCACTTTCGCGCGCCGCGGATCGTCGGTGAGTTCGACGATGAGGGCCGCGACTCCGGCGCGGATCCGGTCGGCGGGCGTGCCCGTGGTCTCGGCGATCGCGGCCTTCGCCCGGTCCAGCGCCGCCTGCTGGATCTCCACAAGCACACCGGAGGCCAGTGCGTCGCGGTCGGGAAATGCCTCGTAGAAGAACCGCGGGCCGACCTTGGCCTGTTCGCACACCCCGCGCACGGTCAACGCCGACAGTCCTTGCGTGCCGATGATGTCGAGGGCGGCGTCGAGCAACCGCCTGCGCCGGTCCTCACGGCGCTCGGCCGTGGAGGCTCCGCGGTAGGTGCCGCTGACGGTACGGGTCACCACGCCAGCTTGGCACAGGCAAAATTGGGAAACAACCGTTTACGGAAACGGTGGTTTCCTCTATCGTCGAACCATCGCAGTGTCGCGAAGGGAAGACGGTCATGAGTCTGCTTGTGCCCCAGTCGTTCAACGAGGTCTCCGGCACGATCCGCCAGGCGCGGACCACGTGGGCGTGGCACGCGCAGCGCGCGGCCGCGCGCGCGGTCGCGCATTACCCCGCGCCGGTGCGGCCGCTGGCCGATCCGCCGCCGGGCAGCGGACTGAAACCGGTGCTCGGCGACTTCGGGCCCCCCGGGATCGGATACACCTTGCACGCCTTGGCCGACCCGATCCAGTTCGCCCGAGCGCGATTCGATCGCTTCGGCCCGGTGCAGTGGTTCGGCATGCTCGGTCGGCGGATGGTCACCTTCGGCAGTCCGGAGGGCTACGAGGCGGTGATGCTCGACCGCGACAAGGTGTTGTCGGCGCAGCGCGGCTGGGAGTGGCTGATCGGCCCGTTCTTCCGCGGCGGCCTGCTGCTGCGCGATTTCGACGACCACCTCTTCCATCGGCGCATCATGCAGCAGGCCTTCACGCGTCCGCGCTTGATCGGCTACCTGGACCTGACCACGCCCCGGATCACCCGCGGCATCGCGCAGTGGGAACCCGCCGACGACTTCCGCGTCTACCGCGCGATCAAGAAACTTCTGCTCCAGCAGGCCACCGAGGTCTTCGCGGGCGCAGAACTCAGTGCTGACGCCGCACGGCTGGAGCGCGCTTTCGAGGACGCGGTGCGCGGCGGGGCCGCCTTGATCCGGGCGAACGTGCCCGGCGGGGTATGGGCGCGCGGCGTGCGCGGGCGCCGGGTGCTCGAGCAGTACTTCCGCCGCGAGCTGCCCACGAAGCGCGCGGGCGGCGGCGCCGATCTGTTCAGCGTGCTGTGCCGGGCCGGTACCGCCGACGGCGAGACCTTCACCGACGCCGAGGTGGTCGAGCACATGATCTTCGTGATGATGGCCGCCCACGACACCAGTACCATCGCCGCGTCCATGCTCGTCTACGAACTCGGCAGGCATCCGGAGTGGCAGGAGCGGCTGCGCGCCGAATCCGTCGCGCTGGGCAAGCCCGCGCTGGACTACGACGATCTCGACCGGCTGCCCTCGCTCGACCTCGCGTTCAAGGAAGCGCTGCGGGTCTACTCGCCGGTGGCCCAGCAGGTCCGCGAAACCATCGCCGACACCGACATGCTCGGCTACTACCTGCCGAAGGGGACGTTCATCCTGTGCGGCACCTACGGGCTCATGCGCAACGAGGAGTACTGGCACGATCCCGACACCTTCGACCCGGAGCGTTTCGCCGCGCACCGTCGTGAGGACAGATCGCACCGCTTCGCCTGGGCGCCGTTCGGCGGCGGGGCGCACAAGTGCATCGGCTTGTACTTCGGCGGCATGACGGTGAAAGCCGTTCTGCACCAGATGCTGTTGCGTTATCGCTGGAGCGTGCCGGACGGCTACCAGCTGCCGCTGGTCGCCGGAACCGGACCGGTGCCCGCCGACGGCCTGCCCATCCGGTTGGAGCGGATCGGCCGATGAGGATCATCGCCGATCGCACCGTGTGCGCAGGGCACGGCATGTGCGAAGCGCTGGCGCCGGAAGTGTTCCAGGTGGGCGAGGACGGAATCGTCGTCCCGGCCGACACCGTCGGCGTCGAGCGCGAGCTGCTCGAACTCGTCGTCGACAGCTGCCCGGTCCAGGCGTTGCGCCTGAGTTGAGGTCGCCCGGCCCGTTTTGTGTCCTCGGCGTCTGGGTACCGCGAACTGCGATGCTCGAGCCCATCGACGCGGAAGGACCACACCTCATGGCAACCTGCGACACCTGCGGAAACGAGTACGACAAGACGTTCACCATCACACGTGACGGCCAGTCCGCCACCTTCGACAGCTTCGAATGCGCGATCACCGCCATGGCCCCGACCTGCACGCACTGTTCCTGCCGGATCGTCGGTCACGGCGTGGAGGCGCGCGGTGACTACTTCTGCTGTGCGCATTGCGCCCACGAAGCAGGTCATCCGGCGCTGGTCGATCACGTCTGAACCCGCTGCCGAGCGGCGATGCGCCACCGATCACCCGCGCGGCGCGTGGCTTCGCCGCACCTCGAGCCCGGCGGCCCGCGCCGCTTCGGCCAGCACCGCTTCGAGCATGGCGGGAGTGAGTCGTCCGGTGAAGGTGTTCTGCTGACTGACGTGATAGCAGCCGAACACGTGCAGCGGATCGCGGCCCGTCTCCGCCGCGGCCAGTTCGACGTGCGCGCCGTGGCCGAATTTCGGTCGCGGGCGCGGCACGGCCCAGCCCGCGGCCGCCAGCACCGGAAGCAGGGCCTGCCAGCCGAACGCGCCGAGCACCACCACCGCGCGGACGGTGGGCGTCAACAGGCGCAATTCGGTTTCCAGCCAGTGGCCGCAGCGATCCCGTTCCGCCGGCGTCGGCTTGTTGTCCGGCGGGGCGCAGTGCACCGGGGCGGTGATCCGCACACCGTGCAGCCGCAGGCCGTCGTCGGCGCTGACCGCGGTGGGCTGGTTGGCCAGACCCACCGCGTGCAGCGCCGCGAAGAGCACGTCGCCGCTGCGGTCGCCGGTGAACATGCGGCCGGTCCGGTTTCCGCCGTGCGCCGCGGGCGCGAGTCCGACGAGCAGCATCCGCGCGTCCGCCGGACCGAAGCCGGGTACGGGGCGGCCCCAGTAGGTCTGGTCGCGGAAGGCGGCGCGTTTCTCTCGCGCGACGAGTTCGCGCCAGGCGACCAGGCGGGGGCAGGCGAAGCAGTCGGCGACCGCCGCGTCGAGTTCGGCGATGGTCCGGCACATGTCAATACCGGCCGTCCGTGGCGGCGCGACCCGTGGGGTGCCCTGGAGCGCGGCCGTGTCGGTCGGAGATCGGCGTCTGGTGCATCAAAACTCCGTTCGGTGGTGCCACGGGAGAGGCGAACCGGGCGGTCGTACGCACTGTGCGTCGACACGACCGGCTGGTGCCGTCCACCGCTGATCGGTCCCGTCCGGACGGTACCGCTTCGGACATCTGTCCAGTTCAGCGGGGTGATCGAGCGGCCGTCCCAGGCGATATGTGATCGGTACCACCCGGTCCGGGTTGGTAGCATGGCGGTTCCGACCGACCGGATGCGGTGGTTCACCTCCGGCTTCTTTCGAAAGAGTCTTTCCATGCAGTTTGAGATCGTCGAGCGGGACGAGACGTGGGTTGCCGGGCTGCCGGTACGCAGCCCCAAACGCGCGCTCGGGGAACTGCGTGACCGCGATCTGGAGGCCGCCTGGGCGGCGGTGCTGCACCAGGAACTCGGCGGCCCGCTGGCCAGCGCCTACACCGACTACACCGGTGAGCTGGGCACGTACAACACACAGATCGTCGGCTATCAGTGCGCGTCCTTCGACGACGTCACACGCGGTCACCTGGTCGCCCGGCTGCCGCGCGGCGCCTACGCCCGGTTCTCCTCGGTCGGTAACTTCCCGCAGGTGATGACCGACCTGTGGACGCAGATCGCCTACGCCGAGGAGCACAACCAGATCAAACGGACCTACACCGGCGATTTCGAGTGCTATCCGCACGCTTACAAGATCGATCTGTACCTGGCGGTAGACGCGCGATGAGCTATGCGATCGTGGTGCGTGCCGAGGCGATCTACGGCGGGCTGGTCGTCCCGCGCGTGCGCCCCAGTTTCAAGGTCAGCAACAGCGACCTCATCGAGTTCCTCAAGGACCGGCTGCGCGACCGGGACGGTGCGGACCGTCCGATGTACACGGTCTACGTGCCCGATCCGGCGGGGAACTACAACGCGGTGGTCTGTTTCGAATACCCCGCGCCGGACGCCGTGCCGGTGGGTGACGTCTTGGTGCGGGTGCCGAAGGGCGTCTATGCGCGATTCGCGCCGAACGGCGACTATCACGATCCGGTAGAGGACGTCTGGGCGCAGGTCGACGACGCGACGGCGTCCGCCGAGATCACGCGGGCCTACCGTGAAGAGATCGAGATCTGGCACGGTCCGGAGTCGGTCGAGTTGTTCATTTCTATCCTCGTTTAGATTGCCAATCAGTAACTAAACCAGAACCGACTGGTCTCCATGTTATTTCCGATTTTGATTGCGCTGCGTCTGACCTGCGAGAATATGGCGTGTACCACAGAGTTTTCGGGAGATTAGCCGGACATCTGGTCAATTCCTGTCCGATGACGGATACTGCCCTGGGCAACTTCGTCTCGGCTCGGCGCCGTGGGGGGCTTGCATCGGGCTGGACTATCGCGCATGGCAGCGCGGCGATGGAGTAGGAACAACATGACTGTGGATCTGATTGCAGTCGTGCCGAGGAACTCCCGTGGGCGGGGAGTGCGACGGTATTACGACGCGCAATCCGAGTGTGCGTTCTTTGTCTCCGAACCGGGCGCTCAGCCGGAACTCTGGGACCGGTATCTACACGGTGCGCGCGACGTTTACCGGCGTTTCGGAGTCGAACACGCGCTCGAATACGAAACGGTCGCCGACGGCGCGTCGTCTTCGCTGTTCTTCGCCGCGCTCGACGCCGACGGCGGCATGGTCGCCGGGGTGCGGATGCAAGGTCCCTACACCGACCCGCGGCAGGCGCACGCGCTGGTGGAATGGGCCGGTCAGCCGGGCGCGGACGACTTGCGGCAGATGATCGCCGACCGGATACCGCAGGGCGTGATCGAGGCCAAAGGCGCGTGGGTCGCTCGCGATGCCGCCAACCGGGGAGAGCTCAGCGCCGCGATCTCGCGCACCGTGCTGCACGGCGCGCGCCTGCTCGGCGCCCGCTACGGCTTCGCGACGGTGGCCTCCTTCACCGTGGCCCGCCACGAGGCCTGCGGCGCCGTCGCGGCCGAACACATTCCCGCGGTGCCGTATCCGGACGAGCGCTACCGAACGGTTCCGCTGTGGTGGGACACCCGAGGACATGCCGCGTCAGCCGAGGAGTCGCAGCGATCCCTGACGCAACGCGAACAGCACGCGCTCGGCCTGCCGACCGTGCGTCCGCCCGACATGCGCTGCGGGATCGGGCGGACGACGGAGGGCCGGCGCGGACATGGGCGATGACCGGAGCCGAGCGGCGGACCATCGGCCACTGATCCTCGACCTCGCCGATCCGGAGGACGCGCGGATACTCGCCGCGCTGCGCGACGACTCGCGCATCGAATTCCTCGACCTGCGCGCGTCGTTGCGCGCCGAACACAGCGGAATGGTCGCCGCGCCGGATATTCCGGAAGGGCCGGAAGCGGATCGCTGGATCTACTATCCGTGGCGCGCCGCGGTGATCGGATTGCCCGGGCCGCGTACTTTCCGGTTGATCCGGCTGGATCGCAATCGGAACAAACTCACCAGGGCCGAACAGGATCGTCTGGCCGGGCACACGATCGGGATCATCGGACAAAGCGCGGGGCACGCGATCGCGCATCTGCTCGCGCTCGAGGGCGTTTGCGGGGGACTGCGCTTGGCGGACCTGGACGATATCGAGTTGTCGAATCTCAACCGGGTCGCGGGAACGCTGTTCGACATCGGCGTCAACAAAGCGGTGGTAACCGCGCGCCGTATCGCCGAGTTGGACCCTTATCTTCCGGTGCGAGTCTTCGAAGCGGGAGTCGACGAGAATTCCGTGGACGAATTCCTGGACGGCCTCGACATCGTGGTCGAGGAATGTGATTCGCTCGATATGAAACTCGTGATCCGCGAGGCCGCGGCTCGGCACCGAATTCCCGTGCTGATGGAAACCAGCGACCGCGGTTTGCTGGACGTCGAGCGTTTCGATCTCGAACCCGGGCGCCCGGCGTTTCACGGATTACTCGGCGAGGTGAGCGCGCGGGATCTGCGCGGGCTGACGTCGCGGGAGAAGGCGCCGTACGTGGTGAAGCTGCTCGGCGCCGCCGGGCTGTCGGCGCGGCTGGGCGCGAGCTTGGTCGAAGTCGGCGAGACGGTGAACAGCTGGCCGCAGCTGGCCGGCGACGTCGGCCTCGGCGCCGCGAGCGTGGCCGCCGCCGTGCGGCGCATCGGACTGGGGTGGAAGCTGGATTCCGGTCGCGTCCGGGTCGATGTGGAAGCGCACCTCGACGAGCTGGCCGACCCGCCGCCGAACGACGAGCCGGTGTGGGCCGAGGCGCCGCCAGAGCACGTCACCGGGCCACTGGAGAGCGTTCTCGCCTGCGCGCAACGGGCTCCGTCCGGGGGAAACATGCAACCGTGGTCGTTGCGAGCCGGAGCGGATGACGTCGCCATCGAGCTGGCGCCGGAGTACAGCACGGCGATGGACATCGGCTATCGCGGCAGCGCCGTCGCGCTCGGCGCGGCCGTGTACAACGCGCGGGTCGCGGCGGCCGCGCACGGAATCCTCGGCCCGCACGAGTACGTCGAGGGCGCGCCGGGGTCCGGTCGCCTCCTCGCCCGCCTGCGGCTGGGGAACGATCGCGATGCCGAGCTGGCAGCCGACTATCCCGCTGTCCTGCGTCGCGAAACGAACCGCAGGGTGGGCACCGGGGCCCGGCTGGCCGACGGCGTACTCGACGCGCTCACGGTGGCCGCCGAATCGGCCGGGGCGCGTCTTCGTGCCGTCGTGGAACGGGAGGACATCGAGGAAGCTGCACGTTTGCTGGGGGATTCCGACCGAATTCGCTATCTCACGCCTCGCTTATACGAGGAAATGCTCGCCGAAGTCCGTTGGGCCGACGACGACCCGGAGACCGGAATCGATGCGCGCAGTCTGGAGCTGACCGACGACGAGTGGGCGGCATTCGAGATCACCACCCGCGCCGATGTCATGGCGCAGGTGCGCTCCTGGTCGGGCGGGTCGGCGCTGGGGAAATACACCGGTGACCGGGTGCGGTCCAGCTCCGCCATTGTGGCGGTGACATTCGACGCGATCGACCCTCGATTGACCGACTACGCGGCCGCGGGAGCGGCGGTAGCGCGGGTTTGGGTGCGCGCCGAGCGCCTCGGATTGTGCGTGCAGCCGATTTCCCCGGTATACCTCTATGCCCGACGCCCGGTGGAACTTGCTGCGATTTCCCCCGACTTCGCGGATACACTAGCGTCACTTCAGGGCCGTTTCCTGGACCTGCTGGAAGTGCCTGAGCATGAGACCATGGCGTTGGTGCTTCGCCTGAGCTACGCCTCCGCCGCCACCGTACGCAGCAGGCGGCGTCCGGTGCTCGGTGTGGACACCAGTAGTTAGCGCGATCGGAGACAATGTGCCACGGCGGACACTCGACTCGTTGGTGACCCAGGTCGCCTCTGAGCTCATGGGTGTGGACGCCACGACCATGGTCGCCGCCACCGAGCGCGTGCTCGCGCAGTTGGTCGAGTACTTCGACGTGGACTTCAGCTACGTGCGGCACACCGACCGCGAACGCCGGGCAACCGTACTCGTCGCCGAGTGGCCGCACCGGCAGAACATCCCGGATCCCGATCCGCTCGGCGTGATCTACTTCGACGGCGCCGACCCGGTGTTTCGCGCACTGGAGAACGCGACCGAGCCGATGGTCGCCCGCCCGACCCCGGAATTCGCCGACTACCAGGAGACCGTCCGCCGCGGTTCGGGCATCGTCGGGGTGACCTCGGCGGCGGTGCCGCTCATGTCCCGTGGCGAGCCGACCGGTGTGCTCGGGTTCGTCAAGTCCGGCGACCGGGAGTGGAGCAATCGCGAACTCAACGTGCTGAAAGCCATCGCGGCGCTGTTCGCGCAACTGCAAGCGCGGGTGGTCGCGGAGGAGCGTCTCCGATATATCGCGCTGCACGACGACCTGACCGGGCTGGCGAACCGGCGCGCGCTGCTCGAGCACATGGAAGAGCGATTACGAGCGGGTAGCCCCGGCCCGGTGGCCGCTTTCTTCCTCGACCTGGACCGCTTGAAAGCACTCAACGATTTCCTCGGTCACACCGCCGGGGACAACTTCATCCGCACCTTGTCGACGCGATTGCGGGAGAACCTGGATCCGAACGACATGATCGCCCGACTCGGTGGCGACGAATTCGTCATCGTTCCCGCCAAGCCGATGGACGCGGTGGCCGCCGAGTACGAGGCGAACCGCATCCAGCAGCTGATCGCCCGGCGCGTCACCGTCGGCGGTGAGTCGGTCAGCCGGGGCGCAAGCGTCGGGGTGGCGCTCGGCTTTCCCGGGGAGACCACCGTCGCCGACGTGCTGCGCCGCGCCGATCACGCGCTGTTGTCGGCGAAATCGGGCGGCGGCAACGGCGTCGCGGTGTTCACCGACACCATGCGCGCGCAGTTCGAGCTCCAGGACGACGTGGAGCTCAACCTGCGCGGCGCGGTGTCGGACGGCTCGCTGCTGCTGCACTACCAGCCCGAGGTGGATCTGCGCACGGGCCGCATCGTCGCGTTGGAGGCGCTGGTCCGCTGGCTGCACCCGACCAGGGGGTTGCTGCCGCCCGCGGCGTTCGTCACCGTCGCCGAGGCCACCAACCTGGCCGGTGAGCTGGGGCGCTGGGTGATCCGGTCGGCGTGCGCGCAATTCGCCGAATGGCGCAGGCGCGGTCTGGCCGGCAACGTCGTGATGCGGATCAACGTGTCGCCGGTGCAGTTGGTGAGCCTCGATTTCGTCGAGCGCATCGAGGACATCCTGCGCCTGTTCGGCATCGACGGCAGTTCGGTGTGCCTGGAGATCACCGAGCACGTCGTGGTCCAGGATCTGGCCCGCACCCAGGTCACGCTGCGCGGTCTCAAGCGCATGGGCGTGCAGATCGCCATCGACGACTTCGGCACCGGCTACAGCTCGCTGTCGCATCTGAAGGCGCTGCCGGTGGACGCGGTGAAGATCGATCGGGGTTTCGTGCAACGGCTCGGCGCGAGCACCGACGATCTGGCCATCGTGAAATCGATCATCGGCCTGGCCGGTTCGTTCGGGCTCGGCGTCGTCGGCGAGGGCGTCGAGACGGCGGTCGCCGCGCGCACCTTGGTCGGCCTCGGTTGCTACCGCGCGCAGGGCTTCCTGATCGCGAAACCGATGCCCGCCGAGCAGGTCGAGACGCATCTCGCGGCGGGCCGGATCCCGCTGGATCTCGATCTGCCGCGGGCAGGCCGCGGGCTGCCCGCGCACTGAGATCACGGCCTCCGCCGCCGGTTAGCCCGTTCTTTCACGGCCGTTCATACGGCGTTGGGCGCTGGTAACCCGATCCGCTGCACGATCGGCCACGTGCGCATAGTTCAGCTTGCGAACTTCTACGGCCCGCGGTCGGGTGGGTTGCGCACGGCGCTGCACCATCTGGGCGAGGGTTACGTCGCCGCGGGACACGATGTGGTGCTGATCGTGCCGGGCCCGCGCCGGTCGGAGGAGATCCTGCCCACCGGGGTCGTACGAATCACGCTGCCCGCGTTGGCCATTCCGTGGACCGGCGGCTACCGTGCCGCGGATCCGCGCCGGGTGGCCGACGTCCTGGACGGATTGCGGCCCGACGTGCTCGAGGTTTCCGACCGGCTGACGCTGCGCGGCTTCGGTCGCTGGGCGCGGCGGCGCGACGTGGCGGGCGTGATGATCTCGCACGAGCGGCTCGACCGGCTGCTGGGTCAGGTGCTGCCCGGTCCGATGGCGCGGCGCTGCGCCGACATGGCCAACCGGCACACCGCCACCGACTACGACATCGTCGTGTGCACCACCCGCTTCGCGCGCGAGGAGTTCCTGCGCATCGGCGCGGAGAACGTCGAGCTGGTCCCGCTCGGCGTCGACCTCGATCTGTTCAACCCGCACCGGCGCGATCGCAGGCTGCGCGCCGATCTGGGCGTGCCGGGTCATCCGCTGCTGGTGCACTGCGGCCGGTTGTCGGTCGAGAAGCGGGTGGATCGCAGCATCGAGGCGGTCGGCGCGTTGCGGGAGGCGGGTATCGAGGCGCGGTTGGTCGTCGCCGGGGACGGTCCGCGCCGGGAGGCGTTGCGGCGGCGGGCCCGCGCGCTGGCCCCGCTGCCGGGCGGGGTGCCCGCCGTGCACTTCACCGGCTTCATCGCCGAGCGCGCGATGGTCGCCAAACTGCTCGCCACGGCGGACGTCTCGCTGGCGCCCGGCCCGCACGAGACCTTCGGCCTCGCGGCGCTGGAAGCGCTCGCGGCGGGCACGCCGGTGGTGGCGAGCCGGTCCTCCGCGCTGGCCGACATCGTGACCGCCGACTGCGGCGCGGTGGCCGCCGACCATCCGTCCGCGTTCGCCCAGGCGGTCAGCGACGTGCTGGCCATGCCGCAGGCCCGTCGGCGCAGCGCCGCGCGCAGCCGCGCCGAGCAGTTCACCTGGTCGCGGGCCGTCGCGGGCATGCTCGCGGTTCTGGGTCGTTAGCGGCCTCCCGGTCGGCGCACGTCCGCTGGACTACCCTGCGGAGAACCGATTCGGCGATTCGAGATGGGATGCGCAGTGCTGGGTAGAGGTCGCGGACGAGCGGGGCGAACGACGGTGCGCGATGCGAAGGTTCTGGTCACGGGCGCGGCCAGCGGCATCGGACGGGCCACCGCGCTGGCCGCCGCCGCGGACGGCGCGGAACTGGTGCTCACCGACATCAACGCCGATGGCCTGGACGCCACCGTGGCGGACATCCGCGCCGCGGGCGGGCGGGTCGCCGCGGCACAAGCACTGGACATCACCGACTACGACGCGGTGCGCGCCTTCGCCGACCGGGTGCACGACGAACTCGGCAGCCTGGACGTGGTCATGAACATCGCGGGCACTTCGGTGTGGGGGACTGTGGAGAACCTGGAGCACAAGCACTGGCGGCGCATGGTGGAGGTCAACCTGATGGGGCCGATCCACGTCATCGAGACTTTCGTGCCGCCCATGGTGCGCGCGGGCAAGGGCGGTGCGCTGGTGAACGTGTCGTCGGCGGCGGGCCTGCTCGCGCTGCCCTGGCACGCGGCTTACAGCGCGGGCAAATACGGCATTCGCGGCGTGTCCGAGGTCTTGCGGGTGGATCTGGCGCAACACGGCATCACGGTGCATCTGGTGGCGCCGGGCGCGGTGAACACTCCGCTGGTGCACAGCGTCGAGCTGGTCGGCGTGAACAAAGAGGACCCGAAGATCAAGCGGCTCACCGCGGCGTTCACCGAGCACGCGGTGCCGCCGGAGCGGGTGGCGACGGCGATCCTGCGCGGGATCGAACGCGACCGATTCCTGATCTACAGCTCGTTCGACATCCGCTTCGGTTACTGGTGGAAGCGCAAGTTCGCCCTTCCCTACGAGTTCGCGATGCGGCGTACCAGCGCGCGGTTCAGCAGGCTGCTGGCTTCGACGGGCAGTTGAGCTGCACGTCGAGCACGCGCGCGCCGGGACCTTCGGCGCCGAGCCGGTCGTGCTCGTTGACCAGGCGGCAGGTGCCGAGGGACAGGCAGCCGCAGCCGATGCAGCCGGTGAGGCTGTCGCGCAACCGGATCAGCTGGGTGATCCGGTCGTCGAGGTCGGCGCGCCAAGCGGTGGACAGGGTCTCCCAGTCGCGCCGGGTGGGCGTGCGGCCCTCCGGCAGTTGATCCAGCGCCGCCCTGATCTCGCTCAGCGGTATGCCGACACGCTGGGAGATGCGGATGAACGCCACGCGGCGCAAGGTCTCGCGGGCATATCTGCGCTGATTCCCGCTGGTGCGTCTGCTCGTGATGAGCCCCTCGCGTTCGTAGAAGTGCAACGCGGAGACCGCGACTCCACTACGCTCGGAGAGCTGGCCCGGAGTCAGCTCTTTCGCCCGCCAATCGGCTGCTGTCGACATGCACGCTCCTCCCAATCACCTCAACAATACTTGAGGTTAGGGTGTGCTGGGACCGGATTCGCCAGTCGCGAAGCGATCCATACGAGAAGCCGGGTTTACCGTGCTCTTCCGGCCGCGGCGCACTACGGTTCGATCATGGGAGCAGATGCTGTGTCCGCGCGGGAGGGTGCGCGTTTGGCCGTGACGTCCGAAGTCGGCGCGCTGCGTACGGTGCTGCTGCACCGGCCGGGCAACGAGCTGCGCAGGCTCACTCCGCGCAACAACGACCAGCTGCTGTTCGACGGTATCCCGTGGGTGGAGCGCGCGCAGCAGGAACACGACACGTTCGCCGAGGTCCTGCGCAGCCGCGGCACCGAGGTGCTGTTGCTGTCGGACCTGCTCGCCGAGACCATCCAGGTCAGCGGCGCCGCCCGTATCCAGGGCATCTCGGCCGCGGTCGACGCGCGCAGGCTCGGGCATACGCTGGCCGACGAACTGGCCGCCTTCCTGCGCGGCGTGCCCGCCGGGGAACTGGCCGACATCCTGATGGCGGGGATGACCTTCGACGAATTGCCGTTCGGGCCCGACGCCACATCGCTGGTACGCCGCATGCACCACGGCGGCGACTTCGTCATCGATCCGCTGCCCAATCTGCTGTTCACCAGGGATTCCTCGTTCTGGGTCGGTCCGCGCGTCGCGATCACCTCCCTCGCACTGCCCGCCCGCGGCCGGGAGACCTCGCTGACCGATCTCATCTACGCCTTCCATCCCCGTTTCCTCGGGGTGCGCCGGGCGTACGAATCGCACACCGCCCCGATCGAAGGGGGTGACGTGCTGCTGCTGTCGGAGGGCGTGGTCGCGGTGGGCGTCGGCGAGCGCACCTCGCCCGCGGGCGCGGAAGCCCTGGCGCGCAGCCTGTTCGACGACGACCTCGCCCACACCGTGCTGGTGGTGCCGATCGCGCAGACCCGCGCGACCATGCACCTGGACACGGTGTGCACCATGGTCGACGCGGACGCCGTGGTGATGTATCCGGCGGTGCGCGAATCGCTGTGCGCCTTCACCATCCGCAAGGAGGACGACTACGGCGGACGGCTCGGCAGCGGCCGGGTCGGCATCAGCGGCCCCGATCCGTTCCTGCCCGCGGCCGCCGAGGCGATGGGCATCGGCAAGCTCCGGGTGATCGACACGGGGCTGGACGGCGTCACCGCCGAACGGGAGCAGTGGGACGACGGCAACAACACCCTCGCGCTCGCTCCCGGCGTCGTCGTCGCCTACGAGCGCAACGAGATGACCAACGCCAGGCTGGAGGACGAAGGCATCGAGGTGCTGCGCATCCCCGGCTCCGAACTGGGCTCCGGCCGCGGCGGCCCGCGCTGCCTGTCCTGTCCGCTGTCCCGCGACGAGCTGTGAGCGCGGGCATGTTCACCATCACGGTCTCGCACGACTCGACTGTGCCGCCCTACGAGCAGCTACGCCTCGGCATCATCGCCCAGGTGCGCTCCGGCGAGCTGACCGCAGGAACCAAGATCCCGACCGTCCGCGCCCTCGCCGCCCAACTCGGCCTCGCCCCCAACACGGTGGCGCGCGCCTACCGCGAGCTGGAGGCCGACGGGGTGGTCGAAACCCGGGGCAGGCAAGGCTCCTTCATCGCTTCGTCCGGCGATCCGACCCGCGACGTGGCGGGCCGCGCGGCCACCGCCTACGTCGCGACCGTGCGCAGATTGGGTCTGGACGACGCGACCGCCCTCCGATATGTGCAGGCAGCCTTGGAAAGTTGACGTGCTCTCAGCGCCAGCTGGGCAGCCAGAGATGGTCGTGCCAGTTGCCCGGAGTGATCGGCAGCGCGGTGAGAATCGGCCAGAGCCAGATGAAGTTGGCGATCACCAGGCCCAGGTAGAGGCAGACCGCGAGTAGCCCGAGGCTGCGCCGTTCGTTCGGCGGTGCGGGCAGATAGGTCCCCGCGGGGCTGCGCGGGATGGTGCTCGGACGCGCCGGGCCCAGCACGTCGCCGAGCGTCAGCGCCACGCCCATCGCCAGGAACGGGGCCATCGGGACGGCGTAGAAGTAGTACATCTGCCGGTCGAGGGTGGCGAACCAGGGCAGCAGCGCGGCGCCGTAGCCGACCAGCACCGCGCCGTGGCGCCAGTCGCGACGGACCACGGCGCGCCACAGCATCCAGGCCAGCACCGGGAAGGCTACCCACCAGATGGCGGGCGTCCCGATCAGCATCACGGCCTTCACGCACTGGGTCTGCCCGCAACCGGTGACGCCGCTGTCGGCGTAGTAGTACAGCATCGGGCGCAGGCCCATGGGCCAGGTCCACGGCTTGGATTCCCAAGGGTGATGGTTGCCGGCCGAATTGGTCAGCTCCGTGTGGAATTCCAGCGATCTGGCGTTGAAGTACCAGAGCGAACGCAGCGCGCCGGGCACCACATGCGACCAGAATCCTCCGGTGCCGATCGGGTCCGTCGGCGCGGACGGATTGCCCGGCATGTACCGGTACACGCCGGTCTCGCTCGTGAACCAGGCCCAGTAACTGGCCAGGTAGACGCCGAGGGGGATGAGCACCAGCGCGTACAGCGCGGGGCCGATGTCGCGCAGCGCCACTCCCAGCCACGGACGGCGCACCCCGTATAGCCGCCGCGCCGAGAGGTCGAAGTAGACGCTCATCAGGCCGAAGGCGGCGATGAAGTAGATGCCGGACCATTTGGTTCCGCAGGCCAGCCCGAGCAGCACGCCGGCGCCGAAGCGCCACCAGCGCACCCCGAGGCGCGGTCCCCAGTCCGTCACGCCGATCCGGCCTTCCGCGTCGGCGCGCGCGATCCGGGCGCGCACCTCGTCGCGGTCGACGATCAGGCAGCCGAAGGCGGCGGTGACGAACAGCGCCATGAAGATGTCGAGCATGCCGATGCGCGAGGAGACGAAGGTCAGCCCGTCGGCGATCAGAAGGATGCCCGCGATCGCGCCGATCAGGGTGGAGCGCGTCATCCGCCGGGTGATCCGGATCACCAGCAGTACCAACACCGTTCCGGCGAGCGCGGCGGTGAAGCGCCAACCCCAGCCGTTGTAGCCGAACATCGCCTCGCCGATCGCGATGAACTGCTTGCCGACGGGGGGATGCACCACCAGCCCGTAGCCGGGGTTGTCCTCCACCCAGCCGCCGGTGAGCATCTGCCAGGCCTGCGGGGCGTAGTGCTTCTCGTCGAACACGGGGGTGCCCGCGTCGGTCGGGTAGTTGAGCATGGTGAAGCGCGTCACCGCCGCGATCGCGGTGAGGAATGCCGTCACCAGCCAGCCGCGCGCGCGGTCGGTCGGCCCGAAGTCGGGCGGCGGCCGCAGCGGTCCAGGGCTCGACCAGGAGGGCACGGTTCCGAACCGTGCGGTCGCGCGCTGGTCGGTCACCTGGGTCACGCCCCGATCGTATGCTCCTCCGCCTCTCCGGGTCTTCAGGCCGTACCAGTTGGGGGGTTCGGGGTTTCCGTCATGAAGGCTGCCGAACCTCGTTGCGCCGGTGTCTGCTGGGGCCGGTGGTGGCGGTGGATAGGCTGCGGGTGGGCGGTTGTCGCCGGATACATGATGCGGACAGGAGTGCGGTGGCTGACGAGACGGCGGGCGGGCTGGTGCTCGCGGCGACGCCGATGGGTGATGTCGGTGACGCCTCGCAGCGGCTGCGCGAGGCGCTGGCGACGGCCGATGTCGTCGCCGCCGAGGACACCCGCCGCACCAGATCGCTGGCCAAGGCGCTCGGCGTCGAGATCTCCGGCCGGGTGGTCAGTTTCTACGACCACGTCGAGACCGCCAGGATCCCGATGCTGCTCGACGAGATCGCCGACGGCCGCACGGTGCTGCTGGTGACCGACGCGGGCATGCCGTCGGTGAGCGATCCCGGCTATCGCATGGTGGCGGCGTGCGTCGAGCGGGACCTGCCGGTGACCTGCCTGCCCGGTCCGTCGGCGGTGACCACGGCGCTGGCGCTGTCGGCCTTGCCGGTCGAACGGTTCTGCTTCGACGGATTCCCGCCGCGCAAATCCGGTCAGCGCCGGGAGTGGTTGCGCACCTTGATCACCGAACCGCGCGCCTGTGTCTTCTTCGAGGCGCCGCACCGGCTCGCCGACTGCCTGGCCGACGCGGTCGAGGTGCTCGGCCCGGATCGCCGCGCCGCCGTCTGCCGGGAGCTGACCAAGACCTACGAGGAAGTGATCCGGGGGACCCTGGCCGAACTGGCCGAGTGGGCTGTCGAGGGCGCACGCGGCGAGATCACCGTGGTGCTCGCGGGCGCCCAGCCCCCCGCCACCGACCCCGCGGACCTGGTGGACGCCGTGGAGTCCCGCACCGCGACCGGCGTGCGTCTGAAGGACGCCTGCGCCGAGGTCGCCGCTGCCCACGCCGTCTCCCGTCGCGAACTCTACGATGCGGTTCTGGCCGCGCGCCGCACCTCCTAGCCGCCCGCGGCCGCTTCGCTCCGCGCGGGTGGTCGACCCGGAGCGGGGCGGCGGGCATGATCATCGGTATGACTTCTCTGGAGAGCAAAGCCACGACGTTTCTCGGGTTGCACGTGCCGGGTGATCCGGGCGTCTTCCCGACGGTGTGGGATGCCTGGTCCGCGAAAGTCGCCGTCGCGGCGGGCTTTCCGGCCTTGACAGTGGGCAGTCATCCGCTGGCCGATTCGATCGGCCGCTCGGACGGGGAAGGGATGACGTTCGACGAGTCGCTGACCCGGGTACGGCAGATCACGGCGGCGGTGGATGTCCCGGTGTCGGTGGACATCGAGTCGGGCTACGGGCAGGAGCCGGCACGGCTGGTCGAGGGCCTGCTCGCGGCGGGGGCGATCGGACTGAACATCGAGGACACCGTGCACAGCGAGGGCAGGCGCCTGCGCACCGGCCAGGAACACGCCGACCTCGTGCACGGGCTCCGCAAGGCCGCCGACGCGGCGGGGGTGCACGTGGTGATCAACGCGCGCACCGATCTGTTCCTGCGCCAGGACGGGGACGAGGCCGACCGCGTGGACCGCGCCATCGAGCGGCTGAAGCTGGCCGCCGAGGCGGGCGCCGACGTGCTGTTCCCGGTGGGCCGCCACGCCGAGGCCGACATGCGCCGCCTGACCGGTGAGCTGCCGCTGCCGATCAGCGCCACCGTCCTCCCGGATCAGGCCGACAAGGCCGCCCTCGCCGACCAGGGCGTAGCGCGGATCACCTTCGGCCCGTTCCTGCAGGCCGCGCTGACCAAGGAGATCAATACCCTGCTCGACCGCTGGAAGTGAGACGGGCGGAAAGCGATGACGCGCCCGGTGACAGTCACCGGGCCGCGTTCAGGAGGGAACCGACAGCCCCAGGGCGCTCATGACGAACTGGACGAAAAGCGGCGCCATGTCCGGGACGCGCGCGGGTCCGTCGGAGACGATGATCCGCCGCGTCCGCTCGCCGATCGCGTCCGGGATCAGGGCGATCAGCCCGTCGGACAGTTCGGGGAGCGTCGGGTCCGCCGCGCGAGCCTGGTCGTAGAACACCCGGTACAACTGGGCGAAGCGGTCCACCGCCAGGTCGCGGTAGCCGACGGCGTCCTGGTTCACCTTGAACGACTCCACGAGCACCAGCCGGGCGAAATCCGGCTCGGTGGCGACGGTCTGGCAGAAGGTGACCACGATGGATTCGATCTTCGCGTAGGCGTCGGCGTCCGGCGGCAGCTGGGCCAGTTCGTCGGCGATCCTGGTCGCCATGATGTCGACGCCGGTGTGCACCGCCTCGGCGAAGCACTCCTCTTTGTTCGCGAAATGGTCGTAGAAGGTCGTTCGCGAGACTCTGGCTCTGGCAACGATATCGGTGAGGGTGGTGGCGGGGTAGCCCTTGTTGTCGACGGACTCCACCATCGCCTCGACCAGCCTGCCGCGTTGCGACGTGAGCACGGCTTCGCGTGCCGCCCGATGCCGCTCGGCGAAACCGGACCGGTGAACGGATGCCGTCGCGTGCTGCTGGCCCATGTGTGCCCTCTCTGTGCCGGAACCGATTCCGAACGGAACGTCGTCGTACCGATCGCACACGGTCCGGGGGCGTCGCCAGGCCGCGAACCGGTGTTTCATTATCCGACAACACATTCCACGACGGGAAGCCAGGTGGATCCATCCGTGGGCATGCCGCCGTGGAGCACCGCGAAACCGTTGTGCGCCTTATGGTTACGGCAGGACGGAGGGGGTCAGTCCTTCGGTTCGACGTACTTCGGGAACACCGGTTCCGGCGCGGGCAGCGCCAACCCGGGCTCGATCGGCGTCGCGATATCGGCGAAGGTCCGGCTCTGCTGCCCTAGCTGATCGAGGATGCGGCCCGCCGATCCCGGCATCACCGGCTGCACCAGGATCGCGACGATGCGCAGCACCTCCAGCGTCACGTACAGCACGGTGGCCTCGCGGGCGAGATCCTCCGGGGTGCCCGACTTCGCCAGCGCCCACGGCGCCTGCGCGGAGAAATACCGGTTCGTCTCGCCGAGGGCCAGCCAGATCGCCTCCAGCGCCAAATGCATCTGCTGGGCGTCGAATTCGGTCCGGCAGCGCTCCAGCAGACCGCCCGCCAGATCCAGCAGGGCGCGGTCGTCGTCGGTGAACTCGCCCGGCGTAGGCACCACGCCGCCGCAGTCGCGCGCGACCAGCTTGGTGCTGCGCTGCACCAGGTTGCCGAACTCGTTGGCCAAGTCGCTGTTGATCCGGCTCACGATGGCCTCGTGGCTGTAGCTGCCGTCCTGGCCGTAGGAGATCTCGCGCAGCAGGAAGAAGCGCACCGCGTCCAAGCCGTAGTTCTCGACCAGCTCCAGCGGGTCGACCACGTTGCCGACCGACTTGGACATCTTCTCGCCCTTGTTGTACAGGAACCCGTGCACGAAGACGCGCTTCGGCAGTTCCACTCCGGCCGAGAGCAGGAACGCGGGCCAGTACACCGTGTGGAACCGCGTGATGTCCTTGCCGATGATGTGCACGTCGGCGGGCCAGAACTTGGTGAAGGCCGCGGAGTCGGTGTCGGGGAAGCCGACGCCGGTGATGTAGTTGGTGAGCGCGTCCACCCACACGTACATGACGTGATCGGGATGGTCGGGCACCGGCACGCCCCAGTCGAAGGTGGTGCGCGAGATGGACAGGTCCTTCAGACCCGCCTTGACGTAGCTGACGATCTCGTTGCGCCGGGTGGCGGGCGCGATGAACTCCGGATGCTCCTCGTAGAGGGCCAGCAGCTTGTCCTGGTAGGCCGACAGCCGGAAGAAGTAGTTCGACTCCTCGGTCCAGGTGACCGGCGTCTTGGACTCGGTGGAGATGCGGGTGCCGTCCTCCAGCACCGTGGTCTCCTCGTCGGTGTAGAACGCCTCGTCGCGCACCGAGTACCAGCCGGAGTAATTGCCGAGGTAGATGTCGCCGTTGGCCAGCATCCGCTCCCAGATGGCGACGCTGGCCGCTTGGTGGTCGGCGTCGGTGGTGCGGATGAACCGGTCGAAGGAGATGTCGAGCGTCTTGTCCAGCGCCTCGAACACGTCGGAGTTGCGGGCCGCGAGCTCTTCCACCGGGATGCCCTCGGCGGCCGCGGCCTGCTGCATCTTCTGGCCGTGCTCGTCGGTGCCGGTCATGAAGAACACGTCGTAGCCGTCGAGGCGCTTGAAGCGGGCGATGGCGTCGGCCGAGATGTACTCGTACGCATGCCCGATGTGCGGCGCGCCGTTCGGATAGGCGATGGCCGTGGTGATGTAGAAGGCGGGGCGGTCAGCTGCGCTCATGGTGTGTCTACTGTAATGCGCGTGCATTCTTTCGCTCGCGTGAATATGCCCCTCGTCGATTCGCGGGTCCCGGCGTCCGCGCCGCGGGGTGGCCGCCGATGAGTGCGAAGCGTTCCGCACCCGAGCTGCCCGAGCCGCTGGCACCGATCGTGGACGCGCACACCCACCTGGACGCCTGCGGCGCGACCGACGCGGCGTCCACCGTCGCGATCGTCGACCGCGCCGCTTCGGTCGGCGTGGGCCGGGTGGTCACCGTCGCCGACGACCTGGCCGCCGCCCAGTGGGCGGTGCGGGCCGCGCACTGGGACGATCGCGTGTTCGCCGCCGTCGCGCTGCACCCGACCAGGGCGAACGCGCTCGACGACGACGCGAAGGCTGAGCTGGAGCGCCTGGCCGACGACCCGCGGGTGGTCGCCGTCGGCGAGACGGGCCTGGACTACTACTGGCCGGGCAAGCTGGACGGCTGCGCCGACATCGAGACGCAGATCGAGGGCTTCCGCTGGCACATCGACCTGGCCAAGCGGGTGCGCAAGCCGCTGATGATCCACAACCGCGAGGCCGACCACGACCTGCTCACCGTGCTGCTGGACGAGGGCGCGCCGGACCGCGTGATCTTCCACTGCTTCTCCTCGGACACGAACATGGCGCTGTCGTGCGTGGCCGAGGGCTACATCCTGAGCTTCTCCGGAACGGTGAGTTTCAAGAACGCGCACGAATTGCGCGAGGCGGCCAAGGTGGTGCCGGACGATCAGATCCTGGTCGAGACCGACGCGCCGTATCTGACCCCGCATCCGTTCCGCGGCGCGCCGAACGAGCCGTACTGCCTGCCGTACACCGTGCGGGCGCTGGCCGAGTTGCGCGAGCAGGATCCGCTGGAACTGGCGAAGATCACCACCGCCAACGCGCGTCGCGTCTACCGGATCTGAGCGGGACGCCCGCCGAGGGGCGCGCGCACCCGAGGGGCATCACGGATGCCCGTAATGCATCGGTGTACACGAAATGTGTCCTATGTCACTTTCGGCGTCCCGTTTCGTGATTTACCTGCGGGGTCGATATTTGATCGTGATATTGAAAAGGCGCTGTTCCTGAGCTTGCTGTTGTCGGCGCCGGACCCCCTCGTTATCGTGCTGTGACCATGTCCCCCTTCACGCGGATCAACCAGTCGCGTTCGCCGCTGCTCTACATCGCGGTCGGCGCGCTGCTGCTGACGCTGATCGTCGGCGCCGGTCTCGCGATCGTGAATCGCAAGACGGTGACGGTCGTCGTGGACGGCGAGAAGCTCTTCCAGACCACGATGTCGCGCGACGTGCGCGGTGTGCTGAAGGCTGCGGGCTTCGCCGTGACCGACCGCGACAAGGTGGCTCCCGCCCTGGCCGCGCACATCGCCGACGGCGCGACGATCACGCTCAACCGCGCCAAAGAGGTCGATCTGTCGGTCGACGGAATGACGCAGAAGGTCTGGACCACCGGCGTGACCGCGGGCGAGGCGCTCGAACAGCTGAAGATCCCGAAAGAGGTGTACGTCTCACCCGCCCGTGACGAGCGGCTCCCGCTGCAGGGCGCGTCGCTGACGATCGCGACGCCGCGCGTGGTCTCGCTGGTGGACGGCATGGGCAATCCGGTGGACGTGCGCGCCGCCGCACCCACCGTGGGCAAATTCCTCGAGGTGACCGGAATCCCGCTGATCGAGCAGGACTCCGTCGAGCCGGCCGCGTCCACCCCGCTGACCAACGGGCTGCGCGTCACCGTGACGCGCAAGCGAGTCGAACAGCACACCGAGACGCTGCCGCTGGATCCGCCGGAGAACGTCATCGAGGACCCGACCATGAACATGAGCCGCACGGTGGTGGAGGCCCCCGGCGCTCCCGGCGTCCAGAACGTCACGTTCGCGGTCACCATGGTCAACGGCCAGGAAGTGGGCCGTCAGGCGGTCGGTTCCACGGTCACCGTGGCCGCGCAGCCGAAGACGGTCCGCAAGGGAGCCAAGCCGGGCACCGAGGTGCCCCCGGTGCGCGACGGCGACGTCTGGGACGCGCTGGCCCGCTGCGAGTCCACCGGCAACTGGTCGATCAACACCGGCAACGGCTACTACGGCGGCGTGCAGTTCGACCAGGGCACCTGGGAGCGGCAGGGCGGGCTGCGGTACGCCCCGCGCGCCGACCTGGCCACCAGGGAAGAGCAGATCGCCATCGCGGAGATCACCCGGCAGCGGCAGGGCTGGGGCGCTTGGCCCGCATGCACCGGTCGTCTGGGCATCAGCTGATACGGGGAGACGTCACGGCCGGCCGGATATGCCGGTTGATAGATTCTCGAGGTGTCCGAACCTGATATTTCCGCTCGTGGGAGTGCGGCGCTGCTCGGGCCCGCCGAAGTGCGGGTGCTCGCCGAGCGGTTCGGGGTGCGGCCGACCAAGCAACTCGGGCAGAACTTCGTGCACGACGCGAACACGGTGCGGCGGATCGTCGCGGCCGCCGGGGTGGGGCGCGGAGACGTCGTGCTCGAGGTCGGGCCCGGTCTCGGTTCGCTGACCCTCGCACTCCTGGACGTGGTGGACTCGGTGGTCGCCGTCGAAATCGATCCGGTGCTGGCGCGCCATCTGCCGGTGACCGTCGCGGACCGGGCGCCGGAACTCGCGGCGCGCCTGTCGGTGGTCGAGGCGGACGCCCTGCGTGTCACCGCCGCGGATCTGCCCGCCACGCCGACCGCGCTGGTGGCCAATCTCCCGTACAACGTGGCCGTTCCGGTGCTGTTGCATCTGCTCGCCGAATTGCCCGGTATCGCGGTCGCCCTGGTGATGGTGCAGTCCGAAGTGGCCGATCGCCTGGCCGCCGAGCCCGGCGGCCGCATCTATGGCGTGCCCAGTGTGAAGGCGGGCTTCTTCGGGACGGTCCGGCGCGCCGGGGCGGTGGGCACCCAAGTGTTCTGGCCGGTTCCGCGAGTCGAGTCCGGTCTGGTCCGGATCGACCGCTTCGCCGAGCCGCCGTGGCCGATGGACGACGAGCACCGCCGCCGGGTCTTCGAGGTCGTCGACGCCGCCTTCGCGCAACGCCGCAAAACGCTGCGCGCGGCGCTCGCCAATTGGGCCGGTTCGCCCGCCGAAGCCGAGCGCCGTCTGCTCGCCGCGGGCATCGCTCCCACCGCCCGTGGCGAAACCCTCGACACCGCCGCCTTCGTCCGGCTGGCGGCCCAGGCGTAGCGCAAAGCAGTGGCTCCGCTACCGGCATCGGCGGGTAGCGGAGCCACGCGAACAGGGGCGGGCCGGGTCAGACGGCGACTTCGTAGCCGGCTTCGTCCACGGCGGCGACGATATCGGCGTCCGCGATCTGCGCGGTGCTGTCGACGCGGACGGCGCCGCTGGCGAGGTCGACATCCACGCTGGTCACGCCGTCGATCTTGCCGATCTCGGTCTTGACGGAGCTGACGCAGTGCCCGCAGGTCATCCCGGTGACGGTGTAGGTGGTGGTGGGCATGTCCGACTCCTTCGCATCCATCTCATTCATACGGGCGGGGGGTACCCGACGTATCGAAAGATACCCCCTGCGGGTATTTACCGCAAGGGGTGTCGGCGTGATGGGCGCCGGGGCCGCGAGTCCGCCCTGGACGCGCTCAGCGGCTTTGCGAACCGGGCGGTGCGGCTCACACGCCTTCGGCCAGTTCCAGCCAGCGCTCTTCGGCCGTTTCCTTCTCCGCGAGTACCTGCTTGAGTTCCGCGCCGAGGGTGACCAGCTTGTCCGGGTCGGTGGCGGCGTCGGTCAGCGCGACGTGCAAGCGCTGCTCGCGCTCGGAAAGCTTATCGATGGCGCGTTCCAGCCGGGTCAGCTCTTTGCGGGCCGCGCGGTAGGCCGCGGAATCGGTGGCCGGGGCGTCGGCGGGCTTGGCTTCCGATGCGGCGGTGCGGGTCTGGTTCGCCGCCAGGGCCGCGCGCTTGGTCAGATACTCCTCGATGCCTCCGGGCAGGTTGGTGAGCTTCCCGTCGCCGAACAGCGCCCAGGTCGAGTCGCAGATCCGCTCGATGAGGTAGCGGTCGTGGCTGATCACGACCAGCGTGCCCGCCCAGTTGTCGAGCAGGTCCTCCAGCTGTTGCAGGGTGTCGATGTCCAGGTCGTTGGTCGGCTCGTCGAGCAGCAGCACGTTCGGTTCGGACATGAGGATGCGCGTCAGTTGCAGGCGCCGCCGTTCGCCGCCGGACAGATCGCCGACCGGCGTGCGCTGGCGGGCGGGGGTGAAGCCGAGCCGCTCGGCCAGCTGTCCCGCCGAGATCTCCTTGTCGCCCAGCATGATTCGCTGCGCGACCTGCTGCACCGCCTCCAGCACGCGCAGGTCGGTGGGCAGGTCGTCGAGTTCCTGGCGCAGCCAGCCGATCTGGACGGTCTGGCCTTGGACGCGCTTGCCCGCGGCCAAGGTCGCGTCGGTGTCGCCCGCCAGGGTGCGCAACAGCGTCGTCTTGCCCGAGCCGTTGACGCCGACCAGGCCGACGCGCTCGCCCGGCGCCAGCCGCCAGGTCAGGTCCCGCACCAGTTCCCGGCCGTCCGGCGTGGTGAGCGTGACGTCCTCCAGCTCGACGACGACCCGGCCGAGGCGTTTGCGCGCGAAGGCCGCCAGCGAGACGCTGTCGCGCGGCGGCGGCACGTCGGCGATCAGGGCTTCGGCGGCCTCGACCCGGTAGCGCGGTTTGGAGGTGCGCGCCTGCGGGCCGCGCCGCAGCCAGGCCAGTTCCTTGCGGGCCAGATTGCGCCGCCGGGCCTCGGACGCGTCCGCTTGGCGGGCGCGCTCGGCGCGGGCGAAGATCCAGTCGCCGTAGCCGCCCTCGTAGCTTTCGACCTTGCCGCCGACCACCTCCCAGGTGCTGGTGGCGACGGTGTCGAGGAACCAGCGGTCGTGGGTCACCACGACCAGTGCGCTGCGGCGGCCGAGCAGATGGGCGGCGAGCCACTGCACGCCCTCGACGTCCAGATGGTTGGTCGGCTCGTCGAGCACGAGCAGGTCGAGTTCGCGCACCAGCGCGGCGGCGAGCGCGACCCGGCGGCGCTCGCCGCCGGAGAGGTTGTCCACCGAGGTGTCCATGCCGAGATCCGCGATGCCGATGCCCTCCATCACCGAGCGGATGCGTGGGTCGGCGGCCCACTCGTGTTCGGCGACCTCGTCGGTCATCGCGTCGTCGGCCAACCCGGCCAGCACCACCGAACCGACCGTCGCGCCCGCGGGCAGCGTGCCGCGCTGGGTCACCACCGCCATGCGCAGGCCGCCGAGCCTGCTGACCCGGCCGCTGTCGGGTTCCTCGATGCCGGTGAGCACCTCGAGCAGGGTGGTCTTGCCGCCGCCGTTGAGGCCGACGACTCCGATCCGTTCGCCGGCGTGCACGCCGAGCGAGACGTTGTCCAGCAGCGGCTTGATCCCGAAGCTCTTGTGGACCTGTTCGAGATTGATCAGGTTGGACATGGATCCTTCCGTGTCTTGCGGGGGCGGTCCGATCAGCGCCCCGAGCCAGCGTACCGACCTGGGCGGACCGCCTGTCGTCCCGGCGAACGGCGGAGAGCTTGCGGGACGAACGCTGTTCGTTTAGATTGATCGCGAACGAACACTGTTCGTTCGATGAAACCGAATCGGCGCTCCCCAGAAATACAGCCGCAGAGTGGGACGCCCGCCTCGAGCAGAGGCGTCGGCGGGCGGCTCCGTTCCCATTCCGCATGTTCTCTGGAGGATTCCCATGCATGTCGGCCTCGGCCTGCCCATTTCCGACCCCGCCGCGCTGCTCGACTGGGCCCGGCGCGCCGACGCGGGCCCGTTCCGCACGCTCGGCCTGCTCGACCGGCTGGTCTACGACAACCCCGAACCGCTGATCGCGCTGGCCATGATCGCAGGCGCGACCAGCCGCGTCGAAGTTCAGACCGAAGTGCTGCTCGCGCCGCTGCGTGACCCGGTGCTGCTCGCCAAACAGGCCGCCACGCTGGACCGGATGTCCGGCGGACGGCTGGTGCTCGGCCTCGGCGTCGGCGGTCGCGCGGACGATCACCTGGCCTCGGGCACCGACCTGCGCACCCGGGGCCGCCGCCTCGACGAGCACGTCGCGCTCATGCGCCGCCTGTGGGCCGGTGAGCCGTACGGCGAGGACTGCGGGCCGATCGGCCCCGCGCCGCTGCGCCCGGAAGGGCCCGAGATCCTGTTCGGCGGTTTCCAGCCCGCCGCGCTCGAGCGCGTCGGCCGATGGGGCGGTGGATTTCTCGCCGCCGCCCCGCCGTCCTGGGCGGGCGGCCTGTTCGACACCGTGCGCCGTTCCTGGACCGACCACGGCCGAGCGGGCGAGCCGCGGATCGTCGCCCAGGTCAACGTCGCTCTCGGTCCGGACGACGTGCTCGCGGACGCCCGCGCGTCGATGGGCGCCTACTACGAGTTCAGCGGCCGCGCCGAGGACATGCTCGCGGGCATGCTCACCACGCCCGCGCAGATCCGCACGGCACTCGCCCAATTCGGCGATCTCGGCGCGGACGAGGTGATGTTCTACTGCTACGGGCGCGACGCCGAGCAGGTCGATCGGCTCGCCGACCTGCTGCCCTGAGCAAGGCTGCGCATCGCGAGGCGCTCGGTGATGCCGAGCGTTCCCGCTGGATCGGCTGACCGGCCTGCGCTGTGCACCGGTCGCGATGCCGAGTATTCCCGCGCGTTCGGCAAGAGGCCACGGAAGATACTGTGCTCGCCGCAGTGTCATCGCATCATCGCAGTGGACACCCATCGGAGCTCATGCTGTTTCGGCCGGGCTGCCCGGATCGCCGCGGCGCGGCCGACAAGGCGCGGAACCGATGCGTCGGGCCACGTGGTACCTGGACGAACGCGCTCGCGACTGCGGTGTAGTCGCCAGCGCCGTGGTCCGGCGCGCTTCGACCGGGCGCCGCCCTCGGCGCGCCCATCGGCGACTTCCGGCGTCGGGCGCCGCGTCTGGCCGCAGCCTCCTGCGGTCAGTGCTTACCGGGTGCGTCGCCGCTGAGAACGCGTGCACCCGGTACGGGTCCGCTGGCCGTCCGCACGCTGCGGCAGACGCCCGCGCCCGCGAGTTCGGCGGCCACCGAGATCGCCGATTCCTCGCTCTCGCAGAGGAACGCGCAGGTGGGGCCGGAGCCGGAGACCAGTCCGGCCAGCGCGCCCGCGGCGACGCCCGCGCGCAACGTGCGGCGCAGTTCCGGCTTCAGCGAGACCGCCGCCGCCTGGAGGTCGTTGCCGAGCAGGGGTGCGAGCTGTCGCGGGTCGCCGGAGGCCAGCGCCTGCATCAGCTGCTGCGGCTCGCCGAGCCGCGGCGGTTCGCCGTGCTCGCGCAACCGGTCGAGTTCGGCGAACACCGCCGGAGTGGACAAGCCGCCTTTGGCGAAGGCGAGCACCCAGTGAAAGGTATTGCGGGACAGCACCGGTAGCAGGCGCTCACCGCGGCCGGTGCCCAGCGCGGTGCCGCCGTGCAGAGCGAACGGCACGTCGCTGCCGAGTTCGGCCGCCACCGCGCTCAGTTCCTCCCTGGACAGTCCCAGATCCCACAGTTCGTTCAGCCCGACCAGCGCGGCGGCGGCGTCGGCGCTGCCGCCCGCCATGCCCCCGGCCACCGGAATGCCTTTGGCGATGGCGATCTCCACCAGGGGAGCGCGGCCGCCGAGGTGGGCCAGCCGGACCGCGGCTTTCCAGACCAGATTCGTCCGGTCGGTCGGCACCTCCGCGGCGCCCTCTCCGGTGACCCGGACGGCCAGCGAGCTCGACGGCGCGATCTCCAGATCGTCACTCAGGGACAGTGCTTGGAACACCGTGGTCAGGTCGTGGTAGCCGTCGGCCCGCAGGTCGCCCACTCCGAGATGGAGGTTCACCTTCGACGGCGCCCGCACGGTGACGGGACTCGGCACAACTGACAGCACGATGCTAAAGCCTAATCGGTGCGGTCGGGCGGAGTCCGTCCTCAGCCTGCGCATGGCCGGAGCGAAGGCGGAGGTACGCCTAATCGGTGCAGTCGGACGGAGTCCGTCGTCAGCCCGCGCATGGCCGGAGCGAAGGCGGAGGTACGCCTTATAGCAGCGCGCCACCGGTGGCATCGATCCATTGCCCGGTCACCCAGCGGGCGTCGTCGGAGGCGAGGAACCCGACGACGTCGGCGACGTCGGCGGCCTGCCCCACGCGCCGGAGCGGGGACATCGTCGCCACCGATGCCTGTGCTTCGGCGTTGCGCAGCCAATTCGCGTTCATGTCGGTGTCGATGATGCCGGGCGCCACCGCGTTCACGGTGATGCCGCGCGCGCCGACCTCCTTGGCCAGCACGCTGGTGAAACTGTCGATCGCGGCCTTGGTCATGGTGTAGGCGATCAGTTGCGGCATGTATTCGCCGTGGGTCAGGCCGGTGGAGATGTTGACTATCCGCCCGCCCGTGCGCAATCGGTCCAGCCCGAGGCGGGTGATGAAGAACGGGGCCTTGGCGTTGATCGCGAAGACCCGGTCGAACGCCGCCTCGTCGGTCCCGGCGATCGGTTCCCTGATGCCGTCGGTGCCCGCGTTGTTCACCAGGATGTCCAGCCCGTCGGCGTGCGCGTCGAAGGCCGCCCACAGCGCCTCCGCGTCACCCGGCACGCCCAGTTCGGCGCGGATCGCGAACGCCGCGCCGCCCGCGGCCTCGATCGCGGCCACGGTCGCCTTCGCGGCCTGCTCGTCGCGGTTGTAGTGGACCGCGACGCGTGCGCCGTCGCGCGCCAGCCGCTCGGCGATCGCCCGTCCGATGCCCCGGCTGCTCCCGGTGACCAGTGCCGTCTTGCCCGTCAGTGCGCCCATCACGCTGCCTTTCTCTAGCGACCGCTACAGAAAGCAAGGTAGCACATTGTCTAGTGACCGCTATAAAATTGCGCCATGAGCACGACGACCCGGGGACGGCCGCGATCCTTCGATCGGGACGCGGCGCTGGACAAGGCCATGCGGCTGTTCTGGGCGCGCGGATACGAGGCCACCTCGATCGGCGACCTCACCGCGGCGATGGGCATCGGCGCACCCAGCCTGTACGCGGCGTTCGGTGACAAGAAGACGTTGTTCGGCGAAGTGGTAGCGAATTTCGGCGCACGCTACGGCGGATTCGTCGCGCGGGCGCTGGCCGAGGAGGACACCGCCGAGGCGGCCGTGCGGCGGATTCTGCGGGAGGCGGCGACGGAGTACACCCGGCCGGAGTGCCCGCACGGCTGTCTGGTGATCAGCGCGGGTATCAACACCACCAGCCCCGAGATCGCCGATCTCCTACGCGACCTGCGGAATCGGAATATCGACACGTTCGCCGCACGCATCGAGGCCGACATCGACGCAGGCCTCCTGCCCGGCCATCTCGACGCGCGCATACTGGCTCGCTACGTCGGCACGGTGATGCAGGGCATGTCCCAGGCGGCGCGAGACGGGGCGAGCCGGGCCGAATTGGAGCAGGTGGCCGAGATGGCGCTGCGCGGCTGGGGGACCTAGTGGCCCGAGGCGCGTCCGTCCTGCACGACCACCGGCAGGCAGGTGCGCACGAAGTCCGCGCCGAAATCGGTGAGCACCACGCTGCGGTAGATCACCTTGGTGCCGAAGCCGGAGCGCTTCAGCATCTCCCGCACCGGTGACTGCGCCTCCAGCAGCTGGTAGCGGTTCGGGTTGCCGACCGGCTCGCGCGCGTGCTCGATCAAACCGAGCCTGCGCAGGTTGGTCAGGTACGGCTGGATCCGATTCGGGAAGCGCAGGCCCGCGTGCTCACCGATCAGCGTGAGCATCGAGCCGAGGCGTTCGGAGCCGAGCGCGCGCGGGCGGCCGGTGCGGATGTCGATCGAGGGCTGCGGGCCGTCCAGATGCAGGAAGCGCAGGATGCGCGCCTCGTCCGGGGTCAGCTCGGCGAGCATGCCCGCGAAGGCCGGATGGTTGTCGTCCTCGCCGTGCGGACTGGCCGACAACCGCAGCAACGCGGCTCCCTGCTCACGCAGGGTCGGCACCGCTTCCTGCGCAGGCGGTTCCGCGGCGGCGGGCATCCCGAGCGCCTTGCGCATCGCGTCACGGACCTCGGATTCGGCTTCGGCCAGCACTTCTCGCGGCGGCGCTCCCTCGATGCTGCGCCGCACGACGGTCGAGGTGACCCCGACCGCGGTGCCGACGCTCCAGGACGTCACCCCGGTGACCGCGGTCCACGCGACCCGCGCGACGCCCGTCGCGGCGCGCACGGTGGCCAGGGGAACCGTTACCCGTCTGGGTAATTCGTCGGTGTGCGTGATGTGCGAAGCCGGCCGCCGGGCGATCTCCTGCGCTGGCTCGGCATTCGCCGCCGCCGCGTCGAGGTGCTCGACGGCCTCGATATCGCCGTCGTCCGGACCCGCTACAGCCATGATGTCGCCACTCCCGTTCCGAAGATCAGGATATGAGCGTATCCGGCGAACAGCCCCAACACGCCGCCATGGACGAAAAGGAGCCATTCGTCCTGCTTGATGGCCGCGCGCAGCATGTCGACGAAGTCCGGCGGCGACAGCATCGCCATCTGCCTGGCGATGTATTCGTTGATCTGCCTGCCCTGGCGGACGTTGAATTCCGGGTCGGCGAACGCGATCGGCGCGATGGCCATGGCTTCGCTGGTGAAGGTCGACTGCAGCGAGTCGTATTCGCGGCTGCCGAGCATGAACTTGACCGCGGGGCGCGCGGGGCCGAGTGCGCGGTCGGCGGCCGGGCGCAGGGTGTCCTCCAGCATCTGCATGGTGCGGTCCGAGCGCGGGCCGTTGAGCAACTCGTCGCCGATATTCGCGACGGTGATCACCTGGCTGGAAACCAATTCCGCGTATCCGTCGGTGATTTCGGACTTGCGTTTGATCAGCAGGCCCTGCCGCCACGGGACCCACCACTTCGGATATGCGGGCGCGAAGATCATATTGATGCCGATCCAGTTGACCACCCAGCCGATGATCACGCCGCCGACCGGCAGCACGACCAGGCTGGACCAGCCGGTCAGATGCAGGACGGCGACCAGCACCGCGCCCATCGGCGCGCCGAAGTAGAAACCGAAGTTCTGCATGAAACGCAGTTCCTTCGCGCCGAGCACCTGGAACAGCGTGTTGAGCAGATGCGGCCGGGCCTGGAAGTAGCGGATCACCATCTGCTTCACATCGAGCAGCTGATCGATATTCGCGCCCAATTCCTCGGTCAGCTCGCGCAGGATCTCCGGCAGCTGCTGGCGCACCCTGGCGTGCACCATGTCGCGCACCTGGGCGGGCAGGTTGTACCAGAGCTGCGGATGCTCGCGGCGCAGGATTTCCTCGACGATGTCCTTGATCTGCGCGTCGGCGATGCTGGCGAGGTGCTCGGCGAGCTTGTCGGGCTCGAGTTCCCGGTAGAAGTCCGCGACGCTGCCGAGTTTGGCCAGGCCCTTGTCGACGGCGATGCTGGCCATCTTGTCCGCGCGCGAGGGGACGATGCCCTGCCACCCGAACCGGCCGTCGTAGCTGAGCAGCGGGAGAACTTGAATTCGCTTGGGCAGGAACGGATACAGCGCGCGCAGACCGGGAACTCGGATGCCGTGGAAGGCGACCGGCTTGAACAGCATGAGCACGCCGGTCCAGTTGGTGATGTAGCCGATCACCCCGGTGAAAAGCGGTATGGTCACGAGCTCGAGGAGGATCGTCGGGTGGATTCCGAATACGCTCTCTAACACGACACCCTCCTGCCGATACACCGGTGATCGCCGCCTCACCGGCACCCAAAACTAGCACCCCCTCGGCGAAGAAACCTTATTGCGCGCCGCGCGCCGGTCGCACTGTCCGAGTCAGGCGGTGCGAATGCCCCGCGACACAAGGGGAAGTAATCTGTGGGACGGATTCGTTCCCCCGGCGATATCGGAGAAAACGTGGCAGACGACAGGACCGGACAGGACGTGGCGCGGCCAGGTTCCCGCGCCGTCGAGCGCAGTTCGGATGTCGAACAGCGGCAGATCAGCAATGAGGCACGGCTGATCCGCGGCGTGTTCCGTGCGGCAGGGGTGGCCGCTGGCACCGTCGTGCGCGGAAGCCAATGGGCGGTCGGCACGACCTACGAGGTCACCAAGGAGATCACCCAGGCCGCTCTGGACGGTGAGTCCTCCGCGGAGATCGCCGAGCGGACCGGAAACGCGTTGCGTTCCATCGCCCGCAGCGCGCTCGGCGTCACGGAGGGCTCGGTCCGGGAAATCGTCAGCTATGTCCCGACGTCCAACGGGCCCACCTCCTCGCAGCAAGCGCTGGCCGTCGGGCCCTACCTGCGCTCGGCGAGCACGGAGGAGCTGCGCCGCCGCGGCGACGCGCTGCTGGCCAGGTCCGCCGACGTCTACTTCACCGAGGACGTGCATCCGGCCTACGACCGCATCCTCGACGAGCTCGCTCCCGATGAGGCGCGCATCCTGCGCTTCATGGCGCTCAACGGCCCGCAGCCGTCGGTCGACGTGCGCACCAACCGTCCGCTCGGGATCGGCTCGGAACTGGTGCAGGGCGATCTCACCTCGGTGCCCGAGCAGGCCGGGGTGCGCTACCCGGACCGGGCGCGGTCCTACCTGATCAATCTCAACCGCCTCGGACTCACCCTGACCTCGGACGATCCGGTGGTGCTCAGCCGTTACATGGTGCTCGAGGTGCAGCCCGTGGTGGAGGCGGCGCTGAAGAAGGCGGGCCGGGCGCCGAAGATCGTCCGCAAGAGTCTCCGGCTGACCGAGTTCGGCGAGGACTTCTGCCGCACCTGCTTCACGATCGGGAGCTGAGACCCCGAAGTTGATCTTCGTCGGAATGTTCCGCTCGCCGCGATAGCAATCTGATACAACTCTCCCAATCCGGCACTCGGGATGGGATTGTTGAGGGTATGGATCAGCGAACCGGCGGGCAGGGGCGCGGCGACCCAGGTTTGGGCATCGCTGGGCAAACGCGTAACGACCGGGGCAAGGGTCCCGGCAATCAGCAGCGCGACGACCCGGGATTTCCTCCCGGTCAGCAGGAGCGCGGCGGGGTGGACATAGATTCGAGCGGACCGGAGCCGGAGGAGCGAGACATCGAGGCCGGTCCCGGGCCGAGCCGTGGTCAGCGGGCGGCGAGCGCCGGCGAACGCGATCCGGGCGACCTGCGCGCCGACGAGCGGCTGCGCTTCGAGGCGGGCCCGATCGACTTCGGGCGGGTGCGCGACGATCCACGGTCGGACCGCGGTCGCGGCGAGGAGCGGGAGCCGGATGACGTATCGGCGATCTCCCGGCTGAAGTACCGCTATCTCCGCACCCTCGACACCAAGTCATGGGATGATTTCGCCGATACCATGGTTCCCGAGGCGACCGCTACCTACAGCGAATATCTCCAGTTCGAATCGCGTGAGGCTTTCATCGCGTTCATGCGCAACACGCTCGGACCGCACGTCATCACCGAGCACCGCTGTGACCACCCGGAGATCGATGTCGACGGCGACACGGCCACCGGCACCTGGTACCTCGCCGACACGGTGCTCATTCCGGGCCACAACATGCTGCTGCGCGGCGCGGCCTTCTACACCGACCGCTACGTGCGCTGCGACGACGGGCGCTGGCGGATCTCGCACACCGGCTACGAACGCACCTATGAAGTGGTGCTCTCGCTCAGTGATCTCCCCAGCCTGCGCCTGACCTCCAGCCGCTGGGGCCTGATCGCCAAAGAGGACGGCATCTCATCGATCGAACGCGACCCCGGCGCGGCGCCGTCGCCGCCGGAGTCCGAGGCCGGCTGACTCAGTCGGCGGTAGCGACCAGGGGCTCCAAGGTGAGCGCCGGGTGCTCCTTCTCGATGTATTGCAGCCGCCACTTGTCGCTGAACAACGCGAGCAGCGCTCCGTCTGAGCGGGTGAACACCTCCACCCCGCGCTGCCGCCCGAGTTCGTCCGCCGACGCGGCGTCGGTGCGCCGGGCCAGCGTGTAGCCGAGGTGCTCCATCGTGGTCTCGACGTTGAACTCCGCGAGCATGCGCGCGGTCACCACTTCGAACTGCATCGGGCCGACCGCGGCCAGCACGGGGGAGGCGTCGCCGCGGAAATCGTTGCGCAGCACCTGCACCACGCCCTCGGAGTCGAGCTGGTCCACGGCCTTGCGGAACTGTTTGTACTTGCCCGCGCTGCGCGCCCGCAGCACCGCGAAATGCTCCGGTGCGAACGAGGGGATCGGCGGGAACTCCACCTTCTTGTCCACGAACAGCGTGTGCCCCGGAGCCAGCGCCGTCGCGTTGACCAGGCCGACGACGTCACCCGGGTAGGCGGTGTCGACGGTGGCGCGCTCGCGACCGAACACGGTCAGCGCGTACTTGGTGGCGAACGGGCGCCCGGTCTGCGCGTGGGTGACCACCATGCCGCGTTCGAACTCGCCGGACACGATCCGCATGAACGCCAAGCGGTCGCGGTGGGCGGCGTCCATACCCGCCTGCACCTTGAACACCACCGCGCTGAACGGATCACCGGTCTCGCGCGGCTTGCCGTCGACGTCGCGCCGCGGGCCGGGCGCTGGCGCGAGCGCCACCAGGGTCTCCAACAGCTGCCGCACGCCGAAGTTGAGCATCGCCGACGCGTAGATGACCGGCGAGGTCTGCCCGGCCAGGAACAATTCCTGGTCGTGGTCCTGGCCGGTGGCCGAGAGCAGTTCGCTCTCCTCCGCGGCGGTGCTCCACGGCTCCCCTTCGCGCGCCTCGGCGGCCTCGGGGGTGAGCGACTCCTCCGGCGCGATGGTCGCGCCGCCCGCGGTGCGGGTGAAGTGGATGTATTCGAGCGGGACGCCGTCCGGGCCGCGGCGCAGCAGTCCGCGGAAATCCCCCGCGATGCCGACCGGGAGGAACAGCGGAGTGGGGGTGAGGCCGATCCGCTCGTTGATCTCGTCGAGCAGTTCCAGCGGCGCGCGGCCCGGCCGGTCCCACTTGTTGATCACGGTGATCACCGGGATGCCGCGGTGGCGGCAGACCTGGAACAGCTTCAGCGTTTGCGGCTCCAAGCCCTTGGCGGCGTCGATCAGCATCACCGCGGCGTCGACGGCGGTGAGCACGCGGTAGGTGTCCTCGGAGAAATCCGAGTGGCCAGGGGTGTCGACCAGGTTGATGACGCTGTCCACCTCGGAGCCCGCGGCCCGGTAGTTGAACTGCAGCGCGGTCGAGCTGACCGAGATGCCGCGCGCCTTCTCCATCTCCATCCAGTCCGAGACGGTGGACTTGCGCCCGGCCTTGCCGTGGATCGCGCCCGCCTCGGAGATCATCCTCGCGTGCAGGGCCAGCGCCTCGGTGAGCGTGGACTTGCCCGCGTCGGGATGGGAGATCACCGCGAACGTGCGCCGGCGGGCTACCTCGGCGGGTAACCCGCGGCATGCGGGCGCGACAACGCCCTCAGGGGAGGCGCTCAACGCAAGACAACCTTTCACAGACGACCGATCGGCAACCACGCCAGCGTACGCGACTCGCTCGAGCGCGGGCCGAACCGCCGGTGACCACCCGATTCAAAGAGCGCCCCTGCGCTGGGGTATGGTGTTCGGGTTGTCTCGGCGAGGGTGTCCGCAGACCAGTTTTGCGACACCGTGATCGACGCGGCGCGGCTTCCGGCCGTCCTCGTTCGGTCTTCGCCCCGACGAATAGACCATCCGTCAGGTGTGCAGCACCCCTGACGTGTAATTGACAGCCCGGAAGAGCCGTAGGAGTAGATCCAGTCATGTCCGACGTCAACCTTCTCGAAGCATCCGTACGCACCGAGTTCGGCAAGGGCGCCGCGCGCCGCACCCGTCGTGCGGGCAACGTCCCGGCCGTGCTGTACGGCCACCAGGCCGACCCGCAGCATCTCTCGGTGAACGCCCAGGCCTTCGCCGCCATCCTGCGTGAGCACGGCACCAACGCGGTGCTGAACCTGGTCATCGACGGCAAGAAGCAGCTCGCGCTGACCAAGTCCGTTGTGGTGCACCCGATCCGCCGCTACATCGAGCACGCCGACCTGCTGATCATCAAGCGTGGCGAGAAGGTCACCGCCGACGTGAACGTCACCGTCACCGGCGACGCCGCCCCCGGCACCCTGGTCACCCAGGAAGCCACCACCGTCTCCGTCGAGGCCGACGCGCTGAAGCTGCCCGAGGCCATCGAGGTCTCCGTCGAGGGCGTCGAGGCTGGCACCCAGATCACCGCGGGCGAGCTGCAGCTGCCCGAGGGCGTCGACCTGGCCGCCGATACCGAGACCCTGATCGTCAACGTCATCGCCGCCCCGGCCGCCGAGCCCGTCGAGGGCGAGGGCGCCGAGGCCGAGGGCGAGAGCGCTGAGTAGTACCGAATCGTCCGCCGGGCCCGCGCTCGTCGTCGGACTGGGCAATCCAGGTCCCGAATACGAGCGCACCCGGCACAATGTCGGTTTCCTGGTCGCCGACGTGCTCGCCGAGCGCGTCGGCGGCCGTTTCGGTGTGCACAAGAAGTCCGGCGCCGACCTGCTGCAGGCGCGGCTGGACGGACGCCAGGTGCTGATCGCCAAGCCGCGCTCGTTCATGAACCTGTCCGGCAGACCGGTCGCCGCCTTGGCGAAATTCTTCTCCGTGCCGCCGACCGAGGTGATCGTCGTGCACGACGAACTCGACCTGCCGTTCGGCGCGATCCGGCTCAAGCGCGGCGGCGGCGAAGGCGGGCACAACGGTCTCCGCTCCGTCTCCAGCGCCCTGACCACCAAGGACTACTTGCGCACCCGCATCGGCATCGGCCGTCCGCCCGGCCGCCAGGATCCGGCCGATTACGTGCTGAAGCCGTTCTCGGCGCCGGAACGCAAAGAGGTTCCGGTGATCGTCGAGCAGGCCGCCGACGCGGTGGAACTGCTGCTGCGCGTGGGTCTGGAGACCGCGCAGAACCAATTGCACTGAGCCACAAGCGCTCCCGCACGCACCGGGGCGACATTCGGCAGAGCTCGGCCGCACGATCGCCACAGGGAAGCGATCGTCCTGCGGCGTTCTCGGCTCGCGGGCTTCCTTGCGGTCTCGGCGCGACGAAGGCCGCGAGTATTCGCGATGATCCAGCTTTCAGGACGCCGACGGCTGCGTCGGTCACAGCGAGCGGCCGCTGAGCGGGCCTTTCCGGTTTCACGGCAGACCACGAAGCATCCATCGCACCCGATGGCGTCCGCCGCATCCGATCGGGGACGCGCATGCCCTTTCGTATGTCGTGTCATCAAATGTCCTGACATTTATTTGTCGCACGGCAGGTGACGCCGCTCACAAATTAGATTACACGACACGTATGTCGTGTAATCTAATGACATGACCAATCCAACGCTTGTCTTTGTCCCTTGTTTCTCCGGTGCTCCCTGGGACCTCCGACAGCTCGTCCCGCTGGCCGGTAGGCCGATGCGTACGATGCGACTGCCCGAAGCCGTGGCGGACATGGAAACCTATGCCGATGCGGTCGCCGCCGAAGTGGCTGATCTGGATGAGTACGTCCTGGTCGGCGACTCTTTCGGGGCCAATGTCGCCCTGGCGCTCGCGGTGCGCCGCCCCTCGGGTCTGCGGGGCCTGGTCCTCTCGGGTGGATTCGCGGCCGATCCGATTTCCTCGCCGGTGCTGAAGGCGGCCATGCGTGTGATGGGAAAGATGCGCGGCCCCCTCTACCGACAGGTGGCGCTTCGCGCCCACGCTCACAATCTGGCTTCGCCGCATGACAAGGAAGGTCAGGCTCCCTGGGGTGAAAGTCGTAGTCGCCAGCTTTTCTTGGAGAACACGCCCGCATCGTCGTTCGGCGCGCGTGCGGTCGCCGCACTGAACGCCGATTACACCGCTCGCCTCGGTGGGGTGCAGGTGCCGACGCTGATCTTGACGCCTTCGCACGATGTGCTGATCGGTCCGGAAGCCGCAACGGTTCTGCGCGAAGGAATCCCGGACGCCCGCGAGGTCGTCTTGGACCGCACCGGACACATGTTCCGCTTCACTCATCCGCGAACCTATGCGCAGACGGTCGAGAAGTTCCTCCAGGAGGTCGGCCTGACCCGGCCGAGTCTCACACCCGCATGAGTCAGCAGGCGGATCCGGCGACGGGTAGTGCCGCAACCGCCGCACTACCCGGACTGTCGGCCGGTGTCACCCGGCGTCGGGGCCGGTCGCATCCGCTGAATGCCGTGTGATCTGATTACACGGCATCAATACATGAGTCACGTGGTGAGGAGGCCTTTCGATGCGGCCTGCCGAAGAGTTGCGCTACCTCGTGTTGGCTGTCCAGCGGGAAGGTAATCGAATGCTCGCGGCCGAACTGCGGCCGTTGGGGCTGACTCCTTCCCAGGCCGAGGTCCTGCGGGTGCTGGCCGACTATCAACCCCTGACGCTCGCCGGACTCGGGGAGCTTCTGGTCTGCGAAACCGGGGGGAGTCCCAGTAGGCTGGTCGATCGCCTCGTCGCCATGGAACTCATCCAGCGAGAGTCTGCGACGGACGATCGCCGGCGGATCATGCTCTCGCTGACCCCGGCCGGAGAGCAACTCGCTTCCCAGGTGGCCGACGTCGAAGAGCGGTTGTACCGAACAATCGATGAGCTGACGGTCGGCAAACCCATGACCGGCGCGCTCGAACTACTGCGCGGTTTCGCCGAGCAGTTCCCGGCGGTCCAAGCCGTCGGACGTCGCGCCGATCGTCGTGGCCACCGCTGACAAGCCGTTCGGCGACCGGCGCTCCCGACGGGCGGCCTACCCGCGCGGCAGATGCATCGCGGTCGCGGCCCTGCGCAATTTGCCGGAGGACGTCTTCGGCAGCGCTCCAGGACCGAGCACGGTGACGGTGCGCGGCCGCGCGCCGACCTCGGCGAACACCGCGTGCACGATCTCGCGCTCGATGCGCTTGACCTCTTCGGGATCCTGGTGGCTGCCGCTCTCCACCACCACGGCGAAACTCTCCCGCTTCTGACCCGCGTCCAAGCGCACCGCCACCGCGTTGCCGGCACGGACGCCCGCCACCCTGGCCGCGGCGCGCTCGATGTCGGTGGGGTAGATGTTGCGGCCGCCCATGATGATCACGTCTTTGATCCGGCCGCACACCACGATCAGTCCCTCGTCGGTGAAGTAGCCGATGTCGCCGGTGTCCAGCCAGCCCTCGTCGTCCTGGGCCGATTGGAAGCCGTCCACCGTCACATACCCGGAAGTCACGGCGGGACCGCGCAATTCGATCACGCCGACCGAACGGGCGGGCAACGGCTGACGCTCGCTGTCGACGATCCGGCCCTCCAGGTTGTCGACCAGGTAGCCGAGGGTGGGCAAGCGCCGGATGTTGGCCGGTTGGCCGTGCTCCTCCGGCACGGGCACCGCCTTGCCGATCGCCTCGAGCAGATCGGCGTCGATCACGTCGAGCACCTGTCCGTGCCCGGGGTCGGGGATCGACACGGCGAGCGTGGTCTCGGCCATGCCGTAGACCGGAGTGAGCGCCATCGGGTTGAGTCCGAAGCGTTTCCCGGCCTCGGCCAGGACCTCCATGGTGTCCGGGTCCACCGGTTCGGCGCCGTTCCACATGTACCGCACGCTGCTGAGATCGAAAGCGCCGTCGTCGGCCTGCCGCAGCCGCCTGGCCAGCAGCGAATAGGCGAAATTCGGTGCGGCGGTGACAGTTCCGCGGTATTTGCTGATCAGCTCCGCCCATAGCAGTGGCCTGGTGAGGAAGTCCAGCGGCGTCACGCACACCACTTCGGCGCCGAATTGCATGGGAACGCTGAGGAATCCGACCATGCCCATGTCGTGGAACAGGGGCAGCCAGCTCACCATCACGTCGTCGTCGAGCTGGAACTTCACCCGGTCGAACATGGCGTAGGCGTTGACGAAGAAGTTCTCGTGCGTGATCCGCACCGCCTTGGGTGAACCGGTCGAGCCGGAAGTCAACTGCTGCAACGCGATATCGCCCTCCGAGGTGGGCACCGGATCGATATCTGGGCCGTCGGGCAGCTGGTCGATGCGCACGACCGTGATGCCGCGTTCGCGCAACAGCGGCTCAGCGGCCTCGAACGGCGCGCCGAGCACGACCGCGCGCGCCCGGATCATGGTCAGCACGGTTTCGGTGTCGCGCGCCCAGACCACCAGATCGGTGCGTGGGGTCGGCTGGTGCAGCATGGTGATCGACGCGCCGCGCATCCAGACGGCCTGGCAGGCCGGAGCGATGTCGGCCGGCATGCCCGCGAGCACGCCGACCGCGTCGCCGTGTCCGATGCCCGCTTCGGCCAACCCGCCCGCCATGCGCCGGGCGAGCCGGTGGATCTCGGGCCAGGTGCGCCGCAGCGGGGCGCCGGGCTCGCCGGTCACCAGTCCGCGCTCGGAGGTCTGCGCGGTCGCATACATCTCGTCGGTGAATCTGCTCAAAGTCCCAACTCCTCCATCACCAACCGTTGCCGGGAACCGGCCTCCCCCAACTATCACGCCATAGTGGCCCACCGTTAACCCCATTACCAGGGGCGCAGGTCAGGGGCGTGAAACGGCGGTCGGAAAGGTTGCGGCGTAACTATCGACGTAGCAGCGGCCGGAGCGGGCGGCCAGTTCGCGCATCAACTCGTCGGTGGCGGTGCGCACCAGATGGCGCTGTTCGGCGGGCGGATAGCGACGCGGCGCGCCGAACGCGATGCGCACCTTGCCGAAACGCAGCAGACGGCTGCCGCGCGGGTTCACCCGATCGGTGCCGGAGAGGGTCACCGGAACGACCGGCGCGCCGGTGGCCATGGCGACCCGCAGCGTGCCGGTGCGGCCGCGATAGATCCGCCCGTCCGGGGAACGGGTGCCCTCGGGATGGATCGCCCAGACCCCGCCGTCCGCCAGGATGCGGGTGGCGGCGGCCAGCGCCGCCGCGGCCGCGTCACCGCCGGTCCGGTCCACCGGCACCTGCCCGGAGACCGAGTAGAACCAACGATTGATCCGGCCACGCAAGCCCTTTCCGGTGAAGTACTCCTGTTTCGCCAGGAACGTCACCCGCCGGGGCACGACCAGGGCGAGGTAGAGCGAGTCGATCACCGCGAGATGGTTGGCGGCGATGATCACCGGTCCGGTGCGCGGAATGTTGTCCAGTCCTTCGACCGTGGGCCTGCCCAACAGTCGCAGCAGCGGACCCAGCAGAACGTACTTGAACAGCGAGTACCACACGAGACCTCCCGGAGAGTGAGCGTAGACATTGTCTACTCGATTGCGTAGACATTGTCTACGCCCGGCGTGCGATCCCGTGCCTGTGGGCGTAGACAATGTCCACATGACCGAGAGCGAGTCGCTGCGAGATCGACTGGTCGACGTCGGCGTCGATCTGCTCGAAGAGGTCGGCGCCGCCGGGCTGGGACTACGGGTCATCACCAGGGCCGCGGGCGTCTCGCACGGTGCGCCCCGGCGCTATTTCCCGACCCACCGCGCACTGCTGGCCGCCATCGCGGCGCGCGGTTTCGCCGACCTCGCGGACCGGTTCGCCGCGGTGGACGCCGGCGCCGCGCGCGACCGTCTGACCCGGATGAGCGTCCAGTACATCGAGTTCGCCGCGCGGCGGCCGGAGATGTTCACCCTGATGTTCCGGCACGACCTGCTCGAAGGGTCCGGCGAGAATTTGCGGTCGATCAGCCTGCCGCTGTTCGCGCGATTCGCCGAGCTGGTCGGCGCGGCGGCGGAATCGAGCGCGGTAGACCCGCGTCACCGCGCGATCGCCCTGTGGACGAATGTGCACGGCATCGCCACCGCTCAGGCCAACCGCAGCTTGCGCCTGGTCGACCCGGGAACGGACGCGGCGGCTCTGCTGGCCAGGGCACTGGCCGTGCACCTGGCCTGACCGTCGCGGCTCAGGCTCGCAGCCGCGCCACCGCGGCGACGAAGCGGTCGAGTTCGTCGAATCCCACGAAGCAGTGCGGAGATGCGCGCACCACGGAGGTCAGACCGCGGCCGGTCATGTCGAGCAGCGTCGAACCGGCGTGGCTGACCGTGACCGTGATGTCCTGCGCCAGCAGCCGGTCGCGCACCTCGACGGACTCGACGCCGTCGACGGTGAACGACACGATGCCGCTGTGCCGGATGCCGAGATCGCGCACGGTGACGCCGGGAATCTCCGGAAGCGCCTTGCGCAGGTGCTCGGCGCGGGCGGCGATCGCGGCGTAGACCTCCTCCGGGCCCAGTTCGAGCAGGTATCGCACGGCGGCGCCCAGGCCGAGGCGGGCAGCGACGTCGCATTCCCAGAACTCGAAGCGACTGGCGTCCGGCGCGAGCCGGTAGTCGTGCGGGCCGGTCCATTCCGCGCTGTGCAGGTCGAGCCGTCCCGGCTCCATCGAGCGCGCCAACTCCGGCCGCAGATACAGGAACCCGGTGCCGCGCGGACCGCGCAGCCACTTGCGACCCGTGGCCGACAAGGCGTCGACGCCGAGTTCGGCGACGTCCAGGGGCAGCTGCCCGGCGGACTGACAGGCGTCGAGCAGCACCAGCGCGCCGACCGAGTGCGCGATCCTGGTCGCCTCGGCGGCGGGGTTCACCAGCCCGCCGTTGGTCGGCGCGTGCAGCACCGAGACCAGCTTGACCCGCTCGTCGACCAGCGCTTCCAGCGCGTCGAGGTCGATCTGCCCGCTGCCGTCGCTGGGAATCCTCTCCACCGTGGCGCCCGTGGCGCGGGCACGTTGCAGGGCGGCGATGGCATTGCTGGCGTAGTCCGCCTCGGAGACCAGGATGCGGTCGCCCTCCGCGAGCGGCACCGAGTAGAAGAAGTCCGCCCAGGACCGGGTGGCGCTGTCGCTGAGCGCGATGCTCTCGGGTTCGGCGTTGATCAGCGCGCCGATCGCGGTCTTGACGTCGGCGAGATCGTCGAGGCGCTCGTTCGCCGCGCGATAACCCCCGATCTCCGCCTCACGCAGCAGATGCGCGACGACCGTGTCGGTGACGACCCGCGGCGGCAGCGACGATCCGGCGCTGTCGAGGAAAACGGGTCCGGGTTCCGGCCCGGACACGCATCCGGGAGTGTCGGCTCGTACGCGCGCGTCATCCAGCATGGAGCCGACCTTATCGGGTCGATTGTTCGGCTTCATGTCGGTTTCTTGTCGGCCGGCGTGGCTACGCTGGATGGATCGTCGCAGCCGAATTTCGGCTCGGGAGCGGAATATCACCGCGCCGAATGGCGATAACCGAAGAACAGCGGACAACGTCCCCGGGGCCCACTGGAGGTTGGCATGGCGGTCACGCTCGAGAGTCCTGAGTCGGCCGGATGTGCCACCGAGCAGGGAGAACTGTCCTCCCGCGCGGCGGCGGAAGCCTATATCGGCGGGGTCTGCTTCAAGCTCGGACCACCCGCTCTGATCGGCGCCGAACTCGAATGGCTCACGGTGCACGGTGAGTGTTCGGCGTCGGGACCCTCGGCCGCTCCGCGCCCGCAGCTGTCCGTCTTGGCGGACGCTCTCGGACCGTACGCACCACGGTCCATCGCCCCTGATTCGCCGGCGCTCGCGCTGCCGGGGGGCAGCCGGGTCACCCTCGAACCCGGTGGTCAGATCGAACTCTCCAGCGCTCCCTACGGCGCTGCCGCGCAGCTGTGCGATCGGCTGCGCGACGATGCCCGCCTGTTGCGGGAACTTCTCGAATCCCGGTCCATCCGCACCGTTTCCGTCGCCGCCGACGCGGACCGCCGCCCCAAACGCTTGCTTCAACTGCCGCGCTATCGCGCGATGGAGCGCTCCTTCGGCGGCATCGGGCCGTTCGGCAAGCTGATGATGTGCAATACCGCGGCCACTCAGGTCAGCGTCGACGCGGGCGCCGATCGCGCGGACGTCATCGCGCGGTGGACCGCCCTGTACGCCGTCGGCCCGGCGCTGCTGGCCGCCTTCGCCTGTTCACCCGCCCTGCGTGGCGCGCCGCCCGGAACGTGGGCTTCCCAGCGCATGCGGGCCTGGCTGCGGTTGGACAACACGCGCACCCGTCCGCCGGTGCTGGACTGGAGCGACCCGGTGGCCGCGTACGCCAGATGGGCGCTGGACGTGCCGCTGCTGTGCGTGCGGCGGCCCGACGGTGAAGCGGAATGGTCCGCGCCGCCCGGAGCCACCTTCGCCGACTGGCTGTCCGGCGCGCTGGACGACGAGGTGGGCCGCCGCCCCGATACCGGCGATCTCGACTACCACCTCACCACGCTGTTCCCCCCGGTGCGCGCATCCGGCCACCTGGAGGTCCGCTATATCGACGCGCAGCCCGGCGACGGGTGGACCGTTCCCGTGCACGTGTTCGACGCGCTCATGTCCAGCCCTTCGGTGGTCGCGGAGGCGAGTGCGATCGCGGCGCCGCTGGCCGGTCGCTGGATCGACGCCGCCCGGTACGGATTGGCCGATCCGGACATCCGGGCCTGCGCGGTCGCCCTGCTGCGCCTCGCGGCCGAGCACACCGCGAGCGACGAGGCCGCCCGCGCCGTCGAGTCCGCCGCCGAACGATGTCACCGCGGACGCACCCCGACCGAGGACGGCCTCGAACACGCCCCGAGCCCCGAGCTTCCTGGAGTCGCCACGTGAACCAGCCGTGCTGCGGCGCCGCACCGGCCCCGCAGGCCGCCGCCACCCGAATCGCCGACCCCCACGAATCCCGGAGACGTTTCTCGTGACCACTTTCCATCCCGCCCCGACCGACAACTCCGGCACCGAACAGCTCAGAGACCGGATCGCCGACGTTCTCACGCGCGCCAGGCAGCGCACCCACACGCTCACCGACTGCGTCGACGAGGCCGAACTCGTGGCCCAGCACTCCCGGCTGATGAGCCCGCTGGTCTGGGACCTGGCGCACATCGGCAATCAGGAAGAACTCTGGCTCGTGCGCGATGTCGGCGGACGCGACCCGGTGCGGGCCGACATCGACGAACTCTACGACGCCTTCAAACACGCCCGCGCGAATCGGCCCGCGCTACCGCTGCTGGATCCCGCCCAGGCGCGCGACTATGTCGGCACGGTTCGCGACAAGGTCTTGGACGTGCTGGAGCACAGCGACCTGCGCGGCCGTCCGCTGATCGACGACGGATTCGCCTTCGGCATGATCGCCCAGCACGAGCAGCAGCACGACGAGACCATGCTGGCCACCCACCAGTTGCGCGCGGGCGCCGCCGTGCTGTCCGGGGTCGACGCACCGGCGGCGGCGGGGACGGTCGGCGGGGAAGTCGTCATCCCGGCGGGGGAATTCACCATGGGCACCTCGACCGACCCGTGGGCGCTGGACAACGAGCGTCCCGCCCATCCGGTCCGAGTGGCCGGTTTCGCGATCGACGCCGCACCGGTCACCAACGAGCAGTACCTGGCCTTCGTCGACGACGGCGGCTACGAGCGCCCCGAACTCTGGTCCGAACGCGGCTGGGCGCATCGCGTCGAGGCCGGCCTGGTCGCGCCGCAGTTCTGGGAGCGCGATCCGTCCGGGCACTGGTGGCGGCGGGTGTTCGGGGTGATGACCCCGCTGCGGCCGCGGCAGCCGGTCGTGCACGTGTGCTGGTTCGAGGCCGAGGCCTATGCGAACTGGGCGGGCAAGCGCCTGCCCACCGAAGCGGAATGGGAGAAGGCGGCCAGGTTCGATCCCGCCACCGGCGCGTCGCGCCGATTCCCTTGGGGCGATGCCGATCCCGATGCCGCCACCGCGAACCTCGGACAACGGCATCTGGAACCCGCCGAGGTGGGCGCGTATCCGGCCGGCGCGTCGCCCGCGGGCGTGCACCAGTTGATCGGCGACGTCTGGGAGTGGACCGCATCGGGTTTCGAGGCGTACCCGGGGTTCCGCGCGTTCCCGTATCGGGAGTACTCCGAGGTGTTCTTCGGCGGTGATTACCGCGTGCTGCGCGGCGGTTCCTTCGGCACCGATCCGGTGGCCTGCCGCGGCACCTTCCGCAACTGGGACCACCCCGTCCGCCGCCAGATCTTCGCCGGGTTCCGCTTGGCGCGGGATCTGCGCCCGGGAGAAGGGGAGTGAGCGACGCCCGTCGTGCCGGGCGGTGGTGCGGTCATGCGGCGAGCGGTCCGCGCCCGGCGACGGCGGCCCCGGCGGGTGCGGATGTGTAGACACCTGGGTTACGTCGGCCCGCCGGTGCGGGTGGGGGACATGTTGACCCTCGGCTCCCATTCGCTGCGCACCCAGGCGTGGGCGCCGCGCGACATGCGTCACGGCGGCACCATCAACGCCGACGGCTTCGGCGTCGCATGGTGGCGCGTCGCGGAGGACGACACGGTCACCGTCAGCCGATACCGCAATGCCGCGCCGATCTGGACCGACCCGGCCGTGGACGAGGTGCTTCCGCAACTGGAGTCCGCCGCGGTGCTCGGTGCGGTGCGGTCGGCGACGATCGGCATGCCGATCGAGCGGTCCGCGTGCGCGCCGTTCACCCGCGACCGCTGGGCGTTCAGCCACAACGGCGTGGTGCCGGACTGGCGCCGCACCCTGACCGGCGTGGCGGCCGAATTCGCGCTCATCGCGACCGAACTCGGCGCCGAGGATCTGTTCACTCCGGCGCGGCTACTGGAGGCGGAATCCGCGACCGACGCGGCCACGCTCTGGGTGCTGCTGTGCGATCTGCTGTCCACCAGCGCACCGGACGGCGAGTGGTCGGCGGCACCTGCGGCACTGCGGCTGCTGGTCTCCGCGATCCTCGACCGGGCGCCGGAAGCACGGCTGAACCTGCTGCTCTCCGATGGCGCGCAGCTGTGGGCGACCACCTGCTACCACTCGCTGTCGGTGCTGGTCACCGACGATTTCGCCCTCGTTTCCTCCGAACCGTTCGACGACGACCCCCGCTGGCAGTCGATCCCGGACCGCAGCCTGGTGAGCGCAAAGCCCGGCGCGCTGTCCGTCGACTCCCTCCCCTGAAAGGCCGGTGCCATGACCGCAGTCACGCTGGACATCCACCTCACCGAAGACGACCTGAACACCGCGCTCCGCTCGGACGCCCGGCTGGGCCTGACCGCGAACCCGAAATGGCTGCCCCCCAAGTGGTTCTACGACGCCAAGGGCAGCGAGCTGTTCGAGCAGATCACCGAGCTGCCCGAGTACTACCCGACGCGTACCGAGCGCGCGCTGCTCGAACGGGTGGTCGACGAGATCGCCGACGCCGCCCAGGCCGAGGTGCTGGTCGAACTGGGCGCGGGCTCGGCGGCGAAGACCCGCCTGCTGCTCACCGCCCTCAGTGCGCGCGGACCGTTGAAGACGTATGTGCCGCAGGATGTTTCGTCGGCGGCGCTACGTGCCGCCGCCGACGAGGTCGCGGTCGAGTTCCCCGGCCTCGCCGTGCACGGTGTGGTCAGCGACTTCACCGACACGCTGGACAATCTCCCCCGCGGCGGACGCCGGATGATCGCGTTCCTCGGCGGCACCATCGGCAACCTCGTCCCCGCGGAACGAGCCGCATTCCTCGGCCGGATCCACGACGTGCTCGAGCCCGGGGAGCAGCTGCTGCTCGGCGCCGGGCTGGTGACGGATCCGGCGGTACTCGTCCCCGCCTACGACGACGCGGCGGGCGTCACCGCCGAGTTCAACCGGAACGTTTTGCACGTATTGAACGCTCGCCTGCGCGCCGACTTCGCACCGGAGAAATTCCGGCACGTCGCGGTATGGGACGCCGAGCGGGAGTGGATCGAGATGCGGCTGGAGGCGACCGAGGACCTGACCGTCACGGTCGCCGATCTCGGTCTCACCGTGCGCTTCGGCCGCGGCGAACAGATGCGCACCGAGATCTCGGCCAAATTCCGGGTCGAGGGCCTCGAAGCCGAACTCGCCGCCGCGGGCTTCGCCACCGGACACGTGTGGACCGATCCGGACGATCGCTTCGCACTGCTGCTCGCCGGGCGGCGCTGACCACGCCTCGATCGGCGGCGCTCACCACGAGGGCGCGCCGCCGACCACCGCCCCGAGCCACTCGACCAGCGGCCGCATCGTCTCCCACGCGGCCCGGACTTCCTTGGCCGTGCGCGGCTTGTCCAGCCAGGCGGGCGCACCGAATTCCCGGCCGCAGGTGATGGACTTGTGCCGCAGCAGGTCGATGCGCGGGTGGTCGGCGTCGTAGCCCTTGGGCTTGGTCTTCAACTTCTCGCCGCCGATGGTGTAGCCCGCGTCGGCGAGTTTCGCGAGGATCGCCGCCAGTTCCGGCCCGCGCACCTCGTCATCGATGGTGGCGCGCAGCTGCGCGAGTTGCTCGGGCGAGCCCTGGTAGAAACCGCCGCCGACGAACAGGCCCGCGGCGTTGATCTGGACGTACCAGCCGACCCCCGCCGCGGCGCGCACCACGGCGCCCTGCGCGGTCTTGTACGGCGACTTGTCCTTGGCGAATCGCACGTCGCGGTAGGGCCGGAAGATCTTGGCCGTCCCGAAATCCGGCTCCAGCTCGGCCACGAGCGCCTTCATGGGCGCGAGCACCGACTCGTCGTAGATCTGCTTGTGCGCGGTCCAGAATGCCTTGGAGTTGTCGGCCTCCAAGTCTTCGTAGAAGTCCAGCCCGGCGAGCGGGAAGCCCGCGAATCCGGTCATGCCCGCACACCCGCCGCGCTGATGTCACCCGATAGACGCATACCGAAAATCTACGTCGTGATGTCTCCGCCGAACACGGCGAATCCCACGATCAGGCCGATCACCATTCCGACGGCCGCCGCGATCGCTGCCCATTTGCCGAGCGATTCGCCCTTGTTACGCCCGATCAGGCCCAGGATGATCCCGACCGGACCGAACAAGATCGGGCAGAACAGCACCGCGGTTATCGCGCAGACGAATCCGATGATCGAGTACACCTGGCTGGTCGGCTGCTTCGGCGGGGTGGCATAGGGTTCGTACCCCTGCTGCGGATACGACGGGTAGCCGTACTGCGGCTGCTGCGGCCCGGACGTCGGGTAGCCGTACCCACCGCCCGGCGGGTATGGGGGTTGCCCGGTCGGCGGATACGGCTGCTGAGCGGGATACGGCTGCTGGAAGTCGCCGGGCTGTCCACCCTGCGGATAGGGCGGTTGTTCGCCTTGCGGATAGGGCGTTTGCCCGCCCGGCCCGTATTGCGCGTGCTCGTCCGGCGTGAACCGCTGCGTCGTGTCGTCGGCCGGAGGCGGCGGCGCGGAACCCGGCGCGGCGGGTTCCGCGCCCCAGGACTGCTGATCACCCCCGCCGTTGGCGCCCCAAGGCCGGGGTTCGGCGGGCTGACCGCTGGGCTCGGCCCCCCACTGACCGCCCAGCGGTTCCGCGGTCGGCTGGCCGCTCGACTGCCACCACTGGTCGGCCGAGTCCGGCTCGTGCTCCGGTGGTCGCGCGGCGGCCGGATCGTGCTGGGTGGGTCGCTCGCCGGGTGTCTGCGCAGGGGTGCCGGTCGATGGCTGGACAGGCTCGGCACCGGGGGTTTCCCCGGTCGGCTTCGACGACGACTCCGGCGGCCGCTGCTCGTCGTCGGGGTGGTCCGGATCCTTCGGCGTGCTCATCGCACCCTCCTCGTATCGTCCCGGTCACGCAACCTATGCCTACCACGATGAGCGCGTCGTCATAGCCGATTGCTACAGGCGCGTCGGGGACGGAGCGGGTTCAGAGATCCTCGTCGTCGACGATCTCGATCGCGGCCACCTCGGCGGAACGATCGTCCGACTCGTCCTCGGCGCGCGTGTCGCGGGCCGTCCACTCCTGGTCGAGCTCGTCACCGATGCCGAGCCTGCCGTCGTCCTCGTCCTCGTGGTAACGGATACGCAGTTCGTCGGGCGGATCCTCGATGTTGCGCTGGTACTCGCGGATCTCGTCCTCCTGGTCGTCGTCGCCCATCTCGGTCTCCAACGGGTCACGGTCCATACCCCCAGTATCCCCATTGATCGCCGCGGCTAACGCGGACACGACAACGGCGGCCCCGACCGGAGTCCGAGCCGCCGTTCGCGCGGTATGAGTCCTATGCGTTGCCGTTGAAAAGGCCGGTGACGGAGCCGTTCTCGAAGACCTCGCGGATGGTGCGGGCCAGCAGCGGCGCGATGGAGAGCACGGTCAGCTGCGGGAACTTCTTCTCCTCGGTCAGCGGCAGGGTGTTGGTCACCACGACCTCCTTGGCGCCGCAGTTGGCGAGGCGCTCGGCCGCGGGCTCGCTCAGCACGCCGTGGGTCGCGGCGATGACCACGTCACCGGCACCGGCGTCCTTCAGCACCTTGACCGCGCCCGCGATGGTGCCGCCGGTGTCGATCATGTCGTCGATCAGAATGCAGGTGCGGCCCTCGACGTCGCCGACCACCCGGTTGGACTTCACCTGGTTGGGCACCAGCGGGTCGCGGGTCTTGTGGATGAAGGCCAGCGGCGAGCCGCCCAGCGAGTCGGCCCACTTCTCGGCGACGCGCACGCGGCCGGAGTCGGGGGAGACGACGGTGATGTGCTCGAGGCTGTAGTTGGTGCGGATGTACTCCGCCAGCTGCACCTGCGCGTGCATGTGGTCCACCGGGCCGTCGAAGAAGCCCTGGATCTGGTCGGTGTGCAGGTCGACGGTGATGATCCGGTTGGCGCCCGCGGTCTTCAGCAGGTCGGCGACCAGGCGGGCCGAGATGGGCTCGCGGCCGCGGTGCTTCTTGTCCTGGCGGGCGTACGGGTAGAACGGCAGCACCGCGGTGATCCGCTTGGCCGAGCCGCGCTTGAGCGCGTCGATCATGATGAGCTGCTCCATCAGCCACTGGTTCAGCGGCGCGGGGAAGCTCTGCAGGACGAAGGCGTCGGATCCGCGTACCGACTCCTCGAACCGGACGAAGATCTCGCCGTTGGCGAAGTCCCGCGCCACCTGCGGCGTGACGTGGACGTCGAGTTCCTTGGCGACCTGCTCGGCCAGCTCAGGATGAGCGCGTCCCGAGAAGAGCATCAGATTCTTCTGGTTGTCCATCCATGACGCGGTCACTGCTGTTTGCCATCCTTTTGCTCTATTGCCTGACCCGACATCTCCTTGGCCGCGATGGCTTCCGCCGCCGCGCGCGCCGCGTCCGTCCCTGGACGGTGTCGCTGCACCCAGCCCTCGATGTTCTTCTGCGGTCCACCGGACACCGCGAGAGCTCCGGGCGGAACGTTTCTGCGCAGTACAGTACCCGCCGCCGTATAGGCTCCGTCACCCACCGTCACCGGCGCCACGAACATGGTGTCGCTGCCGGTGCGCACGTGCGAGCCGACGACGGTGTGGTGCTTGGTCACGCCGTCGTAGTTGACGAAGACGCTCGACGCGCCGATGTTGCTGTGCTCGCCGATGGTGGCGTCGCCGACGTAGGTCAGGTGCGGGACCTTCGAATGCGCGCCGATCGAGGCGTTCTTGGTCTCGACGAACGCGCCGAGCTTGCCCGCGTCGCCCACGATGGTGCCGGGACGCAGGTAGGCGAACGGGCCGATGGTGGCCTTCGGGCCGATGGTGGCGCCCTCGCCGTGGGTGCGGATCACCTTCGCCTCGTCACCGACGATCACGTCGGTGAGCGTGCTGTCAGGGCCGATCTCGGCGTCCTCGCCGACGATCGTGTTGCCGAGCAGTTGCACACCGGGCCGGATCACGGCGTCCCTGCTGATGCGCACGCTGGCGTCCACCCAGGTCGAGGCGGGATCCATGATGGTGACGCCCGCGCGCATGTGGCGTTCCAGGATGTAGCGGTTGAGCGTGCGCGCTGCCGAGGCCAGCTGCACCCGGTCGTTGACGCCGGTGACCTTGGCCGCGTCGACCAGGCGTGCGCCGTGCACCGGGTGACCGGCCTCGCGGGCCAGGCGCAGCACGTCGGTCAGGTACAGCTCGTGCTGGGCGTTGGCGGTGGAAAGGCGGCTGATCATGGTGCGCAGCACGGCGGCGTCGAACGCGTAGACACCGGAGTTCACCTCGGTGATCGCGGCCTGCTCCGGAGTGGCGTCGGCGTGCTCGACGATCTCGGCGAGCTGGCCTTCGGCGTCGCGGACGATACGGCCGTAACCGTTGGGGTCCGGCGGCACGAAGGTCAGGACGGTGACCGCGGGGCGTTCGGCGTAGCTGCGGTGCTCGTCGAGCAGCGCGGCGAGGGTGTGTCCGTCCAGCAGCGGCACGTCGGCGGAGGTGACCAGCACGTCGCCGGTGAAACCGACCGGCAGGGCGGCCAGCGCGCACTGCACCGCGTGCCCGGTGCCGAGCTGCTCTTCCTGGATCGCCGGGGTGATCTCCCGGCCGAGGTCGTCGGCCACCGCGGCCACCGCCGCGCCGACTTGTTCGCGATCGTGCCCCACCACGGTGATGAGGTATGCGGGGTCGATCTCGTTCGCCGCATGCAGCGCGTGCGCGAGCATGCTCCGACCGGCCAGCGAATGCAGGACCTTGGGGGTCTTCGACCGCATTCGCGTCCCGGCACCGGCTGCGAGAACGACGACGGCGGTCTGCTGTGGCATGGATCTCCCTCGGCTGCCTGTCCTCGTGCGGGGCGTCGTCGTGCTTGGTCAGCGATGTGCGGGCCAACGATAGGTCATCGTGCTCTCGAGCTCCGCCGCCAGGACTCGAACCTGAACTCTCTGAACCAAAATCAGATGTGCTGCCATTACACCACGGCGGATTGCCACACCGGCGGTTGGCGAAACCCCCGCCGCTGTGCCACGGCACGGGATGAATCCTCGCATACTCGGCCGCCTCCCCGCGAATTCTCGCACGCGCGGCTTCTGGTATTCGGGCGGGACCAGCGCGGGAGCGCCCGTGTCCGCCGGCGCTCGTGTGCTGGGCGTCCTCGGGTGGACGTAAGGTCTGCGTCATATCGACGGCGGTGCGCCTGTGTGCTCGAGCCGGGTATCGCAGCTCGAAGACCCGGGGAGGCGGACTGCCGACCGGTCTGGGACAGTGGTATCCGAATGTCGGTGTAGTGCGTCGGAGGCCCGATGCGATGGCTGACTCGGCACGAACGAGAGCCCGGGCTCGCCCGCGGTCTGCCCCGGCATGCTGCCGTCGGCTCGGAGCGAACCGTCGAGGCACTCACGACCGGCAACAACGCGGGAAGGGCGGAGGAGCAGGGGTGTCTTCGGGTGAGTCGCATCGAGTGTCCCGGCCACGGATGACCGGCACCCAGCGGCGTCAGCAGCTGATCGAGATCGGGCGCGCGCTGTTCGCCGAACGCGGCTACGACGCGACGTCCATCGAGGAGATCGCGCAACGCGCCCAGGTCTCCAAACCCGTGGTGTACGAACACTTCGGCGGCAAAGAAGGGCTGTACGCGGTCGTCGTGGACCGGGAAATGTCGATGCTCCTGGACATGATCACCTCCTCGCTCACCCGCAATCGGTCGCGCGTCCGGCTCGAACAGGTCGCACTGGCGCTGCTGACCTATATCGAAGAACGGACCGACGGGTTCCGAATTCTGGTGCGCGATCAGCCCGCCGCCGCCGCCGAAGGCCGCTACTCCAGTTTGCTCAACGAGGCGACCAATCAGGTGGCCCACATCCTGGCCGGAGATTTCGAGCGGCGCGGGTTCGACACCAGCCTGTCCACCTTGTACGCGCAGGCGCTCGTCGGTCAGGTCGCGACCGCCGCGACCTGGTGGCTGGACGAGCGCACACCGTCGAAAGAGGTTGTGGCGGCGCACCTGGTGAACTTGTGCTGGAACGGGCTGAGCCATCTGGAGGCCGATCCGAAACTGAGTTCGGAATGGCGCGCGGGCGCCGGTGAGTGACCCGGATTGTTAACCAGCAAATTGCGCGACAGGTCTCGCCGAATGCTCGAATTGGCTGCTCGGCGCGCGCCTGGTGGTACGGTTCACCCATCCTTTGGGTGCTGTTCGGGCGGTAAGTCGGTCAACTTCGGGATGTCGGTCTACTTCAGGATGGCTGGTTTTGGGATGACAGGCGGATCTGATGGCTAGGCAAGCGCGCGCGGAGATCACCCGCGACTCCGTCCTGGCAGGCGCTGCCGATGTCTTTCTGCGCTTGGGCTATGCGAATGCGAGCCTCAGCGAGATCATCGCGCAGTCCAATGTGACCAAGGGCGCCTTGTATTTTCACTTCGGCTCCAAGGAAGAGCTGGCGCGCGCCGTGGTCGACCAGGGCAACGAGCGGCTGACCAGCTCGTGTCAGGGCTTCTTCGATCCCAGGGTGCCCGCGCTGGAAGCGTGCATCGGCATCACCTACGTCGTCGCCGATCTATCGATGAACGACCCGATGGTCGGCGCCATGCTGAAGCTGACCCACCAGATCGGCGACTACCGCGGCGCTCAAGGCGACAACATCGCCAAGAACTGGGGCGACACCTACCGGCTGCTCGCCGAGCGGGCCATCGCCCAGGGCGACCTGATCGCCGATCTGGACGCGGAGGTCATCGGCCTGCTGTGGCAGGAGATGGCGGCGGGCGTGCACATCATCGCCGTCGGCACCGAATCCATCGACCAGATGGCGGTCCGGATGGAGCGCGCCTGGTACTTCCTGCTCCCGGCCCTCGTCCCGGCCGAGAAGCTCTCGTACTTCAGGGAATTCGCGGCAAGGCGGTTGCGGCGCTACGTGCCGTAGTACTCCTCGGCGGCGCGTGCCGAGGTGGATCCGTCGGATGTCGACGGGCGGGCACTCGGCGGTCTCGATGACGTCCGGAGTTTTCTGCACCTCTGGTGAAGCCGGCCCCCGCAGTGTGGGTCGGGCGAGGTTCGCCCTGGCCATGGCCTGACGTCGGTGCCCGTCGGTGGTCCCGGCGCAGGGCAGGGGCGGCAGTCACCTCGCGCCGGTGCGGGCGCTGCAAAAACCAGATGCCCGCTTAACTAGACTCGGTTGGCCGCTCGAAACGTGTCGCCTGCGCTCAGGAGTTGTCGATGTCCACCCACCGCCCCCCGTTGGCGGGACTGGCCGCTGCGGCCGGTGCCGATACCTCGCTACGGACCGTCGCGGAGTTGATCGGCACATCGTCGGTCGAGCTGGTCGCGCCGTCGGCGGTGCGACCGTTCGTCGCGGCGCGGGTGGCGGCCGAGCGGCCGTTGGTGGTGGTCACGGCCACGGGGCGAGAGGCCGACGACCTGAGTGTCGAGCTGGTGGAGATGCTCGGTCCCGCGGTCGCGCAGTTCCCGTCCTGGGAGACGCTGCCGCACGAGCGGCTATCGCCGGGCGCGGACACGGTGGGGCGCAGGCTGGAGGTGCTGCGCCGGATCGCCCACCCCGACGACCCGCATTTCCCCGCGCCGCTGCGCGTGGTGGTGACCACGGTGCGGTCGCTGATGCAGCCCATGGCGGGCGGGCTCGGCGATATCGAACCGATCGTGCTGCGCGTCGGCGCCGAGCTGGACTTCGACGAATTGCTCACGCGGCTGGTGGAATTCGCTTACACGCGGGTCGACATGGTGGGCAAGCGCGGCGAGTTCGCGGTGCGCGGCGGCATCCTGGACGTCTTCCCGCCCACCGCCGACCACCCGGTGCGCGTGGAGTTCTGGGGCGACGAGATCACCGAACTGCGGCCGTTCTCCGTCGCCGACCAGCGCTCGCTGCCCGACGTCGCGGTGGACATCGTGGTCGCGCCACCCTGCCGGGAGCTGCTGCTCACGCCCGAGGTGCGCGAGCGTGCCGCCGAGGTCGCCGCCGCCAACGCGGCCGACGCGGCGCTGGTGGAGATGCTGGAGAAGCTGGCGCAGGGCATCCCGGTCGAGGGCATGGAAGCGCTGCTGCCGGTGCTGCAACCGGGGCAGTTGCGCCTGCTCACCGAGGTGCTGCCGGAGGGCACCCACGTGCTGCTGTGCGATCCGGAGAAGATCCGCACCCGCGCGGCCGACCTGGTGCGCACCGGCGAGGAATTCCTGGAGGCCTCCTGGACCGCGGCCTCGTTCGGCGGCGCCGCGCCGCTCGGCGGGCACGGGCTCGACCTGGCCGCCTCGGCCTACCGGCCCCTGCCCGAGATCCAAGCCAGCGCCGACCGGCAGGACCTGCCCTGGTGGACGCTGAGCCCGCTCGCGTCCGGGGATTCGTCCGAGGTCGTGCTGCCGGTGCTGCCCGGCCCGGCCGCGCGCGGGTCCGACGAACTGGTGGCGACCATGTTCGCCTCGTTGCGCGCCCACGTGCTCACCGGCGGCAGGGCCGTGGTGGTCGTCGCAGGCCACGGCACGGCGCAGCGCATTCTGGAACGGTTGGCGGACGCGGAGGTGCCCGCCGCGGCGCTGGAGACCGGCGCGGAGCCGAACGAGGGCGTGGTGGGCGTGCTGTGCGGCTCGCTGCACGACGGCCTGGTCTTCGAGGGCGCCGGTCTGGTGGTCGTCGCCGAGTCCGACCTCACCGGCAACCGGGTCACCGCGCCGACCGAGGGCAAGCGGATGCCCGCCAAGCGCCGCAACCAGGTCGACCCGCTCGCGTTGAGCGCGGGCGACATGGTGGTGCACGACCAGCACGGCATCGGCAAGTTCGTCGAGATGATCGAGCGCACCGTCGGCGGCGCGCGGCGCGAGTACCTGGTGATCGAGTACGCGCCGAGCAAGCGCGGCCAGCCCGGTGACCGGCTGTTCGTGCCGATGGAGTCGCTCGACCAGCTGTCCCGCTACGTCGGCGGCGAGATGCCGAGCCTGTCCAAGCTCGGCGGCTCCGACTGGGCCAACACCAAACGCAAGGCGCGCAAGGCTGTTCGCGAGATCGCCGGCGAGCTCGTACAGCTGTACGCCGCCCGCCAGGCGGCACCCGGCCACGCCTTCGGGCCCGACACGCCGTGGCAGAAGGAGATGGAGGACGCGTTCGCGTTCACCGAGACCGTCGACCAGATGACCGCCATCGCCGAGGTGAAGTCGGATATGGAGAAGCCGGTCCCGATGGACCGCGTGGTCTGCGGCGACGTCGGCTACGGCAAGACCGAGATCGCGGTGCGCGCGGCGTTCAAGGCGGTGCAGGACGGCAAACAGGTCGTGGTGCTGGTGCCGACCACGCTGCTCGCGCAGCAGCATTTGCAAACCTTCACCGAGCGCGTCGCGGGTTTCCCGATCACCGTCAAGGGCCTGTCCCGCTTCACCGATCCGGCCGAGGCTCGCGCGGTGCTGGAGGGCATGGCCGACGGCAGCGTCGACATCGTGGTGGGCACGCACCGGCTGTTGCAGACCGGCGTGCGCTGGAAGGACCTCGGCCTCGTCGTGGTCGACGAGGAGCAGCGGTTCGGCGTCGAGCACAAGGAGCACATCAAGGCGCTGCGCACGCACGTCGACGTGCTCACCATGTCGGCCACCCCGATTCCGCGCACGCTGGAGATGAGCCTGGCGGGAATCCGCGAGATGTCGACCATCCTCACCCCGCCGGAGGAGCGCCACCCGGTGCTCACCTACGTGGGCGCCTACAACGACAAGCAGGTCACCGCCGCGATCCGGCGGGAGCTGCTGCGCGACGGCCAGGTGTTCTACGTGCACAACCGGGTGTCATCGATCGACAAGGCGGCCAAGCGGATTCGCGATCTGGTGCCGGAGGCGCGGGTGGTGGTCGCGCACGGTCAGATGAACGAGGACGCGCTGGAGTCCACCGTGCAGGGCTTCTGGCAGCGCGAATACGACGTGCTGGTGTGCACCACCATCATCGAGACCGGCCTGGACATCTCCAACGCCAACACCCTGATCGTGGAACGCGCCGACGCGCTGGGCCTTTCGCAGTTGCATCAGCTGCGCGGCCGGGTGGGGCGCAGCCGGGAACGCGGCTACGCCTACTTCCTGTATCCGCCGGAGAAGCCGCTCACCGAGACGGCCTACGACCGGCTGGCCACCATCTCGCAGAACTCCGATCTCGGCGCCGGCATGGCGGTCGCGATGAAGGACCTGGAGATCCGCGGCGCGGGCAACGTGCTCGGCGCCGAACAGTCCGGCCACGTCGCCGGTGTCGGCTTCGATCTGTATGTGCGGCTGGTCGGTGAGGCCGTCGAGGCGTATCGCGCCGCCGCCGACGGCAAGCCGATCACCACCGAGGAGGTCAAGGAGGTGCGCATCGACCTGCCCGTCGACGCGCACATCCCGCCGGACTACATCGCCAGCGACCGGCTGCGCCTGGAGGCATACCGCAAACTGGCCGCCGCGCAGGACGATTCGGCCCTGGCGCAGGTCGTGGAGGAGCTCGTCGACCGGTACGGCCCGTTGCCGGTGGAGGTCGGGCGCCTGGTGTCGGTGGCCAAGTTGCGGCTGCTCGCCCGCGAGTACGAGGTCACCGAGATCGCGGTCACCGGGACGACCTTGAAGATCTCGCCGCTGCACCTGCCCGATTCCAAGCAGATGCGCCTCAAGCGGCTCTACCCGAGTGCGGGGTACCGCGCCGCGTCCGGGGTGGTGCAGCTTCCGCTGCCGCGCGTGCAGGACAGTGTCGGGGCGGAGCGGGTCCGCGATGTCGTGCTGCTGCAGTTCGTCGCCGATCTGTTGCTGGCGTTGGACGGAAAGGCGCAGGGAGCGGTCGACCTGACCGTCGCCGCCGAGATGGCCGCTCGATGAGTTCGACCGATCGCGACGAGTCCGTCCTGCGGGCTGCCCGTCATCGCGCGGTACACGGTGCGGGTCGAACCGAGCCCGGCGGGGAGCCGCGCACCGACACGGCGGTGGTCGCGGCGGGTTTGGCCGGAGCGGTCGAGGTGATGGACCGCCTCTGGCATTTCGGCGGGTGGGAGGTCACCCAGACCCACGACTCGCTGCGCCCCTATCTGCTCGAGGAGACCTACGAACTGCTCGACGCCATTCAGCACGAGGATGCCGAGACGATCAAGGAAGAACTCGGCGACCTGCTGCTGCAAGTGCTCTTCCACTCCAGAATCGCCGAGGCCGCAGGCGAATTCACCGTCGACGACGTCGCCGCCGCGCTGGTCGCCAAACTGGTCAACCGCAGCCCGCACCTGGTGGACTCCGCGATCGATCCCGACGCCTCGGTGGCCGAGAAGATCGCCGCCCAGGAACGCGCCTGGGAAGAGCGCAAATCCGCCGAGAAGTCCCGCCGCTCCTGCCTGGACGGCATCGCCATGGCCCAGCCCGCCCTCGCCCTCGCGGAGAAGATCGTCTCCCGCAGCACCAAAGCGGGCCTGCCGTCCGACCTCGTGCCCGAAGCCCTGCGCGTCGTCCATCTCGGCGGAGCGGAGAGCGCCGAAGAACGCCTCCGCAAAGCGACGCTGACCTTCGCTGCCGCCATTCGAGCGGCGGAGGATGTCGCGGAAAAGGAACGCGGTGAACGTCTTCCGCTCACCGCGGAGGATTGGCGTGCCTTCTGGCCGGAGTAGGTAGGCCGACGAGCCCCTGCATCCGCGCGGCCGTGCGAATCAAGAGGACACTGAAAGAATGCCGTACCCGGAACTCAGCGCACGCCCGCGATGGCAGTCGACCGGGAATGGCAAGTTCCCCGTCGCCGCCCACGTCGACGGCCAGTGGTGGGTGCTGCGGATGAACGGCTTCCCCGACCACCCGCTGTGGACTCTGTTCATCGACGGCGCGCCCCGTTTCGACCTCGACGACACCCCGCCCGATTGGGGCCGACCGAGCGTCCGATCCGCACCACCCCTCGACCCCGAAACCGCCGAACGGATTCTGAGCCCCATCCAGCACTTCGTCACCTACGGCAGCGAAGTAGGCGACCCCTGCGACGACCCGTTCTGCTGCGGGTGACCGCGCGTGTCGTGCCGCTCCCTCGCGATGTAGTCGAGCTACCGCGCGTGGGGTCCCGGTTCTCGATGCCGAATCGGCACCGGCCGAAAGACCCGCGCGGCGAACGGAGTCGAACGGTCAGACGTTGACGCCGTAGTCCCGCGCGATGCCCGCGAGGCCGGAGGCGTAGCCCTGGCCGATGGCGCGGAACTTCCACTCGTTGTTGTGGCGGTAGAGCTCGCCGAAGATCATGGCCGTTTCGGTGGAGGCGTCTTCGGTGAGGTCGTAGCGGGCCAGTTCGACGCCGGTGGTGGCGTCGACGACGCGGATGAAGGCGTTGCGGATCTGGCCGAACGACTGGCCGCGGGCGTCGGCGTCGTGGATGGACACCGGGAAGAAGATGTTGGTGATGTTCGGCGGAGTGGCGGTGAGGTCGACGTTGATCACCTCGTCGTCGCCTTCGCCCGCGCCGGTGAGGTTGTCACCGGTGTGCTCGATGGATCCATCGGGCGAACGCAGGTTGTTGTAGAAGATGAAATGCTGATCCGACAGCACTTTCAGGTTGGGCCCGCAGGCGAGCGCGCTGGCGTCGAGGTCGTAGTCGGCGCCGGTGGTGGTGCGCACGTCCCAGCCGAGTCCCACCGACACCTTGGTGAGATTCGCGGCCTGCTTCGACAGCGAGACGTTGCCGCCTTTGGCCAGAGTGACGCTCATGATCCCCTTCCGCGCGGCACGGCCGGTGCCGCCTCTTGTCTGCTCCCGGGAACGCCGGGCCGATTCAGTTCTGGTCGTCTGCCCACGATCGGAGGGTGTCGACCCGGCCGCGCAGCGCGCGCAGTTCGCTCTCGTCGTCGAGCACCGTGCGCTGGATGCCCTGCACGACCGCGAAGGCCGACTGGCGGTGGTCATCGATCACGTCGACGTCGATGCGGACGGCGACGTAGTCGGCGGCGTCGGGCATCTGCTCGGCGACCACGTGCGCGGTGCCCCTGGCGCACATCGCCACGTTGCCCCCACCGAGGATCAGCAGCGCCACCTCGGGATGTTCGCGCAGCCGCGCCAGCGAGCCGCGATCGTACTTCAGGCTGATCAGGATGCGGCGGTCGCCGGCCCGCACCGGCCAGGACACCGGAATCGCGTGCGGCGCAGGGTCGGTGGTCACGAGCACGCCGATGGTCTCCAGCGGCCATTCCGGGAGCACGTCCAGCTCGGGATGATCTGTCGAGTTGTGCTGACGTTGGGCGGGGCTCGCTCCGGCTGCCATCTTCGTCACCTCAGGATCGTCGAGCGCGGCGGGCTGTGCCGCGCTTGATAGCAGTCTAAGGTGCTGTGCGCCTTGTGCGCTGGGGCTGGGCGCTTTGTCCGGACCGCTTCCCGGTGCCCCGCCGCAGAGTCCTGTGCCGGTCAGGCCGAGACCAGTGCCGGAATGTCGAGTGCCGCGGCCCATTCCCTGGCCATGTCCCGGACGCGGACCTCCGTCGACGCGTCGTGCCGCGCGTGCTCGCCCACCTGGACGGCGCCGCGAGCGGCGAGCTTCTCGGCGATGATCTCGCCACCCCGGTTGAACGTGCCGCCGTACACGATGTCGCCGAGGCCGAAGACGGCGAACCGCAGGCCGCTCAGATCCGGCGTGTCGCGGTCGAGCGCGTCGGCGAAGGGTTCGGCGCCGGTCGGCAGCTCGCCGTCGCCGTAGGTCGAGCACACGACGATGTGGAAATCGCGGACGTCCAGATCCGCGATGTCGAAGTCCGTCATGTCGTGCACCGAGACGTCGTGCGTCCCGCGCAGTTCCTCGGCGATACTGTCGGCCGCGGACTCCGCGGTGCCCATCTCGGTTCCGAACAGAATGACGACGCGCACCGGCACAACCCTTTCCTTCGCTGATATGGTGAGGCTATCCTAACTGTATTGCGGACTGTGTGCTACGGCCGCGAGCAGCACATGAGCAGGGGTCGGTCAGCTGCACCGATTGACGGAATGTCGAGCGCGTTGCATCATTCGTAGAGGTGCCCGGAGTTTCCTGGGCAGACCACTTTTTCAGCCGGCCGATGACCGTCCGGCGTGCGGCTGCCACCCGTGCCCTTCGATCGTCCCCGCACGAGTGCAGCGCTTCCATCCATGACGCCATGCGCGTCCGGCCGTGAGTGAGGTGAAACGAAATGGTCTTCCAGTCGTCTGCATACCGGGTGATCAATTCGTACCCGCGCTTCGGCACCCTTCCCCACTTCTGAATGTCACCGCGCCAGGCGCGCGGTCCGCACACGTCGATGCCTCGGCATCGACGGATCGCCGCTCGGCGCGGTGCCCCGGACGCGAGGTTCAGACCGGTGGTTCGACGGAAGTGGAGGCAGTCATGACGGACAGGGGAGCAGTGGATTCGGGGGCGGTGGAAATGGTGACGCGGTCCATGGCGAGCAATCTCGCCGTGTCGGCCGCGATGATCGAGGATCTCGGCTACCTGCGCGCACAGCTGGCCGCGGCGGAGGTGCCGTTCCTGCTCGTGCGCGACAGCGGGCACCGGCTGGTGCTCGCGGCCGACGCCGCGCACCGCACGATGGTGCGCCGGGTGACCGCCACGGCGAGGTCGGCGGGATTCTCCTGTGTGGAGTTGCAGCACAACGTCTTCCGGCTCGGGCGCGACCACGATCCGGCGCATCACGTCGAGCTGGAACTGTGGGAGTACCACGGCGACACGGTGACCTGTCCGCGCCCGAACGCGCTCACCCGCCCGGTCTTCGACCTCGCCGACGTCCAGCGCACGCAGGTGCGGCTGTTCGACCGGACCTGGCCCACTCTGGCGGACATGTTCGCGCCCCAGACCGGTGACGTGGGCTTCGACATCGACCTGGTGTTCTCCTGGGTGGACGGCTCCGATCCGGAATTCCGCGCCCGCCGCGCCGGGATGCTGGCCCAGGTCGTGGTCGGCGAGGGCGACGACGCGGACGCCAGGATCCGCCAGATCGACGAGTTGAAGTACGCCCTGCGGTCGGTGCACAAGAACGCGCCGTGGATCCGCAGGATCTTCATCGCGACCGACTCCACGCCGCCGGAGTGGCTGACCGCGCATCCGAAGGTGACCGTGGTGCGTGCGGTGGACCACTTCCGGGACGTCAGCGCGCTGCCGGTCTTCAATTCGCACGCGGTGGAATGTCAGTTGCAGCACATCGACGGGCTCAGCGAGCACTTCCTGTACTCCAACGACGACATGTTCTTCGCGCGTCCGGTGCGTCCGTCGATGTTCTTCACGCCCGGCGGCGTGAGCCGATTCATCGAAGCGGACACCAGGATCGGGCCGGGGCGAAACAACGAGCGCCGCAGCGGTTTCGAGAACGCGGCGCGGGTGAACCGAGCGCTGCTCGCGGAGCGCTTCGGTTATGTCATCACGCGGCACCTGGAGCACACGCCCGTGCCGTTGCGGCGCAGCGTGCTGCTGGAGATGGAAGACGAGTTCGCCGCGGATTTCGCCCGCACGAGCGCGAGCCGGTTCCGGGCGGCCACCGACATCTCGGTCACCAACTCGCTGTATCACTACTACGCCATGCTGACCGGGCGCGCGGTGCCGCAGGAAGCGGCGAAGGTGCGTTACGTCGACACGACCAGCTACGGCGGTCTGGCTTTGCTGGACGGGCTGGCGCGCCGACGCGACGTCGACTTCTTCTGCCTCAACGACGGCAGTTTCCCCGAGGTCGCCGAGTCCGAGCGGGTGCGGATCGTGTCGGAGTTCCTGGCCGGGTACTACCCGGAACCGGCGCCGTGGGAACGGCTCAGCACACCGCCTCGTCATCCGCTTCCGGAGTCGACGCAGGGCGCCGCATGACGTGCGGGATGCGGCCCGCCGGCGGGATCACGATCCCTTCCTCCGCCAGCCGTTGCCGCGCCTCCTCCGGGGTGGCGGGAGCGCCGACCGTGCCGCCGCGCTCGATGGGCACCACGGAGTGCACCACGGTGTTGGGATAGATGTGCACGTAGTTGAAGGCCTGCGCGCCGTCCCGGCCGCGCAGGCCGCCCTGCGCCACACCGAGGTCTTGGCTGTAGCAGGTGGCCGACGCCACCGAGACCGGGATGCCCGCGAACGTGGCGCTGGTGGAGAAGTGCAGGTGCCCGGCGAGGATGGCGCGCACGTCGGTGCCGTCCAGCACGTCCGCCAGGCGGCGTTGATCCCGCAGTTCCACGGTGACGGCCAGGTCGACCACGCACGGCACCGGCGGGTGATGCATGGCCAGGATGGTGCCGAAGGGCGCGGGCTCGGCCAGGACCGAGCGCAGCCACTCCAGCTGGTCGTCGGAGATCTCCCCGTAGTGGTGCCCGGGTACCGAGGTGTCCAGGGCGACGATGCGCAGTCCGTCGATCAGGTGCACCCGGTCCAGCGGGGAAGTGGTGGGGCGCTCACCGAGCAGGCGGGCGCGGAGGGCGGCGCGGTCGTCGTGGTTGCCGGTGACCCACACGATGGGCGCTCGCAAACTTCTGGCGAACGGTTCGACGATCGACTTCAGCTTGGCGTATGCGGCGGGCTCGCCCCGATCGGTGAGATCACCGGTGAACACGATGGCGGTCGGCCGGATCCGGCTCGCCGCGGCTTGGTCGAGCAGTTGCCGTAACCGCAGGTCGGCGTCGACATCGCCGTACAGGGGGTCGTCGCCCGCGATGAGATGTGTGTCGCTGAAGTGGAACAACACGTGATCCGGACGCGGATACTCCGCGACTCTGGTGATGGACACCGGACCGAATCCCTCCCGGCGGTTTGCCCGCCATTGGCTTGACTCCGTCGCCACGATAGCGCCGGTTACGAACAGGTTTCCCGGCGTTCGGTGAAGACTCGCCGTCGGGAGGGTTAGGTTTCGGTGTCGAACGCTGGGCGAACGCGGGTGGATGTGGGATTGGTCACTGTCCGAGTGCATCTGCGGCGCGCAGGGCGTCCACGACCATCGCGGCGTTCACGGTGAAGGGTTCGTTGTGGATCGTTTCGCCCGGAGCGGTCGCGCGGCGCGCGATGGCCGACAGCGTCTCGTCGTCGGCGTCGGGCAGGCCGAGGGCGGCCAGCGTGGTCGGCAAGCCGACCTCGGCGCAGAAATCGAGCACCGTGCCGATCTCGGACGCGGGCGCGCCCTCCAACACCAGTTGGGTGAGGGTGCCGAAGGCGACCTTCTCGCCGTGCAGGAACGGGCGCGTTCGCGCGGCGGCGGTGAGGCCGTTGTGCACGGCGTGCGCCGCGGCCAGTCCCGACGATTCGAAGCCGAGTCCGGACAGCAAGGTGTTGGCCTCGACGACGCGCTCCAGCGCCGGTGTGACGCTGTGCGTGCGGACGGCGGTCAGCGCCTGCGCCCCGTCGGCGAGCAGGGTGCGATAGCAGAGTTCGGCCAAGGCGGTGGCGCTGCGCGTCGAGGCGCCGCCGCGCATGTTGCGCACCTGGGCGGCACTGCACGTGCGAGCTTCGAACCAGGTCGCCAGCGCGTCGCCCATGCCTGCGGCGAGCAGCCGGACCGGGGCCTGCGCGACGACCGAGGTGTCCACCAGCACCAGCGCCGGATTCCGCCGCACCAGTTGATACGCCTCGAACTCGCCCGCGTCGGTGTAGATCACCGACAACGCGCTGCACGGCGCGTCGCTGGAGGCGGTGCTCGGGCAACTGATCATGGGCAGATCGAGGTCGTCGGCGACCGCGCGGGCCGCGTCGAGCACCTTGCCGCCGCCCGCACCGAGCACGACCGTGCTGCCGGACTCCTCGACGGCGTGGGCGATCCGGGCGATCTCCGCCCGGCTGCATTCACCACCGGACAGATGAAGCGAATAGGCGATCTTCGCGTCCGTCAGCGAGCGTTCCCAGGTGCTCGCCAGCAGCCGGAAAGCGCTGGAGCCCGCCACGATGAGCACCGGCCCGCCGATCCCGAGACGGGTCATCTCCGCGCCGAGCGCGGCGGTGGCGTTCCGGCCCTGCACGTAATGGCCAGGCGAGGAGAAAACGCTCAGCATCCGGCACCTCCCGATCCCGGGCCGCGTACGTCGTCCCGGCCCGGCCGATGACGATGTTTCAACGCTACGCGACGCCCCTCTGCCATGGCCGTGGTCGACAGCGAATCGGCGCCGATCAGCTCTGCGCCGTCAGGGTTTCCGGGACCAGCCGCGGCCGTTCGCGTTCCTTCTCGTCGAGCAGGGCGAAGTAGCGGCGCAGCATGAGGATCGCGGTGGTGGCCAGGCCCGCGGTGAGTCCCCACCAGACGCCCGCGGCGCCGAGCCCGGCCGGGTAGGCCAAGACCAGGGCGACGGGCAGGCCGACGCCCCAGTAGCCGATCAGCGAGAGCCGGAAGCCGGCGTTGGTCGCCTTCAGCCCGCGCAGCAGGCCGGTGCCGATGTTCTGGGCGGCGTCGAAGAACTGCAACACGATGCCGATCAGCAGCAGGGTGTGCGCGACCCGGATGGTGTCGGCGTCCGAGGAGTCCAGGAAGGGACGCAGCACCAGATCGGGGGCCACCACGTACACCGCGCCCGTCACCGCGGCGATCACCGCGGCGTGCCGCAGCGCCAGCCAGGCCAGCGCGCGAGCGTGCGCGCGCTCTTCGCGCGCGACCGCGTGGCTGACCAGGATCGACGCACCGTGCGAGAGACCGATCGCCACCTGGAACACGATGTAGATGATCTGGTAGACGACGTTGTGCGCGGCCAGCGCCGCCGGGCCGATGCTGCCCATGACCAGCGCGAGCACCGAGAACATGCCTGCCTCGGAGCCGTAGGTCAGTGCGATCGGCGTGCCGAGTCCCAGTTCGGCGCGCACGGTGGCCGGGCGCACCGGCAGCGGCGTCATGGGCAGGGTGCGGCCCAGTTCTTCGTCACGCCACACCATCGCCCAGAACACGCCGAAGGTGATCAGGAAGACCAGCGAGGTCGCGACCCCGATACCGGTGAGCCCGAGTTCGGGCAGCCCACCCTTGCCGTGGATGAAACCGAGCGCGAGCAGCAGATTCAGCACCACCGAGCCCAGCGTCACCAGCAACAGCGCCTGCGGGCGTTGCATCCCGACGGTGTACTGGCGCAGCACCTGGAACCACAGGCACGGCAGCAGACCCGGCGCGAGCGCCACCATCAGCGGACGAGCGTCGGCCAGCACTCCCGGGTCCTGCCCGAGAAAGGGCAGCAGCCAGCCGAGTCCGATCAGCACCGCGCCGCCGAGCAGCCCGGCCACCGTCGCGATCGCGAAGCTCGAGCGCAGCAGGTCGCGGATCTCCGGATCCGGCGAGTCACCGCGCTTACCCGCCGCGCTCACCGCGGTGGCGATCTGGTTGCCGCTGGCGGTGATCAGACCGACGCACATGGTGCGGATCTGGTTGAACAGCACGATCGCCAGGCCGCCCGCGGCCACCTGTCGTACGCCGAGCGTGCCCATCAGCGCGATGTTGGTGGTGGATACCGCGATCTGGGCGAGCTGGGTCAGCGCGATCGGCGTCGCGAGCGCGGTGAGCCGCCCGCCGTCGCCGCGGAAACTCGTCCCGATCACCGGTTCTCCTTCGCAGAGGGCGGGAGCGTCGTCCCGCGCGGGTGCGGCGTCACACCGTAGAACCGACCGGCCCTCACCGCGCTTCCACCAACGTGGTCCTGGCGGCGGGCGTGTAGCGCCGCAGCATCAGCGCCACCTCGCGTTCGGTGCCTGCGTCGAGCAGGTCGCGCTCGTTCATCCACTCGTCGTCGAACACCGTGTCCAAGTACTTCTCTCCGCCGTCGCACACGATGGTGACCACGGTGGAGCCCGGCGGGAACTCCTCGAGCCGGGTGAGCGCGGCGTACACCGAACCGCCCGCCGACCCGCCGATCATCAGGCCGAGTTCGGCCGCCACCGCGCGGGCGGTCGCGAAGGCCGCCACGTCGGTGACCTTCACGCCCTCGTCCAGCAGCGAATAGTCGACGGCGGTGCCGATGGTGGCGCCCGGCGGGGTGCCGGTGCCCGACTGCCAGTACGGACCGCCCGGCCCGCCGAAGGCGATCGAGCCGACCGGTTCGACCCCGATGACGTACGGCGTGCAGCCGAGCTGGCGCAGCCGCGTCGCGGTGCCGAACAGCGAACCTCCGGTTCCCACCGCGGACAGCAGGATGTCGACCCGATCGACGTCCTCGAGCAATTCCTCGGCCACCGGGTAGTAGCCCACCGCGTTGGCGTCGTTGTTGTGCTGCTCGGTGAAGAACGCGTCGTCCCGCTCGGCCGCCATCGCCTCGGCCAGGTCCTCCCGTGCCGAGGTGGCCAGGTTGTCGTCGCCCTCGTCGGCGACGAACACCAGTTCCGCACCCATTGCCCGCATCGCGCGCAGTTTGTCCTTACATGCGTGATGGTCGACCACAGCGGTGAAGCGATACCCACGTTCGGCGGCAACTACCGCGAGGCCGAGCCCGGTGTTCCCGGATGTGGACTCGATGATATGTCCGCCACTGCGTAGCAAACCGCGACGTTCGGCGTCGAGCACCATCTCCCGCGCCATCCTGATCTTGGCCGCACCGGTCGGGTTGAACTGCTCCAGTTTGAGCAGTAGGCGGGTGCCCGTCGCGGTGGCCGCGAGGTCGAACAGCGGCGTGCGGCCGATCAGATCCGTCACGCGCGTGACGAGCGGCATCGATGTCTCCTGGTTCTGGTCGGGAAGTCGGGTCAGCTGCCGTCGCGGGTCCAGCGGAAGCTGTCGCCGGGCGCGTCGTGCAGTACGACTTTCGGT
>NZ_BAFR01000171.1 GCF_000308435.1 Nocardia araoensis NBRC 100135 | reverse complement strand
CTAAGACCGTGTCTCACGTCGCTGTGACTGGTTGTCGGTGGGTCGCGATGGACTGTGATCGGTTGTGGTGCATGATGTTCGGCCGTGTCGGACAAGTTGTCGAAGCGTCTCGTTCCGGACGAGCTTTGGGCGATGGTGGAGCCGTTGCTGCCGAAGTTCGAGCCACGACCGCAGGGTGGGGGTACTGCTCCGGCCGACGAGCGGGCGGTGTTCACGGCAGTGGTATTCGTGCTGACCAGTGGGTGTGCGTGGCGGATGCTGCCGCCGTCGTTCGGGGTGACGGTACCGACGGCGCACCGCCGGTTCACGGCGTGGACCGAAGCGGGCCTCTGGCGGCGGCTACATCGCGCGATACTCGATGAGCTCGGCAGCGAGGGCTTGATCGACTGGTCGCGTGCGGTGATCGACGCAGCAAGCGTCCGGGCGAAAAGGGGGGATCTCTGACCGGCCCGAGCCCGGTTGACCGCGGCAAGTCCGGCTCGAAGATCCACGTACTGTCCGATCGCTTGGGAATGCCACTGTCGGTCGCGGTTTCGGCGGCCAACACCAACGATGCCGAGGCATTGCGGCCGCTGGTCAAAGTGGTACCCGCGGTTCGGTCGCGGCGCGGTCCGCGTTGGCGCAAACCGGCCAAACTGCATGCCGACAAGGCGTACGATACCGCCGAGCTGCGGCAATGGGTGCGTGATCGGGGTATCGCCGTCCGCATCGCGCGCAAAGGCATCGAATCCTCGCAGCGCCTCGGCCGCCACCGCTGGGTCATCGAACGCACCATCTCCTGGCTCACCGGCTACCACCGGCTCAACATCCGCTACGACCGCAAAGCCACACACTTCCTCGCGTTCCTCACCCTCGCCGCGGCGCTGACCTGCTTCAAGAAGCTGACGAAATGCGCCACATGAGACGTGGTCTAAG
>NZ_BAFR01000172.1 GCF_000308435.1 Nocardia araoensis NBRC 100135 | reverse complement strand
TGCGGCGAACGCCGACACCTTCGTTCCGCTGCCGGGTGGGGAACTCACCAAGACGCTGTCGGATGGCACCGTCGTGACCATTCGCCTGGTCGGGGAGTCGGCCAATATCAGTCCGTCCATGGGTGCGACACCGCTGCACCGCAACGCGTGGGTGTCCGGTAGCGCACAAGTGGAGCTGTCGGGCACGGCCGGGGGCAAGATCTTCCCGGGTTACACCGTTGGCTGCCAGGTCAACATTGCCGGTGGCGGTGCGACCGGCGGTGTGGACGGCAATGTGGACTGGAGCGACGGGCAGAACGTCACCGGTGGCGTGGGCGCCAACTCCGGCGGCAACCTCTCGCTCGGCCCCGGCCAGGCGAAGTCGTTCTACGTGCTCGACTTGGAGCAGGCTGATGACTTCGGCAACGAGACGCACAAGACTCGCAATGCTTTCAAGGGCACCAGCGGTTCGGTGACGTGGGCTGATGAGACCATCGGCCTGAACGGCTGCGGGGGCTACGCGCAGGCGCGGGCTTTCGTCAGTGTCGAGGTGGAAACCGACAATGTCATCACCTGGGTGACGTTGTGGGGACAGCCGTTCAGCCTCGG
>NZ_BAFR01000173.1 GCF_000308435.1 Nocardia araoensis NBRC 100135 | reverse complement strand
CTGAGTGAACGGCGGGTGAAAAACCCGTAGCTACGGACGAAATGGACCCCTCGCATCGCGGCGGGTCCATTTCGTCATGAATTCGATTGCCCCGCAAGGGCTGCGCGATCCTAGTCGGATCCGTTACTTCGCGAGACGAATTGCCCGAATTTCCGGAAAAGTCTGGTTGATACCGAATAGCATTGTTTCGTCCGAGATCGCTCGATGACGCGATGGGTCGGCGGAACGTCTGGTGGACAACACATTCCACCGCACGCCGTCGGCTTTTGGAGGGACACGTCCCGCCTCGACACCCTGGGGCGGGCGGATGCAACCTGATGAGGAAAAACATGAGCAAGTACCGCATCAACGGTCTGTCTCGAGGCGTCCGCGTCGCGGGCGCCGCCGCTGTGGCGGCCGTAGCCACCGGTCTGTTGTCGACCGGCGCGGCCAATGCCGATGTCTTCGTGCCGTTGCCGGACGGTCACAAGGCAGGGCCCGGCGTGAACATCGCTCGCACCGGTGAGCGCGCCCTGATCTCCCCATCCCTTGCCGCGAACGGTGCCGGCCGTGTCGTGTGGGTTTCGGGGAACGCCATCGCCGATGTAGCCGTCACTCCCGAAGGAACGATCGGGCCGAACAATGGTCCGACCGGGAACCCGGGAACGAACAATTCGTCCACGCATGGTTCGTCGCAGCTGAGCACCGGTTATATCGTCGGCTGCCAGGTCAGCATCGCCGATGACGCGATCTCCGCGGGTGTGTCGGGCAGCGTCAATCTCAGCGGCGCGAGCGCGGGCGGGTCGATCGGCGTCAACCTCGGCCCCGGCGAGGTCAAGTTCGTTCAGATCGATTACAAGGACATTCTGAAGCCGGGTGTGTACTCCGTCGAGTATCAGGATGCCGAGATCCAGATCCAGGGCTGCGCGGGTTACGCGCAGGCGCGTTCGTACACGGTCGTCGAGATCATCGGCGACCACTACTCGAAGACCAGCCTCTACGGCATGCCGTTCAGCATCGGCTGACGCCGGTCGGATCAGTCAAATCTCTTTTCGCTGAAGCGAACTCGATTCTTTAGGGGAATTACCGTCATGTTCGATCGTAAAATGCTTGCGCGCGCGGCCGGGCTGTGCGCGTCCGCGGCCATCGCGGTAGGTCTGCTCTCGACGGG
>NZ_BAFR01000174.1 GCF_000308435.1 Nocardia araoensis NBRC 100135 | reverse complement strand
GCTCGGCCGGACAGTTCACAGCAACTTCTAAGAAAATACGCAGCAATCGTCTGAGCTGAGGATTTTCGGATCGCTGAACCGGCCACGCCCGTGGCGCGAACAGGCCAGCGTACAACGCGCTCGGATATGTCTGCGTTTCTCATTTCGGGGAAGAATTGCCAAGCCTGGGAAGGTGCATACTTAGCGGTATGAGGGATGGGTCACGCGCTACGTGAGCGCATAATCAGTCTTCGCACCAGATGATTCTCCGCCGTGCTGCCGGGTGTTGGCGGAGTCGTAACTCTGTCTTCGTTTCCGGCGCCTTATTTGACTTCAGTGAGCCGACTTCAAACGGAGGAATCTGTGCTACCACACGTGACCGTGATCCACCGCGTACGTGGTGTCGATGTTCCGTATACCGAACGTATCGATCACGTTGGCAATCTGGTCACCTATGTCTGTGCGAGCGGGCTGCTGGACGGGATACCCGAGCAGGCGGCGGCGGTCACGGTCCTCGACGGGGCGACTCCGGTGCACGATGCGGTGCGCGATCTCGCGGCGCGGTTCGGCACACCGGAACGCATTGTCGCACTGCACGAGTTCGACCTCCTGGCAGCGGCGGAACTGCGCGCGGAATTCGGTATCCCCGGCGACCGGGCGGACTACGTCACCCGGTTCCGCGACAAACTGACCATGGCCGAGGCGGTCGCCGCCCGAAACGTTTCCGTGCCCGCTTTCCGCGATGCTCCCGACCTGTCCTCGGTCGCGGAATTCGCCGCGCGATCCGGTTTCCCGATCATCGTCAAACCGCGATTCGGCGCCGGCAGCCGCGATGTGGTCAAGGTGAATTCCGAGGCGGATCTGACCGCATTGCCCGACCTCGCTGCGGAGCCATTCCTGGTCCAGGAATTCTGCCCGGACGAAGTCGGCGCCATAGACGGCGTGTGGACGGGTTCAGAACTCGGGCCGTGGCGGGCTTCGAAATACCTCGGAACCTGCCTCGATTTCGCCAACGACGGGGAAAGCCTGGGTTATGTCGAGGTCGACGATCCCGTATTGATAGGTACATTGACCGAGTTCGCAGACTCGGTTCTCTCTGCGCTCAGCTCGGGCGTCCCGACGGTATTCCATCTCGAATTCTTCGTCGGCGACGAGGGCGATTCTCCGCGGGTCCAGTTTCTGGAGGTCGCGGCGCGCGCGTGCGGTGGGCAAACCACCCACATGTGGCGCGAGGTGCACCGATACGACCTGCTCGGCGCTGCGGTCGACATCCAGCTCGGCCGGACGCCCGCCACGCCGCCGCTCACCGACGGCGAGGTGGTCGCCGAACTGCTCATCCGCCCGCCGGTGGCGCCGCCGTGCCGGGTGGTGGACGTGCACTGGGCGGTTCCGGACGCACACGCCCCCTATCACTGCTCGATTCCGCAGGTGGGGTCGGTGATCACCGAAACGTTCGGCTACGCCGATATCGGTGCGGCATTTCGCATTCGCGGGAAATCGACGGCGGAAGTGCTGGAATCGGTGCGGCGCACCGTGAGCGGGTTCCGAATGGTGTGCACGGCGCTCGATTCACCTGTCGCGGCGGCGGTCGCCTGATCTGCTCGGACTTGTCTGTCGTGTCTCGGCTTTCCGTAGCGCTACCGCCGCCGGGTCCGCAGCGCATGCTGGCCCTGATCACCGCGGCATCCGCTGTCTCCAGCGGAATCTATTTGTCCACCGTGGTCCTGTATTTCACCAGGATCGTGCGCATTTCGCCGATGCGCGTCGGTGTTGGACTCAGCATCGCCGGAGCCGCCTGCGTGGTGGGCGGGGTACTGGTCGGCAAACTCTCGGATCGGCATGATCCGTTGCTGGTGTTGCGCCGCAGTCTGATCGTGGCGGCCGTAGCCACGCTCGGATTCCTCGCGGTCGACGGATTCGCGATGTATCTGCTCGTCGTCCCGGCGGCGGCCGCCGGGCAGGCATGCGTGCAATTGCTGACCACGGCGATCATCACCAAGATCGTCACCGAGCGGGCCAACGAATTTCGTGCTTATACGCGGTCGGTGCTCAATGTGGGCATCGCCGTCGGCATCGGTCTGTCCGCGCTGGCGGTGCAGTTCGACTCCGCACTGCTCTACCGCACGGCGATCGTCGTCGGCGCGATCTTCCTGGCCCTGGCGGCCCTGCTGGTCGGCCGGCTGCCCGCGCTGCGACCCGCCTGCGCCGAGTCGCCCGGCGGCCGGAGCCGGTGGGCGGCCCTGCGCGACCGGCCGTATCTGGCGTTGACGGCGCTCGACGGTGTGCTGTCGCTGCAATACCGCATCCAGTCGGTCGCCATTCCGTTGTGGATCATCGGCGCCACCACGGCGCCGCGCTGGTCGATCGCCACGCTGGACATGCTCAACATCGCCATCGTGGTGCTGTTCCAGGTCCGCGCCAGCAGACGCGTCCTGGACGTGCCCGCGGCGGGTGCGGCGCTGCGGCGCTGCGGTTGGGCGTTCCTGGTCGCCTGCGTCCTGTTCGCTTCCGCGCGCGGCCACGGCGGCTGGATCGCGGTGCTCATCCTGGTCGCGGGCGGCGCGATCCTGAGCGTGGGGGAGCTGTGGCAGACGGCGGGCGGCTTCGAAGCGTCGAACCTGCTCGCCCCGCCCCGTGAGATCGGCGCTTATCTGGGCGTTTTCAGCATCGGCCTGCGTATGGCCGACACCGTCGGCCCGGCGCTGCTGGCCTGGTTGTGCGTCGATGTCGGCGTCGTCGGCTGGTACGTCACGGGATTCGTCCTGCTGGCCGCCGGACTGTTGTCTCCCCTCGTCGTCGCTTGGGCCGAGTCGACCCGCGACAGGTATCTGGTGCTCGCGGCCAGATGAGCGACGTCATCGCGGCGGCAGGGCCGACGTTCGCCGAACGGCCACGGCTGCGCTCCGGCGCGGGCCGGTGGATCATGGCCGCCGCCGTGCTCGGTTCGGCGCTGGTCTCCCTCGACACCACCGTGGTCAATCTCGTCGTGCCGCGGATCGGGGCGGACCTCGGCGCCGACATGGTGGGCCTGCAGTGGGTGGTGAGCGGCTACACGCTCGCCCTGGCGTCGCTGATCCTGGTGGGTGGGGCGCTGGGCGATCGGTACGGTCGTCGCGCGGTATTCGTCTGGGGCAGCGTGGTCTTCGCGCTGGCCTCGGCGTGGTGCGGTGTCGCGCCGGACGTCGCGACGCTGGTGGCGGCGCGAGTGGTGCAGGGGGTCGCGGGCGCGCTGATCACGCCGGGCAGTCTCGCGCTGATCGCGGCGTCGCTGGATCCGCGTGATCAAGGCGCGGCGATCGGCATGTGGTCGGGTCTCGGGGGAGTGGCCGGCGCGGCCGGGCCGATCGTCGGCGGCTGGCTGGTGGAACTGGCCGGATGGCGCTCGGTGTTCCTGATCAACGTCCCGTTGGCCGTGGCCGTGGCCGTCGTGTCGATGCGCCGCGTCCCGGAGTCGCGGGATCCGTACGCGCCGCGGCGGCCGGATCTGCTCGGTACGGCGGTGGTCGTCACGGGCCTGGTGGTGCTGACCTACGGCTTCATCGCGGGGCAGGTGGGGATGCAGGCGGCTGGTGCGGTGCTGGTGGCCGTCTTCGTGATCGTGCAGACCCGTGTCCGCAACCCGCTGGTGCCGCCCGCGCTGTTCCGGTCGCGGCAATTCACCGCGGTCAATCTGGTGACGTTGCCGGTGTATGCCGCCCTGGGGTGTGTGCTGTTCCTGCTGCTGCTCCAGTTGCAGATCGTCGCCGGGTATTCGCCGCTCGTCGCCGGAACCGCGACGATCCCGATCACCGCGATCATGCTGCTGTCGTCGGGCTGGATCGGGCGGTGGGCGCAGCGGCACGGCGCGCGCCTGCCGATGACCATCGGCCTGCTGCTGTCCGCCGCCGGAGTGATGTCACTGGCCGGAATCAGTGCGGACGGTTCGTATGCCACCGCGGTGCTGCCCGGCGTCCTCCTGCTCGGCGCGGGCATGGCGGTGTTCGTGGCTCCGTTGACCGAATCCGTCTTCGCCGCGGTGCCGACCGAGGAGGCGGGAATTGCTTCCGGGGTCAACAACGCGATCGCCCGCGTCGCCCAGTTGCTGGCCATCGCCGCGATTCCCGGCCTGGTCGGCATCTCCCGCACGCCGCTCACCGACGGCATCGCCTTCGGTGCGGGCTATCGCGCGGCCATGTGGATCTGCGCCGGTCTGTTCGTCGCCGGCGCGATGCTCGCCGCGGCACTCATGCCTCGACCGGCAACCGACGCGGTGGCCGCCCCGCCGTCAGGGAAGTAGCCACAGTCGTTCACAAGGCAGCCGACGGTATTCGATGCTCGGATCGCCGACTTCGAGCGCCGATACTTCCGGACAGTGACTCTCGGCCCACTTTCGCATCAGGTTTCGGACTGCTGTTCGACAAGCTATGTAGTCGAATACACCGGCAGGTCCGGTAAACCTGATGTGGACATCCGGCTCGCGGGGAAGCGGGGATTCCGCTGAAGAGGTACGCACCTGTCGTCACGCAGCTTCCGGTCGGCTACTCCGCATCCGGACCGCTGGTCTTCCCGCAGGGTAGGAGTGCGTTGACAACCCTGGCGGAACGATCATGGTCGGGCTGCTGGCCGGTGATGAGCCCGAGGTAGGTATAGGACTCCATGACGCGGACCAGTACGTACGGAAGATCTTCGGAAGGGATCGACGATTGCAGGCGACCGGCGGCGGTCTCCTCGCGGATGATCTCGGCGATCAGTTCGATCAGTCGGGCCTCGAAACCGGACGCCTTGGTTGTCAGCAGGCGCAGGGCCAGTTCGCCCTCGCGGTCGATGAAGCGCTGCATGCCCGGATTCGTGTTGACGGCGCGCATGGCCTCGTTCATGACGGCTGCGGCCGGGGACTGACCGGGCACGGCGGGGGGTCCGGAGTGGCAGTGGGCCTTCCGCGAGCGGGCGAGGGTGGGTTCGATCAGTGACCAGAGAATCTCGGTGAGCAATTGGTCGCGGGATCCGACCCAGCGATACAGGGTGGCGCGGTCCACGGCGAGACCCTTGGCCAGCGCTTGCATGTCCACACGGTCGCCGGCGAGGAAGGTTCTGCGGGCTTCGCGGAAGGCGTCGAGAGCGGTCGGACGTGACGTCGCGGTGCCGTCGAGATGGCGCCGCAACGGTGTGTCGGCGGAGCGGGGGGCCTGCCTTGCCATCCTGCGCACCTCCCTGCGGTTGTCTCGAAATGCATGCCGACCAGCACAGTATGCAACATTTTGGAGAAACATTGCAATACGGCTACGGATCATCATTTTGGTGCAACACTGGATTATCCGCCCCTTCGGCCTCCTGACCCGAAATCCGGTGGCATGAGCGGATCTTCGAGCACAACCGTGCAGGTTTGAAGGGACAACCGCCGATCTGACGCATTTGGTCTCGGCGGCTGCGCTGCAAAGTCACATGTCAGGTCACGCCGTGCAGGCGAGCGCGTCGAAGCGGTGGCGGAAGTGTTCGGCGTCGTCGCCGTGGGTGTGGGTGGCGGCGACGCGTACCGGGCGCAGTTCGGCCAAGAGGCGTGGGGAGTTGACGGGGCCTTCGAGGAGGGTGAGGGCGGTGTGTGCTTCGGTGATGGCGGAGGTGGTGTCGCCGAGGCCCGCGAGGGCTGCGGCGTAGTAGGCGCGGTAGGACGCTTCGTCACGCGGACGCTGGGTGCCGCGGGTGCCGATCGTTTCCCGGTAGATGCCCACCGCCCGGTCGTGCTGACCCAGATAGACCCGGCCCCTGGCCTCGATGGACCGGATCTCGAACGGCGTCACGTGGTGCAGCCATACCGGCTCGTCGACATCGTCGAGCCCTCGATCGACCTCACGCCAGGCGCGCGTCATCGCCCGATCGAAGTCCTGTCGTTCGCCGATCGCCGCATGCGCCACGGCCTCCCGCGCGGAGCGAACGGCATTCAGCCGAGCCGACGGGATCCGGCGAGCAAGGTGACTGGCCCGCTGTGCCAGCCGCACCGGTTCTCGGCTGGTCGGCCGGTCTGTGGTCAGAAACGTCAAGCTGGCCAGCGCATTGGCGAGCAGTTCGTCGTTGTCGGCCTGCTCGGCCATCAGCACCGCTTCGACGTAGCACCGCCGGGCGACGGCTGGGCGACCGGCGTCCAGACAAAGCCAGCCCGCGCACCGAGCGAGTCGGCTCGTCTCGGCCAACAGCCGCACGCCGGTTTCCCGACCATAGGTGCCGTGGTCGAGCAGGCGACGTGCCAAACCGTATTGACGAAGCGCGAATTCGGCGATGTCCCCGCCGCCGAAGTGATTGTCGTGCTGCCACATGCGTTGCGTCAGCGTCCGCAAGTAGTCGACATGGCTGGACCCGACTCGCGTCGGCACCGTGGTCGCCGGAGCGCTCGCCGCCAATGTCGTGATCGTCGCAGCGAGGCCGAATTGTCTGCGGTCCATGTCGTCGGCTCCTTCACCCCCATCTTCGATGGTCCTCGGATCGGCCGGACCCAGCAAGATTGGAAGCAATGCGGTGCGCGGCACGCCCAGCGCGTCGGCGGCGCGGACCAGTTCGCGAATGTCGAAGATGGTTCCCACTTCTCCGCGTTCCACCCGTCCCGCGTGGGTGCGGTCCCAGTGCAGCAACGCACCGAAATCGGCCTGCGACAGGCCCATTTCCTTGCGGACGAGAGCCAGGGCGCGCCCCGGTTGTCCTTCGGCGAGCAACTTGCGGAATTGCGGCGACTCCCATACGCCGTCGATCTCGTTGTCCCTCACCTTCGGCCCCCTGACTCGAAATTCGAAGTTATGAGCGGACTTTAGGGCACGATCGCGCAGGTGGGGAGGGACAACCGCAGATATCGCGCACTTGGTCTCGTGCGCTTGACAGCGTGGTGATGTCCCTTCAGTTCCTCGAGGCTCGAGGTGCGCGCGCCGCCGGGGTGATGCCGTGCGGGCACGGCACTCCGGACGCGGTGAGCCGCGAGCGGTGGCGAAAGCCCCCGGCGGCGGGCGCTCCCATCGAACGAGAGGTGATCATGAAGCCGAAAGTGGTCGGGTACCTGCGCCGCGACATCTCCGGGCAGCGCACGCGCAGGCACGAAATGGAAATCCGGGCGCTGGCGAAGGCGTCGGGCTTCGACCTGGCACGAACGCTGGTCGCGGGCCCGACCGCACCCGCTTCGCTCGCCGCGTTGCTCACCGTGGTCGGTCGCGTCGGTGCGTTCGCGGTGATCACTCCCGCGCTCGACCATGTGGAATTCCGTGCGGACGAGATCATGGCGGTGTGCGCGCTGATCACTCTCGAATCGCGGCACGCCCCGCCGCGTGGTTTCGCTCGGCGTCCGCCCTCCGCGCCACACCGCGGCTTTTCCGGGCCGCGCGCGTAGTCGATCGAAAGCACTTCCGCTCTCGCTTCGTCGCGCGGTCGCTGATACCCGAATCTCGCGGCCCGCGAGAGCGCGAACCCCACCGCGAGAAACAGACCGTTCGGTAGTAGGTTGCCCTTCATGAGACGTCGACATCCGGCCGGAGCCTCGCTCCGGCCGGATGCCGGGCCGCTGCCGGGCGGTTCGTCGCAGGTGAAGGTGAGGGTTCATGGCCGAGTACACGCCGACTCTGGTCGCGATCTATGACGTCGGTTATTCGCCGGAACGCCGAGTAGCCGAATTCAGGTTGGTTCCTGGCGGGGGCGTGACGCTCACGGTGACCGATCGTGACGGATGCCCGATCGCCGAAAGGTTGTACGAGCGCGGTGTCAAAGTTTTCGACCCGCCCGGGCGAATAACGCCGGACGAAGGTCCGCACTTCCTGCGCGCGCTGCTCGACGTCCACGGGATGAGCTATTACCGCGTCGTCGATGAAACCCCGGACGAGCCGAAGCGACCCGGCGTCCACACGCCTTGGTCGGCGCCGCCCGCACCGGGTTCGGATGGCGCGGCCCCGCCGCCCTCTCGGTGAAAGACGCTGTCACCCCTCTACTTCGCAACATCACCCGGCGCTTGACCAGAACCCTCGATCTGGGCACCCAGACCGCGGCGGGCACCTACCGGCGCACCAGCCGCACACTGGACCTCGGCGCTCGCGAGTTCCGGGACGTCGACGAGCGGTCCTCGCATCTGGTGGAAGAGGCGCGCACCCAGGTGCGGCCGCATCCGGCGCAGGTGGCTCGGCAGCGAACGTGGGACTACCGGCCGAGCGCGACCGAATCGGCGATGAGCGCGCGTCGGCTGACCACCGATGTCGGGTTCGACGGTGATATGCGAGAAAAAGCGCTGAAAAGCTCCACGACAGTGCAGAAGATGCTTTCCGACGACGGTGAACTCAACGTCTACAAACCTATCCACGGTGAGCAATACGACGCGGGATTGCCCTTCGTACACGCTCCCGGCGCGCTGACGAGCCGGGAGATCGCGGCATATCGGGTCGATGAACTACTCGGCTTCGGCCGGGTGCCTCCGACGGCTCGGACGGACGGCGTGATCGGTCCCGACGGAAGAGCGTCCGGGCCCGGCATGATCCAGCAGTTCGTCGAGTCCAAGCCCGCCCGGCCGGTGGGGGAGTATCCGAAAACGCAGCAACAGCAGGTCGCAGTGCTCGACTACATCATCGGTGCCATGGATCGGCATCCCGGCAACTATCGCACCGTGGAACGTGACGGGCAGCTGGAAGTGGTCGCCATCGACCACGGTCGATCGTTTCCGCTGTCGACCCGACCGCTGGAGATCAATATCGATTCCGATTTCGTCATGGCGCAGAAGGGTGAGCGCCTCGAAGGGGATGTGCTCCGCGCGGTCCACGGCGTGGATATGGACCGATTTCGAGCGGCGCTCGGAGACGCCGGTCTGCACGAGAACGCCATCAACGGCGCGGTGACCCGGCTGGAGAAAATACGCGAACTCGGCATGATCCCGGCCGACGCCAGGGTCTTGCCACCATGATCCGCTGGATCATCCGGCCTGCGGGTGCGGGCGTCGTTCGATCGTGTTCCGCGCCCGCGCCCACACTTCCTCCGCTTCGAATTCGGCGGCCTGCCAGGAGTCGGTGGCCAGACCGACTCGGCCGCGCCACTTCCGCATGATGTCTGCGTGCACCGGCCAGCGCACGAACCGTCGCATGTCCTGCTCGGTTTCCCACACCGAGATGGAGCCGCCGCGCGACTCCGACGGCCGGGCCCACAACCACAGGCCGACCGCGCCGTGCATCACCGGCCAGTTCCGGCCCAGCCGCATTCCGGTCTTGTAGATCGCCTGAACGTCCTCTTCGGACGCGGCGAGGAAGTCGGTCACGCTGACGAACACCGGACCCCGGGTGTCGTGTCGCGGCCCGGCTTGCCAGGGCATGAGCATGGTCCCGGTGGAAAACGGCTGCTCATCCGGCCCGCTGGGCTGGTCGTCGGATCGGTGGAGTGCGTCATTTATCTGCATGTGCAGATGATAAGCAGGAGCATACTAAATTGGCAATCCCGCGGGCCTCTCCGGCGGCGACTCGAGACCTGACGGCAGGCGCACGGGCGCAGCCGTCTCGGGAGCGAGGCGTCCGTCGACCATGCGGTAGACCGCGTCCATCCGGTGCAGGTGGGTGCGGTCGTGGGTGACCAGGAGGGTGGCGGCCGCGTGGTCGTGGGCGACCGACAGGATCAGGTCGATCACCGCCGCGCCGCGTTCGGAATCCAGTGCGCTGGTCGGCTCGTCGATCACCAGCAGGGACGGAGCGTTCATCAGGGCGCGGGCGATGTTCACTCGTTGCCGTTGCCCGCCGGACAGCTGCGCGGGGCGCTTGTCGCGCTGGTCGGCCAGGCCGACGGAATCGAGCAGAGTCAGTGCCCGGTCGCGACGTTCGCGGCGTCGGCGGCGCGAGGTGACGATCCGTTGCCCTAGATGCGCCATGACTTCGATCTGCTCGACGGCGGTGAGCGCGGGGATCAGATTCGGCTGCTGGAAGACGATCCCGATGGACGAACGGCGCAGTGCCGCGGCCTCGCGCCGACTCACCGTGGCGAGATCGACCGGCCCGTCCGATGTTTCGAGCCGGACGTGCCCGGAGTCCGGGCGGGTCAGGGTGGCGGCCACGGCCAGCAGGCTGGACTTGCCGGAGCCGGATGGGCCGGTGATGGCGGCGATCTCGCCGGAGGAGACGTGCAGGTTCACTCGGTCCAGGGCGGTGAGGCGGCCCGCGCCGTCGGGGTAGGTGAGCGTTACGTCCGCGAGGGTGAGCGTGGTGGGTGTGGGCGTCATCTGGAACTCCAGTGCTGTGGGCTGGCGGCGCGGTGGGTGCTCGCCACCGCGAGTGATCCGCCGCGATCGGTGGTCGGGAGAGCGGGCGCCGTAGTTCAGCGGCTCGCGCCGAGTGCGGTGAGCGGGTCCGCGGTGAACAGGAAGCGCAGGGCGAATGCCGCTCCGAGCAGGCCGAGGAGGATCAGAGCGGCCGAGGGGAGCAGTGTGGTGGCCGGGCTCAGCACGAACGGCACCGCGTCGCCGAGCAGCGCCGCCGCGGCGACGGTGATGCCCAGGCCCGTCGCGATACCGGCCGCGAGCACGGTCGCGGCTTGGAGTAGGGCGTCGCGGACGAGCGAGCCCGAGGTCGCGCCCAACGCCTTCAGCACGGCGATATCGGGCATCCGCTGGATGGTCCACACGGTGAAGAAGGAGCCGATCACCAGCGCGGAGATCGCGAACAGCAGGACGGTCATCAGGGTGAGCGAGCCGTTCTCGGCCTGGTAGGAGCCGATCGCCGAGCGCGCGCCGGACAAGTCGGTGGTCCGGGTGTGCGCGGTGGCGTTCGCCGCTTGCGGATCGGTCGCGCCCGATACCGCGAGCACGGTGGCCGCGCCGGAACGCGGGTTGAGCGCGCGCCAATCGGCGAGCGTCATCCAGACCACGGGCGTATGGCTGTACCAGTCGTCACCGCGCACGGCCGTCACGGTGAAGGCGCGTCCGCCGATCGCGACGGAACCACCGGGCACGGCATCGAGATCGGCGGCGGCGCCGGTGCTGAGCAACACCGTGCCCGCCTCGGTCGCCGAGCGGTTGCCGAACGCCGCGTCCGTGCCGAACAGAGCGACCTGCGCGGGGGCGCTGCCGTCACTGACGGCTTTGCCGCGCGCGATGCCGACCGGCGCCACGTCGACGGTGGCGGCGCGCCAGGTCGCGATCTGGTCCTCGGTGAGAACGGACGCGTCGAACGAGGGATCGCCGCCGGTGTCGGCGAAGACGACGGTGTCGCCGGGCAGTGACTCCACGGCCGAGACGTTCTGGTGCGCGAGTCCGGCCGTGAGCCCGCTGAGGAAGCTCACCAGCACCGCCACGAGCGTGACGACGAGGGTGATCAGTGCGAACCGGCCACGAGCGGCGCGGAGGTCTCGGAGTGCGACGAACATGTCTCCACGCTCCCGCCGCAGTGGCCCGTTTCCATCGCGCCGGGGAAGGAAGCGCGGGTGCGCGAAAGTCGGCGGTGGTTTTCCACCTTTCGATGGATGCCCCGGCGATAGCCGTACATAAGCTGGCACGGTGCACTCGTCGCCCCTGACCCCGGTTTTCACCACGTTGCGGCTCGGCCTGCACGTGCTGATGACGGGCTTGGCGGTGGTGGTCGCCGTGCGCGGGGTGCTGCCCGGCGCCGCGCATCCGGCCGCGACCGTGAGCCTCACCGCGGCTTTTCTCGCGACCTACTTCGCCGGTGCGGCGTTCACCGGACGACGGCGCGCGATTGTTGTGTGGCTCGGCGCGCTGACGGCGCTGTGGCTCGGGCTCGTCGTGCTCGCGCCGGACGCGGGTTACCTCGCGTTCGGCCTGTTCTTCCTGTACCTGCACCTGCTGCCGCGCCCGTGGAATCTCTGTGTCGTCGCCGCCGCGACCGCCGTGGCGGTGGTCGGCTTCGGCCTGCACCGCGGCTGGTCGGTGGCCGGCGTCGTCGGGCCGGTGATCGGAGCCGCCGTCGCGGTCGGCATCGGGCTCGGCTATCAGGCCTTGTTCCGCGAGGCCGCCGAACGTCAGCGGCTGATCGACGAACTGCTCAGCGCGAGGGCGACTTTGGCCGAACGGGAACGCACGGCGGGCAAGCTCGCCGAGCGCGAGCGGCTGGCCGCCGAGATCCACGACACGGTCGCGCAGGGGCTGAGTTCCATTCAACTGCTGCTGCACGCCGTCGAGCAGGAAGCGCCGGATCACCCAGCGCTGCAACGGATCCGGTTGGCCAGGGAGGCGGCCGCGGAGAACCTCGCCGAGACCAGGCGGCTCATCGCCGAGCTGGCTCCCGCCGCGCTGGAGGGGCAGTCGCTGGCCGAGGCGTTGGAGCGGATCACCCGGCGCGCCGCCACGCCCGGCCTGAACGCGCGGTTCGTGGTGGAGGGGCAGCCGGAGCGGCTGCCCATGCCGATCGAGGCCGCGCTGGTCCGGATCGCGCAGGGCGCGGTCTCGAACGTCATCCGGCACGCCGGTGCGGGCCGGATGCGCGTGACGCTCACCTACGCGGACGACGCGGTCCATCTCGACGTGGTCGACGACGGCGTCGGCATCGCTCCCGAACTGCTCGAGCGCAGCCCGTCGGGATCGTTCGGGCTGGCCGCCATGCGGTCGCGGGTACACGAGCAGGGCGGTGTCATGGCGGTCGAGTCCGAGCCGGGGCACACGGCGGTCACCGTGTCCTTCCCGCTCGACACGGTCCCGGGCTGCGCCGAATCCGAGCCGGAGGAACGCGGCGCAACGGCAACGCGAGGCACGCAGTCGCGCGACCTGGGCGCGGAGGGTCGCGCGTGATCCGCCTACTGCTCGCCGATGACCACGCGATCGTCCGCGCCGGATTGCGCGCGTTGCTGGATGTCGCCGACGATGTCACCGTCGTCGGCGAGGCGGCCACCGCCGAGGCCGCCGTCGCGTTCTGCGCGACCACGCCGGTCGATCTCGTGCTGATGGACCTGAGTTTCGGGTCCGGCCGGTCGGGAGTCGAGGCGACCGCGCGGTTGCGCGAGTTGCCGAGCCCGCCGAACGTCCTCGTGGTCACCAACTACGACACCGACGCCGACATCCTCGGCGCGGTCGAGGCGGGCGCGTGCGGCTACATCCTCAAGGACACACCGCCCGCCGACCTGCTCGCCGCGGTGCGGTCGGCCGCGGCGGGCGACAGCGTGCTCTCGCCCGCGGTGGCGTCCAAGCTGATGACCAGGGTGCGCCGCGCCGACACCACGCTGAGCAGGCGCGAGATCGAGGTGTTGCGGCTGGTCTCCGACGGACGGTCCAACCGTGAGATCGCCAGACAGCTGTTCCTCAGCGAGACCACCGTGAAGTCCCACTTGGTGCATATATATGGAAAGCTCGGCGTGCGCTCCCGCACCTCCGCGGTGGCGCGGGCCCGTGAGCGCGGCATGCTGTGACGCGGACGCGCGGCCGGGTCGGCGATATCGCCGCCGCTGGAGGAGCGGCCGTTCTGCACTGACGCCGATGCGCGGCCGATCGACTACTGTGACCGGCATCGGATTTTCTCTCTTCGGGGGTTTCACATGCTGATCTGGGGCTGGCAGAAGCGTATCCACACGCTTGCCATGATCACCTTGATCTGCGGCCGCTGCGGCAATCCCGCCGCGCACGCGCTGCGCAAACTCGTCACCAAGTTCACGCTGTTCTTCATCCCGCTCTTCCCGCTCAGCACCAAGCATCATCTGGATTGCACCTGGTGCGGCGCATCGTCACCGGTCGCCGGACCGCAGGTCGCCGACCTTCTCGCTCGGGCCGACGCCGAGTCCTCCGCCCAGTACCAGCAGCCTCTCGCAGGCGGCCCCGGCGCGCAGTGGCCCCAGCCGCCCGCGCCCAACCAGCCCGACGCCAACTGGCAGCGCTGACCCCAGCGACGTCCCGTCGCGTGTCGACCGCCCGGCCTCGGGCGCGTGCGGATCGCGGCTCCCATTCAGCGTGGTCGATGCCTGCGCAGTTCATCCGCGCTCCGCGGAGGATCGCGCGCAGGCAGGACACAGCCGATCGACCAACCCCTGCCGAGCGAGTGCGAGATCTAGGGTGAGCAGATGGCCTCTCTTTCCGATCCCGAAGTGCGCGAGTTTCTCACCCATGGCACCCGCACCGGCAAGGTGGCGTTCGTGGCAGCCGACGGCAGGCCGATGGTGACGCCGGTGTGGTTCATCGTCGACGGCGACGAGCTGGTCTTCAACACCGGCAAGTCCACTGCGAAGGGCAAGGCGTTCGCCAGAGACGGGCGCGTCTCGGTGTGCGTCGACCTGGAGGAGCCGCCCTACGCGTCGGTCCAGCTGCGGGGCTCGGTGACACTCTCGGAGGACCCGGACGAGCTGCTGCGCACCGCTACGGAGATCGCCGGCCGCTACATGGGCGCCGACCGCGCCGAGGAATTCGGCAAGCGCAACGGTGTACCCGGCGAACTCGTCGTCCGCCTCCGCCCGGACAAGGTGATCGCCCACTTCGACGCCACCGCCTGAGCACCCCGGCGCTCGGTCGCCGAACGAGTGATGTCCGGCGGTCAATACACTCGCGCGCATGACCGTGCACTTCATCGGGGCCGGGCCGGGTGCGGCCGATTTGTTGACGGTGCGGGCGGTCGAGTTGCTGCGCGCGTCGCCGGTGTGTCTGTACGCGGGGACCTATCTGGATCCCGACGTGCTGGCGTACTGCGCACCGGACGCCGAGCTGATCGATACGCAGCACTTGGATCTCGACCAGATCACCGAGCGTTTGGTGCGCGCCACCTCCGCGGGGAAGGACGTGGCCCGCCTGTGCTCGGGCGACCCGTCGTTGTATTCGGCGCTGACCGAGCAGACCCGCAGGCTGGACGCGCACGGGGTGCCGTGGGACGTCACACCGGGCGTGCCCGCCTATGCCGCCGCGGCGGCGGTGCTCGGCGCGGAGCTGACCGTGCCGGAGCTGGTGCAGTCGGTCGTGCTGACCCGCACGCAGGCCCGCTCCACCGCGATGCCCGAGTCCGAAGCGCTGGCGAACTTCGCCGCCACCGGGGCCACGCTCGCGCTGCACCTGGCGATCACCCGCGTCCGCGCCTTGGCCGCCGAACTGTCCGCCGACTACGGGCCGGATTGCCCGGTGGCCGTCGTCTACCGCGCCAGCCAGCCCGAGCAACTGGTGCTGCGCGGCACCCTGAACGACATCGCCGACCAGGTCGAGGCAGCCGGGCTGCGGCAGGCGGCGGTGATCCTGGTGGGCCGCGCGCTCACGCCCGCGCTGTCGTGCGCGCAATCCCACCTCTACGACCCGGCGCGCGTGCGCGAATCGGCGGCCGCATCGCGCGAGTAGCCGCCGACTGCGGCCACCCGCCTGCCCCGGTCGGTTGGGCAGGACGGTCGTTGGGCAGCCTGCTCAGCGGGCAGCGCGGTCGCGGCAAGCTCGGCTCGGCGGGCGCGGTCCGCGCAACATGTAGTGTCGTGCCGAGCTGCGGTGATCTTGGTCCGCTCTGCTCTCATCCGGTGACGGCAGCTGCAATAGGCGCCCGCCTCCACCGGTCCGAAATTCCCGGAATGGTGCGCCGGTGACTCATGTGAGAACCACAACATCCTCATGGCAAACCTCTTAAGACGCGTCTGCCAGCGTTGATGTTCGTCGGCTATGACCGATGGTTGGTCGGCTGCCGGGGGCGACGGTAGATTGATCCGGTGATTCGCAAAGAAGGTCCCGGCGGAGCCGGTCGGTGGGTTCTGGGCACGGTCGAGCCCATGTAACAAGCCCGGCCTGTTGGACAGATAGTTCAAATGAACATTTTTTGCCTGATTTGATGTGAGAACTCAACCCGGAGACGCAGGCGCCACGCTCGAACAGGTGCGCGCCCCCTCTGGGTGTGGTCGGGGAGCGCTTGCGTGGTGTTCCGGAAGCGAGGTTACGGTTGGACCGGCTGGATTTCGGCGGAAACGGCGAAACTGGTGGCGAACGGGCACACGCTGGGTCTGGGGTAGCACCCGACCTGTCGGGTGCGTTCCCGTTGTCTCCCGCTCAGCTGGGCATCTGGTACGCGCAGCACGTCGACCCGCAGGTGCCGGTCACGATCGCGCAGTACGTCGACCTGCACGGCGAGCTGGATGTCGATGTGCTCGAGCAGGCCAGTATCGACGCCTCGCACGAGCTGGGTTCCGGGTTCCTGCGGATCGTCGAGCGTGATGGCGAGCCGCTGCAGTTCATCGACCGCTCGATCGCCGATTACGACAAGGTCGTCTACGTCGATCTGCGCGGCGAGGCCGATCCGGCCGCCGCCGCGATGGCGTGGATGCGCGCCGAGTACAGCCGTCCCTTCGACCTGCTGAACGACCGATTGATCAAGGTCGCGGCGCTGCAGCTGGCCGACGACCACTGGTACTGGTACTCCCGCGCCCACCACATCGCGCTCGACGGCTTCGGCGCGATGACCAACCTCAACCGCATCGCCGAGCTCTACACCGCCTACGTCAACGGCACCGAACCGGCTGTTTCCAAGGCGACCGACCTGCACACGCTGTACGAGCAGGAGATCGCCTACCGGGAGAGCTCCCGCTTCACCTCCGACAAGGAGTACTGGGCGCAGCGGGTCGAGGGCCTGGAGGAAGGCACCAGCCTGACCGGCCGTTCCGCGCCGCCCGCGGCGATCAACGGCATCGTGAGCGCCGCGCTGTCGGAGGAGCAGAACAGTCTGCTGGACGCGGCGGTCGCGCGGCACGATTCCTCGCCCGCCGGTCTGCTGCTGGCGGGTTTCGCCGCGTACCTGGCGCAGTGGAACGGCGTCGAGGACGTCATTCTGAGCCTGCCGGTGACCGCGCGCACCACCGCCGCGATGCGCCGCTCGGGCGGCGTGTCGTCGAACATCGTGCCGCTGCGGCTGCACGTCGGCCACGACACGACGGTGTCGGAGCTGCTCAAGCAAGTGGCGGTCGAGGTGTCCGGCGCGTTGCGGCACCAGCGGTACCGGCACGAGGACATCCGCCGCGACGCGGCGGGTGACGGTGTGGTGACCACGGAGTTCTTCGGGCCGTGGGTCAACATCATGCTGTTCCAGAACGAGATCGTGCTGGGCCCGATGGTCGGTCAGCTCAGCGTGCTGTCCACCGGCAGCATCGAGGATCTGGGCGTCAACTTCTACCAGTCGGTCGCTGGCACGCGGTCGCACATCGACTTCGAGACCAACCCCAACCTCTACACCGAGGACGAGGCGCGCCGCCATCACGGCCGCTTCCTGGAGTTCTTCGATCGCTTCCTCGCCGCCGGGGTGGACGAGGCGGTGTGGGGCCTTCCGGTCACCACCGCCGAGGAGCGCGAGCGGACGCTGCTGGAGTGGAACGACTCCGAGCAGGAGGTTCCGGAGACCACGCTCGCGGCGCTGCTGGACGCGCAGATGGCGCGGACCCCCGACAACATCGCGCTCGATTTCGAGGGCGCGACGCTCACCTACGCGGAGTTCGACGCGCGGGTCAACCGGCTGGCCCGTTTCCTGATCGCCGACGGTGTCGGCCCGGAGTCGCTGGTCGCGCTGGGGATGCGCCGCTCGCTGGAGCTGGTGATCGGCATGCACGCGGTGCTGAAGGCCGGTGGCGCGTACGTGCCGATCGATCCGGATCATCCGGCCGAGCGCACCGCCTACATCCTCGACAGCGCCGCGCCGGTGTGCGTGCTGACGCACTCGGCCGACGAGCTGGAGTTGCCGCAGGCGGTGCGGCGGGTGGAGATCGACACCCTGGACACCTCGGCGTACTCCGCCGATCCGGTGACCGACGCCGATCGCCTTGCGCCGCTGCGCCCGGACAACACCGCCTACGTCATCTACACCTCGGGTTCGACCGGCCGTCCCAAGGGCGTGGCGGTCACCCATCACGCGATCGTCAACCAGCAGCTGTGGATGCTCGACGAGTACCGGCTGACCGCGGCGGACGTGTATCTGCAGAAGACCGCGACCACGTTCGACGTGTCGCTGTGGGGCTACTTCCTGCCGCTGATGGTGGGCGCGAAGCTGGTCATCGCGTCGCCGGACGGGCACCGCGACCCGCTGTACGTGGCGGAGACGATCTCCCGGCACGGGGTCACCGTGACCGACTTCGTCCCGTCCATGCTGACGGTGTTCGTCGCGCACGCCACGCAGGCCCAATGTGCCACGCTGCGTGCGGTTTTCGTGATCGGTGAGGCGCTGCCGCCGGAGACCGCCGCGGGCTTCCGCGCGATCACCGACGCGGGGCTGCACAACCTGTACGGCCCGACCGAGGCCGCGGTCTCGGTGACCTACTGGGAGGCGACGGCCGCCGATACGGTGACCGTGCCGATCGGTATCCCGGAGTGGAATGTCCAGGTCTACGTGCTGGATTCGCGGCTGCGCCCGGCCGCGATCGGCGCGCCGGGTGAGCTGTACCTCGGCGGGCGTCAGCTGGCGCGCGGCTACCGCGGCCGGCCCGACCTGACCTCGGATCGCTTCGTCGCCAACCCGCTGTCGAGCACGGGCGAGCGGATGTACCGCACCGGTGACCTCGTGCGCTGGAACGAGTCGGGCACGCTGGAATACATCGGCCGCACCGACTTCCAGGTGAAGTTCCGCGGTCAGCGCATCGAGCTGGGCGAGATCGAGACCGATCTGCTCGCCCACCCCGCGGTCAGCCAGGCCGTGGTGCTGGTGGTGGACACCGCTACCGGTCAGCAGCTGGTGGCCTACGTCGTTCCCGCGCCCGGCCACACCGTCGAGCCGGTGGAGCTGACCAGGTTCGCCGCCGAGCAGCTGCCCAGCTACATGGTGCCCGCGTCGATCATGGTGCTGGACGCCTTCCCGCTCAACACCAGCGGCAAGCTGGACCGAAAGGCCCTGCCGGAGCCGGTGTTCAGCGCCGACGCAGGCGATTTCCGCGCGCCGCGCACCCAGGCCGAGCAGATCGTGGCGGGCATCTTCGCCGACGTGCTCAGCCAGGAGCGCGTCGGCATCGACGACAACTTCTTCGATCTGGGCGGCAACTCGCTGGTCGCCACCCAGGTGGTGGCGCGCATCGGCGCCGCGTTCGGCACCCAGATCGGGGTGCGCGCGCTGTTCGAGACCCCGACCGTCGCCGGAATCGCGGCGCGCGCGGAAAACGCCGCGCCCGTGGGTGAATCGCGTCCGCCGCTGGTGGCCCAGAAGCTGCCGGAGCGGGTTCCGCTGTCGCTTGCGCAGCAGCGCATGTGGTTCATCAACCAGTTCGACCCGACCGTGCCGACCTACAACCTGCCGTTCGTGGTGCGGTTGCGCGGCCAGGTGGACCTGGCGGCGTTGCAGTCGGCGCTGCTGGACGTGGTCGAGCGGCAGCAGTCGCTGCGCACGATCTTCCCCGAGTCCGGCGACGGCGGCTACCAGCAGGTGCTCCCGGTCGACCAGGTCGATCTCGGCATCGAGGTGCAGCCGATCGACGAGGCCGAATTGCACGGCGCGCTGGCCGAATTCGCCGCGCGCGGCTTCGACGTCTCCACCGAGCTGCCGATCCGGGTTCGGGTCTTCGCGGTCACCGGCGGGCGCGGCAACGGCGCGGGCGACTACGCGGTGGCGTTCGTCGTGCACCACATCGCGGCCGACGGCTTCTCCTTCGGACCGCTGGCGCGCGACGTGGCCGCCGCGTACCTGTCCCGCGCCGCGGGCGAGGCGCCGAGCTGGGCTCCGCTGCCGGTGCAGTACCAGGACTTCAGCGTCTGGCAGCGCGAGCTGCTCGGCGCGGAATCCGATCCCGCGTCCATGGCGGCGCGCGAGATCGCCTACTGGCGCAGGGCGCTGGCGGGCCTGCCGGATCAGCTCGACCTGCCCGCGGACCGCCCGCGTCCGCCGGTGCAGAGCTTCCACGGCAGCCGGGTGAGCTTCGACATCGACGCCGAATTGCACCGGCGGCTGGTCGCGCTGGCCCGCGCGCAGGGCGTCAGCCTGTTCATGGTCATGCACGCCTCGCTGGCCGTGCTGCTGGCCCGGTTGTCCGGCACCAGCGACATCGCGATCGGCACTCCGGTCGCCGGGCGCGGCGAGCAGGCGCTCGACGACCTGATCGGCATGTTCGTCAACACCCTCGTGCTGCGCTCGGAGGTGGACGGCAGCGAGTCGTTCGCCGAATTCCTCGGCCGCACCAGGGAAACCGACCTGGCCGCCTTCGCCTTCGCGGACGTGCCGTTCGAGCGCCTGGTCGAGGTGCTCAACCCGACCCGCTCGCAGGCGCGCCACCCGCTGTTCCAGGTGATGCTGTCGTTCCAGGAGATGTCGCACGCGACCCTGGAACTGCCCGGGCTCTCGGTGACCGCCGACGAGCTCGAGGTCGACATCGCGAAATTCGACCTACAGTGGACGGTCACCGAGGAACGCGGCGCGAACGGCGAGCCCGCGGGCATGGGCGCGGTCATCTCCTTCGCCACCGACCTGTTCGACGCTTCCACCGTCGCCGAATTCGGCCGCCGCTACCTGCGCGTGCTGGAAGCCGCCGTGGCCGCGCCGGAGACCACGGTGCGCGACATCGAGATCCTCGACGAGGCCGAGCGCGCCCGGGTGCTGACCGAGTGGAACCACACTCGACACGAGGTGCCCGCGGCCACCCTGCTAGAGCTGTTCGAGGAGCAGGTGCGGGGCAGGCCTGATGACCCCGCCGTGGTGTTCGACGGCGGCACGCGCGGCGCGGAGGAGTTCGGCGCACCGGTCGAGCTGACCTACGCCGAGTTCTCCGCGCGGGTGAATCGCTTGGCGCGCAAGCTGATCGACGCGGGCGTCGGCCCGGAGCAGCTGGTCGCGGTCGGCATCCGCCGGTCGGTGGACATGCTGGTGGCGATCTACGCCACGCTGACCGCGGGCGGCGGCTACGTGCCGATCGACCCCGATCACCCGGCCGAGCGCACCGAGTACGTGCTCGACAGCTCGTCGCCGGTGTGCGTGCTCACCACCACCGCGGACAACGTCACCGCCGCGGACATCCCGGTGCTGACGCTGGACACCCTGGATCTCGGCGAGTTCGACGAGGGGCCGGTCACCGACGCCGAGCGTCGCGCCCCGCTGCGGCCCGCGAACACCGCGTACGTGCTCTACACCTCCGGCTCCACCGGCCGCCCCAAGGGCGTCGCGGTCAGCCACGCGTCGGTGGTCAACCAGATCGCCTGGATCACCGCCGAATACCGCATCGGCCCGTCCGATGTGATCCTGCAGAAGACGCCGGTCACCTTCGACGTGTCGGTGTGGGAGCTGTTCGGCACCCTGGCCGTCGGCGCCCGCATGCTGATCGCCGCGCCGGACGGCCACCGCGATCCGATCTACCTGTCGGAGATCATCGGACGGCACCGGGTCACCATGACCTCGTTCGTGCCGTCCATGCTCTCGGTGTTCGCCGGCTCCGCGGACACCGCCGAATGCGCCTCGCTGCGTGCGGTTCTCGTCGCCGGTGAGGCGCTGCCGCCTGCGACGGTCACCGCGTTCCGGCAGTTCTCCACCGCCGCTGTGCACAACCTGTACGGTCCGACCGAGTTCACCGTGCACGCCACCGCCTGGCAGCTCAACGAGGTCGCGCCCACGTCGGTGCCGATCGGCCGCCCGGTGTGGAACGCGCAGACCTACGTGCTGGACGAGGGCCTCGCCCCGGTTCCGGTCGGCGTGCCCGGCGAGCTGTACCTCGGCGGCGTGCAGACCGCTCGCGGCTACCACGGTCGCCCCGACCTGTCCGCCGAGCGCTTCGTCGCCGACCCGTTCGGCCCGCCCGGTTCCCGCCTGTACCGCACCGGCGACCTGGTGCGCTGGGTGCGGCCGCGCGATCCCGAGGTGGGCAGCGCGGGCGTGCTGGAGTACATCGGCCGCACCGACTTCCAGGTGAAGTTCCGCGGTCAGCGCATCGAGCTCGGCGAGATCGAGACCGCCCTGCTCGACCACCCGGCCGTCACCCAGGCCGTGGTGCTGGTCATGGACACCGTCGCGGGCGACCAGCTGGTCGCCTACGTGGTGACCGGCGGCGGCCCGGTCGACCTGGACAGCATCAGGAACGCGCTGCACCGCACGCTGCCCGCGTACATGGTGCCGTCGGCGATCATGGTGCTCGAGGCGTTCCCGCTGAACGCCTCCGGCAAGCTGGACCGCAAGGCGCTGCCCGCCCCGGTGTTCGAAGTGCGCGAATTCCGCGCTCCGACAACGCCGATCGAGGAGATCGTCGCGCAGATCTTCGGCGAGGTGCTCGGCATCTCCCGCGTCGGCGTGGACGACGACTTCTTCGAGCTGGGCGGCAACTCGCTGATCGCCACCCAGGTGGCCTCCCGCCTCGGCATCGCGCTGGACACCAGGGTGCCGGTGCGCATGCTGTTCGAGGCGTCCACGGTCGAGGCGCTGGCCGCGCGGGTGGAGTCGCACGCCGGTGACGGCGCGCGCAAGGCGCTGGTGGCCAGGCAGCGTCCGGAGCAGGTGCCGTTGTCGCTGGCGCAGCAGCGCATGTGGTTCCTCAACCGGTTCGACACCTCCTCGGCGGTGAACAACATCCCGGTCGCGATCCGGCTGTCCGGTGATCTGGACATCGCCGCGTTGCAGGTCGCGGTCATCGACGTGATCGACCGGCACGAGTCGCTGCGGACGGTGTTCCCGGAGACCAAGACCGGCCCGGTGCAGGTGGTGCTGGACGCGGCGCAGATCGTGCCGGACCTGACCCCGGTGCCGGTGACCGAGCACAACCTGATCGACCACCTGGTCGAGCTGGCGTCGATGGCGTTCGACGTGACCAGCGAAGTGCCGCTGCACGCCAGGCTGTTCGAGATCAGCGAGACCGAGTACGTGCTCGGCATGGTGGTGCACCACATCTCGGCCGACGGCTGGTCGATGGGCCCGCTGGCGCGCGACGTCATGGTGGCCTACGCCGCGCGCACGTCGTGGGAGGCGCCCGCGTGGTCGGCGCTGCCGGTGCAGTACGCCGACTACGCGCTGTGGCAGCGCGAGGTGCTCGGCTCCGAGGACGACCCGAGTTCGCTGATCGCCAACCAGATCCGTTACTGGACGCGCGAACTGGCCGATCTGCCCGACGAATTGACGCTGCCGTCGGACCGGCCGCGCCCCGCCGTCGCGTCCTACCGCGGCGGCACCTACCCGTTCGTGATCTCCGGCGAGACCCAGCGCGCCCTGATCGAGCTGGGCCGCAGGCACAACGCGTCGCTGTTCATGGTGCTGCACAGCGCGCTGGCGGTACTGCTCGCCCGCGCCAGCGGCACCAGCGATATCGCCATCGGCACCCCGGTCGCCGGTCGCGGTGAGGCCGCGCTGGACGACCTGATCGGCATGTTCGTCAACACCCTGGTGCTGCGCACCGAGGTGGACGGCGCGATGAGCTTCGCCGACCTGCTCGCCCGCGCCCGCGAGACCGACCTGCACGCGTTCGCGCACGCGGACGTGCCGTTCGAGCGGCTGGTCGAGGTGCTCAACCCGGCGCGCTCGCAGGCGCGCCACCCGCTGTTCCAAGTCATGCTGACCTTCCAGAACACCCGGCAGGCCAGCCTGGAACTGCCCGGTCTCTCGGTCAACGGCATCGACTACGACGCCCGGCTGGCCAAGTTCGACCTGCAGCTGACCCTGTCGGAGACGCAGGACGACCACGGCGACTCGGCGGGCATGTCGGCCGAGTTCTCCTACGCGCTGGACCTTTTCGACGAGCCGACCGTCGCCGCGTTCGCCCGGCGCCTCGACCGCATCCTCGCGGCCGTGACCGTCGACCCGGACGTCCCGATCGGCGACATCGACCTGCTCGCGTCCGAGGAACGCGCGCGGGTGTTGATCGACTGGAACGACACCGGGCACCCGGTGGACCAGGTCGCGACGCTGGTGTCGCTGTTCGACGCGCAGGCGGCGGCGACGCCGGACGCGATCGCGCTGGACTTCGAAGGCGAGCGGCTGACCTACCGCCAGTTCCAGGAACGGGCCAACCGCATCGCCCGCCAGCTGATCGGCGCGGGCGTGGGCCCGGAATCGCTGGTGGCGCTGGCGCTGCGGCGTTCCACCGAGTTGGTCGTCGCGATGTACGCGGTGGTGCAGACCGGCGCGGCCTACGTGCCGCTGGACCCGGATCAGCCCGCCGACCGGGTCAACTACATCATCGAGACCGCGCGGCCGCGGATGATCCTGTACCGCTCGGCGGACGGATTCGGCCTCGACCCGCAGCCCGCGGTGACCGCGCTGTCGATCGAGGGCATCGAGGGCGTGCCCGGTTTCGCGGAGACCAGCGGCGCGCCGATCACCGACGCGGAGCGCACGCGCCCGCTGCGGCCGGAGAACACCGCGTACGTGATCTTCACCTCCGGCTCGACCGGACGCCCGAAGGGTGTGGCGGTCAGCCACGCCGCGATCGTGAACCGGCTGCTGTGGATGCAGCACGAGTACCCGATCGGTCGCGACGACGCGGTGTTGCAGAAGACGCCCGCGACGTTCGACGTGTCGGTGTGGGAGTTCTTCTGGCCGTTGCAGACCGGCGCCAGGCTGGTCGTCGCGCGTCCGGACGGGCACCGCGATCCGGTGTACCTGTCCCAGATCATCGCCGAGAAGCAGATCACCACGGCGCATTTCGTGCCGTCCATGCTCTCGGTCTTCGTCTCCACGCTGGGCAACGAGAACGGCGACGGGCTGCCCGCGCCGCGGCTGCGGCAGGTCTTCGCCTCCGGTGAGGCGCTGCCCGCGCAGACGGCGCAGCGTCTGCGCGAGCTGACCGGCGCACGGCTGCACAACTTGTACGGCCCGACCGAGGCCGCGGTCGACGTGACCTATCACGAGGCGACCGAGGCCGATGTGGTCTCGGTGCCGATCGGACGCCCGGTGTGGAACACCCGCGTGTTCGTGCTCGACAGCCGTCTGCACCCAGTCGCGCCGGGTGTCGCGGGTGAGCTGTATCTGGCGGGCGAACAGCTGGCGCTCGGCTACCTGGGCCGCTCGGACCTGACCGCCGACCGGTTCGTGGCCAACCCGTACGGCGCGCCGGGCGACCGGATGTACCGCACCGGTGACCTGGTGGCCTGGACGCCGGACGGCGAGCTGGACTACTTGGGCCGCACCGACTTCCAGGTGAAGCTGCGCGGTCTGCGTATCGAGCTGGGCGAGATCGAGGCCGCGCTGCTGGCGCAGCCGGGAATCGCGCAGGCGGTGGTCGTGCTGCGCTCCGACGCGCACGCGGGCGATCAGCTCGTGGGCTACCTGGTCTGCGAACCGTATGTGGCGGTGGACATCGACGAGGTGAAGACCGCGCTGGCCGCGGCGCTGCCCGGCTACATGGTCCCGGCCGCGCTGGTCGTGCTGGACGCCTTCCCGGTGAACGCCTCCGGCAAGCTGGACCGCAGGGCGCTGCCTGCTCCGGTGTTCGAGGCCAGGGTGTTCCGCGCTGCATCGACCCCGATCGAGGAGATCGTCGCGGAGATCTTCGCCGACCTGCTCGGCGTGCCGCGCGTCGGCGTGGACGACGACTTCTTCGAGCTCGGCGGCAACTCGCTGGTGGCCACCCAGGTGGTCGCCAGGGTCAGCGCGGCGCTGAACACCGAGGTCGGCGTGCGCGTGCTGTTCGAGGCCCCGACCGTGGGCGCGCTCGCCGCGCGGATCGAGTCGCACGCGGGAAGCGGTGCGCACCAAGCGCTCACGGCACAGGTGCGTCCCGAGCACCCGCCGCTGTCGCTGGCGCAGCAGCGGATGTGGTTCCTCAACCGCTTCGACGCCGATTCCGCCGCGAACAACATCCCGGCCGCGGTGCGGCTGGAAGGCGCGCTGGATCTGGACGCGCTGCGCGGCGCGATCGCCGACGTGGTCGGGCGCCACGAATCGCTGCGCACCATCTACCCGTCCCGCGACGGCGTGGCCTACCAGCGGGTGCTCAACGCCACGAGGGCCATCCCCGAGCTGGACGTGGTCGAGGTGGCCGAGGGGCAGCTGCTGGGTGTGCTCTACGAGTTCGTCGAGCGCGGCTTCGACGTGACCACCCAGCCGCCGGTGCGCCTGCGCGCCTACCGGCTCGCCCCGGACGACTACGTGCTGGTCGTGGTGGTGCACCACATCGCCGCCGATGGCTTCTCCATGCGTCCGCTGGTGCGCGACCTGATGACCGCCTACGTGGCGCGCACCTCCGCGGCCGAGCCAGGCTGGCCGCCCCTGGCGGTCCAGTACGTCGACTTCGCGCTGTGGCAGCGCGACACGCTCGGCTCCGAGGACGATCCGACCTCGCTGATCTCCGAGCAGCTCGACTACTGGCGCGAGACGCTGGCCGGGCTGCCGGACGAACTGCGCCTCGCCGGTCGCCCGCGGCCCGCGGTCGCCTCCTACGGTGCGGGCACCTACCGGTTCCGTGTGCCGGGCGAGCTGATCGAGGACCTGAACCGGGTCGCGCAGACGCACGGCAGCACGTTGTTCATGGTGGTGCACGGCGCCTTCGCCGCCCTGCTGGCGCGGTTGAGCGGCTCCGAGGACATCGCCATCGGCATCCCGGTCGCCGGTCGTGGCGAGCAGGCGCTCGACGATCTGGTCGGCATGTTCGTCAACACTCTGGTGCTGCGCGCCGAAGTGGACACCGCCGAGCCGTTCGCCGATCTGCTCGCCCGGGTCCGCGAGCGCGACCTGCAGGCGTTCGCGCACGCGGACGTGCCGTTCGAGCGACTGGTCGAGGTGCTCAACCCGGCGCGCTCGCAGGCGCGTCACCCGCTGTTCCAGGTGATGCTGTCGTTCCAGAACCTCGGGCGCACCGCGCTGGAACTGCCCGGCCTCACCGTCTCCGAGCTGGGCATCGACCAGCCGACCGCGAAGTTCGACCTGCAGCTGACGCTCAGCGAGGTCCCCGGCGCCGAGACGGCGATGGACGCCGAACTCGTCTACGCCACCGACCTGTTCGACGGGGCGTTCGCCGGCACGTTCGCCGAGCGCTTCGTGCGCGTGCTGCACGGCATCGCCGCCGATCCGTCGGTCACCGTCGGCGACATCGACCTGCTCGACGACGCCGAGCGGGCCTTGGTGATCGAGCGGTGGAACGCCACCGAATTCCCGGTCGACGCCGCGCTCACCTCGCCGGTCGGCGACGCCGCCGCGACCCTGGTCTCGCTGTTCGAGGCGCAGGTCGCGCGCACTCCGGACAGTCCCGCGGTGACGTTCGAGGGGACGAGTCTGTCCTACGCCGAGTTCGCCCGCAGGGTGCACCGCCTGGCGCGCTGGCTCAAGGTCAACGGCGTCGGGCCGGAATCGTATGTGGCCCTCGGCATGCGCCGCTCGATCGACCTGGTGGTCGGCATGTACGCGGTGAACGCCGCGGGCGGCGCGTACGTGCCGCTGGATCCGGATCATCCGGCCGAGCGCATCGACTACATCCTCGAGACCGCGCGCCCGGTGTGCGTGCTGACCTCCGGTTCCGACCTGGAGACCACCGTCTCCCGGCAGGTGCGCATCGATCAGCTCGACCTGTCGGAGTTCCCCGACGGGCCGCTGACCGACGCCGACCGGCACAAGCCGCTGCGTCCGGCCAACACCGCGTACGTGATCTTCACGTCCGGTTCGACCGGCCGCCCGAAAGGTGTCGCTGTCTCGCACGCCGCGATCGTCAACCGTCTGGTGTGGATGCACGCCGAGTACGGCCTGGCGGCCTACGACGTGGTGTTGCAGAAGACGCCCGCGACGTTCGACGTGTCGGTGTGGGAGTTCTTCTGGCCGTTGCAGGTCGGCGCGCGCCTGGTGGTGGCCAAGCCGGACGGTCATCGCGATCCCGCGTACTTGGCGCGGCTGATCGTCGACGAGCAGGTCACCACGGTGCACTTCGTGCCGTCGATGCTGTCGGTGTTCGTCGCCGAGGAGCGCGCGGCCGAATGCACCAGCCTGCGAAACGTTTTCGCGTCCGGTGAGGCGCTGCCCGCGGTGACCGCGCAGAAGTTGCGCGAGCTGACCGGCGCGCGGCTGCACAACCTGTACGGTCCGACGGAAGCCGCGGTCGACGTCACCTTCCACGAGGTGACCGAGGCCGACACGGTGTCGGTGCCGATCGGCGCTCCGGTGTTCAACACCCAGGTCTACGTGCTGGATTCGCGGCTGCGGCCGGTTCCGGTCGGCGTGCCCGGTGAGCTGTACCTCGCGGGCGCGCAGCTGGCGCACGGTTACGTGGGCCGCCCCGATCTGACCACCGAGCGCTTCGTGGCCAATCCGTTCGGCGTCGCCGAGCGGATGTACCGCACCGGTGACCTGGTGGCCTGGACCGAAGACGGCGAGCTGGAGTACCTGGGCCGCACCGACTTCCAGGTGAAGGTGCGTGGTCTGCGCATCGAGCTGGGCGAGATCGAGTCGGCGCTGACGGCGCTGGAGTCGGTGGCGCAGGCTGTGGTCGTCGTCCGCGCCGATGAGCGGACCGGTGATCAGCTGGTCGCGTACCTGGTGACGGATCCGGACCGGGTGGTGGACGTCGAGTCGGTCAAGGCCGAACTCGGCGCGCGGCTGCCGGGGTACATGGTGCCCGCGGCCTACGTGGTGCTGGACGAGTTCCCGTTGAACGCTTCGGGCAAGCTCGATCGCAGGGCGCTGCCGGAGCCGGTGTTCGAGGCCAAGGTGTTCCGTGCGCCCGCCACGCCGGTGCAGGAGATCGTGGCCGAGACCTTCGCCGAGGTGCTCGGTGTGGAGCGGGTCGGCCTGGATGACGACTTCTTCGAGCTGGGCGGCAACTCGCTGGTCGCCACGCAGGTGGCGGCGCGGCTGGGTGAGGCGCTGGACACGCAGGTCCCGGTGCGCACGCTGTTCGAGGCGTCGACCGTGGTCGCGTTGGCCGCGAAGGTGGAATCGGCTGCCGGCGAGGGCGGCCGGACGCCGCTGGTGGCGCGGGAGCGGCCGGAGTTGGTGCCGCTGTCGCTGGCTCAGCAGCGGATGTGGTTCCTCAACCGGTTCGACAACCGCACCGCGGTCAACAACATCCCGGTGGCGCTGCGGCTGAGCGGCGCGCTGGATGTCGCCGCGCTGGGCGCGGCCATCGGTGACGTGCTCGCGCGGCACGAGGCGCTGCGCACGATCTACCCCGAGGTGGAGGGCACCGGTTACCAGCGCGTGCTGCCGGTCGGTGAGGTCGGCTTCGATCTGGTCGCCGAGCCCGTCGCCGCGGACGAGCTGCCCGCGCGGATCGTCGAGCTGGCGAGCGTCGGCTTCGACGTGACCGCCGAGATCGGGTTCCGGGCGAGTCTGCTGTCGCTGTCGGCGACCGAGCATGTCGCGGTGCTGGTGCTGCATCACATCAGCGCGGACGGTTTCTCGCTGCGGCCGTTGCTGCGTGACGTGGTGCTCGCCTACACCGAGCGCGCTCGCGGCGAGGTGCCGTCCTGGGCTCCGCTCGAGGTGCAGTACGCCGACTACGCGCTGTGGCAGCGCGAGGTGCTCGGCGCCGAGGACGACGCCGAGTCCGTCGCGGCCCGGCAGATCGCCTACTGGACCGAGCAGCTGCGTGACCTGCCCGATCAGATCGAGCTGCCCGCCGACCGGCCCCGGCCGGAGGTGGCCTCGAACGCCGGTGGCACGCACGACTTCTCGGTCGACGCGCAGGTGCACGAGGCGCTGGCCGAGCTGGCGCGCGCCCGCGGCGTGACGCTGTTCATGGTGGTGCACGCCGCGCTGGCGGTGTGGGCGGGCCGGTTGTCGGGCAGCACCGATGTCGCGATCGGCACGCCGATCGCGGGCCGCGGTGAACGCGCGCTCGACGACGTGGTCGGCATGTTCGTCAACACGCTCGTGCTGCGCAGCCAGGTGGAACCGGGCGCGGCCTTCGACGAGCTGCTCGAGCAGGTACGCCGCACCGATCTGGCCGCGTTCGCCAACGCCGACGTGCCGTTCGAGCGGCTGGTGGACGTACTCAGCCCGGCGCGTTCGCAGGCGCATCACCCGCTGTTCCAGGTCGCGCTGACCTTCGAGGCGGCCTCCGCGGCCGCTCTCGGCGCGGTCGCGCTGCCCGGCGGCCTCGAGGTCGCCGCGGTCGAGTTCGACCCGGGCACCGCGAAATTCGACGTGCAGCTCACCGTGGGCGAGGCCGCCGACGGCGGGTTGACGCTGTCGTGGAACTACGCCACCGAGTTGTTCGATCCGGAGACGGTGGCCGCGTTCGCTGATCGTTTCGTGCGCATCCTGCGCGGTGTCGCCGAGGATCCGCAGGTCGCCATCGGCGACATCGATCTGCTCGGCGAGGGCGAGCGGCTGGACGTCTCGCAGCGCTGGGTGTCGTCGGGCTCCGAGAGCGTCGCGGGCCTGTTCGCCGATCCGGACATCACCCTGGTCGGGCTGTTCGACGCGGCCGTGGCCGCGCATCCGCACCGCGTCGCGGCCCGCTTCGGCGTGGAGACGCTGACCTACGCCGAGCTGGACCGGCGCGCGAATGTGCTGGCGCGCAGGCTGATCAGCGACGGCGCCGGGCCGGAGACACTGGTCGCGGTGATCCTGCCGCGGTCGCTGGACCTGGTGGTCGCGCTGCTGGCCGTGGTGAAGACCGGCGCGGGTTACGTGCCGGTGGACCCGACCTACCCGGCCGAGCGCATCGCCTACGTGCTCGCCGATTCCCGGCCGACCAGCGTGGTGCTCGACTCCACGGTGCAGGTCGAGGTGCCCGCCGGACTGCCGTCGGTCGTGCTCGACGGATTCGCGGTGGAGACCGGCAACGTCGAGGACGCCGACGACGCCCCGATCACCAACGCCGACCGCAACTCCGCGCTCACGCCGGACAACATCGCGTACGTGATCTACACCTCCGGCTCGACCGGCCGCCCCAAGGGCGTCGCGGTCGCGCACCGCAACGTGGTGCGGCTGTTCGCGAACACCGACCGGGACTTCGGTTTCGGCCCCGAGGACGTGTGGACGCTGTTCCACAGCTACGCCTTCGACTTCTCGGTGTGGGAGCTGTGGGGTCCGCTGCTGTTCGGCGGCACCCTCGTGGTGGTCGACTACTACACCTCGCGCTCGCCGGAGCAGTTCCTGGAACTGCTGCGCGCCGAGCGGGTCACGGTGCTCAACCAGACCCCGTCGGCGTTCTACCAGCTGGCCGAGGCCGACCGGAACGCCGCGCCCGACGCCGCGCCGCTGGCGCTGCGGTATGTGGTGTTCGGCGGTGAGGCGCTGGAGCTGCGCAGGCTGTCGGACTGGGTGGCGCGCCACGGCGACGGCACCGGCGCCTCCGCCGGGCCGCTGCTGGTCAACATGTACGGCATCACCGAGACCACGGTGCACGTGTCCTACCGCGCGCTGGACGCCGCGACCATCGCCGCCGCCTCCGGCAGCGTGGTCGGCCGCGCCATCGCCGGTCTGCGGGTGTACGTCCTCGACAGCAGGCTGCGCCCGGTGCCGGTCGGCGTCGCGGGTGAGATGTACGTGGCGGGCCCGCAATTGGCCCGCGGCTACCTCGGACGCCCGGATCTGTCGGCGACCCGTTTCGTCGCCGACCCGATGGGCGACGCGCCGGGCGGACGGCTGTATCGCTCCGGCGACCTGGCCCGCTGGAACCGCTTCGGCGAGCTCGAGTACCTGGGCCGCGCCGACGACCAGGTGAAGGTGCGCGGTTTCCGCATCGAGCTCGGCGAGATCGAGTCCGCGATCCTGGCCCAGCCCGGTATCGCCCAGGCGGCGGTCATCGTGCGCGAGGACCAGCCCGGCGATCAGCGGATCGTCGCCTACGTGGTGTCCGAGCCGGATGCCGAGCCCGCGCTGGACGCGGTGCGCGACGGCGCGGCCGCGCAGCTGCCCGCCTACATGGTGCCCTCGGCCGTGGTGCGGCTGGAATGGATCCCGCTGACCGTCAACGGGAAGCTGGACCGCCGCGCGCTGCCCGCCCCGACGGCGACCTCGCGCGCCTTCCGCGCGCCGGTCACCCCCGTACAGGAGACCGTGGCGGCGGTGTTCGCCGACGTGCTCGGCCTGGAGCGGGTCGGCGTGGACGACGACTTCTTCGACCTGGGCGGCAACTCGCTGATCGCGACCAGGGTGGTCGCGCGCATCGGCGCGGCGCTGGGCACGACCGTCGCGGTGCGCACCCTGTTCGAGGCATCGACGGTCGAAGCGCTCGCCGCGCGGGTGGAATCGCACGCCGACGGCGCGGCCCGCGCCCGGCTGGTCGCCCGCGAGCGGGCGGCAGGCGAACTGGTGCCGCTGTCGTTCGCGCAGCAGCGCATGTGGTTCCTGAACAAGTACGACACCTCCTCGGCGGCCTACAACCTGCCGATCGCCATCCGGCTCACCGGCGCGCTGGACGTCGAAGCGCTGCGGCTGGCCGTGGCCGACGTGGTGCGCAGGCACGAATCGCTGCGCACCCGCTACCCCGAGCACGGCGGCACCCCGGTTCAGGTGATCGTGCCCGCCGAGGACATCGCCCTGGATCTGCACCCCGTGGCGGTGGACCCGGCGCGGCTGATCGAGACGGTGACCGAGTTCGTCACCAACGGATTCGATGTGGCCGAAGAGGTTCCGTTGCGCACCCGGCTGTACGCGGCCGGCCCGGACGAGCACGTGCTCGTCGTGGTGGTGCACCACATCGCGGCCGACGGTTTCTCGATGGGGCCGTTGACCCGCGACGTGATGGCCGCCTACACCGCGCGGAGCACCGGTAGCGCTCCCGGCTGGGCCCCGCTGGCGGTGCAGTACGCCGACTTCGCGGTCTGGCAGCGGGAGATCCTCGGGTCCGAGGACGATCCCGACTCGCTGCTGGCGAAGCAGGTCGCCTACTGGCGGCGCGCGCTCGACGACATCCCCGACGAGCTGGCCCTGCCCACCGACCGGCCGCGTCCGGCGGTCGCCTCGCACCGCGGCGCGACGCTGCACCGCGAGCTGTCCGGTGACCTGGTCGCCGCGCTGGAGGAGGTCGCGCGGCAGCGCGGCGCGTCGCTGTTCATGGTCATGCACGGCGCGCTGGCGGTGCTGCTCGCGCGGTTGTCCGGCAGCGACGACGTCGCGGTCGGCACCCCGGTCGCGGGCCGCGGCGAGGCCGCGCTCGACGACCTGGTCGGCATGTTCGTCAACACGCTGGTGCTGCGCACGGGCATCGAGCCGGGCGAGTCGTTCGCCGGCCTGCTCGACCGGGTGCGCCGCACCGACCTGGACGCCTACGGCAACGCCGACGTGCCGTTCGAGCGACTGGTGGAACTGCTCGCGCCGGAGCGCTCGCAGGCCCGCAACCCGCTGTTCCAGGTGATGCTGGCGTTCCAGAACCTGGAGCGCACCACCCTGGAACTGCCCGGCCTCTCGGTGTCCGCGCTGGACCTGGAAGAGAACGTCGCGCGCTTCGACCTGCAGTTCACCCTCGCCGAGCGCGGTGAAACCGGTTCCGGCGCCATGGCTTTGGCGCTCACCTACGCGACCGAGCTGTTCGACGAGTCCACCGCGGCGGCCATCGTGGACCGCTGGGAGCGTGTGCTCGCGGCGGTGGCGGCCGATCCGTCGGTCACCGTCGGCGCGATCGACGTGCTCGACGCCGCCGAGCGCGCCGACCTGATCGCGCGCACCGGCGCGCCCGCCACGCCGGCGCGGACGCTGCCGGACCTGATCGCCGAGGCCGCCGCCATCGACCCCGAAGCGCCCGCCGTGGTGTTCCAGGGGAGAAGTGTCTCTTATGGCGAGCTGGACGCGCGGTCGAACCGCCTGGCCCGCTTGCTGATCGAACGCGGCATCGGCACCGAGGACCTGGTGGCGGTCGCCGTGCCGCGCTCGGACGAGTCGTACTTCGCCGAGTGGGCGGTGTCGAAGTCCGGTGGCGCCTTCGTGCCGATCGACCCGGCCTATCCGGCCGACCGCATCGCGCACATGGTCACCGACTCGGGCTCCCCGATCGGTCTGACCGTGGCCTCGGTGCGCGCCGAGCTGCCGGACTCGGTCGAGTGGCTGGTGCTCGACGAACTCGATCTCGACGGATTCGACGCCGCCGCGATCACCGACGCCGACCGGGTGCGCCCGGCGCGGCCCGAGCACCCCGCGTATGTCATCTACACCTCCGGTTCCACCGGCGTCCCCAAGGGCGTCGTGGTCACCCACGCCGGTCTTGCCAACTTCCGCGACGAGCAGAACGCCCGCTACGACGTCGACTCCGACACGCGCGCACTGCATTTCGCCTCGCCCAGCTTCGACGCATCGATTCTGGAATTCCTGCTGGCGATCGGCCGCGGCGGCGCCCTGGTGGTCTGCCCGCCGGGCGTGTACGGCGGCGAGGAGCTGTCCGAGCTGATCCGCGCCGAGCGGGTCACCCACGCCTTCATCACCCCGTCGGTGCTCGCGTCGCTGGATTCGGCCGCGCTGGCCGGTATGCGGGTGATCGTGGCAGGAGGCGAGGCAGTGCCCGCCGATCTGGTCGCCAAGTGGGGTGGCGCGCCGGACGGTTCGGGCCGCCGCTTCCACAACGGTTACGGCCCGACCGAGACCACGATCATGACCAACATCAGCGACGCGCTCGCGCCCGGCGACCGGGTCACCATCGGTGGCCCGACCCGCGGCATGCAGTCGCTGATCCTGGACGCCCAGCTCAGGCCTGTTCCGGTGGGTGTCGCAGGTGAGCTGTATCTGTCGGGCGTCCAGCTGGCGCGCGGTTACCACGCCCGCCCGGGCCTGTCGGCGGAGCGGTTCGTCGCCAACCCGTACGTGCCCGGCGCACGGATGTACCGCACCGGTGACGTGGTCCGGTGGACCCGCACCGGCGAGGTCGAATATGTGGGCCGCTCCGACTTCCAGGTGAAGGTCCGCGGTTTCCGCATCGAGCTCGGCGAGATCGACGCCGCGCTGGCCTCGCACGAGACCGTCGACTTCGCCGTCACCGTTGGGCACAAGAGCGCCGCGGGCGCGGTGTCGCTGGTGTCGTACGTCGTTGCCGCGCAAGGACAGTCGATCGACGTGGCGGCGTTGACCGCGCATGTCGAGGAGCGTCTGCCCGCCTACATGGTGCCCTCGTCGATCATGGTGATCGACCACGTGCCGCTCACCCCGGTGGGCAAGCTGGACCGCAAGGCGCTGCCCGAGCCGGTGTTCGCGACCGAGGTCGTGTTCCGCGCGGCGCGCACGCCGGTCGAGCAGACCATCGCGGAAGTGTTCGCCGAGGTGCTCGGAGTGGAGCGGGTCGGCGTGGACGACTCCTTCTTCGCGCTGGGCGGCGACAGCATCGTCTCCATCCAGCTGGTGTCGCGGGCCAAGGCGCGCGGTGTGGTGTTCACCCCGCGGCACGTCTTCGAGCAGCGCACGGTGGCGGGTCTGGCGTCGGTCGCGGAGACCGCCGAGGCGGCCGAGGCGTCGGCGACGACGCTGGCCGAGCCGCCGGGCGGCGGCATCGGCATCATGCCGTTGACGCCGGTGGTGCGGTTCATGGCCGAGCGGCGCGGCTCGTTCGGCCGGTTCAACCAGACGCTGGCGCTGGAACTGCCGGTCGGCATCGACCGATCAGGAATCGTTGCGACGGTGAGCGCTGTCATCGATCGCCACGACATGCTGCGCGCGAGCCTGCGCCGCGACGGCGACGACTGGGTGGTCGAGACCGCCGCGCCGGGCACGGTCGCGGTGGACGCGCTGATCGATCGCACGGAGTTCGACGCGAACGTCACCGATGCCGAACTGGTCGAGATCGCCGCGGCGGCACTGGACGAGTCGCTGGATCGGCTCGATCCGGCCGCGGGCGTGGTCGTCCGGTTCGTCTGGCTCGAGCCCGATTCCGCCGAGCGCGCCGGCCGATTGATCGTCGTCGCCCACCACCTCGTGGTGGACGGCGTCTCCTGGCGCATCCTGGTGCCGGACTTCGTCACCGCGTGGGGGCAGCGCACCGCCGGGCAGACGCCCGAGCTGGTCGCTCCGGCCACGTCGATGCGGGCTTGGGCGCACGCGCTGGAGCGCGAGGCCGCGAGCCCCGAGCGGGTGGCCGAGCTGGACTACTGGCGTTCGGTGGTCGGTACGGCAGATCCGCTGCTGACCGAGCGCGCGATGGATCCGGCCCTCGACACCTCGGGTGTTATCGCCAAGCATCAGGTCGAGGTGTCCGCCGACGTCACCAAGGCCCTGCTGACCACGGTTCCGGCGCTGTTCCACGGCGGTGTGAACGACGGTCTGCTCACCGCGCTGGCGCTGGCCACCGCGAAGTGGCGGGCGCGGCGGGTCGCCGCTCGCGGCGAGGACTCGTTGCTGATCCGCCTGGAGGGCCACGGCCGCGAGGAAGACGTGGTGCCGGGTGCGGATCTGTCGCGCACCGTCGGCTGGTTCACCGCGATCTACCCGGTCGCCTTCGACCTGTCCGGCATCGACGTCGACGCCGCGTTCACCGGCGGCCCCGCGCTGGGCGCGGCCGTGAAGGCGGTCAAGGAGCAGCTGCTCGCGGTGCCGGACAAGGGCATCGGCTACGGCCTGCTGCGCTACCTGAACCCCGAGACCGCGGCCGAGTTGCCGCGCGAGCTGCCCGGCCAGGTGAGCTTCAACTACCTCGGCCGGGTCTCCGAGGGTGACGTTCCGGAGTCGCTGCGCGGCTTCGGCTGGATCCCCGCGCCGGAACTCGGCGCGCTGGGCGGCGCCTACGACGCGGACATGCCCGCGATGGCGCCGCTGGACGTGAACGCGATCGTGGTGGGCGACAAGCTGACCGCGAACATCGGCTACCCGTCGACCCTGCTGTCGGCCGCCGAGGTGCGCGAGTTCGGCGAGCTGTGGACCGCGGCGCTGGAAGCGGTGGCGCGCCATGCCAATTCGGCGGGCGCGGGCGGGCACACCCCGTCGGACTTCGCGCTGGTGCGCAGCACGCAGTGGGACATCGACATGTGGGAGCGGCGCTTCCCGGCGCTGGCCGACGTGTGGCCGCTGTCGGCGCTGCAAGCCGGTCTGCTGTTCCACGCCCGCCTCGCGGCGACCTCGGTGGACGTGTACACCGCGCAGGCGGTGCTGACGCTCACCGGCCGGGTGGACGCCGCCCGATTGCGCTCGGCCGCACAGGCTCTGGTGGACCGCTACGAGAACCTGCGCACCGCGTTCGTCAGCGACCACGACGGCAACCCGGTGCAGATCGTGCTGGACAGCGTCCGCGTGACGTGGGCCGAGCACGACCGGATCGAATCCGGCGCGGCCGAGGATCTGATCGAGGCCGACCGCATGCGGCGGTTCGACCTGGCGGAGCCGCCGCTGATCCGCTTCACGCTGATCCAGGTCGCGGCCGATCGCTGGCAGTTCGTGGTGTCCAACCACCACATCCTGCTCGACGGCTGGTCCATGCCGCTGCTCATGCGGGATCTGCTGGTGCTCTACGCCGCCCACGCGGACGCCTCCGCGCTGCCCGCGGTGCGGTCCTACCGGCACTTCCTGGACTGGACCCGGCAGCAGGATCACGCGGCGTCGCTGGCCGCGTGGGCGCACGCGCTGCGCGGTGTCGGCGAGCCGACGCTGTTGGCGCGGCCGGACGCCGGTCGCGAGATCACCTCGCTGTCCGGCGAGTACTTCTTCGACCTGGACGAGGCGACCACCGCGCGGCTGACCGCGCTGGCCGGTTCGCTCGGCGTCACCCCGAACACCGTGTTGCAGACGGCGTGGGGCATCCTCGTCGGCCGCATGACCAGCCGCGACGACGTGCTGTTCGGCACCACCGTCTCCGGTCGTCCCGCGCAGCTGTCCGGTGTCGAGAACATGGTCGGCCTGTTCATCAACACCGTGCCGGTGCGGGTGCGCTTCGACTCCTCGGAGTCCGTGCGCGAGCTGCTGGTCCGCACCCAGGGCGAGCAGGCCGATCTGCTCGACCACCACTACGTGGGCCTGGCCGACATCCAGGCGGTCGCGGGCATCGGCGGACTGTTCGACACCCTGGTGGTGTTCGAGTCCTACCCCGTCGACGCCGCGGGCTTGCAGGCGCAGGCGGCGGACATCGACGGCATGGCCGTGGTCGGCCTGGACGCGGCCGACGCCACGCACTACCCGCTGACCCTGATCGCGCAGCTGGATTCGCGACTGCGGGTGCGCGCGGGTTACCTGCGCGACCTGTTCGACGAGCAGACGGTGCGCCGCATCGCCGACCGCCTGGTCCGGGTGCTCACCGCGATCGCCGCCGAGCCCGACGCGGTGGTCGGCGACATCGGGCTGCTGGATGCCGCCGAGCGCGAGCTGGTGGTGTCCGGCTGGAACGACACCGCGCATCCGGTGGATACCGGCGCGACTCTGGTGTCGATGTTCTACGACCAGGTCGAACGCACTCCCGACGCGACCGCGATCACGTTCGAGGGGACAAGTCTGGCCCACCCGTCGCCCGACCACCACCCCTCATCGAGTCGCGGTGCGACGCTGACATATCGCGAGTTCTCTTGGCGGGTGAACCAGCTGGCGCGCTGGTTGATCGCGCGCGGTGTGGGCGCGGAGTCGTATGTGGCACTGGGTATGCGGCGTTCGATCGATCTGGTGGTCGGTATGTACGCCGTGGCCGTGGCCGGTGGCTCGTATGTGCCGCTGGACCCGGATCACCCGGCCGAGCGCACGGAATACATCCTTGGCACGGCCGATCCGGTGTGTGTGCTGACCTCCGGTAGCGATCTGGACATCGATACCGCGCAGGTGCGTATCGATCTGCTGGACCTGAAGGGTCTGTCCGAGGCGCCGGTCACCGACGCGGATCGTCGTGCGCCGCTGCGTCCGTCGAATACGGCGTATGTGATCTTCACGTCGGGTTCGACGGGGCGTCCGAAGGGTGTGGCGGTTTCGCATTCGGCGATCGTCAACCGGCTCGTCTGGATGCAGACCGCCTACCAGCTGACCCCGGCTGATGTGGTGTTGCAGAAGACCCCGGCCACGTTCGACGTGTCGGTGTGGGAGTTCTTCTGGCCGTTGCAGATCGGCGCCCGCTTGGTCGTCGCGAAGCCCGACGGGCATCGCGACCCGGCCTACCTCGCCGAGATCATCAGCGCCGAGAAGGTGACCGTCACCCACTTCGTGCCGTCGATGCTGGCGGTATTCGTGGCCGACGCGGCTGCGGCACAGTGTGGTTCGCTGCGGCTGGTGTTCGCCTCGGGTGAGGCGTTGCCGCCCAAGCCCGCGCATCGCCTGCGCGAGCTGACCGGCGCGGCCTTGCACAACCTCTACGGCCCGACGGAAGCGGCGGTCGACGTCACCTTCCACGAGGTCGTGGATGCCGATACCGAGACGGTGCCGATCGGTGCGCCGGTGTTCAACACGCAGGTGTTCGTGCTGGACGCGCGGCTGCGGCCGGTGCCGGTGGGCGTCGCGGGTGAGCTCTACCTTGCGGGTGTCCAGCTCGCGCGGGGTTATGTGGCGCGCCCGGATCTGACTTCCGACCGGTTCGTCGCCAACCCCTACGGGGAGCCGGGCGCGCGGATGTACCGCACCGGTGACCTGGTGGCCTGGACCGAACACGGCGAGCTCGAATACTTGGGCCGCACCGACTTCCAGGTGAAGTTGCGCGGTCTGCGTATCGAGTTGGGTGAGATCGAGCAGGCGCTGACCGGCCTGGACGAAATCGCTCAAGCCGTCGTCGTGGTGCGCTCCGACCCGCACGCGGGCGACCAGCTCGTCGCCTACGTCATCCCCGCGCCGGACGCCGCGCTGGACACCGATCTGGTCCGCGAAGACCTGGGGCGGCAGCTGCCCGCGTACATGGTGCCGTCGATCGTGATGGTGCTCGAGGAGTTCCCGCTCAACGCCTCCGGCAAGCTGGATCGCAAGGCGCTGCCCGCGCCGGTGTTCGAAGCCGCCGTGTTCCGCGCCCCGACCACGCCGGTCGAGGAGATCGTCGCCGCCACCTTCGCCGACGTGCTCGGCCTCGAGCGGGTCGGCCTGGACGACGACTTCTTCGCCCTCGGCGGCAATTCGCTGTCGGCCACCCAGGTCGCGGCCCGGTTGTCGGCCGCGCTGGACACCGACCTCGGTGTGCGCGAGCTGTTCGAGGCCTCCACCGTGGTGGCTTTGGCGGCGCGCGCGGAGACCAAGGCGGGCGCGGGCGGCCGTGCGCCGCTGGCGCCGCAGCAGCGGCCGGAGCTGGTGCCGCTGTCGCTGGCCCAGCAGCGCATGTGGTTCCTCAACCGCTTCGATCCCGACTCGGCGGTCGACAACATCCCGGCCGCGGTGCGGCTGTCGGGCCTGCTGGACCGCCAAGCGCTACAGATCGCCGTCGCCGACGTGCTGGCCCGCCACGAGTCGCTGCGCACCTTCTACCCCGAGGTGGACGGCGCCGCGCATCAGCAGATCGTGGCCACGGCCAAGGTCATTCCGGACCTGACGCCGATCGACGTCACCGAAGCCGAACTGCCCGAACAGCTCGCGCGGCTGATCGGCACGGCCTTCGACGTCACCGCCGAGGTGCCCTTCCGCGCCCGGCTGTTCGAGATCAGCCCGACCGAGCACGTGCTCGCCCTGGTGGTGCACCACATCTCGGCCGACGGCTTCTCCATGGGCCCGCTGACCCGCGATGTGATGACCGCCTACGGCGCCCGCGTCGACGGCGGCGAGCCCGCCTGGCGTCCGCTCGAGGTCCAGTACGCGGACTTCGCGCTGTGGCAGCGCCAGGTCCTCGGCGCCGAGGACGACCCGGCTTCGGTGATCTCCGAGCAGATCTCGTTCTGGTCGGACACGCTGCGCGGGGTGCCCGAGCAGCTGGACCTGCCGTCGGATCGCCCGCGTCCCGCGGTCGCCTCCGGCCGCGGCGCCACGCACGTCTTCGAGATCGACGCGCAGACCCACGCCCAGCTCACCGACCTGGCCCGGACCAGGGGCGCGACGCTGTTCATGGTCGCGCACACCGCGCTGGCCGTGCTGCTGTCGCGGCTGTCCGGCGAGGCGGACATCGCGATCGGCACCCCGGTCGCCGGCCGCGGTGAGCGCGCACTCGACGATCTGATCGGCATGTTCGTCAACACCTTGGTGTTGCGGACCCCGATCGAGTCCGGCGCGTCGTTCACCGAGCTGCTGCGTGCGGTGCGCGCCACCGACATCGCTGCCTTCGGCCACGCGGACCTGCCGTTCGAGCGGTTGGTGGAGATCCTGAACCCGGCGCGTTCGCAGGCGCGGCATCCGCTGTTCCAGGTGATGCTGTCGTTCCAGAACACCGGTCAGAACAGCCTGGAGCTGCCCGGCCTGACGGTGAGCGGCGTCGAATTGCCGATCGACGTTGCCAAGTTCGACCTGCAACTGGTGCTGTCCGAACGCGACGCCGAGCAACCCGCCGGTGCGACCACGGCGGGCATCGCGGCCGAGCTGATCTACGCCACCGACCTGTTCGACCCGGCCACCATGGCCGAGTTCGGGCGGCGCTTCGGCCGGTTGCTGAAGGCCGTCGCCGCCGAGCCGGACCGCCCCATCGGCGATATCGCGCTGCTGGACGAGCCGGAGACCGAGCAGGCGCTGCGCGGCTGGAACGACACCGCCCGTGACCTCGGCCCGGCGAGCACGCTGGTCGAGGAGTTCGCCGCGCAGGCCGCGGCCACGCCGGACGCGGTCGCCGTGATCGATCCGGCCACCGGTGTGTCGTTGACCTATGCCGAATTCGCCGCGCGCGTACGGCAGTTGGCGCGTCGCCTCATCGAGGCGGGCGTCGGCCCGGAGACGCTGGTCGCCTTGGGCCTGCGCCGCTCGGTGGACCTGGTCGTGGCCGCCTACGCGGTGCACGCGGCGGGCGGCGGCTATGTGCCGCTGGATCTGGATCAGCCCGCCGACCGCGTGCACTACGTGCTCGACTCGGCCGATCCGGTCTGCGTGCTGACCACCGCGCGCGACGGTTTCGACGGCGCGGGCCGCGCGACGCTGCGCATCGACGAGCTGGAGTTGTCCGGCTACGCGGACGACCCGATCACCGACGCCGAGCGCATCGCGCCGCTGCGTCCGCAGCACCCGGCGTACGTGATCTTCACCTCCGGCTCCACCGGCCGCCCCAAGGGCGTCGCCGTGCCGCACGCCGCGGTCGTCAACCAGATCCGCTGGATCACCGGCGAATACGGCATCGACGCCGACGACGTGGTGCTGTTCAAGACCCCCGCCACCTTCGACGTCTCGGTGTGGGAGCTGTTCGGCCCGCTGAGCACCGGCGGCCGGATCGTGGTGGCGAGCCCGGACGGGCACCGCGACCCGCAGTACCTGGCCGAGGTGATCGCGGCCGAGCGGGTCACGATGACCTCGTTCGTGCCGTCGATGCTGACCGTTTTCGCGGGCTCCATCGACCCGGCCGACGCCGACGCGCTCGCTTCGCTGCGGACGCTGTTCGTCGCCGGTGAGGCGTTCACCGCCGACGCGGTCGTGGCCATCCGCCGCGTCAGCGACGCCGCGCTGTACAACCTGTACGGCCCCACCGAGTTCACCGTGCACGCCACGCACGCGCCCGTCGCCGAGCAGGTGGACGGGGCGGTGCCGATCGGTCTTCCGGTCTGGAACGCGCAGGCGTACGTGCTGGATTCGCGTCTGCACCCGGTGCCGGCGAACGTCGCGGGTGAGCTGTACCTCGCGGGTGATCAGCTGGCGCGCGGCTACTTCGGCCGCGCCGACCTGACCGCCGATCGCTTCGTGGCCAACCCGTACGGGGAGCCGGGCGCGCGGATGTACCGCACCGGCGACCTGGTGCGCCGAGACGCCACCGGCGCCATCGAGTACCTGGGCCGCACCGACTTCCAGGTGAAGCTGCGCGGTCTGCGCATCGAGCTCGGCGAGATCGAGACCGCGCTGACGGCGCACGAATCGGTCGCCCAGTCGGTCGCGCTGGTGCGTTCCGACGCGCGCACCGGCGACCAGCTGGTGGGTTACGTGGTGCCCGCGAGCGGCGCGACGGTGGACGTCGAGGCCTTGCGCGCGCACCTGTCCGCGCAGCTGCCGTCCTACATGGTGCCGGCCGCGATCGTGGTGCTGGATGCCATGCCGCTGAACCCGAACGGCAAGCTGGATCGCCGCGCGCTGCCCGAGCCCGTCTTCGAGGCGCGGGAGTTCCGCGCGCCCTCGACACCGGTCGAGGAGATCGTCGCCGACGTCTTCGCCGAGGTGCTCGGCTTGGCGCGGGCCGAACGCGCGGTCGGCCTGGACGACGACTTCTTCGACCTGGGCGGCAACTCGCTGATCGCCACCCAGGTGGTGGCCCGGCTCGGGGCCGCGCTGGACACCCGTATCCCGGTCCGCGCGCTGTTCGAGGCGCCGACCGTGGCCGCGCTGGCCGCGCGGGTGGAGGCGCACCAGGGCACCGGCCGCCGCCGTGAGCTGGTCGCGGGCCCGCGTCCGTCGAAGATCCCGCTGTCGCTGGCGCAGCAGCGCATGTGGTTCCTGAACCGGTTCGACAACCAGACCGCGGTGAACAACATCCCGCTCGCGGTCCGGCTCACCGGCACCCTGGACACCGAGGCGCTGCGCCAGGCCGTGGCCGACGTGGTGGACCGGCACGAGGTGCTGCGGACGGTCTACCCGGAGACCGCCGACGGACAGGGCGTGCAGGTCGTGCTTCCCGCCGGGCACAGCGCCGTCGATCTCACCCCGATCGAGGTGTCCGAGGCCGAGATCTCCGAGCGGATCAGCGAACTGGTGCTGACCGGTTTCGACGTCACCGCCGAGGTCCCGGTGCGCGCCGCGCTGTTCCGCATCGCGGGCTCGATGGACGGCTCGCAGCCCGACACCCACGTGCTGGTGTTCGTGGTGCACCACATCTCCGGCGACGGCTGGTCGGTGCGCCCGCTGGCGCGCGACGTCATGGTGGCCTACTCGGCGCGTTCGCGCGGCGAGGCGCCCGCCTGGGCTCCGCTGCCGGTGCAGTACGCCGACTACGCGCTGTGGCAGCGCGAGACACTGGGCTCGGAGGGCGATCCCGCGTCGCTGATCGCCCAGCAGGTCGCGTTCTGGTCCGACACCCTGGCCGGGCTGCCGGATCAGCTGGATCTGCCGTCGGACCGCTCGCGTCCGGCGGTGGCGTCCAACCGCGGTGGCGTGTACGAGTTCGCGCTCGACGCGCGGCTGCTGCGCGAGCTGAACGCGCTGGCCCGCGCGAACGGCGCCAGCCTGTTCATGGTGGTGCACGCGGCGTTCGCCGCGCTGCTGGCGCGGTTGTCCGGCAGCGACGACATCGCCATCGGCACCGCGGTCGCGGGCCGTGGCGAGGCCGTGCTCGACGACGCCATCGGCATGTTCGTCAACACCCTGGTGCTACGCAGCGCGGTCGATCCCGCGATCGCGTTCACCGAGTTGCTGGCGCGCACCAAGGACACCGACCTCGCGGCGTTCGCGCACGCGGACCTGCCGTTCGAGCGGCTGGTGGAGATCCTGAACCCGGCGCGTTCGCAGGCGCGGCATCCGCTGTTCCAGGTGATGCTGTCGTTCCAGAACACCGGTGAGGCCACCTTCGAGCTGCCCGGCCTGGAAGTGGCCGGGGTGCCGCTGGACGTGGTGACCGCCAAGTTCGACCTGCACCTCAACCTCGCCGACCGGTTCGACGCCTCGGGCGCGGCCGACGGCATGACCGCCGAATTCGCCTACGCCACCGACATGTTCGACCCCGATACCATCGCGGGCGTCGCGTCGCGGCTGGTGCGGATGCTGACCGCGATCGCCGCGGATCCTTCGGTGGCCGTCGGCGATGTCGAGCTGCTCGACAGCGTCGAGCGCACCGAGGTGCTCGAGCGGTGGAACGACACCGCGCACCAGGTCGACCCGCATGCCACCCTGGTGTCGATGTTCGCCGCGCAGCTGGCGCGGACGCCGGACGCGACCGCCGTGACGTTCGAGGGGACGAGTCTGTCCTACGCCGAGTTCGCTTCTAGGGTGAACCGTTTGGCCCGGCACCTGATCTCGCTGGGCGTCGGCCCGGACTCGATGGTCGCGCTGGGTATGCGCCGCTCGATCGAGCTGGTGGTCGGCATGTACGCGGTGAGCGTCGCCGGTGGCGCGTACGTGCCGCTGGACCCGGACCACCCGGCCGACCGCACCCGCTACGTGCTCGACACCGCGCAGCCGGTGTGCGTGCTCACCACCTCGCGCGACGAGTTCGACGCCGGCGCGACCAGGGCGATCGAGATCGACGTGGTCTCGCTGGCCGGGTACTCCGACGAGCCGGTCACCGACGCGGATCGCCGTGCGCCGCTGCGCCCGTCGAACACCGCGTACGTGATCTTCACCTCCGGTTCGACCGGCCGCCCGAAGGGTGTGGCGGTCTCGCACGCCGCGATCGTCAACCGCCTGGTGTGGATGCAGGACGAGTACGGCCTCGACGACACCGACGTGGTGTTGCAGAAGACCCCGGCCACGTTCGACGTGTCGGTGTGGGAGTTCTTCTGGCCCTTGCAGGTCGGCGCGCGCCTGGTCGTCACCAAGCCGGACGGCCACCGCGACCCGGCCTACCTCGTGCAGGTCATCACCGGCGAGCGGGTCACCACGGCGCACTTCGTGCCGTCGATGCTGTCGGTGTTCGTGGCCGAGGAACGCGCCGACGAATGCACCAGTCTGCGCAACGTCTTCGCCTCCGGTGAGGCGCTGCCCGCCGCCACCGCGCAGCGGATGCAGGAACTCACCGGCGCGCTGCTGCACAACCTGTACGGCCCGACCGAGGCCGCGGTCGACGTCACCTATCACGAGGTGACCGAGGCCGACACGGTGTCGGTGCCGATCGGCGCTCCCGTGTTCAACACCCAGGTGTACGTGCTGGATTCGCGCCTGCACCCGGTGCCGGTGGGTGTCGCGGGTGAGCTGTACCTGGCGGGCGTGCAATTGGCCCGCGGCTACGTCGCGCGTCCCGATCTGACCGCTGACCGGTTCGTGGCCAACCCGTACGGCGCGCCGGGCGAGCGGATGTACCGCACGGGCGACCTCGTCTCGTGGACCGACAAGGGCGAACTGGAGTACTTGGGCCGCACCGACTTCCAGGTGAAGCTGCGCGGTCTGCGCATCGAGCTCGGCGAGATCGAGTCGGCGCTCACCGCGCTGGACTCGATCGCGCAGGCCGTGGTCGTGGTGCGCTCGGACGAGCGGCTGGGCGACCAGTTGGTGGCGTACGTCATCGCGACCGCGGGCCGTTCGGTGGACATCGAGGGCGTGCGCGCGGAGCTCGGCGGCGAGCTGCCCGCCTACATGGTGCCGTCGGCGTTCGTCGTGCTGGACGCGTTCCCGCTGAACGCCTCCGGCAAGCTGGACCGCAAGGCCCTGCCCGCGCCGGTGTTCGAGGCCAAGGTGTTCCGCGCGCCGTCCACCCCGATCGAGGAGATCGTGGCGGGCACCTTCGGCGACGTGCTCGGCGTCGTGCGCGTCGGCCTGGACGACGACTTCTTCGAACTCGGCGGCAACTCGCTGCTGGCCACCCAGGTGACCGCAAGGCTGGGCGCCGCGCTGGACACCCAGCTCGCGGTGCGCGACCTGTTCGAGGCGTCCACCGTGGTGGCGCTGGCCGCCCGGGTGGAGCGCAACGCCGGGTCCGGCCGGGCCCGCCCGCGCCTGGAGGCGGCGCAGCGCCCTGCGCGTATCCCGCTCTCGCCCGCGCAGCAGCGGTACTGGTTCCTCAACCAGTTCGACACGGCCACTTCGGCAGTGGACAACATCCCGCTGGCCGTCCGGTTGTCCGGCACGCTGGAGGTGGCCGCGCTGGAGCAGGCCATCGGCGACGTGTTCGCCCGCCACGAGGTGCTGCGCACCACCTACCCGCGCTCGGCGGAGGGCCCGCACCAGGTGATCCGTCCGGCGGACCGGTCGGCGGCGGTGCTCGACCCGATCGACGTCGCCGAGGAGGACCTGCTCGGCGCCGTCATCGGATTCGCGCTGACCACGTTCGACGTCACCGTCGAGGTGCCGTTGGCGGTGGCGCTGTTCCGGATCGCCGACAACGACCATGTGCTGGCGTTCACCGTGCACCACGTCGCGGCCGACGGTTCGTCGATGGGTCCGCTGGCCCGCGACGTGATGGCCGCTTACGTGGCGCGCGTGCAGGGCGAGGCGCCGCAGTGGCAGCCGCTGCCGGTGCAATACGCCGACTACGCGCTGTGGCAGCGCGCGGTGCTCGGGTCCGAGGACGATCCGGAATCGCTGGCCGCGCAGCAGGTGGCGTACTGGCGCCAGGCGCTGGCCGGCCTGCCCGATCAGCTCGAGCTGCCCGCCGACCGGCCGCGCCCGCCCGCGCAGTCGTTCCAGGGCAAGGCGATCCGCTTCGAGATCGACCCGCAGCGGCACGCCCGCCTGCACGAACTGGCGCGCGCGCACAACGCGTCGCTGTTCATGGTGGTGCACGCGGCGCTGGCGGTGCTGCTGTCCCGGTTGTCGGGCACCGACGACATCGCGGTCGGCACCCCGATCGCCGGTCGCGGCGAACGCGAACTCGACGACCTCATCGGCATGTTCGTCAACACCCTGGTGTTCCGCACCCGGGTGGAGGCCGGTGAGCGCTTCGCCGACCTGCTCGGCGACGTCAAAGAACGCGACCTGGAGGCGTTCGCCAACGCCGACGTGCCGTTCGAGCGCCTGGTGGAGGTGCTCAACCCGGTGCGCTCGACCGCGCGCAACCCGCTGTTCCAGGTGGGCCTGTCGTTCCAGAACCTGGCCGAGACCACCTTCGAGCTGCCCGGCCTGACGGTGAGCGCGGTCAACTTCGACTCGCAGCTGGCCAAGACCGATCTGCACGTCACGCTCTACGACCGGTACGCCGAGGACGGCACGCCCGCCGAGATCATCACCGAATTCGGTTACGCCACCGACCTGTTCGACGAGGACACGGTGCAGGGCTTCGCCGACCGGTTCCTGCGGGTGCTCGACGCGGTGCTGGCCGACGCCACGGTGCGGGTGGGAGAGATCGATCTGCTCGCGGCCGAGGAGAGCGAACGCATCCTCACCGCGTGGAACGCCACCGAGCACGAGGTCGACCCGACCGCGACGCTGGTGTCCCTGCTGGATGCCACGGTGGCCGCGACCCCGGCGGCGGTGGCGCTGGTCGCCGACGAGCCGACCGGCCGCCGCGAGCTGACCTACGCCGGGCTGGACGCGCGAGTCAACCGACTGGCCCGGTACCTGATCGGCCGCGGCGTCGGCCCGGAGGACCGGGTCGCGCTGGCGATCCGGCGCAGCAGCGATCTCGTGATCGCCATGTACGCGGTCGCGAAGGCGGGCGCGGCGTATGTGCCGATCGATCCGGATCAGCCCGCGGAGCGGACCGACTACATCCTGGGTACCGCCGCGCCGGTCTGCGTGCTGACCACCAGCCGCGACGGGTTCCACACCGCGGCGGCCGACGTCGTGCAGATCGACGGGCTCGATCTCGCCGAGTACGCGACGGCTCCGGTGACCGCGGCCGAGCGCACGGGCGCGCTGACCCCGGCGAACACCGCGTACGTGATCTTCACGTCCGGTTCCACCGGTCAGCCCAAGGGCGTCGCGGTCCCGCACGCCGCGATCGCCAACCAGTTGCAGTGGGAGACGTCCGTCTTCGAGCTGGGCGCGGACGACGCGGTGCTGCTGAAGACGGCGGCGACCTTCGACCTCTCGGTCTGGGAGTTCTGGTCGGCCGCGGTGTCCGGTGGCCGCCTGGTGATCTCGTCCGCCGACGGGCATCGCGACCCCGCGTACCTGAACGAGCTGATGCGCGCCACCGGCGTCACCACGCTGCACGTGGTGCCGTCCATGCTGGACGCGCTGCTCACCGAATCCGGTGGCCGCCTGTCGGACTCGCTGCGGCGGGTGCTGGCGATCGGCGAGGCGCTGCCCGCCGCGACCGCCCAGCGGTTGCGCCGCAACAACGCCGCCGAACTGCACAACCTCTACGGTCCGACCGAGGCGGCGGTGTCGATCACCAGCCACCTGGTCACCGACGCCGACGAGGCGTCGGTGTCGATCGGCGCGCCGGAGTGGAACAGCCGGGTCTACGTGCTCGACTCGCGACTGCGGCCGGTGCCGGTCGGCGTCTCCGGTGAGCTGTACCTGGCGGGTGCACAGCTGGCGCGCGGATACTTCGGCCGCCCGGACCTGACCGCGGACCGGTTCGTCGCCGACCCGTTCGGCGCGCCGGGCGAGCGGATGTACCGCACCGGCGACCTGGTGGCCTGGAGCGCCACCGGCGAGCTGGACTACCGCGGCCGCACCGACTTCCAGGTGAAGATCCGCGGCTTCCGCATCGAGCTCGGCGAGATCGAGGCCGCGCTGCTGCGGCAGGACGCGGTGAGCGCCGCGGCCGTCGTCGCGCACACCGATCCGAACATCGGCGATCGGCTGGTCGCCTACGTGGTGACCCGCACGGGCGCGCTGGACAAGCGCGCGCTGCAATCCGCGCTGGCGGCCGAGCTGCCGTCGTACATGGTGCCGTCGATGCTGATCGGGCTGGAGGCGTTGCCGCTCAACGCCAACGGCAAGCTGGACCGCAAGGCGCTGCCGGAGCCCACCTTCGAGAAGGCGGTGTTCCGCGCGCCGGTCACGCCGATCGAGCAGATCGTGGCGAACACCTTCGCCGAGGTGCTGCGGATCTCCGATCGCGACGGCCAGTCGAAACGCCTCGGCCTGGACGACGACTTCTTCGCCTGGGGCGGTAACTCGCTGCTGGCCACGCAGGTCGCCGCCCGCCTGGGCGAGGCGCTGAACACTCGGGTGCCGGTGCGTCTGCTGTTCGAGGCGTCCACCGTCGCCGCGCTGGCGGTGCGGGTGGAGCAGCACGCCGACATGGGCGGCCGCCGTGCTCTGACGGCGGGCCCGCGGCCGGAGCACATTCCGCTGTCGCTGGCGCAGCAGCGCATGTGGTTCCTCAACCGGTTCGACACCCAGTCGGCGGCCTACAACGTGCCGATCGCGGTGCGGTTGTCCGGCGCGCTGGACGTGGCCGCGCTGCGTGCCGCGATCGCGGACCTGGTGAGCCGCCACGAGATCCTGCGGACGGTCTACCCGCAGACCGAGGCGGGCCCGGTGCAGGTCATCCTGCCGCCCGCACAGGCCGTGCCGCGGCTGGAGGTGCGGGTGGTCGCGCCGTCGCAGATCGAGTCCGCCGTGGTGGCGCTGACCTCGACGATCTTCGACGTCACCACCGAGGTGCCGGTGAAGGTCGCGCTGTTCCAGATCGCGGGCGAGGGCGCGCAGACTCCGGCGGACGGGTCGGTGGACTACGTGCTGGCCATGGTCGTGCACCACATCTCCGGTGACGGCTCCTCGGTCGGCCCGCTGACCAGGGACCTGATGATCGCCTACGCCGCGCGGTCGGCGGGCGAGGCGCCGAACTGGGCGCCGCTGGAAGTCCAGTACGCGGACTACAGCATCTGGCAGCGCGAACTGCTCGGCGACGAGGACGATCCGGAGTCGCTGGCCGCCAAGCAGGTCGCCTACTGGCGCCAGGCGCTGGCCGAGCTGCCCGATCAGCTGGACCTGCCCTCGGACCGGCCGCGCCCCGCGGTGCAGTCCTTCGCGGGCGGCAAGGTCGAGCTACGGGTGGACGCGCAGACCCATCAGGCGCTGATCGAGCTGGCGCGCGCCGAGGGCGCGACGCTGTTCATGGTCGTGCACACCGCGCTGGCGGTCCTGCTGGCCAGGTTGTCGGGCACCGACGACATCGCGATCGGCACGCCGATGGCGGGCCGTGGCGAAGCCGTTCTGGACGACCTGATCGGCATGTTCGTCAACACCCTGGTGTTCCGCACCCGGGTCGACGCGGGCGAGGCGTTCACCGATCTGCTCGCCCGCCAGCGCGAGACCGACATCCAGGCGTTCGCCAACGCCGACGTGCCGTTCGAGCGCCTGGTGGAGGTGCTCAACCCGGTCCGTTCGACCGCGCGGCACCCGCTGTTCCAGGTGGGCCTGTCGTTCCAGAACCTGGCGCAGTCCGCGCTGGAGCTGCCCGGCCTGAGCGTGTCCGGCCTGGACATCGACACCGAGCTGTCCCAGTTCGATCTGCACCTGATCGCGACCGACCGCTACGACGACGCCGGCGCGCCCGAGGGCATCACCGGCTTCTTCACCTACGCGACCGACATGTTCGACCACGCGACGGTGCAGGGCTTCGTGGACCGGTTCGCGCGTCTGCTCGGCGAGATCATCGCCGCGCCGCGCACCCCGGTCGGCGACCTCGAACTGCTCGACGCCACCGAGCGGACGCAGCTGCTCACCGCGCGCAACGCGACCGAGCAGCCGGTGGACACCGCCGCCACGCTGGTGTCGCTGCTGGACGCCACGGTGGCGGCCGGGCCGAAGGAAGTCGCGCTCGTCACCGAGGACGGCGAGTCGATCACCTACGGGGCACTCGATGTCCGGGTGAATCGTCTTGCGCGGCATCTGATTTCGTTGGGTGTGGGTCCGGAGTCGCGGGTCGCGCTCGCGTTGCGTCGGTCGGTGGATCTGGTCGTGGCGATGTACGCGGTGGCGAAGTCCGGTGGTGCGTATGTGCCGGTGGATCCGGATCAGGCTGCGGAGCGGACGAGTTACATCCTGGAGACGGCGGCGCCGGTTTGTGTGTTGAGCAATGCCGACGCCGAGTTCGAGACCGAGGTCGCGCCGGTGGTGCGGATCGATGAACTCGACTTGTCGGGTGTCGATGCGACGCCGGTCACGGATGCTGATCGGGTCGCGCCGTTGCGTCCGGAGAACACGGCGTATGTGATCTTCACGTCCGGTTCGACGGGTCGTCCGAAGGGTGTGGCGGTTCCGCATGGCGCTATCGCGAATCAGTTGCAGTGGAAGAACATCGAGTTCGGTCTCGATGCTGCCGATGCGATTCTGTTGAAGACGGCGGCGACGTTCGACTTGTCGGTGTGGGAGTTCTGGTCGGCCGCTGTCTGCGGTGGGCGTCTGGTCATCGCCTCCCCGGACGGGCACCGGGACCCGGCATACCTCAACGAGTTGATGGCCCGCGAATGGGTTACCACGCTGCATGTGGTGCCGTCGATGCTGGACGCGCTGTTGACCGCCGGTATGCCGAACTCGCTGTGGCGGGTGCTGGCCATCGGTGAAGCGCTGCCCGGTTCGGTCGCGCAGCGGTTCCTGCGGGAACATCCGCGCACCGAGCTGTTCAACCTCTACGGTCCGACCGAGGCGGCGGTGTCCATCACCAGCCACCGGGTCACTCTCGCCGACGAGACATCCGTGTCGATCGGTGCGCCCGAATGGAACAGCCAGGTCTACGTTCTCGACTCCCGGTTGCGGCCGGTGCCGGACGGCGTCTCCGGTGAGCTGTACCTCGCCGGTGCGCAGTTGGCGCGGGGTTATTTCGGTCGTGCGGATCTGACCGCGGATCGTTTCGTGGCGAATCCGTTCCAGCCCGGTGCGCGGATGTACCGCACCGGTGACCTGGTCGCCTGGAACAACACAGGTGAGCTCGAATATCGGGGTCGTACGGACTTCCAGGTCAAGATCCGTGGTTTCCGTATAGAGCTGGGCGAGATCGAAGCCGCGCTGCTGGCGCTGCCCGAGATCGCGCAGACGGCGGTGATCGCGAAGTCCGATCCGAAGACCGGTGACCGGCTGGTGGCCTACCTGGTGGCTGCCGATGCCGAGGCCGGTGTCGATGTGGCGCAGGTGAAGTCCGAACTCACCGCTGGGCTGCCGTCGTACATGGTGCCGTCGGCGTTCGTGGTGTTGGATGCGTTGCCGTTGAACGTCAACGGCAAGCTGGATCGTAAGGCGTTGCCGGAACCGGAGTTCGAGGTCCAAGCCTTCCGTGCGCCCTCGACGCCGATCGAGGAGATCGTGGCGTCGGTGTTCGCCGAAGTCCTGGGTGCCGAGCGGGTCGGCGTGGACGACGACTTCTTCGCCTTGGGTGGTAACTCGCTGTTGGCGACGCAGGTCGCCGCGCGTATCGGCGCGGCACTGGATGCCCGCGTGCCGGTGCGTGTGCTGTTCGAAGCCTCCACCGTGGCCGGATTGGCCGCGAAGGTCGAGCAGCACGCGGGCGCGGGCGGCCGTCGTGAGCTGGTCGCCGGTCCGCGTCCGGAGCACATCCCGCTGTCGCTGGCGCAGCAGCGCATGTGGTTCCTCAACCAGTTCGACACCGCCTCGGCGGTGAACAACATCCCGGTGGCCGTGCGGCTCACCGGCGAGCTGGATGTGGCAGCGCTGCAAGCCGCGGTCGGGGACGTCGTCGCCAGGCACGAGACCCTGCGCACCGTCTACCCCGAACAGGGCGGCGCGGCGCACCAGGTGATCGTGCCCGTCGAGCGGGCCGTGCCGGACCTGACGCCGGAAGCGGTCGCGCCGGAGGACATCCGCCACCGGATCATCGAGGTGATCTCGGCCGGATTCGACGTGACGACCGAGGTTCCGTTGCGGGCCAAGCTGTTCCGCGTCGCCGGAACCGAGTACGTGCTCGTGTTCGTCGCGCACCACATCAGCGCGGACGGCTGGTCGATGGGCCCGCTGACCCGCGATGTGATGCTGGCCTACGCGGCCCGTTCGGCCGGTGTGGAACCGGGCTGGGCGCCGCTGCCGGTGCAGTACGCCGACTTCAGCCTGTGGCAGCGCGACGTGCTCGGCTCCGAGGACGACCCGCAGAGCCTGATCTCCCAGCAGGCCGACTACTGGCGCGCCGCGCTGGCCGGGCTGCCCGACGAGCTGAACCTGCCCGCCGACCGGCCGCGTCCGACGACGCAGTCGTTCGCCGGTGGGCGCGTGGTGTTCCCGATCTCCGGCGAGCTGCACGGCAAGCTCACCGAGATCGCCAGACAGCAGAACGCGACGCTGTTCATGGTCGTGCACGCCGCGCTCGCGCTGTTCCTGGCGCGCATGTCCGGCACCGACGACATCGCCGTCGGCACGCCCATCGCGGGCCGCGGCGAGGCCGAACTCGACGACGTGATCGGCATGTTCGTCAACACGCTGGTGCTGCGCTCGCACGTGGACGGCGACTTGACCTTCGACCAGTTCCTGACCCGCACCAAGGACGCCGACCTGCAGGCGTTCGCGCACGCGGACCTGCCGTTCGAGCGGCTGGTGGAACTGCTCAACCCGGAGCGCTCCACCGCGCGGCACCCGCTGTTCCAGGTGGCGCTGTCGTTCGAGAACCTGCCCGAGAGCAGCTTCGAGCTGCCCGGACTGCACGTGGGCGCGGTCGATTTCGACGTCGACACCGCGAAGTTCGACCTGTCGCTGACCATCCGCGAAGCCGGGGAGAACCCCGACGACGCGGGCATGTACGCGGAGTTCTCCTTCGCGCGCGACCTGTTCGACGACGAGACGGTGCAGGTGTTCGCCGAGCGCTTCACCAGGCTGCTCACCGCGATCGCCACCGACCGCGAAACCCCGATCGGCGATCTGCCGCTGCTGGACGCGGCGGAGTACCACTTGCTCACGCACGTGGCGGGCGAGGACGTCATGGCCACCGGCCTGCTGCCGGACCTGCTGCAGCACGGCGCGCGGCTGGACCCGGACCAGATCGCGGTGCGCTACCAGGGCCGCTCGATCACCTACCGCGAACTGGACGAGTACTCCTCCCGCCTGGCGCGGGTGCTCATCGCGCGCGGAGTGGGACCGGAGCGCATCGTGGCGCTGTCGTTCCCGCGCTCCTACGAGATGGTCGCCGCGTTCTGGGCGGTGGCGAAGGCGGGCGGCGCGCACGTGCCGGTCGACCCGACCTACCCCGAAGACCGCATGCGGCACATGGTCAACGACTCCGGCGCGGTCATCGGCATCACCGCGAGCGAGTACGTCGACCGGCTCCCGCGCGACGTGGAATGGCTGCGCATCGACGACCCGGCGCTGGGCGAGCTGATCGAGAGCCAGTCCGCCGAGCAGGTCACCGACGCCGACCGCAACTCCGCGCTGGCGATGCGCCACCCGGCGTACGTCATCTACACCTCCGGCTCGACCGGTATGCCCAAGGGCGTCACCGTGACCCACGCGGGCATGGGCGGCCTGGTCGGCGTCGCGGCGGATCTGTACCAGCTGGAATCGCACCACCGGTTCCTGCACATCTGCTCGCCGAGCTTCGACCCGTCGGTGCTGGAGTGGCTGTGCGCCGCCTACACCGGCGCGACGCTGGTGGTCGTGCCATCGACCATCATCGGCGGACCGGATCTGGCCGAGCTGCTGCGCACCGAGCGGGTGAGCCACACCATCATCACCCCCGCGGTGCTGGGCACGGTCGATCCGGAAGGCATGGAGGCGCTCGAGGTGGCGTCGGTCGGCGGTGACATCACCACGCCGGAACTGCTGGCCAAGTGGTGGCCGGGCCGCAAGTACTTCAACGCCTACGGCCCGACCGAGACGACGATCATCTCGTCCTACGCCCAGCTCACCCCGGGCAGGCACATCACCATCGGCCGTCCGGTGCGCGGGATGTCCGCGCTGGTGCTGGACAACCGCCTCAACCCGGTGCCCCCGGGCGTCGCGGGCGAGCTGTACCTGGCAGGCGGCGCGCTGGCGCGCGGCTACCACAACCGCCCGGATCTCACCGCAGAGCGGTTCGTCGCCAATCCGTGGAGCGACGAGGGCGCGCGGATGTACCGCACCGGTGACGTGGTGCGCTGGTTCGCCGAACCCGGCGAACGGGCGGGCAACGCCGCGGTGGCGTCGGTGCCGTGGCAGCTCGATTACGTCGGCCGCTCGGACTTCCAGGTGAAGATCCGCGGCTTCCGCATCGAGCTCGGCGAGATCGACACCGTCCTGGCGAGCCACGAGGACGTCGAGTACGCGATCACCATCGGCCGAAAGACCGATGCGGGCGCGACGATCCTGGTGTCCTACGTGCTGGCCGCGCCGGGCCGGGAGATCGATACGGCGAGGCTGACCGAGTACGCCTCGCGCACCCTGCCGCCGCACATGGTGCCGACGGCGATCGTGGTGATCGACGAGATCCCGCTGACCCCGGTCGGCAAGCTGGATCGCAAGGCGCTGCCCGAGCCCGAGCTGGCCCCGCGCGAGTTCCGCGCGCCGGCCAGCGAGGTCGAGGCCGTCATCGCCGAGGTGTTCGCCGAGGTGCTCGGCGTCGATCAGATCGGTTTGGACGACTCGTTCTTCGCGCTCGGCGGCGACTCCATCCTGTCGATCCAGCTGGTCTCGCGGGCCAAGGCGCGCGGCGTGCTGTTCACTCCGCGCGACGTGTTCGAGCGGCGCAGTGTGGCCTCGCTGGCCGAGATCGCCGCGCTCGGCTCGGGCGCGGAGCAGGCGCGGCTGGAGGAACTGCCCGGCGGCGGTGTCGGCGAGATCCCGCTGACGCCGATCATGCGGCAGATCCTCGCGAGCGGCTCGTCGTACCAGCGTTTCTCGCAGACCATGGCGCTGCGGCTGCCCGATGGCATCGACCGGGAGACCCTGGTCGCCACCATCGCGGCTGTGTTCGACCACCACGACGTGCTGCGCTCGCGGCTGCGCCGCACCGACGGCGACTGGACGTTCGAGGCGCTGCCGCGCGGCGCGGTCGACGTCGACGCTCTGGTGCACCGCGTGGACCTGGCCGCCGACACCGACGAGGCGGAGCTGGCGCGCGTGGCCACCGAGGCGCTCGACGGTGCGCTGGGCGGGTTGGATCCCGCTGCGGCAGCCATGGCGCAGTTCGTCTGGTTCGCTTTCGATGGCCCGCGGCGGGACGTGCTGTTGATCGTCGCGCACCACTTCGTGGTCGACGGCGTGTCCTGGCGCATTCTGATCCCGGATCTGGCGGTGGCCTGGTCGCAGCTGGTCGCCGGTCAGCCGGTGGCGCTGCCTGCCAACGGCACCTCCATGCGGCGCTGGGCGCACAGCCTGGTCGAGGCGGCGGGCGCGCCGGATCGGGTCGCGGAACTGCCATTCTGGCAGGAGGTTTCGGCTACACCGGACCCGCTGCTCGGCGAGCGTCCGTTCGATCCGGCGGTGGACACCTTCGCCACCGTCGAGCGGGTCGAGGTCACCGTGCCCGCCGAGGTCACCGACGCGGTGCTCACCGCGATCCCGGGCTTGTACCGGGGCGGCGTGAACGACGGCCTGCTCACGGCGCTGGCCATGACGGTCGCGCGCTGGCGCGGCGACGGTTCGGACGCGGCGCTGGTGAAGCTGGAAGGCCACGGCCGGGAAGAGGACGTCGTGCCGGGCGCGGACTTGTCGCGCACGGTCGGCTGGTTCACTTCGGCCTACCCGGTCCGGTTGGATCTGGCAGGCGCCGACCTCACCGACGCGTTCGCCGGTGGCGCCGCGCTCGGCGAGATCGTGAAGTCGATCAAGGAGCAGTTGCTCGCGGTGCCCGACAAGGGTCTCGGCTACGGCCTGCTGCGGCAGCTGAATCCGGAGACCGCGCCCACCCTGGGTTCGTCCGGGCAGATCAGCTTCAACTACCTGGGCCGGATGTCGGCCGGGGAGATCCCCGAGCAGCTCGCCGAGATCGGCTGGGTGCCGGTGGCCGACCTGGGCCAGCTGGATGTCGACATGGACCTCGACATGCCCGCCAACGCGACGATCGACATCAACGCGATCGTCACCGACTCCGACGAGGGGCCGCGGCTGGGCGCGTCGTTCGCCTTCCCGACCGGTCTGCTGAGCAGGGAGCGGGTCCAGGAGTTCGCCGACCTGTGGGTGGAGGCGCTCACCGCGCTGGCCACGCACGCGCGGCGGCCGGACGCGGGCGGCTTCACGCCGTCGGACATGCCGCTGGTGCGGGTGGGACAGCAGGACATCGAGCTGTGGGAGCGCAGCTACCCGGCGCTGTCGGAGGTGTGGCCGCTGTCGCCGCTGCAGTCCGGTCTGCTGTTCCACGCGATGATGACCCAGTCCACCGTGGACGTCTACACCATGCAGGCCGTGGTGGACCTGGGCGGCACGCTGGACGTGGCGCGGCTGCGGGCGGCGGCCCAGGGCATCGTCGACCGGTACCCGAACCTGCGCACCGCGTTCGTCACCGACGCCGACGGCCAAGCCGTGCAGGTGGTGCTGGATCGGGTCGAGGCGCCGTGGCGCGAGGTGGATCTCACCGAGCTGCCCGCCGAGGAGCGGACCGCGGAACTGCGCAGGCAGGTCGCGGCCGATCAGGCGACGCACTTCGACATGGCCACGCCGCCGCTGATGCGGTTCACGCTGTTCCGCAGCGACGCCGCGCAATGGCACCTGGCCATCACCACCCACCACATCCTGCTGGACGGTTGGTCGATGCCGCTGCTCATGCGGGACCTGCTGGTGCTGTACGCGGTGCGCGGCGACCAGACGGCGCTGCCGCGGGTGGCCTCCTACCGCAACTTCCTCGGCTGGCTGGCCGGGCGCGACCGGGACGCCTCGCTGCGCGCCTGGGCAACGGCGCTGGAAGGGGTCAACGAACCCACCCAGCTCGCGCCGCAGCCGCGCGGCGCCGAGACCTACGAGATCGGCAAGGTCGTCACCGAACTCGACGCCGACCGCACCCGCCGGATCACCAAGCACGCTGCCGAACTCGGCGTCACGGTGAACACGCTGGTGCAGGCGGCGTGGGGCATCCTGCTCGGCCGGCTCACCGGCCGCGGCGACGTGGTGTTCGGCGCGACGGTCTCCGGCCGCCCGGCCGAGCTGCCCGGCGTCGAGTCGATGGTGGGTCTGTTCATCAACACGCTGCCCGTGCGGCTGCGGATCGATGACCGCCAGAGCATCGGCGAGTTGCTGGGACGGTTGCAGGGCGACCAGGCCGGGCTGCTCGAGCACCACTATGTGGGGCTCACCGACATCCAGCGGGTGGCGGGCACCGGTGCGCTGTTCGACACGCTGCTGGTGTTCGAGTCGTATCCGATGGACAAGGAGGCGATCTCGGCCGCCAGCTCGATCGACGGCATGTCGGTGACCGGCGTCGGCGTCAACGACGCCACGCACTACCCGATGACCCTGCTGGTGATGTCGGAGGCCACGATCGAGCTGACCCTGAAGTACCTGGGCAGCCGGTTCACCGCCGAAGAGGTCGAGACCCTCGCCGAACGCTTGGTGCGGGTGCTGGACGCGCTGCTCGGCGATCCGGACGCCTTGGTCGGGGACATCGACATCCTGGACGAGAGCGAACGGGCCCGGCTGTTGGTCGAATCCGGTGTCACGGCGGCGGCTTCCGCGCCGGAGCCGGTGGGCCGGGTCGGCGCCCGCACGGTGGCCAAGGTGCTCGGCGAGGTCGTCGAGGAGGACCCGGAAGCGCCCGCGCTGCTGGCCGGCGAGGACGAGGTCGCCTTCCACGCGCTGGATCGGCGTTCTTCGCAGCTGGCCCGGGTGCTCATCGACCGCGGCGCCGGACCCGGCGATGTGGTCGCGGTGACGCTGCCGCGTTCGGTGGACGCGGTGGTCGCGGCCTGGGCAGTGCAGAAGGCCGGTGCGGCACACCTGTTCGCGGGCGACCTCACCGCCGACGAGCTGACCGCGGCGGGTACCGCGTTCGGGATCTCCGCAGGACCGGTGGCCGACAGCGACATTCGCTGGCTGGCGCTCGACGACGACCAGGTCCAGCAGGACATCGCCGCGGCGGCCGCGCACCCGGTCTCCTACGCCGACCGGGTCCGCCCGCTCGGTGAGGAGCACCCGGCGTTCGTCGTCACCACGGCGAACGGGGTCGTCGCGATCACCCAGTCCGAGGCACTGGACGAGGCCGAACGGGTGCGCGAGGAGCACGAGATCGACTACGAGTCGACCACATACACCACCGCGCTCTCCGGCCGCGCCGCCGTCCTGGAGTTCCTGGTCTCCGCCACCGCCGGCGCCCTGTCCGTGCTCCCGACCGGCGACCTCGAGACCGACCTCACCGAGGGCGAGGTCACCCACTGGTTCGCCTCGCCGGGTGAATCGACGGACGCGGCGGGCGAGGAGATCACGATCGTGATCGCGGAGTAAACGCGACGGCTGTCGGTGGTGTAGGGCACCGGGCGACCTGTGCCCTACACCAGTGGCGTTGCTCCGCTCGATCGACTCGAATCAATTCGCTCCACGCGATTACACTCGAGTCGATCGGCGGCGGCGATCGTCACCGTCCTACGAGGTTGGAGGTGGTTTCATGGCGATGCCAGTTCCTCATGGCGACGGCTGGACGGCTGCCGACCTCGATCACATGCCCGAAGACGGATTGCGTTACGAGGTGTTGAATGGTCAGCTCGTCGTGAATGCCGCGCCCAAGCCTCGCCATCAGTTGCTGATCAGATGGCTGGGACGTGCCCTCGACGCGGTGTTGCCTCCTGGCCGCTTGGTGCTCGAAGGCGCCGGCGTGCTGATCGGCGACGACGAGCCGATTCCCGATCTCATGGTGGTGGCCGACTCGATCGATGTCGACGCAAGAGGGGTTCCTGCTCACCAGGTGGAACTGGTGGTAGAAGTGGTGTCCAAATCCACTACGATGCAGGACCGCATGGTCAAACCCGTGGTTTATGCCGAAGCCGGCATCACGAACTACTGGCGCTTCGAGCCCAACGCCTTCAAGGGCCAATTGCCGGGCGAGTCGCTTCCCGTTCTGTTCGCACACGAACTCGGTGCCGACAGCACCTACGAGCTGACCCACCGGGTGTCTGCCGGTGACACCGTCACCTTGCGCAGCCCCTTCGAATTCACGATCGACCCCGCCACCCTCCTGCCCTGACCTCGCCGTAGCGGAATCTTCCGCCGTGGTAATGGTTCCTCTCGCCGCCGGGGGTGATCGTCAGCCGAGTCCGTGGTCCGGTTCGGTGCGAACTGCAATGATGTCGCTATGAGCGCTCCCGACGAGCAACAGGTACTACGTGTGACGGCCGAGCAGTTCGCCGAAGGGGCGACTGCCGGGCTCGGTGACATCGAGATCATCGACGGGCGCGTAGTGCGAATGATGGCCCAAAGCCCGGTGCACAGCCGTGTGGTGCGGCGGCTGGCCGGAATGCTGGAGGCGGCCCGCCGCGATGGCGGGCCGTGCATGGTCGTGGACTCCGATGTGGCCGCACGATTCGCCGACGCGGAATCCGCAGCGGCGGATCGGCGGTTGAATATCCGCTACCCCGACATCTGGATCCGGGACTGCGAGCCTTACGACGTCAACACCGTGCGTGAGCACATTCTGCTGGTGGTCGAGGTCACTTCGGAGTCGACCATCGATGCCGATATCAACGACAAGCGAATCCAATACGCGGCTGCCGGTATTCCTCGCTACCTGATCGTCCGGCTCGATCAGAAGGAAGAACGCATCGAAGAGATCGAGGAATACCGTCTCGATTGGTCCGGCCGCCGCTACCTGGCCCACACAGTCCACCGACGCGTACTGCTACTCGACGACCCGGTCGAGGCAACCGTTCCCTTCGATGTACTGGAACAGCCCTAGCCCGCACAGCCGCGAGTGGCACATGGTTGCGGCAAAGCGCGAGAGACCTCTCCACCATGTGCCACTCGTCGCTGCGCGAGTTTGTTTGGCTTGATACGTCATTTACGGGGGTTGGGGGTGTGGATAGTGTCGGGGGCGCGGCTTCGGTCGCGCGTTTCCCGTCCTTCTCGGTCCGTAATGGACTCGCCCGCACGCGTTTCGCGGGTGGTGCGCGAACTTCACAAGGAAGACATGTCCACGATCGCAACCTCGTCCGGCCTCGAGCCCGACGACTCTTCCGCAAGTCCGCTGCGCGCCGGGCTGGTGCTGTTCCTGGTCAGCGGGGCCATCTTCATGATGATGCTCGACCTGACCGTGGTCTCCGCCGCGCTCGCCGATATCCGCACCGACTTCGACACGTCCATCGACGGATTGCAGTGGGTCATCGACGCTTACGCCATCCCGATGGCGGGACTGCTGCTGACCTTCGCCACGCTCGGCGACCGGTTCGGCCGGAAGCGTCTCTTCCTCGCGGGCATGACGGTGTTCACCGCGTCGTCGCTGGCGTTGGCGCTGGCAGACAGCATTCTTCAGTTGAACATCCTGCGCGCGGTGCAGAGCGTCGGCTCAGCGATGATCTTTGCGACGGCGTTGCCGCTGCTCGCGGTGGCCTACCCCGACGCGGGCAAGCGCGCGAAGGCCATCGGCGTCTACGGCGCCGTCATGGCGAGCGCGACCGTCGCGGGCCCGGTGCTCGGCGGCGCGCTGGTCACCCAGTTCGGCTGGCGCTCGATCTTCACGATCAACGTCCCGATCGGCATCTTCATCGGCGTGCTCGCCCTACTGCGGATGCCGGAGTCGGCGCGGATGGAGGGGCGCAAGGCCGACTGGCCGGGGTCGCTGCTGCTCACCGGTGGCCTGGTGACGGGTGTCTTCGCGCTGACCCGCGGCAACTCGCTGGGCTGGACCTCGGCTGCGGTGCTCGGGCTCGGCGCCGCCGCCGCGGTGTTGCTGGCCGGATTCGCGGCGTGGCAGTTCAAGGCCGCGCACCCGCTGCTCGACGTGTCCATGGTGCGCAAGCGCGGATTCACCGGCACGGCCATCGTCTCGATCGGGCACATGGCGACGCTGATGGCCGCGAGCAACTACCTGGCGGTGTTCCTGATCAACACGCTCGGGTACACGCCGTTGCAGATGGGCCTGCGGTTGCTGCCCGTGAGCGTGGCCGCGCTGATCAGCGCGCCGCTGGCGATGGTCTTCGCGAAGCGGGTGCCGTTCGCGGTCTCGCTGCCGGTCACGATGGGCATGGTCGCGCTGGCCACTTGGCTGATGGGCGACTTCGGTTCCGACGACTCCTGGACGCATTTCCTGCCCGGAATGGTGCTCGGCGGCCTCGGGCTCGGCGCGATCACGGCCGTCAACCAGGCGGCCTCGCTCACCTTCGCCTCCGACGAGAACGCGGGCATGGCCAGCGCGACCTTCGGCACCCTTCGGCAGGTCGGCCTCGCGGTCGGCGTGGCCGGGCTGGGCGCCATGTTCAACCACTCGGCGCGCGGTTCCGCGGCCGACGGGCTGGATGCCCTGCCCGGAGCCGTCCCGCCGGTGCTGCGTGAGCAGTTCCTGGAGGCGGCCGGCTCCGGCGCCGGTCGTTCGGTGGCCGACGGGCTGCCCGCGCAGTTCCAGCCGATCGCGTCGGACCTGTCGCACATCGCGACCTCCGCGTCGATCGACGGGCTGAACTCCATGGTCGGCCTCGGCGCCGCGATCGGGTGCGTCGCGGTGGTCGCCTCCGTGCTCGCTTTCGGCGTGGATCACCTGCGCGGCAAGCGCACTCGTCCCACCCAGGGGGCCTGATCCGTCAGGTTCACACCGAATCGGCACCGCGCCCGCCCAAGTACGCGGCGGGTGTGGTGCCGATTTCGCGTCGGAACGCGGTACCCCGTCGGGCGCCCAGGTCAGCTGGTGCTGCGGATGGCTGTGCGTGACAATCCCGGTTGTCGCCTTGAGCGGGACGACGATGCTCGGATGGCCCTAACAGTCCACCGCGGGATACGAATCCGCTACCACCGCGAAATGCTAGCAACAACACCGCGGGTGGCGGCTGGCCGCGGCCAGTGCGTCGCGGGAGACGAACAGCTCGACGGTGGTCATGGGCGTGCTTGCTGCGCCGGGAGCAGGGTTGTCACCACGACCAATCCGAAGGCCACGAGTGCGCAGGCGGTGCGGGCGAAGTGGAACGCCTCCCAGCGGCCGAGGATTTCGGCGTAGTCGGCGGGTGGGCCGCTGACCGCCCACACCTTGATCTTCTGGTTGATCGGGACATTGCCGAGGCGGGTGATGAGGAACGCGGCGACAGCCAGGAGGCTCGCACTACCGGCGAGCAGGCGCGAGCGGCCGGTCGAGCGGATCGCGAGCACCAGTGTGCTCAGGATGGTCAGGCCCATCGACGACTGCATGACCACGCCGTTGACGCTCATCAAGGCGGTGTGGAAGGTGAAGCGCACATCCAGCGGGACTTTGCGGAAAGCGTAGAGGACGTTGACCGCCCCATACCCGAACGCACCGGCGAGCAGCCCGCTGGGAACCAACGCGAAGGTCCGCGCAACCAAGGGTCTTTCGGCAGTTCTCACGACCGACGCTCTACCGGGGCGAGTGCGAGGAGTTCGTCGACCGACCACTGGTCGTAGACGTGCGCGCCGTGTTTCGCCGCGAGCACGCGTCCGTCGGGGGAGATGAGGAAATCGGCGGGCAGCCCGAGACTGCCGCCCTCGGGCTTGGCGGGCGGGGCGGCCTGCTTGCGGCGCAGAGTCGCGTAGACGTCGTGAGCGACGCCGCGCAGGATGGCGGGCCAGCCGCGCGGGTCGAGCAGTGCGCGAGGTGAGGTCTCGACGCCGAATTCGCGGTAGAGCTTCCGGTCCGGATCGGCGATTACGTCCAGCGGCAGTTCGGCGGTGTATTTGCGCAATTCCGCCGCGCTGGAATGGAAGACGATCACTTCGCGGATGCCCGCCGCGGCGATCTCCGCGTGGCGCGTGACGATCGAGCGCAGGTGCAGGTTGCACACCGGGCATCCGGCGAAGCGCCGGAATTGCAAGTGGATCAAGCGGTCCGGGTCCGGCACGAGGACCTGGGCGCCGGAGACGGTGACCAGGGTCCGGTCGGAAACAGCGGTCGGCAGCGACATCGGGGTTCCTTTCGTAGGTGTACTTCGTACGCCTACGACCAGTATGCGCGTAACGCGTACGCTGTCAATCCGTGCCCCGCCCCCGCTCGCTGACCACCGTCGATCTCGCCGCGGCGGCCCTGGCCGTGCTCGATCGCGAGGGATTGCCGGCGCTGACGATGCGCGCGGTGGCCAAGGAACTGGGCATGGCCACCATGGCCCTGTACCGCTATGTGCGCGACCGCGACGAGCTCGAGGTGCTGGTGGCGGACCAGGTGTTCGCCGGGGTCGATACGTCGCTTCCGGAGGGAAGCGACTGGCGCGAGCGTGCGACGGCCCTGCTCGAGAACATCCGGGACGGGTTCTCGGCCCATCCGGCCGCCGTGCCGATCGTGCTGCGGCGTCGGCAGTCGTCGGTCGAATCGCTGCGCGTGATGGAGACGATGCTCGCCGTGCTCACCGAGGGGGGTTTCACCGGTCGCGCCCGCGTCATAGCCCAGCGCACGCTGATCGCCTTCCTGATCGGCTATCTCCAGAACAAGCACTACGCGCCGCTGCGCGGGCAAGGAACGATCGTGCTGGCCGACCTGCCCGCGGAGCAATACCCGCATCTGGCGCAGACCGCCGGTCAGGCCAAGGGCATGTCGGCCGACGACGAATTCCGTGGCGGGGTCGAGATCGTGCTGCGGGGTCTCGAGCCCTAGCGATCGTCGGGCCGTTCTCTAGCCGAAAAGGGCGGCGACATCCACCGATTCGGCCATGGCGCGAGCACCGTCGTCGTTGAGGTGCATGCCGTCGCCGCAGTCGAATGCGGGACGGATGAAGTCGGGTCGCTGCGGATCCTCGACCGCTCGCGCCACGTCGAACACCGAATCGAAGACGTCGGTGCCGCGCAGCCATTCGTTCACGCGCTGACGGGTCGGCAACGTCTCGACGATCGGCAGGCCTTCGTAGACGCAGCCGCCGTAGGGTCCGATCGTCGCGGCGTGGATCGTGAGCCCCGCCGCGTGCGCGCGCCGCGCGAGCGTGGTGAAGCCCGCGATCAGTTCCTCGGCGGTCGCGGGCGGCTGTCCCGCCATCCCGCCCAGGATGAGATCGTTGATGCCGAAGTTGATCAGCACGCTCGTCACGCCGGGCACGGCGAGCGCGTCGCGCTCGAAACGAGCCAGGCCCGGCTCGCCGATTTCGTCGGTGAGCAGCCGATTCCCCGCGATGCCCTGGTTGACCACCCAGCCGCGGTCCAGTCGCGCGTTGAGGAAATCCACCGACCTGCGGTTCGCGCCGAGCGTGGTGCCGACGCCTTCGAACCACGAATCGCCGAACGCGACGGCCACCGGCGTCGCCACCGGCGCGAGCACGTCGACACCGGCGACGTAGAACCGCGCGGGCACCTCGTCGACGGTGGTGAGCGCGGCCTCGCCCGCGACGTTTCCGTCCGCGATGTAAGCGGTTTCGCCGGGCTGGTGGGAGAAGGTGGCCAGGCCGGTGGGGCCGGGCAGGTAGAGGCTCAACGCCAGATCCGCTCCCGCCGAGACGGCCAGATCGACGGGATCGCTGAGCACTTCGCCGCCTACCGGCACGATCACCTGTTCGCTCCCGTCGAACCGCAACGCGGCCTCGGTCTCGGCGACGATCTCACTGCCGGTCTTGCGCAGGGCGACGCGGGCGGCGCCGATCGTCAGCGGGGTCTTCCCGTAGCGATTGGTCAGCCGCACCCGCAGCTGCGCGCCGCCGCCCGCCAAGTGCAGCACCTGGCGCACGGTCTGGTCGGTGAACGCGCGCGACTCCGCGAGTTTGATCTGCTCGTCCGGGCGGATCACCGCGGAGCGGAATCCGGCGATCCAGGCGGTCGGCGACATGGGAACCTCCAGTAATTGACGCGAGGAATATTGCGTATGCATATTTCTACGACGACTTAATCCTCATGTCAACTATCCGCAGAGAAACATTCGGGTAGGTTTCCGGTATGGACGTGACCGAGCTGTTCGACGATCCGCGCCTGACCACGATGGGCCTGCTGTTCGAGGCCCACGGCGGTGTGGTCGCCAAGCTGGAGCAGGTGTGGAAGGCGCACGGTCTGTCCGGGCTGGATATGAACGCGCTCATGCGGCTGAGCCGTTCGCCGGGGCGGCGGCTGCGGATGACGGAACTGGCGGTGCAGACCGCGCTGTCCACCAGCGGCGTCACCCGGCTCGTCGATCGGCTGGCGCGTGCCGGGCTGGTGGGACGCGAGCTGGACCCGGGGGATCGGCGCAGCGCGTACGCGGTGCTCACCGATGCGGGCGCGGCGCGGTTGGCGCGGGTGCTGCCGGACTATCTCGCCGCCGTCGACCGCTGGTTCGTCGGATTGCTCACGCCCGATCAGCTCGCGGCGTTGTCGGAGGCGCTGCGGATCGTGCGGGACACTGCGAACCCGGAGGCCACGTTCCGGATGGATTGAGCTCGTCCACCTGTTTCAGAGTCCGCTGATGCCTCTCCCGGTTACGACCGCGCCCATGATCGCGAGCACCAGCGCCATCACCACATGGTTGTTGGCTTGCAGCCAGCTTCGGGTCCACTCCAGGGGTTCGCGGAGCCGGTCGGCGGCGAGGCCGTAGCCGAGGATCACCGCTACCACGCTGGAGGCGGCCAGCACGGTGAACACGACGACCGCGACCGCCTGCTCGCCGACGCTGATTCCAGCCGAACCGATCACCACGCCCGCGGACAGGCACAGCAGCAGGTTCTTGGGATTCACCGCGGAAAGCGCCGCTCCCAGCACGGTGGCCTTCATGGTGGTGAGCTGGTCGATGGCGCGCATCCAGCCCGGCACCGCGGTGTCGGCCCGGGAACGCCACTGTGCGACGGCCAATCCCAGCAGGAGCACCCCCAGCACGATCCGCACCCACGACCCCGCCGCCGAGGGCTGCCGGTCACCGGCCCCGCCCAACGGACCGGCCAGCAGCGCCATGATCACGGTGGCCGCCGCGATCCCGGCCACCCAGCCGAGCGCGAACCCACGGGCGGCGGCGCCGGCGTGGGCCGACAGGATCATCAGGATCGCGGCCAAGATCGGGATCGGGGAGATCGCCACCCCCACCGCCAAGGGAAGCAGATCACCGAGCGCAGCGCCCATCCTCAGGAGAGTAGAGCAGAAGCCCAGCTCATCACTGGTTTATCCGGTCAGGCCCCGTGTCGTTGTCGCATCGTGATCAGTCCGCCGTCCGTTGCCGAAGTGGCCGCTCCGGGCCGATCGCGGAGTTCCTCTGGGGCGCTGGCGGATCTCGGATGCGGGCACCCGGCTCCCGCGTCTGCTCGGCAACGGCTCCCGCGCCGGGTCATCCGGCCGAGACCGCGCCCCGGTGCTCCGCCAGATAGTCCGCCCAGGTCAGCTTGCCGACATCAGCCCCGTCGGTCACCAGGTTGCCGCCCGCGCGGTAGACCCGGCCCGCCTTGCCCGGCACCCGGACGGTCAGCAGCGCACGCCGCTTGCCCAGCAGCGCCACGTAGTCGCGCATCAGCTCGCGCATGCCGATCACCGCGGGCCCGACCAGATCCGGGACGCGCCCGGCGGGCGCGCCGACCGTCAGCTCCGCCAGCCGGGCCGCCACCTCGCGCACGTGCACCGGCTGCAGGCGCACCCCGCCGAGCACCGGGAGCACCGGCGATTTCAGCATCGTGTCCACCAGCTTCGGAACGAAATCGTGGAACTGCGCGGCGCGCAGCGTGGTCCACGGGATGCCCGATCCGGCGACGGCCTGCTCGGCGGCGAACTTGGCGCGGAAGTAGGTCATCGGCAGCAGTTCGGCGGCGGTGACCGAGATGTACACGATGTGCCCGACGCCCGCGGCGGTGGCGGCCCGCAACAGATTCGCGGTCGCCACGTCGTCGCCCTTCGCGTCGCCGGCCAAGTGCAAGATGGTGTCGACGCCTGCGACCGCGGCATCGATGCCTACCCCGCGCAGCAGATCTCCCGCGACGAACTCGACGCCGCCGTCCGACGGACGTTCGGTGCGGCTCACCACGCGCACGTCGGCGCCGGTCTCGCGCAGCAGCGGGAGCACCTCGCGGCCCAGGGTGCCGGTACCGCCGGTGACCAGGATCCTCGCGGTCATGACTGTCTCCGATCTCGTCGGTGCCGATGGGACGTTCCCATCGCTTCACCGAGACGACGACGTGCGCGCGCGGACTGTGACACCAGGGACCACGCCGGCACGGTCGCGTAGGTGGGGGGCTTCGCCGTGCCGTCGCGAGGCGAAGCCGTAGCGGCACAGCGTGGTCACTCGACCGCCGCGCCGAGGCGCGCGGCGAGTTCGCGCAGGTGCGTGCGTAGTTCCGGTGGTTCGTGCACGCGGAAGGGAAACCCGAAGCCCGCGACGTAGACGGCGAGTTCGTCCAGCGAATCGGAACCGGTTCGCAGCACGCAGGATTCGGCGTCCACCGCCTCGATCACGCCGACGGTCGGGGCGATCCGCTCGGCGGCCACTTCGGCGGCGACGCGCAGGGTGATGCGGGCCGCGTAGCGGTACGGCGCGGTCGACACGCCGCGGGAGAGATACCCGGGCAGGTCCGCGTCGGGCGCTGCGCGCGGGGCGAAGCGGGGACCGGTGGGGATGCGCGGCCGCAGGCGGTCGACGCGGTAGGTGCGCCAGTCGGCGCGGTCGACGTCCCAGCCGATCAGGTACCACCGCCTCCCCGTGTGGGCCAAGCGATGCGGCTCGGTGACGCGGAGCGACGTGGCGCCGTCGTGGGCGTGATAGTCGAAGCGCAGGCGATGGTGATCGCGGATGGCGGCCGCGACGGCGGTGAGCACATCCGGGTCGACGGTCGGGCCGCCCGCTGGCACGGCGACGGTGGCCTCGAGGAGCATGCCGACCCGATGGCGCAGCCGTGCGGGCAGCACCTGGTCGAGCTTGGCCAGCGCGCGCAGCGAACTGTCCTCGATGCCCGCGATGGTGCCGCCCGCCGCGGTGCGCAGACCGAGTGCCACCGCCACCGCCTCGTCGTCGTCCAAGAGCAGCGGCGGCAGTTTCGCGCCCGCGCCGAGCCGGTAACCCGCCACGCCGGGCGTCGCATCCACCGGGTAACCCAGCGCGCGCAGCTTGTCGATGTCCCGGCGGACGGTGCGCACGTCCACGCCGAGGCGTTCGGCGAGTGCCGCGCCGGTCCAGTCGCGAGGCGTCTGCAGCAGCGACAGCAGGCGGAGCAGACGCGCCGAGGTTTCCAACATGGGAAAAGTCTGCCCGACAGCTAGGGCATGACCTGTCCTAGGTGATCCATATCGTCGAGCACATGAGCAACGACATCACCCCGTTCCGCATCGACATCCCGCAGCGGCAACTCGACGACCTGCGCTCCCGCCTCGACGCCACCCGCTGGCCCGCCCCGCTGCCAGGGGATGGCTGGGACACCGGCGTGCCGATCGCGTGGCTGCGCGAGCTGGTCGACCACTGGCGCACCGGATACGACTGGCGCGCGGCCGAAGCGCAGCTCAACGCCTATCCGCAGTACACCACCGAGATCGACGGGCAGACCATCCACTTCCTGCACGTCCGCTCGCCCGAGACCGGTGCGCTGCCGCTGCTGCTGACGCACGGCTGGCCGGGCTCGGTAGCCGAATTCCTCGATGTCATCGGGCCGTTGAGCGATCCGAGGGCACACGGCGGCGACCCGGCCGACGCCTTCCACTTGGTCATCCCGTCGCTGCCGGGGTTCGGGTTCTCCGGACCGGTCGCCGAGGCGGGGTGGACCATCGGGCGAATCGCGCGGGCATGGGCGGAACTCATGCGCCGACTCGGTTACGAGCGTTACGGCGCGCAAGGCGGCGACATCGGAGCGGCGGTGAGCCCGGAGGTCGGCCGGAAGGCGCCGGACCGGGTCGTGGGCGTGCACGTCAACGGCACGCCCGGTCTCCCGCCGCTGCCGCTCGTGGAGCGCGAACTGGCGAGCCTGACCGAGCTGGAGCGCGATCGCGTCCGGCGGATACAGGCGTTCATGCGGGAGGAGTACGGCTACATCGCCGTTCAATCCACCCGCCCGCAGACGCTGGCCTACGGATTGACCGATTCCCCGGTGGGACAACTGGCCTGGATCATGGACAAGTTCCGGGAGTGGACCCACCCGCGCGCGGTCGAGCCGGACAAGATCCTGGACCGGGATCGGCTGCTGACCAACGCGATGATCTACTGGCTCACCGGCACCGCGGGCTCGTCGGCCTATGTCGGCTACGCCCAGGACGCCCCGTGGGGCGAGCCGAAGCCGAACTCCGGCGTGCCGACGGCCGCCCTGGTCTTCGCCCACGACGTCGGCATCCGCCGCTACGCCGAGATCGAGAACACCATCACACGCTGGACCGACGTCGACCACGGCGGCCACTTCGCGGCCATGGAGGAACCCGCGCTGCTCACCGCGGACATCCGTGCGTTCTTCCGCGACCTGCGCTGAGCTCCAGCTCCGCGCTGGTATCGCACGCAAGCCACGGCCGTTGATATCTCATGCTGTGAGTTCCCCTGCCGAGCGCCAGGAATTGCGTTCGGCGGCGAAGGCTTCCGCTTGCCTCGCGCGGAATGCCTCGATGGATCCGGCGTTCTCGGCGAGGAATTCCCGATACTCCGCCAACCGGAATTCGCCGTCCTCGGCTCGCACCCGCACGTTTCCCGCGGCGAAATCGGCGCGCAGGTCGAGGAGTTCCTCCGCTTCGACGGGATACCAGCGGATCCGGTCGAAATAACGGAGTAGCCAAGGAGTTTCGGCTCCCGAGGCGGTCCGGTCCGCGCCGGGGGGAACCGGCGCCGCACCGGCTCGGTGATTCCACACCTGTGTGGTGCGTCCGACGAACTGATAGCCGCCCGGTCCTTCCATACCGTAGATGCACAGGTACGCGCCGCCGATGCCCACCGCGTTCTCCGGCGTCCAGGTGCGGGCGGGGTTGTACTTCGTGGTGACCAGCCGGTGCCGGGGATCGGTCGGGGTGGCGACCGGCGCGCCGAGGTAGACGTCGCCGAGGCCGAGAACCAGGTACTCGGCCCCGAACACGGTGTCGTAGACATCGGCGACGGAAGCCAAGCCGTTCATGCGGCGGATGAACTCGATGTTCCACGGGCACCAGGGCGCGTCGGCGCGCACACCGTGCATGTAGCGGGTGATCGCCTCGCGTGTGGAGGGATCGTCCCAGGACAGCGGCAGGTGGACGACCCGGCTGGGCACGATCAGCTGATCGGAGGCGGGCAACTGCGCCTCCGTCTCGGCGAGCAGGTCGAGCAGCGCGGGGACGGACAGGACGTGCGGGTCCACCCGGATCTGCAACGACCGGATGCCGGGAGTCAGCTCGGTGACGCCGCGCACCCCGGTGGCGAGCAGGTGCTGATGCAGCGCGTGCACGCGGGCGCGCAAGCCCAGATCCAAGGTCATGGCGCCGTACTCGACGAGTACGCCGTCGTCGCCCGCGCGACGGTAGGTCACCGCGGTCTCGTCGTCGACTTCGCAGCGGCGCAACACCCCGTCGTCGCCGTCGCCGCCCGCCGAGAACACCGTCGGCCACCCGGCCCGGCGCGCGGGCCCGAGTTCCCGGATCGAGGCCGCTCGGTCACCGCGCACCGGCACGAACCGCACGCTGTCGCCGGGCGAGAGCTGCCCGAGTTTCCAGCGGTCTGCCGCCACGACGGTGACCGGGCAGACGAAACCGCCCAGGCTCGGCCCGTCCGGACCGAGCAGGATGGGCGTGTCGCCGGTGAAGTCCAGTGCGCCGACGGAATACGGGGTGTCGTGGATGTTGGACGGGTGCAATCCCGCCTCGCCGCCGTCGGTTCGGGCCCATTCCGGTTTCGGCCCGATCAGCCGGACGCCGGTGCGGTCGGAGTTGAAGTGCACCTCGTAGTCGGTGCCCACGACGGTCTCGAAGTCGGCGCGGGTGAAGAACTCGGGCGCACCGTGCGGTCCTTCGGTGACCGCGAGTTCCCAGCGCCGGGTCAGCACGGGTTGCTGGTCCATCGGCACGGCCGCCGTGACCCGGCCGTGGTGCGCGCCGAGCGCGAGCGAGTCACCGGCGCGCAACGCGGCCCCGGTGCCGCCGCCGAAGCGGCCCAGCGTGAACGTGGCGGCGCTGCCGAGGTACGTGGGCACGTCGATGCCGCCCGCGATCAGCACGTAGCAGCGCATCCCAGGCCCGCGCACCGCGCCCACGTCCAGCACACCGCCCGCGGGCACCCGCACCGTCCGCCACTGCGGCACGGCGACGCCGTCGACGGTCACCTCCGCCGGAGCGCCGGTGACGCAAACCCAGCCCGGCGCGGTGAACCGCAGCGCGGGACCGCCGAGGGTGCATTCCAATCCGGCGGCGCCCTCGGCATTGCCGAGCGCGCGATTGCCCAGACGGAAGGACAGATCATCCATCGGTCCCGACGGCGGGACGCCGATGTGCCAATACCCGACCCGGCCCGGCCAGTCCTGCACGGTGGTGAGCATGCCGGGGCGAACGACCTCGATCCGGCCGGGTTGCGCGATCTCTTCCGGCCGGGCCACCGGTAGCTCGGCGACGGTCATCGCGACACCACCATGCGCACCGGGGTCGGGTCGAAGCCGTTGCATGGGTTGTTGATCTGCGGGCAGTTCGACACCAGCACCAGCGTGTCGATCTCGGCGCGCAGCGTGACCCGCTTGCCCGGCGCGGACAAGCCGTCCACGATGCCGAGCGTGCCGTCCGCCTCGACCGGAACGTTCATGAACCAGTTGATGTTCGACACCAGATCGCGTTTGCCCAGGCCCCAGCGCAACGCCTCGGTGAGGAAGTTCTCCACGCAGGCGTGCTGGTGGCGGGTGTGGTGGCCGTAGCGCAGGGTGTTGGATTCCTGGGAGCACGCGCCCGCGATGGTGTCGTGGTTGCCCACCTCGTCGGCCACCACCGTCATCAGCGCGGTGCCCGCGTCGGTGCGCAGCACGCTGCCGGTGGTGAGGAAGATGTTGCGCTGGGCGGCGATCGTGGCCTGCGCGCTGTAGCGCTCGGCGTGATCGGCCGCCGAGTACAGCAGGCAGTCCACCGCCTGGTTGCCGCGCAGATCGATGATCTCCAGGGATTCGCCCGCCCGGACCACCGCCGACCAGGGCGAGCGGGCGGGGACGGTCTCGTCGAGCACGATGGTGCGTGCCGTGGTCATGCGGTTGCCTCCAGGGTCAGCGCGGCGGTCCAGGCTTGTTCGGTGTTCTGCACGGCGCGTCGGTATTCCGGGTCGTCGTTGCCGGGAGCGGCGAGTTCCTCCGGCGCGGCCCACGCGACGAAGTCCAGGTCCGTCGCGGGCCGGTCGTCCAGCGGGTGCGCGGAATTGGCGACCAGCACGGTGACCGGCAGGTGCACGAGCAGATCGACGGCGGAGCCGGGGGCGGCGCTGCCGGTCGAGACCAGCGCGCCGTCCTGCCGCACGCGCACGCCCCGGAAGAACGAGACCGTCGGGCCGACGTCGCGGGGCTCGAGGCCGTGTTTCGCGCCCGCGAGCCGCAGCGAGTGGCGGGCCTGGTCGGTCGGCCCGCAGAGTGCGTCGTGGTGGCCGGAGGTGTCGGTGAGCACGGTCGCCAGCACGCGGCCCTGGTCCGACAGCAGCGGATGGCCGCTGCCCAGGTACGCCTGCCACGGCACCTTCACCGTGTCGGCGACGTTCAGGCGCTCCCACGGCGCGTCGGTGCGCACCAGCAGCAGGTGCGCGCAGGCCGCGCCGTCGGGGTCGGACAGGCGGACGCGGGTGCCGCGTCCGAGCGCGATGTTCGCGTAACCGCCTGCCGGAATCCGCTGGGCGAAGGTGATCTTCGAGGCGGCGATCTCCGCGGGGAGCGCTGGACCGGCGATCGTCGCCGCCGCGGCCTGCGCCCGTGCGTGCGCTCGCGCGCTGGAGGTGTCCGCAGTGCTTGTCACGATGATTCCTCTCGGATGCTGGATGTGCGGGTGTGCGGCGGTGCCTGGCGGCGCACCGCCGCATCGAAGGCGCTCAGGCCGGTTGTGGCGCGGGCTCGCCCGCGGTGACGCCGCGGGACCAGCCGACGACGAAGCGATGCACCAGGACGCCGACGGCGAGCACCAGCAGCACGAAAAGCGGTGCGGCCCAGAGCATCCACCAGCCGCCGCCGGCCGGGGTGTATACCTCGGCGCGCGGCCAGGCCAGGTTCACCACCATCGCGACGCCCCAGACCACGGCGAGCGCGTTGACCGGAATGCCGAACCGGCCGAGGCCGAACAGCCGTGCGTCGGTGCCCGCGTCCGGTAGGCCGGTGAACCGGCGCACCAGCAGCGGCACTGTCACCAGCAGGTAGGCCAGGTAGAGCGTGACGATGCAGACGCTGGCCAGCGTCGCGAAGATCGCGGCGTTGCCGAGATTCAGCACCAGCAGGCCGATGCCGAGCGCGCCGATCACGATCGCGGGCAGCACCGGCGTGCCGTAGCGCGGGTGCACCGCGGCGAGCCTGCGGGCGAACGGCAGCTTGCCGTCCCGCGCCATGGAGAACATCAGCCGCGAGCCCGCGGTCTGGATCGCCAAGGTGCATACGGTGATCGCGACCGCGACGCAGCCGAGCAGCACCTTGCCCGCCGGGCTGTCCAGCTTCGCGGTCAGGACGTAGGCCAGGCCGTCGGAGGCCAGCGCGCCGTCGGACAGGCTCGGCGCGGCCATGAGCGCGCCCAGCAGCATCAGTCCGCCGCCGAGCGCCGAGACCGACAGCGCCGTGAGAATGGTGCGCGGCGCGACTTTGCGCGGGTTCTTGGTCTCCTCGGAAAGCTCACCGGCGGAGTCGAATCCGACCATGACGTAGGCCGCCATCAATCCGGACACCAGGAACGCGGCCCAGTAGGGTCCCGGCGCGGCCTGGTCGGTCTCCAGCACCACGCCGGGCCCGCGCTCGGTGTGGGTGAAGAACAGCGCGATGATCGCGAGCACACCGACGATCTCGACCGTGACGCCGATCGAGTTGATCCGCGCCATCAGGTCGATGCCGATCACGTTGATCAGCGTGGTGACCACCAGCAGGATGCTGCCAAGCAGCACGGCGTTGGTCGCGCCGGACGGTGAGGTGAGCGCGGTGTCCGTGCCGACGAGCTGGAATCCACTCCAGATCGATGGCAGCACCACTTGCAGGGCGATCGCCGCAGCGGCGGCCGTGACGATCTGCGCGATGATCATCATCCAGCCCGCGAACCAGCCGACGAGTTCGCCGCCGAGCCGTCGGGACCACTGGTAGATGCAGCCCGAGATCGGGTAGCGCGCGGCGAGTTCGGCGAAGTTGAGCGCGACGAGGAACTGTCCGGCGAACACGATCGGCCAGGTCCAGAAGAAGGCGGCTCCGCCGAACGAATAGCCGAAGCCGAAGAACTGGAAGATCGTGGTCAGGATGGAGACGAACGAGAAGCCTGCCGCGAAGGAGGCGTAGCGGCCGAGCTTGCGGTGCAGCACGGGCTGATAGCCGAACCGGGCGAGGTCGGCGCTGTCACCGGTGAGATCGGGCGGCGGGGTCGGGGCGAGCGTGGTGGCCATGGGCGGTCCTTCGGCGTGGCGGCCAATAACTATCAGACGACAGTTTTGCCGCCGCGATCGCTCATTCGGTGACCTGCGTGTATCGCTTTCGAGACCTTCGGTAACTTCTGTGTTGCGGGGATTTCTATCAAATGACAGAAAACGCACCGCCCGCCGTCGCCGAGCTGTGCGCACGACCACCGCTGCGGAGCTTCCCCGCGCCGACCTGCCAGAATGAACCCGTGGCAAACCTCGGGCCCGGACGGCCGCGTCTCGAACAGCGACGCAGGCGCGGATCGACGCCGCGCGCCGAGATCCTCGACGCCGCAGGCGAACTGTTCACCACCAACGGGTACGCCAACACCTCCACCCGTGCGATCGCCGACGCCGTCGGCATCCGCCAGGCCTCGCTGTACCACCACTTCGCGGCCAAGGACGACATCCTCGACGCGCTGCTCGCCGAAACCGTCGCCGCCCCGATCGAACTGGCCGAACGGCTGCGTGCGGCGTCCGAACCGGTACCGGCCCGGCTGTACGCGCTGGCGCTGTTCGACGTGCGGCAACTGTGCGCGTCGCGCTGGAATCTCGGTGCGCTGTACCTGCTTCCGGAACTGCGCACCGAGCGCTTCGCCGCATTCCGCCTGCGCCGCGACGAATTACGCGGCCACTACGAGACGTTGGCCACGCAGGTACTGGCCGAGGGCGGGGCGGCGAGCGTACCCGGCACCGAGTTGCTGCCGTTCCGGCTGGTGGAGACCGTGATCAGCATCCGCTCCGACGAAGGGGCCGCACCCAGGTACGCGGAGCGCACGATCCCGGGGGCGGTGCTGCGCACGCTCGGCTGGTCCGGTGATCTCGACCCGATCCGGTCCGAGGCGATCGTGCTGCTCGACCGCCTGGCAATGCCCACCTGATAACCGCGACCTCGCGGACGTGCGGCTACCGGTTGCGCTCGATTCCCCGACTCCGATCCTGGCTGTGCCAATAGCCCCGCACGGCTGGCGGCGCATGACCCGGCGGCTCCCGCACCGCCGCCGACCGTGGTTCCGCTCGACCGAGAAGACTCGTGTCTGGGAATTGACCTACGCCGCCGATGCATATGCGTGCTCGTGAGGGACCGGACCAGCTCCGATTGAACGGCCTACCTGGTGGCAGACTCGAGCGGGTTGTGAGAGCCCGATCATGGAAGGCGGCGTCGTGCGGGTAGCGATAGCGGGTGGTGGTACCGGGGGGCACGTTTTTCCCGCGCTCTCTGTTGTGCGCGAACTGCGAGCCGGTGCAGATCAGGTGCAGGTGCTGTGGTTCGGGCAGGCGGACTCGCTCGAACAGCGGACCGCGGCTGCCGACGATATCGATTTCACCGGGGTGGCAGTGGGAAAGCTGCGCCGAGACCGCAACCCGCTACGGATGATGACCCGCGCCAATGCCGTCGACATGGCGCGGGTACCGGTCGGTGTGGCGCAGGCGGTGCGCCGGTTGCGCGCGTTCGCGCCGGATGTCGTACTGACCACGGGCGGGTATGTGGCCGTGCCGGTCGGTGTGGCTGCTGGCGTTCTGCGGGTCCCGTTGGTGGTGCATGAGCAGACGGTTGGGCTGGGTCTGGCGAACCGGGTTTTGGCGCGGGCCGCGACTGCGGTGGCGGTGACCTCCGAAGCGACTGTCGCGGTGTTGCCGCCGCGGGTGGCCGTACGCGCGGTGGTCACCGGCAATCCGGTCCGTGAGGCGGTACTGGCTGGTAGTGGTCCTGCGGCGTTGGACCGGTTCGGGCGCGGGTTCGACCGGGGGCTGCCGACCGTGCTGGTCACCGGCGGTGCGCAGGGCGCCCACCAGATCAATACCGCTGTCGTCGGGGTGCTGAAGTCGCTGTTGGGTCAGGCCAACGTGATTCACCAGGCCGGCGCTGCGGACCTTGCAGGGTTGCGGCAGACGGCGGCCGCGTTGCCTGGCGAGCTGGCCGGTCGCTACTACGTCACCGACTTCATCGACGGTGCGGGGATGGCGGATGCGTTGGCGTTGGCCGAGGTGGTGGTGTGCCGCGCCGGTGCAGGCACGATCGCCGAGCTGACCGCGTTGGGTAAACCCGCGGTGCTGATCCCACTGGCGTCGTCGGCCGGTGGCGAGCAGGTGCGGGCGGCGCGACTACTCGCCGAGGCCGGGGCCGCGATCACGGTGACGGGCACGGTTACCGGTGAGACCGTCGGCGCGGCCGTCACCGGGCTGCTGACCGATCCGGACGCACGCGCCCGGCTGGGCAAGGCCGCGCGGGAGTTGGGGCGCCCGGATGCGGGACAGCGCCTGGCTGGGCTGGTGCGCGCCGTCGCCGTCGGCGAGCCGATCAGGTAGCTGCGGGTTACAGCGCGCCAGCCAGTGCCGTGACGACGGTGGTGACGTCGGTGTCGGTCATGGCGAGGTGAAACGGCAACGACAGCAACTCCGCCGCGGAGTGCTCGGTGGCAGGCAGACGGCGGTGCCAGCGCTCGAAGGCAGGTTGGGTGTGGTTGGGCGGGTAGTGCACACCGACCCCGATGCCGGCCGCTTTCATCCGCGCGAACACCTGGTCACGGTCACGCACTCGCACGACCAGGTTGAACGGCACCGTGTGGTCTATATCGACGTCGACGAGACGCACCTCCTCGAGGTCGGCGAGCGCGCGAGCGTAGCTGCGCCATAGGGCCATTCGCCGATTGATGACGTGGTCGAAGTGAGCCAGTTGGACTCGGCCGACCGCGGCGTGCACGGCGGACAGGTGATACGGCAGACCGAATCCGTTGACGCGGTAGTCGGTGGTGCGAATGCGGGTCAGCTGTGTGGCGCGGATGCCCAGTGTCCGCATGGTACGCAGCCGTTCCGCTTCGCGGCGGTCGCGGGCCACCACCGCGCCGCCCTCGATCGAGGTGATGTTCTTGATCGGGCCGAACGAGAAGCAGGTGAGCTGGCCGGTCGCACCGACCCGGCGCCCATCATGGTGTCGGGAGCCGAAGGCGTGGGCAGCGTCTTCGACCACGGCGATTTCCCGGTCGGCCAGCCGGAGTTCGGTCAGATCGACAGCGCGGCCGCCGTAGAACACCGGGAGCACCGCGCGGGTGTTGACTGTGATCGCGGCCTCGACGGTTTCGGGGGTGACGCATTGGGTGGCGGGGTCGATGTCGGCGAAGCGCGGCACTCCGCCGGTGGCGCGGATGGCGTGAATGGTGGCGCAGAACGTTTGGGAGGGGACCACGACTTCGTCGCCGCGCCATATCCCGACTGCCATCAACGCCATGTGCAGGGCTGCGGTGCCGCGATGGGTCGTGATGACGTCGGCGACGCCGAGGAACGTGGCCAGTTCCTGCTCGAAGAGTTCGGTTTCGGTGTTGTGCCCGTACTGGCCGGCCTCCAGCGCGGCGGCGAGGGCAGCAGTTTCCGGGCCGTGCAGGTACGGGGCGGCGTTGCGGGCGACGGCCGGAGAGTCAGTCGGCGTGAGCATCACGGTCTCCTGTGGTGGTGACGATGGCGAGGGTGTCGACGTATTTGGTGAGCCTCACCCCGGGGCGGTAGGTGAGTCGGTCGTAGTCGATCGGCCCACCGAGCAGGGCAGCAAGGTATTGGCCCGTCAGGTCGGCGCCGGCGGCTTCGGAGGCCAGAAACGCACCGGCGGGCCGTGCGTTGACCTCGGTGATCTGTGGGCCGGTGTCGGTAGCGAAACCCTGCACGCAACACCACCCGCGGATTCCGACCGTGACTAGGGTGGCGCGCACGAGGGCATTGATGTCGGGGTCGGTGAAGGTGCTGGTCACGATCGACAGCCCGCCTTTGGTCAGCAGCCGCCACCGCAGGACGACACCAGCTCGGCCGTCGTCGCCGACGAGACAGTCAGCGGTGAATTCGGTGCCGATGATCCGGGTTTGCACGATCGGGTCCTCGATCAGCAGGCAGGCCGCGCGCGCTCGGTCACGGCCCTGACAAGCCAGGACGCCACGTGATCCCTGGCCCCGACGGGGTTTGACGACGAACTCCCCATCGGAGGGCGCGCCTTCGAGCTGTTCGGGCAGCCACGTTGCCGGGTGTGCGACGCCGGCCGCCGCGAGCGCCTCGGCGAAGGTGGCTTTGTCCCGGCAGGCGGTGACGGCCGAACTCGGCGGCAGCCAGGTCCGCGTACCCAGCGTGTACATTCCGGCGGTCATCTCGATAAGCGCAGGCAGCTCGGCTTCGACGGTGGGGGCAACCGCGTCGACGGCCTCGGTGCCGCACAGCTTCATCAGTGCCGGCCCGTAATGGGTGTCCTCGACATGCGGGCACAGCCGCGGTTCGATCCCGTCCAGTAGTAACCCGTTGGCCAGCGGGTCAGCGTCGACGCCGATGACCGTGGCGCCGAGCTGACGCAGGCGCCGCGCCAGGTCGAAACCGGGCTGGCCGCCGACACCGGTGACCAGGACCCGTGCCTCGCTCACCGCCGGACACCGGCGCCGGCGCGGGCGGCCAGCATCGGCGCCCATAGGTCGGCATTGGCGCGATACCAAGCGATGGTCTCGGCGAGCCCGTCTGCGATGCTGAGCCGGGGCCGGTATCCCAGCCGGGCGATCTTGTCCCAGGTCATCGCGTAGCGGCGGTCGTTGCAGCGGCGATCGGGCACCCGGATGACGCGATCCCAGTCCGCGCCCATCGCGGCCAAGATCAGCCCTGTGAGGGCTTCGTTGGTCAAATCGGTTCCACCGCCCAGGTTGTAGACCTGCCCCGGAGTGCCGTGGCGGCGCACGAGCTCCAGGCCCGCGCAGTTGTCGGCGACGTGCAGCCAGTTCCGCACATGCTGTCCGTCGCCATGCAGCACGATCTTGGTTCCGTGCAACAACGCGGTGATGTGGGCAGGGATGATCTTTTCCGGGTGCTGATGCGGGCCGTAGTTGTTCGACGAGCGAGTCACACACACCGGCACGCCGTGAGTCCGGTAGTAGGACAACGCGATCAGGTCCGCAGCGGCCTTGCTCGCCGCGTACGGCACGGTCGGCGCCATCGGGGCGTCCTCGCTCGCGGCACATTCAAGCGCGGGCCCGTACACCTCATCGGTGGACACATGCACCACCTTGGCGATCCGGTGTCGGAGGGCGGCATCGAGAACCGTCTGCGTGCCTGCCACATTCGTGGCGATGAACCGTGCGGCCTGAGCGAAGGAGTGATCGACGTGTGACTCCGCGGCCAGGTGGACGATTTCGTCGTGTGAAGCCGCCAACTCATCCACCAGGACGGAGTCACCGATATCGCCGGTAACCAGACGCAGCCGCGGCGAGAGCATCGCGGCGCCGAGGTTCTCCGCGTGCCCAGCGTAAGTGAGTGCGTCGAGCACAGTGACCTGCTCGACGTCATCGTGGCCGAGTAGATGCCGGACGTAGTGCGAGCCGATGAAACCCGCACCCCCGGTCACCAGGACTCTGCTCATGTTGTGTCTCCCCGAATCGTATTGGCCGCGAACCACCCCAGGGCAATCAACAGATCAAGCCGGAGGTGGGTCGCTGGGTGTGCAATTTCCCCACGGATGCAGGGTGTTTCGTCAGAGTGGGCGCATACTCACGGGGTACTCACGCACATGCACACCCTGCGCGAACAGGAGCACCGACAGTGACCCCGGCCGAAACCTCGCCCGACAATGCCGTGACGCAGGTCAATGCCTTCGCGCTCGAGTTGCGCCGCTGGCGCGATGTCCGTGGCCTGTCACGCCGGGCACTGGCCGCCAAACTCGGCTACAGCCGCCCGTATGTGTCCAAGATCGAATCCGGCACCGAGAAGCCATCCCGAGAGTTCGCCGCCTGCGCCGAGTCGGCCCTTCAAGCCGGTGGGGCACTGCGGGCCGCGTTCGAGGAGTTCCGCGCCTCCCGCTCCGCCGTCACCCGTCCGGCCGCTGTCGATCTCAGCGACGCTGCCGGGTCACTGGTGGTTGATCACGACGATGCGAGCTTGTCCTTCGACGGGCACACCTACCGGCTGCGCCAACGGCGGCGCCTGATCAACGGCGGCTCCGAACCGATCACCCGCTACCTGATCCGGATCTCGGTCGACCGCTACCCCGGCGACCCCGAGCGATCCAACCAGCTTTATCAGGAACACCCACTGACCTGGGATGAGATCGACTTGCATGCCTGGCACGGCGAACACCGCGCCGAGCCCATGGCCTGGACCGCCCACCATGACCGCGATGCGTTCAAGGAAGTCTGGCTGATGTTCAGCGAACTCGATGGTGGCCGCCACTTCCCGCTCTACCCCGGCCATGCCTGCTGGATCGAGTACGACTACACCGTCTCAGAGGCGCACTGGGGCAACTGGTTTCAGCGCGCGGTCCGCCTACCCACCAACCGCCTGTCGGTGCGGTTGGACTTCCCCGCCGCGCTCGAGCCCTCGGTTTGGGGGCTCCAGACCTCGATGGCGGCCGAAGGTCAGCCGTTCCGCACGCCCATTTCCCAGCAGGTCGACCGGGAACGGCACATCTACGCCTGGTCCACCGACGATCCGCCGCTGCATGCGCGTTACCGCCTCGAATGGGACTTCCGCGGACGCAGCGATGACGAACGCACCCCACCGAGCAAGATCATGGCTGGACTGGGCATCGCGCAGGAAGGTGACGAGATCCTGCGCCAGGTCGCGCGCCCGTTCGACCTGCCGGCCGAAGCCGAAGACGCGCGCCGCGTCGTGGCCGAACTGAATTCAGCCGCCGAACGTGTAGCCCAGGCTCACGTATTCGGCAAGGGGATGGGCATCGCCGCGCCCCAGATCGGCATCAGCCGTGCCGCAGCGATCGTGCGAACCCCCAACGGAGATACCATCACGCTGTTCAACCCACGCATCGTCGAAACCAGCGGGGAAGACGAACAATACGAAGGATGCTTGAGCTTCTTCGACCTGCGCGGGCGGGTACCGCGCCCGTTGACGATCCACGTAGAGCACACCGATATCGACGGCAACACCCGGATCACCGTGTTCGATCGCGGCGTCGCGCGCCTGGTCGCCCACGAGGTGGACCACTTGCACGGACGGCTCTACCTCGATCACATGAAGCCTGGTGCCGAGCCCATCTCCGTGGAGCAGTACCGAGGCACCGGCACGAACTGGACCTACTGACGCGGATGGATAAACCTTCCACCACTAACTGAACCTGGTTTTCACCGCCCCGGCGCCCCAATGGCGGAGGGAACGAACTCGGCTCGGGCGGGGGCGTAAAGGGCGGTGCGCCGGAGGTATTGGAAGTTCCGCCTCTATCAAGCGGTCGCGCCCCTCAGTGCGTCGGCGGCGCGATCTGCCAATGCTCCTGCAACGCGCCCGCGATCTGCGGCAACACGGTCACCGGAATCCGCTTGCGCCGCAGTATCGCCCGGATCTCCGTCACCTGGTCGCGTTTGCGCAGGTCGTACGCTCCCGCGACCGGGCGGACCACCGGGGGAATGGACAGCAGCACCAGTTCGCCGTGCGGTTCGTCGCCGCCGGAGAGGTCCAGCGCCAGTGACCACCGGGCGCGCTCGTCGAGCGTGAAGCGCCCGGCCACCACCCGGTCCCACGAAATACTGGAGACCGTCCACGGCTTGCGCCGGTAGATGGCGTGATCGGTGAGCACGACGGCGTCCCGGGTGAACAGGGCGGTCAGTACCGCGATGCCGACGACCGCTCCGGCCAGTAGGCCGGTGAACACCCGGTTCACCCCGAACGCGGCGACGAACGAACCACAGATCGTGACGGTCGCCAGAACGCCGAGCACGCTGTAGAACACGGCGCGCTGCGTCGGAACGACACCCGCCCGCACCGTTGTCATCTCACCTACCTGTTCATGGCGCATATCCGGCCACCGTACCGTTTCGCGTTCCGGCCGCGCACCTGGCCGTTCCCAGATGTGACCGGTGCTCAGAGGGTCAGCGGGACCGCGGCCTCGGCCGTGTACACCAGGAACGTCAGGCTCTGCTGGAAGTACAGCTGCACCGACGTGCTGTCGTGCGACAGGTAGCCGATGGACAGGTCCTGGCCGATGCGCAGATCGAAGTCGCCGCCGCGGGTGGTGAGCACGATCGCACCGTCGATGGCGGGCGCCCAGATGATCTCCCCTTCCGGGATCAAGCGCTCGATATGCGTGCGGATCATGTGGCCGTGGTCGGAGGTCTCGCTGACCGCGGTGTACAGATCGGCGCTGAGCAGCACCGAGTACGGCCCGTCGACACCGGCCAGCCGCAGCGCGGTCAACGCCTGCGCGATCGACTCGGGGACCAGCCTGGTGTCGCTGGGCAGCGTGATCGGATCGTTGGACGAACTCGCGCGGATGCCGGTGATCTGCGCGGTCGGATAACCCTCGAAGATCGCCCGGTCCTCGGCGAACGCCATCTTCTTCGCGGCGTCCTTCACCGGGTCCAGGTCGGCGTCCTGCGCGCCGCGCTCCACGTTGTCGAGTTCCTCGCGGTCGAGCGTGAACGGCACGCGCAGTTCGACCAGCGGCGCCACCACTCGCTGACGGGCGAACACCCCCGCGTCCGGTGCGTCGATCGGCGTGGTGTGCCCCGTGCCCACCGCGGAGTAGTCGACGCCGTGCGGACCGGACAGGTCGACGACGCGCCGGCCCGCGATGTGCCGCTTGAACGTGCGCGTCGCCTCCTCCTCGATGGCAGCCCACGCCTCGGACGTGATCGGCGCTAGTTCGCGATGGAGGTTGTTCATGACCGGATGCTCCTTTTCAACGAGCCGATACCGAGGGCGCCGTCGCCCGCGGGCGCGGCGATGCCGGGCAGATCTGCGGGACCAGCGCCGTCGGTGTCCACGGACACCGCGGATTCCGCCGCCTCCCACGGCGCGGGCGGCAGATCGTCGAGGAAATCGACGGTGGGTGCGAAGAACGAGGTGCCGGTGTGGGCGACGGAGAAATCCAGGATGCGGTCGTAAGCCGCCTCGTCGGTGCCGAGGAACATGCGGGTGAGCATGCGTTCGGTGACGCTCGGTGTGGCCGCGTAGGCGATGTAGTAGGTGCCGAACACGCCCTCGCGCACGCTGCCGAAGGGCATGTTGCCGCGCAGGATCTGGCGTTCGGTGCCGTCGGGATCGATCAGCGTGTTGACCTCGACGTGCGAGTCGGCGGGCTTGACCTCGTCGGGGAGTTCGAAGTCGTCCAGTTTGGTGCGGCCGATGACGCGCTCCTGCTCTTCCACCGTCAGCGCGCGCCAGTCCGTCAGTGGATGCGTGTACTTCTGCACGATCACGTAGCTGCCGCCGGTGAACTCCGGGTCCTCGTCGCCCACCAGCGCCGCCGCGTAGGCCGCGCGACCTTCCGGATTCTCCGTGCCGTCCACGAAACCGAGCAGATCGCGCTGCTCGAAGTAGCGGAAGCCGACGGTCTCGTCGATGATCGTCCCCGCACCGGCCAACCGGTCGGCGATCGCCATGGCCAGCTCGAAGCAGGCGTCCTGCACCTCGGCCTTGATGTGGAACAGCAGGTCGCCGGGAGTGGCGGGCGCGGTGTGGCGTTCGCCGACGTAACCGGGGAATGGATGCAGCTCAGCCGGTTTCGGCCCGGCGAACAGTCGGTCCCAGGCGTCGGAGCCGATCGACGTGACGCAGGTGAGGTTCGCGCCCGGCAGGCGGAAGCCCACCGAGCGGCGCAGGCCGGTGATGTCGGCGAGCAGGTCGCGGACCGTCGCCTCGCCACCCTCGTCGATCGTGGCGACCAAGAAGATCGCGGACGGTGTGAGCGGTTCGAGGATCGGCTGCGGCTCACCCATGATCGACACCCTAGTGCCCGGCCGGTCCGGCCGGAGCGCGGACCCGCATCGTGGTGGCTACATCGCCACCGTCAGCAGGAACGCGACGTCATCGATCGCCTTGACGCTGTGGCGCGCCTTGGGCACCACGATCAGGTCGCCTTCGGAGCCTTTCCATTCGTTGGCGCCGCTGAGCAGCACCAGCGTGCCGCTGAGCACCTGCAACGTGGACTCGCCGGTGTTGTCGTGTTCGGCCAGGCTGTGCCCGGCGATCAGGCCGACCACCGTTTGCCGCAGCGTATGCGTGTGGCCGCCATAGATTGTCTGTGAACTGCGCCCGCTCGTGGCGAGGGCGGCCAGCTTCAGTTGCTGGCGCGCTACCGCAGTCAGCGATTTCTTTTCCATGGACCGCCTTTCGCAGAGCATCACAGCCGATGCCGGGCTGCTGGCAACGGCTCGAGGCGTTCGACCGGACGCGGGTCCGGCCGCCCGCATATCGAGGAGTATGCCCGAGTCCGCCGCGGCGCGGGCCGGGTTTCACCGGCCCCGCCGGTGTGGGCGGCGTTCGGCGTGGCGCGTTAAGCGGACCGCCGGGTGTAGTGCCGGATGCGGAAGCGCAGCCCGGTCTCCGAGGTGCGCCACGGCTCCGGGTGGTCGGGCCGCCACTCCGGTCCGATCGACGGCGCGAAGGCATCGCCATCGACCGCGGTATCGATCTCGGTGACGCGCAGGTCGGTCGCGAACTCGAGCGCGGCGCGGTAGATCTCGCCGCCACCGGCCACCCAGACCGCGTCCGGAGCGCACCTGGCCAGCGCCTCCGGCACCGACGACGCCCGCTCGGCCCCTTCGGCCGACCAGTCCGGCTGTCTGGTCACCACGATGTTGCGCCGCCCGGCCAGCGGCCGGAACCGCGGCGGCAGCGAATCCCAGGTCCGTCGGCCCATCACCACCGGGTGTCCCCAAGTGACGTCCTTGAAGTGCGCCATGTCCTCGGGCAGCCGCCAAGGGATGGCGTTGCCGGATCCGATCACCCCGTCCAGGGTCTGCGCCCAGATCAGCCCGACCGTCCGTTCGCTCACACCGCCACCGGGGCCTTGATGGCCGGATGGTGCCGGTAGCCGACTACCTCCACGTCCTCGTAGCGGTAGTCGAACAGCGTCGGAGCGGGATGCAGCCGCAGCGTGGGGAACGGGTAGGGGTCGCGGCCGAGCTGCTCGGCGACCTGATCGAGGTGGTTGTCGTAGATGTGGCAGTCCCCGCCGGTCCAGATGAAGTCACCGGGCGTCAGCTCGGTCTGCTGGGCGATCATGTGGGTCAGCAGGGCGTAGCTGGCGATGTTGAACGGCACGCCGAGGAACAGGTCGGCGCTGCGCTGGTAGAGCTGGCAGGACAGTTTCCCGTCGGCCACGTGGAACTGGAAGAACGCGTGGCAGGGCGCGAGCGCCATCTTGTCCAGGTCGGCGACGTTCCACGCCGAGACGATGATGCGCCGGGAGTCGGGGTCGGTGCGCAGCGTGTGCAGCACCTGGGAGATCTGGTCGATGTGCGTTCCGTCCGGCGCGGGCCACGACCGCCACTGCACGCCGTAGACCGGGCCGAGTTCGCCGTGCGCGTCCGCCCATTCGTCCCAGATGGAGACGCCGTGCTCGCGCAGCCAGCCGATGTTGGAGTCGCCGCGCAGAAACCACAGCAACTCGTAGACGATCGACTTGAGATGCACCTTCTTCGTGGTGATCAGCGGGAAGCCCGCCGCGAGGTCGTAGCGCAATTGGTGGCCGAAGATGCTGCGCGTTCCGGTGCCGGTGCGATCGGCTTTCTTCGTGCCGGACGCCAGCACCAGCCGCAACAGGTCCTCGTACTGGGTGTCGGGAGCCGATGCCGGAGCGAGCGCGTCATGAGCCACGTCTGGCAACTCTAGTCTTCGCGCTCGAACACTCGGCGAGCCGATCGGGCGCGTCCCGAACCACGCGGTCCGCCGCGGCCCTGGCAAGCTCGAGCCCATGCGCAAGCTCTACGTGATCGGCATCGGTGCGGGCGACCCCGACCAGGTCACCGTGCAGGCGGTCAAGGCGATGCGGCAGGTCGAGACGTTCTTCGTCATCGGCAAGGGCGAGGCCAAGCGGGAACTGGTCGACGTGCGGACGGCGATCCTGGCCGAGCACATGGATCGGCCGTACCGGATCGTGCCGATCGCCGACCCGCCGCGGGACCGCACCCCCGCCGATTACCTGGACGTGGTCGACGACTGGCACGATCGCCGCTCGGCGGTGCTGGAATCGGCGTTCGCCGCGGCCGACGGCGTCGGCGGCATCCTGGTCTGGGGTGATCCCGCGCTGTATGACAGCACGCTGCGGATGATCGAGCGGGTGCTCGCCCGGGGCGTGGTGAGTTTCGACTACGAGGTCGTTCCCGGCATCACCAGCGCGCAGGCACTGGCCGCGCGGCATCGGATCGTGCTGCACGGCATCGGCGAACCGGTGCGCATCACCACCGGCCGCCGTCTGCGCGAGGAGGGACTCGGTGCCGAGAACGCGCTGGTGATGTTGGACGGCGACTGCTCGTTCACCGCGATCCCGGACGCGGACGTGCACATCTGGTGGGGCGCCTACCTCGGCATGCCGGACGAGACGTTGATCGAGGGGCCGCTGGCCGAGGTGGGGGAGCAGATCGTCCGGCGTCGCGCCGAGCTGCGCGACCGGAAGGGCTGGATCATGGATATCTATTTGCTGCGCCGGGGGAGGTGAGCGGCCCGCTTCCGCGCGAGAACCGGCAGGTTGTCGGTAGGGCTGGGTAGTCTGAACCCCGTGCCCGAGCTACCGGAAGTGGAGGCGTTGGCTCAGTTCCTTCGGGAGCATGCGGTCGGCGCCGTCGTCGGCCGTGTCGACGTGGCCGCGCTGAGCGCCGTCAAGACGTTCGAGCCCCCGGTCACCGCACTGTCGGGTCGAGACGTCACCGGCGCGGGCCGCTGGGGCAAATTCCTCGGATTGGAATGCGACGGGTTGTGGCTGGTCACGCACCTGTCGCGCGGTGGATGGCTGCGCTGGATCGACGACCCGAGTCCCACGCCGCCCAAGCCGGGCGGCAAGAGCCCGCTGGCATTGCGGGTGCACTTCTTCACGCCCGAAGGGGCGACGCCCGCGTTCGACCTCACCGAGGCGGGCACGAAGAAGCGGCTCGCGGTGTACGTGGTGGCGGACCCGAAGGCGGTGCCCGGCATCGCGCGACTCGGACCCGACGCGCTGGAGGTGACCGAGGCGCAGTTCGCCGACATCCTGCACGGCACCTCCCAGCGGATCAAGACCGCGCTCGTGGACCAAGCGCTGCTGGCGGGCGTCGGTAACGCCTACTCCGACGAGATCCTGCACACCGCGCGGATCTCGCCGTTCGCGAACACCAAGACCCTCCCGGCCGACAAGGTGGCCGAGCTGTACACCGCCATGCGCACGGTGCTCACCGACGCGGTGCAACGCTCGGTCGGCCAGGACGCCGCTCGCCTCAAAGGCGAGAAGCGCTCCGGTATGCGGGTGCACGCCAGGACCGGGCAACCCTGCCCGGTCTGCGGCGACACGGTCCGCGAGGTCTCCTACGCCGAACGGTCCTTCCAGTACTGCCCCACCTGTCAGACCGGTGGCAAGGTCCTCGCGGACCGGCGGATGTCGCGCTTGCTGAAGTAGCTGCCCGGCTCAGGTCAGCGTCGGGACCCGCACGCCCTGCCAGGCGAGTCGTTTCTCCCGGTCCGGGTCGTGTTCCACGCGCGTGGGGTAGTCGATGATCAGGGTGGACCTGCGGGCCTCCGTATAAGCGGGCCAGGACGGCAGCGGAGCTCCGGTGCGCGCGAAAGCCAGCCAGTTGTCCTGGAACTGATCGGTGACCGCCCGCAGTCCGCGCCTACCGCCCGCGGCGGTGAAGGCCCGGCCGATAGGAGTATCGGTCACGCCGAAGACCGGAATGAGATCGGTCGCGTGCGTGGCGCCGATCCCGGCGAGTTGCAGGGCGCGCGGGGCGAAGTCGTAACGGTAGGCGTAGGTCGGCGCGTGCCTGCTGTGACCTTCCATGACCGTCACCGAAGGACGCCAGAAGGTGTAGTCGCCGCCCGCCCGCACCGCGGCCTTCGGCTGGGGATAGCCGGGATACGCCGCCTTGATCCTGGACTCGGCCTCGGTGGAGTTACCGAGCGCCGAGCGCAGCCGGTCCGGGGTGGTGGGCAGTTCGTCGGCGAACCTGGCGAACAGCGTGCCCTCGTCGCGGTTGGTGCCGATGATCAGCGGCACCCGGTGCGCGGAGCCGTCGGTGATCGCGTCGACCGGGGAAACCGGCAGGAACTCGCCGTCCACCACAGGGCACACCGGAAAAGCGCCGGGCTGCTCCCGTATCACCTGTGCGATGGTGCGATCGACCGCACGGCGGATGTCGTTCGCGCCCGCGGTGCGCAGGGCGGTGTGCGCGGTGTCCGGCGTTGCGCCCAGCGCGGCCACACAGCGGCGCGCGAAGCCGCGGGCTTCCTCGGCGGTCACCGCCCAGTCGGCGGGCGGGCTCTGGGAAATGGCTCGGTGGAACAGGCCTTTGGACGCCGGGGTGGCCAGCAGGCCGAGTACGGCGTGCGCGCCGGCCGATTCGCCGAAGATCGTCACATTGCCGGGATCGCCGCCGAAGGCCGCGATATTGGTGCGCACCCACTCCAATGCGGCGAGCTGATCGCGCAAGCCGAGGTTGGAGTCGAACGGTTCTTGCGCGGTGCCGAACTCGCTGAAGTCGACATAGCCGAACGCGCCAAGCCGGTAGTTCAGCGAGACCACCACCACGTCGCCGCGCAGCGCCAACCGCGCGCCGGAGTACAGCCCGAGCGCGGAAGTCCCGATGAGATAGCCGCCGCCGTGGATGAACACCAGTACCGGACGAGGCCCCGCCGCCGGCGTCGCGGGCGCGGTGACATTGAGTGTCAGCGCGTCCTCGCTGGTCGGCTGGTAGGCGCGCGGCCCGATCCGGGCGCCGGAACGATGTTGCATCGCCGCGGAGGTGAAGTCCGTCGCGGCCCGCACGCCGGACCATGGTTCGACCGGCTGTGGAGCGCGAAACCGCAGGTCCCCGAGCGGAGGAGCCGCGTAGGGAATGGACCGCCAGCGCAGGACGCGGCGGCCCCGGCGACCGCGGACGATGCCGTCGGCGGTCGCGATATCCGTTGTTGCCACCATCTTCGAATGGTAGCTACGCGCGCCGCGCCTCCAACAGGCGCAACCAGAACTCGCTGACCGCCGGGTAGGCAGGCACGGCGTGCCAGAGAGCGGACAGCGGCACCCTGCCGACCACCGCGATCGTCGCCGCGTGCAGTTGCTCGCCGACCTCGGGGCCGACGAAGGTGGCGCCGACCAATGTGTCGGTGGCGCTGTCGATCACCAGTTTCGCATGGCCCGCGTAGTCGTCGCGGGACAGCGCCGACCCGGCCACGTCGATATCGAGTTCGACGGTCTCCACCGAGCGCCCCGCGTCCCTGGCCGCGGCTTCGGTCAGGCCGACCGACGCGACCTCGGGTGCGGTGAACACCACCTGCGGCACCTTGCCGTGATCGGAACTCGCCACGAACCGCGGATCCGCCAGCGGCTTGCCCTCGGCCCGCGCCGCGATCACGTCGCCGCACACCCGGCCCTGGTACTTGCCCATGTGTGTCAGTGCGGCGCGGTGGTTGAGGTCGCCGACCACATACAGCCACTCGCCGTCGACATCGCGCGCCGTGAGGTGGTCGTCGACCGCGACGTAACCGTCGGACAGCCCTACCGTGTCCAGGCCCAGCCCTTCCGTGGCGGGCGCGCGTCCGGCCGCCACCACGATCTCGTCCACCTCCAGCATCGATTCGCCCTCGGGACCGCGCAGCTGGACCGTCACGGGACCGCCGTGGATCCGACCTTCACCGGTGTCCTTCGCGGCCGGGCGTTCGACGGCGGTGGGCTCGGTGCGGAAGCGCACTCGCACGCCCGCGCCGGTCAGCGCCGCCGCCACCCGTTCGCCCGCGAACGGCTCGTTCGCGGCCAGCAGTGCCGAGCCGCGTACCAGCAGGGTGACTTCGGCCCCGAGCGCGGCCAGCCAAGTCGCCGCCTCGCAGGCCACCACGCCGCCGCCGACCACGGCGACCCGGCGCGGGACCTCGTGCAGGTTGGTAGCGTCGCGGGAAATCCACGGCAGCGCGGCGCGAAGGCCGGGCACGTCGGGCACGTTCGCGGTGGTGCCGGTGGCCAGCACCACGGCATGCCGGGCGCGCAGCTGCCGCCCGTCGACCTCGACCGAGCGCGTGCCGGTCAGGCGTCCGGTGCCGCGCACCACGTCGATGCGGTTGCCCCGCGCCCAGTCGACCTGGGAGGAATCGTCATGGTCGTGCACGAAGGCGTCGCGCCGCCGCAGTACCGCCTCGACGTCGAGGCCGGTGGCCGAAATCCCCGGCATCGCCCGCGCGGCCGCGAGCACGTGGCCCGGCCGCAACAGCGCTTTGCTGGGGATGCAGGCCCAATAGGAACATTCGCCGCCGACGAGTTCACGTTCCACGATGGCGGCCGTGCGATCGCTGCCCGCGACGGCGTAGGCGGCGGCGTTCTCGCCGGCGGGTCCGCCGCCGATCACGATGACGTCGTAGTCGGTCGGTGTGCTCGACATCGCCGCGCCTACTGGAGGTAGCCCTCGACCTGCGACACCGGATTGGCCTGGGCCGCGTCAGGGGACTGGCCCTGGTCGATCCGCGCCCGGCGATGACGCAGCAGGTCCCAGGCCTGATCCAGCATCACTTCCAGTTCGGCCAGGCGCTGGCGTTCGGCCTTCGGGTCCAATTCGCCGCGGGTGGCCTGGGAGCGCAGCTCGTGCTCCTGGTCGACCAGCTCCTTGATACGCGCCAAGATGTCCTGCTCGGTCATGCTCTGTCCTTTCCGGCATGTGCGGGGCCCTGCGTGGTCACGCTGCGCTACCGCCTCCGGGCCCGATCGCTCGTGCCGATCCGATTCCGGGATGTGCGGGACCCTACGTGGTCACGCTGCGCTACCGCCTCCGAGCCTGACCGCTCGTGCCGACCATGCTACGGCTGGGCGAGGCACGCGGCGGCCCGCGGGACGGCCGTGGCGAGTTCCGGCCAGGGCAGCGCCGTGTAGCCGAGAGCGACGCCGAAGTGGCTGCGGCGGGATCCGAGGTGGTGTCTGGCCAGGCCATCGAGCGCGACACCACGGGCAAGGCCTTCCGCGACCACCCGCCGCTCGGCTTCGGCAGACTCCACCGGCACGACCACGTGCGAACCCGCGTCGTCGCCGAGCACGTCGAGTCCGCGGCGGCGCAGCTCGGTCACCACCAGCGCCCGGCGCGGCGGCAGCGCGCGACGCAGCCTGCGCAGGTGCCGGGCCAGATCACCGTGCGCGGCGAAGGCGACCAGCACGCGCTGGCCCGCCGGACTGGGGCCGGTGCCGGTGCGCTCGCGGTGGTCGAGCACCGCCGCGGCGATCTCCGGAGCGGCCAGCAACCAGCCGACGCCGAGGCTGGGGGACAGGATCTTGCTCATCGTGCCCAAGTGGACGACCACGTCGGGAGCCATGGTGGCCAACAGCGGCAGCGGCGCGGTGTCGTAGCGCAATTCGCCGTCGTAGTCGTCTTCGATGACGAAGATCCCGCGGCGGCGCGCATGCTCGACCAGCTCGACCCGCCGCGCCGCGGGCATCCGCGCGCCGAGCGGAAACTGGTGCGCGGGAGTGCAATACACCGCTTTGATCCGGGAAGGCAGCAGGTCGACGCGCAGTCCGTGCGCGTCGACGGGGACGGGAACGACCTCGAGACCGGCCGCCGCGAATGCCCCGGCGGCGCGCTGGTAGCCCGGATCCTCCATGGCGACGGCATCGCCCGGGCGCAGCAGCGCAGCCGCCAGTTCTCCGACAGCCGAGCTGGTCCCGGCGGTGGCGAGCAGCACGGTGTCGCTGCTCGCGCCGATGCCGCGGTGGCGCAGTAAATGCTCGGTGACCGCCGTGCGGAACTCCGGTTCGCCCGCGCGGTCTTTGCGCACGAGCGGAGAATGATCCGCCGCGGCGCGCCAAGCCCGCCGCCACGCGGCCGGATCGATGGCGTCGACGCACGGCGCGCCCGGAGCGAGGTCGAACAGTTCTGGCGCGGTGTCCGTGTCGTGCACGGGATCGAGGCGCGCCGGCGCGGCGGCCGGCGCGGTCGTCAGGTAGGTGCCGGAGCCGCGTCGGCCGCTGAGCCAGCCTTCCGCGTGCAATTGGTCGTAGGCGGCGGCGACCACGGTCCGGCTCACGCCCAGCCGCCCGGCCAGCGCACGGGTGGACGGCAGCCGGTCGCCGCCGCGCAGCGGTCCGCTGGTCGCCGCGTGGCGCAGTTGGTCCGCGATCTGCACCGACAGCGGTTGCGCCAGGTCGCGATCGAGGTCGAGGGGGAGGTCATCCAGCACGGTCCCTCCTCATAGTGGCCTGCTGAAAATCAGTCGAATTGGCACTTTGATAATGCCATTGGCAGCTCGATGCTGGGTTCATGACCGCAACAGTCAGCCCACGGACTCCCCTTTCCCCGACGCCGCGCAGCACGCCGACCCGGTTGACCGACCGCGCCAGCACCGATCGCGCCGACTTGGACGCGGTGCTCGACGCCGGGCTGATCTGCCACCTCGGGGTGCTGCTCGGCGGCACGCCGGTCGTACTGCCGACCGCCTACGGCCGCGACGGCGACACGCTCTACCTGCACGGATCCACCGGCGCGGGCAATCTGCGCGCGGCGCTCGCCGCCGACATCTCGGTGGCGGTGACCTTGGTCGACGGCGTGGTGTACGCGCGTTCGGCCATGCACTTCTCGATGAACTACCGTTCCGCGGTCGTGCTCGGCCGGGCTCGCGAGGTGACCGAGCACGACGAGCGCCTGCACGCGCTGCGCGTGATCGTCGAACACGCGGCGCCCGGCGCGTGGTCACGGGTGCGGCCCCCGAGCAAGAAGGAACTCGCCGCCACGAAGGTGCTCGCCCTCGATCTCACCGAGGCCTCCGTGAAGGTCCGCGCCGGCGGCCCGAAGGACGACCCTTCGGACATCGACAACGGAGGCGTGTGGGCGGGTGTCCTCCCGCTGCGCCAGACCTGGGACACCCCGATCGACTCCGAGGATCTGGACCCCGGCGTCTCGGTCCCCGCGGACGTTCTGGAGCGCTCGGTCCCCGCCCGGTGACGACGACTGCGCCCGGCTACGGCCCGCGTCCGGCGATGGCGGCGAGTTCGTCCCCGCACGGCCGCCGGAGTTCTCGTGCCCGTCAGAGTGGGCGCGGTGCATCCAGCGGCCGTGCGGGCGCGGAGTCGTGGCCTGCCGTCGAGTCGGTGGGGCGGTAGGCGAGCAGCGCCGCCAAGGCCAAGAGCCAGACGCTCCACAGCACATAGCCCACGAAGTTGGTCTGCGCCATGAGCGGGATGCCGAGGGGGACGAGAACTCCGCTGAGCACCAGGACGGCGCAGACGTAACCGACTGCGGCCCACGCGGTGGGCATTTTGTGCCGCAAGGCGATCGCGACCAGGGCCGTCCACACGGCGGTGAGGGTGTATCCGGCCGTCTCGCCGAGACCGGTGCCGAGTACCGCGCCCAGCGCTTCGAAAGTGCGCACGGCCGAGGAGCCCGCGCCCTCCTCGGCGGCCCGCGCTGCCAGCGCCGGAACCGCGACGGGCCAGCGCAGCAAGCCGATCGCCTGCACCGCGGCGGCCGCCACGCCCGCCGCGACGGCCGCGCGCATGGCCGGTGAGCGGTCCAGCCTGCCGATCAGCACGGCCAGCGGCGCCAGCGCGGCGGCCGCGAGGGCCAGCACGACGAACCAGGCGACGACGGCGGTCTGGTTGTCGCGGAACAGCGCGAGCACGTCGGCCGCAGGCTCACGCAGCACGTGGGGATAGTCGAAGGCCGAGCCGAGTCCGGTGAAGGCGACGTTCAGGGTGATCGGCGCGGCCACCAGCAGGGCGATGGCGGGCCAGGGGCGTGCGGGCATGGCGTCTCAATTCTGACTGTACGGGGTACAGGTAGCTGTACGGGGTACAGTCAACCGCGTGGCAGCGGCGAAGTCAACACCAGGAGAACGCAGGACCAGACCCGAACGGCGGGCGTTCAGCGACGCGCAGATCGTCGATGCCGCGATCGAACTCATGGACGAGGGCGGTGTCGCCGCGGTGTCGATCCGATCGGTCGCGACCCGCCTGGGAGTGAACCCGAACGCGGTATACACCTACGTCGCGAGCCGGGCCGACCTGGAACGCGCGGTGGTCGAACGGGTGCTCGGCGCGGTGCCGGTCGCCGTGCTCGCCGACCCGGACGTCGAACCCCGCACGGCCGTCGTCGAATTCGCCCGAGGACTACGAGCCGAGGTGCTGCGGCATCCCGCGGTGGCGGGGTTGATGATGAGCGCGCCCATGGACGGCGATGCCGCGCGAGACGTGGGGGAGGCGTTGCTGGACTGCCTGGCCAGGACCGGTCTCCCCGAGCAGGACTGCGCGCGCGCCGCCTACGCCGTGATGGTGCAGGTCATCGGCTCGCTCGCCATGGAAGTCGCGGAAATCGACGGAAGGCCCCCGCTGGCACCGGAATCCGAGCGGATCGCCCGGCGCGCGGCCGCGTTCGACACCGTCGACGGTGATCGGTGGCCGCGCACCAGGGCGAGCGCCGGTGTTCTGGCGCAGTGGATCTCGGACGCGCAGTTCGACTGGGGACTGCGCGCGCTACTGGACGGATTGGTGCGCTGCGACGGTCAGAACCAGAACGCTGCGCCGTAACCCGTCGTTTGCGCTGTCGCCCTTTTCGAATCGGCCCGTACGGTGACAAACGGCATGGCCGAGGCCGGTGAAAGGCAGCCGCTGATATTCAACGGTGTATTGGTGTGTGCGTAGGTGTAAGGGAATTCCGATTCCCCGTCTATTTCCGTCGCACCGATCACCACCGCCGTGACCGAACCGGGGGCCAGATTCACCGCGAGTTCGACGGCGACGCCCGCCTCGACGTCGAAGCTGGGCTGGATGGCGACGGCGGCGCCGACGGTGACGCTCGGCGGCGCCATCAGTTGCAGGGAGGGCATCATCATCTGCTGATCGGGCATGTTCATCTGCAGGGAGGGCGGCTCGAAGGTGAGGGAGCCCTCCACGCCGAAGGAGGGCGCGATCCCGACGTCGGCACCGATGCTGGGTGAGATGCCGATCGAGATGCCGTTGGAGATGTCCACCGCGCAGCCGACCAGATATCCGATGGCTATTTCTCCGCTGCGCAGCGCCGAGGGGCCGTCGAGGGACACCGAGAAGTCTCCGGACACCTTCACCGCGTGCACGAACGGAACTCCGGGCGCGATGTCACCGCCCGCGGGCACGACATTGTTGGCGTTCGCCGACGCGATCAGATGCAGCCCGCCGGCATTGATCTCTCCTGGCGCGGCGCTCGCCACGGAATCGGAAACAGCGAAAGCGCCGTTAGCGGCGATGACCACCGCGACGATCGCGGCGAGAGTGCGCGAATGCTTTCGGTTCATCATGCTCCAGTCGAGTATCGATGGAATCGGAACTTCATGCGCGAAACGGACTGGTACGGCGAATGGGTCGGCGCGGCCCCCACTCGGCGTACGCGGCAGACTTTAACGGGTGGGGTGGCCGACGGTGGTGATCACGCCGACACGGCGAGTCGGCCGACACGACCGATCGCGGTCGTCGTCGGCATTCGCCCCGATTGCCGGTGACCGGCGAGCGAAACCATCGGATTTCATACCAGGTCGCCGAAACTCCCGGCCGTTCGCCGAAATATTGCGCGTGTCGTGTGAACTCGCGGCGATCGGGTGCGCTCCCGTGCGTATGCCCGTGGTGCGGCGGGTAATCCCGTGGGCGACCGTGGTGCGGCGGGTAATCCTATGCGCGACCGTGGCTCGGCGGGTAGTCCCGTGGAGACGACCGTGGCTCGGCGCGTCCGGCCGGGCGAATCACCATGCGTCGGCGTGCGAGTCCGCCGGAATCACCACACGTCGGCGGGCAAGCCCGCGGAACGCACCGCGCGCACCGCCAGCTCGCGCAACGCGCCCGCCGACGCGATCCGCTCCGGATCGAGGGAGACCAGGCTCAGCACGTAGTCCTCGCCGATGCGACACAGGTAGCCCGAGAGGCGGGTGCGGGGCAGGCGCGCGGTGGTGAGCCCGGGATGGATGGCGCGGGCGGCGACGCCGGTGCAGCGGTGCGGGCCGAGTTCGAGCAGCGAGGCGGGGAGCGTTCCGATGTTCGAGCACAGGATGTCTCGTTCGCCCGCGCCTTTGGACAGCGCGTAGGCCCAGCGGTCCGGGATCACCTGGAGCAACTCTTCGGGCATGCCGCTCGGCGCGGACATGCGGTGCTCGTAGGCCGAACGCGCCAGTGCGCGGATCGTCGCCGGGGTGTCGGCGCGGGTGATCGCGATGCGCGTCATGGCGAGGTCGTTGTCGACCCGGGGTTCGTCGCGGGTGTCGACGGGGAGACTGGCCTCGATCGTCTCACCGGGAAATCCGCTGTCCCGCAGCACGGTCGCGACGAGGTGGATGAACAGGCTGTTGGCCGTGCCGCCGTCGCGCGCCGCCACGCGGTCCCACTCCGCGGCGGGGCATCGCAGGATCGCGCTGTGCGTCGCGTCGTCCGCCGCGCGCGGCTGCTCGTCCCGGCTCGGTGCGGCGGGTTGCCGCGGTATCCCGTGCCGCAGCGCCGCCGCGGTGCCGCGCAGGACGATCGACCATTGGCGCAAGGCGTCGGACCAATCCGATCCCCGCGCATCGAGATCTGCCGAACGCACCCGAGCGCCGCCCAGCGCGTCGTCCACCGCGAGCACCAGCGCCCGCCCGTCGGCCAGTACGTGCGAACAAGTGAGAGAGACGACCGAACCGCCGTCGTCCAGTGCTGCGGTCGAAAGCCGCCACCCGGGACCGTATTCCGGATCGAGCCCGGCGCCCTGCGCGTCCGCCCAGTCGAGCAACTCCCCGACCGGGACGACGCCCTCGGCGCGCTCGATCGGATACGCGCGGACATTCGGTCGCCAGGCCCGGCGAGCGCCCGGCACACGCGGGCGCATCACCCTGCGTCCCAACGGGCCCGTGCGCAGCGCCGCGTGCACCCGTGCCAGCAGCGCGGGGTCGACCCGGTCGGCCGTCCGCCACAGCCCTTGCAACGCGATCGGCGTGCCGAGCCCTCGGTGGCTGCGCAAGAAGATCTCGTCGACGACGCTCAGCCGGCCCATGGGCCTCAGGCGTGAGCGCCGTGGCGGCCCGCGCCCGCCGCGAACCGCTGGGCGCCCTCCAGCGCGCCGTCGGCCAGTGCCGTCAGGCCGTGGCGGAATTCGTTGCGCAGCGCGGACTCTTCGGTCATCCCCTCCTGCTCGAGCATCGACATGCGGTCCGAGCGCAGGCAGGTCTGCGGCAGCGCGGCCAGTTCCGCGGCCAGCGCCTCCGCGGCGCCGCGAGCTTCGCCGGTGGGCACCACGCGATTCACCAAGCCCATCCGCAGCGCCTCGTCCGCGCCGACCGCGCGGCCGGTGAGCACCAGATCCATGGCGCGGCCCATGCCGATGACCTGCGGCAGCCGTACCGTGCCGCCATCGATCAGCGGAACGCCCCAGCGGCGGCAGAAGACGCCGAAGGTGCTGTCCTGTTCGGCGACCCGCAGATCGCACCACAGCGCGAGTTCCAGCCCGCCGGCCACCGCGAAGCCGGAGACCGCGGCGATCACCGGCTTGGACAGCCGCATCCTGGTCGGCCCCATCGGGCCGTCGCCGTCCTCGGCGGCCCGGTTGGAGCGCTCGGTGCCGAGCGCCTTCAGATCGGCGCCCGCGCAGAACGTGCCGCCGTCGCCCCACAGCACCGCGACCGCCGCGTCGGGGTCGGCGTCGAACTCGCGGAATGCGTCGGCCAGCGCGGCGGCGGTCGGCCCGTCCACCGCGTTGCGTGCTTCCGGCCGGTGCAGGATCACGGTCGTCACGGGGCCGTTGCGTTCGATGAGTACCGTCACGCGCTCGAACATACGCCGTAAAAGCACCCTTGTGTGAAGAAATGAATTCATGCTTCACTTCTTGGGTGGCCTACCGCAGAACTCCCGCCGTGCAGGCCCGCCTGGACGCTCAGGCGGGGCTGATCGTGCAGGCCGCGACGAAGGTGCTGTCCCGCGGCGGCTATGCCGCGCTGTCCATGGCGGCGGTCGCGACCGAGGCGGGCTTGGCCACCGGCACCGTCTACAAGAACTTCGACGGCAAGGCCGCCTTGGTGCGTGCGGTGTTCCGGAAGGTGGTCGCGCGCGAGGTCGCCGCCGTGGCCGCGGCGGGCGCGCGCGGAACGGCCGTCGAACGGGTCACCGCGGCGGTGGAGACCTTCGCGGGCCGCGCGCTGAAGAACCCGAACCTGGCCTACGTCCTGCTCGCCGAACCGGTCGACGCGGCCGTGGACAGCGAACGCCTGCATTTCCGGCGCGCGTTCGCCGAGACCTTCGAAACGGCGGTGGCCGAGGGCATCGCGCGGGGCGAGATCCCGCCGCAGGACCCGAGGATCAGCGCGGCCGCGTTGGTCGGCGCGATCGGCGAGGTTCTGGTCGGCCCGCTGGCCGACGCGCCGCACGGCGAATCCGTCGTCCCCGAACTCACCGCTTTCGCGATGCGCGCGCTGGGCGTGCGCGACGACCCGGGCGCGGCCTGCGCCCGGCTGGAATCAGGAGTGTCCGATGCAGACGCATGAAGTCTTCAACCAGGTGCCCGACATCGTGCCCTTCGATGTCTCGCGCAATCCGGCGCTGCTCGAGGGCCTGCACCGGGAAGGGGCGGGCTGGGCCGAGGCCGAAGTGCGGGAGCTGGGCGCGCTCGCGGGCGGCGCGCAGGCGCAGGAATGGGGCAGGCTGGCCAACGAATACCCGCCGGTCCTGCGCACCCACGACCGCTACGGTCACCGCATCGATGAGGTCGAATTCCACCCGCACTGGCACGACCTGATGCGCGTCGCCGTCGAGCACGGGCTGCACGGCGCCCCGTGGCTGGACGACCGGCCGGGCGCGCATGTGGCGCGCGCGGCGAAGTTCTACACCTGGGGCGCCGCCGACGCCGGCCACATGTGCCCGATCTCGATGACCTACGCGGTCGTCCCCGCGTTGCGGCACAACCGGGAACTGGCGGCGAAATACGAACCGCTGCTCGGTTCGCGCGTCTACGAATTCGGATTGCGCGAGCCGTCCACCAAGGCCGGGCTCATCGCGGGCATGTCGATGACCGAGAAGCAGGGCGGCTCGGACGTGCGCGCCAACACCACCACCGCGACGCCGCAGCCGGACGGCTCCTACCGGATCGTCGGCCACAAATGGTTCACCTCCGCGCCGATGTCGGACATGTTCCTCACGCTGGCGCAGGCGCCCGGTGGCCTGTCCTGCTTCCTGCTGCCCCGGGTGCTGCCCGACGGCACGCGCAACCCCATCCGCATCCAGCGGCTGAAGGACAAGCTGGGCAACAAGTCCAACGCCTCCTCGGAGATCGAGTACGAGAACGCCTCGGGCTGGCTGGTGGGCGCGGAAGGCGCAGGCGTCAAGACCATCATCGAGATGGTGAACATGACCAGGCTGGACTGCGTGATCGGCTCCGCGACCGGCATGCGGGCGGGCGCGGTGTACGCGGTGCACCACGCGCGTCACCGGGAAGCGTTCGGCGCCAAGCTGGTCGACCAGCCCGCCATGCGTAACGTGCTCGCCGATCTGGTGATCGAGTCCGACGCCGCGACCACCGTGATGATGCGGCTGGCCGGGGCCACCGATCGGGCGGGCGCGGATCCCGCCGAGGCCGCGCTGCGGCGCATCGCGCTGGCGGTCACCAAGTACTGGGTGTGCAAGCGCGCGCCCGCGCACGCGGCCGAGGCGCTGGAATGCTTCGGCGGCAACGGATATGCCGAGGAATCCGGCATGCCGCGGCTGTACCGGGAGGCGCCGCTGATGTCCATCTGGGAAGGATCGGGCAACGTCGCCGCGCTGGACGCGTTGCGCGCGATGGGGCGTCAGCCGGAGACGGTCGAGGCGTACTTCAACGAAGTGTCCCTGGCCAAGGGGGAGAACCCGCGCCTGGACGACGCGATCGCCCGGGTGGGCAAGGAATTGTCGGATCTCAACGACATCGAGTACCGCGCGAGGCGGGTCGTCGAACTCATGGCGCTGGTGCTGCAAGGCGCGCAGCTCGTCCGCCACGGTCACTCCGCCGTCGCCGACGCCTTCTGCGCGACCCGGCTCGGCGACGACTGGGGCATCGCCTTCGGCACGCTGCCCACCGGCGTCGACACCGGCGCGATCATCGAGCGCGCGTTCGTCTGAGCCTGCCGGGCAACCGGGGACCGTTCAGGTGCGGCGGTCCCCGGAGGCGAGCAGCCACCTCAGAGGGTGTCGAGCCAGGCGAACATGTGGTGGAGCAGGGTGGAACGGGCGCCGTAGGCGCAGTGCTCCCCGGCGCCATCGGCGCTGTGCAGGGGGATCAACGTCGCGGGGCAGGTCAATTCGCGGTGTAGGCGTTCGGGCTGGCCTGCGAAGAAGTGGTCGTTGTCCGGGGCGAAGATGAGGGTGGGCGCCGTGATGCGATCTGCGAGGCCGTCGAGGGTGTATTCTTTTGTGCGGCGCAGATATTCGGAAATGGTGTCGGTGCCGAAGGACCACGGGCCGTTGCGCAGCGCCCACCGTGTGCCGGTGTGGTTGGCCATCATCAGATGCGCGACCGGATCCGCGACGTCGTCGCGACCGGCCATGACCCACTCGGCGGCGACGGGCGGGATGCCGGCGAAGTTCACGTCGTAGTAGCTGTAGATGCCGCCGTCGAGAATGAGCCCGGCGACGCGGTGTTCGAAGGCGGCGGCCCGCGGGGTCAGGAAGCCGCCGAGGCTGTAGCCGTAGAGGTAGACGTGCTCGGCGTCCACTTCGGTTCGCGTCAACGCGTAGTCCACGACCGGGGTGAGGACGGCTTCCCAGTCGGGGCGGAAGAACAATCGCTGATGCCGCAACGCGGCGCCCTGTCCAGGGCCGTCGTAGGCGAGGACGTTGTAGCCGCGCGGCAGTGCCGCGGCCGCGAGGGCGAAATACGCCTCCTCGGCTGGGGAATCGAAGCCGCTGGTGAGGATGATGGTCGGCCGGGGCGTGCCGGAGTCGTCGGCCAGGAACAGCAGGCCGGGCAGATGGGTGTCCTCGTAGGGAATCTCCACTGCCTGCACCGGCGTGTCCATGAGCTGGGCGGCTTCGGCGAAGGTGTCCTGGGCGCGGGCGAACAGGTCCTTCGCGACCGGATCGCCGAACGGATCGTCGCGGCGGAAGAACTCGGCGGTGCGGTAGTAGTTCGAGGCGCGCAGTAGCGCCTGTCTGCCCCCGAGCGCGCGCGCCCGGTCTCCCGCGGCTGTCCACTGTCTGCACCATGCCTCCTCGTCACCGTCGGGAACGGCGCGCGCGACGGCCAGAACCTCCCCGAGATCGGCGCCGCCGAACTCGGCGAAGCAAGCGGTCCGCAGCGCCTCGAAGGCGAAGGACTCGTCATCGAACAGGAACTTCACGGGGGTCTCCTTACGTCTATCCGATTACGTCAACACGATGACGTATCGACGTTGGAACCATAGATTACGCCCACGTGTAAACGCAACCGTATCTTTGTGACATGATGGGGTCATGACAGCCGAACGACGCCGTCCCGCCGGGGCGGCCGTAATGCAACCGCAGGTGACGGCGGCCATCACCGAAGCGGTGCTCGCCGAATTGGCGGAGGTCGGCTACGGCCGGCTCTCGATGGAGGCGGTGGCGCGCCGGGCCGGCGTCAGCAAGCCGACGGTCTACCGGCGTTGGCGATCGAAGGAGGAGATGGTGGCCGCGCTCTCCTCGACGCTGGCGGTCGCGGCCGCCGAGACTCCTGACACCGGCACCCTGCGCGATGATGTGCGGGCCTATCTGGAGTCGGCGGCGGGCCTGCTGTCACATCCGTTGGCCGCCAGAGTGATTCCCGATCTGTTGGCGGAGGCATCGCGGAACCCGACGCTGGCGCAGTCTCTTCTGATCGGCGCCCGGGATACGCGGCGCGAGCGGGCCGCCGACATGCTGCGGCGGGCTATCGCCCGCGGCGAGCTGCCCGCGGAGCTGAACATCGATCTGGCGCTGGACATGCTCGCCGGACCGCTCTATTGGCGGCTGATGATCGTGGGGATCCCGATCGAGCCGGACTATCTGGATCGGCTCACCGACCTGCTCATCGCGGGTTGGCGAGGCTGAGCCCGGCCTATCCGGCGGGTCGGGTCAGCACACGTTCGACCAACGCCGTGTCGCAGTGCTCGACGACCTCGCGCAGTTTTCCTTCGGCGACCCGGAAGATGAAGCAGTAGGTCTGGTTGTAGGTCTCCCCGCGCGTGGTCACGGCCTCGGCCCGGGCCTGAACGACCACGCGGTCGTCCGCGGCGAGGATCGTCTCGGCGGCGCTGCGGTACTCGGTGAACTGAGCCATCAGCGGACGCAGGAGTTGTTCCAGTACTACCCGCTTCGGTTCCCAAGCGCCGCTCCAGGACCAGTCGCCCGGGAACACCCAGCGGAAGTCGTCGGCCATGGCGTCGCTCAGCGCTCGGGTGTTGCCGAGGGACATCTGCTCGAAGATGTCGGCGAGCAGCTTCTTGTTCTCGATAGCGGTCATGACGACGACGCTAGGGTCGCCCGTGGCATGCGACAAGCGACCGTCTCGCATATCTGGTATGAGCATTACGCATGGATGAGTTCACCGTCGCCGGACTGCGAGTGGTGCGGGAGGCGGCCGCGTGCGGATCGTTCTCGACCGCAGCGGAGAACCTCGGCTACACGCAATCCGCGGTGTCCAGGCAGATCGCGCTCATGGAGCGGGCGGCGGGCCGTGCTCTGTTCGAGCGGCACGCTCGCGGCGTGCAGCCCACCGAGGCCGGACGCATCGTGCTGCGACACGCGGACGTGATCCTCGGTGAACTGGAGCAGGCCAGGCACGACATCCGGCATCTCGCGGCGCGCCCGGCGGGCCGCCTGCGGATCGGGGCGTTCTCCACCGCGATGGCCGCGTTGGTGCCGCGAGCGATCGCCGCCACCGCCGCCCGCGACCCGCGCATGCGGATCTCGCTGCGGGAGGGACTCAGCCCGAGACTGCTCACCGCCGTCGCGCGGGGCCGCCTCGACCTCGCCGTGGTGACAGCGCCGGACACCCTGCCCTCCGGCGTCGAGATCGAACCCCTGCTGGACGATCCGTTGCTGGTCGCGGTCGGGTCGACGCATCCGCTGGCGGGCGCCGTCAGCGCGACGCCGGATCTGCTGCGCGACGAACGGTGGATCGCGGGCAGTCAGGAGCCGTCCGCCACCCTCCTCGGCGCCTGGCGCGACCCCGGCCGGGAGCCGCGCATCGCCTTCGTCGCCCGCGACTGGGTCGCCAAAATCGGGCTCGTCGCGGCCGGATCGGGCAGCACGGTGGTCCCCGGCATCGCCGTACCCGTACTCCCGCCGACCGTCGCGGTGCTCCGGATCGACCATCCGTCGGCGGTCCGGCGGACGGTCGTCGCGTATCGCGCTCGCGGGGCCGCGCAGCCGCGCGGTGCGTTCATCGAGGCGCTGCGCGACCAGGCGGCGGACTTGGCCACCCAGGTGCGCCAGCGTCTTCGCGTGGGGGCGTGATAGCCGCGGTACCTGTGGACGAGTGTGGATACTTTTCAAGTCGGCACGACTGCCGGTCAGTGCAGGGGAGGGTCCGACAGCTGTACGAGAGTGGAGCGGTCCGAAACGGCGAAGCGCCGGTAGTGTGACGGCGGTGGCAGGGGAGTTCGTCGACAGACCGCTGAGCTGGCTGGCCCGGCGGGTGCGCGACCGGGCCGCGGGGCGACGATATCTGCTCGGCATCGCGGGACCGCCCGGCGCGGGCAAATCCACCGTGTCGGTCGCGTTGCGCGACGCGATCAACGCCGAGGCGGGCGGCGAGATCGCCGAAATCGCGCCGATGGACGGATATCACCTGACCAACGAGGTCCTGCGGGCGGCAGAAAGCCTTGCGCGCAAAGGCGAGCCGGACACCTTCGACGTCGACGGCTATGTCGCGGGGCTGCGTCGCCTGCGCACCACGCCGGTGGGCGAGCCGGTGCCGTGGCCCACCTTCGACCGCTCCATCGATGCTCCGGTCCCCGACGGCGTGGTGTTCGACCGGCAGTCCATCGTCCTCACCGAGGGCAACTACTTGCTGCTCGACGACTTCGGAACGCGGCGGTGGTCCGCTGTACGCCCATTGCTGGACGAATGCTGGTATCTGGACGCCGCGCGCGAGGTGATCGAGAAACGCCTGCTGCACAGGCACATCCACGGTGGTCGCATACCAACGGCAGCGCGCGACAAAGTGCACAACAGCGACTTGCCCAACGCGGATCTCGTCGCGACGACCAAAGAACGCGCCGATCTCGTCCTGCGCTGGCAGTCGGGAAGCTACGCGGTAGCCGTCGCGCCCCCGGCGGCGACGGTCGATCCCAGCATCTCGTAGCGATACGCGGATCGTCCGAGCTGGTCGATGTCTGGTCCGCGTGCGGTCGACGCACCGCCTCGGTCCGCCACCGACCTTCGCATCATCTGGCGCGTGTCGTGGCTCACGCGCTCTACCTGGGCTGATGATGGAGGAATGACAGGAAATCGCGCAGTCGGCAGGTTGTCGCGTGCTCTGCACAATCTGTTTGCCGTGGTGTGCGCTCTGCTGTTCTACTACTTCCTGCCGCTGCAGGTCTCGCCGTTCGGCCGACTGTCCGGCGCGCCGGCTCTGATCGCGTTCATCGTCGGCGTGGCGGGCCTGATCTGGCTGGCCAGGTGGCGCATCCGGCGCTACATCATGGATCCACGCGCGACCGTCGGACGTATCAACGACGTGCTGCTCGTGGTCTGCGTCGTCGTGACCTTCTTCGCCCTGTACTACTACGTGCTGGAACTGCGCGCTCCCGGCCAGTTCGAGGGCCTGCACACGCGGACCGACGCGCTCTACTACACGATGGTCACGCTGGGCACGGTCGGCTACGGCGACGTGCACGCGGTCGGGACCGCCGCCAAGGTGGCCACCATGGTGCAGGTCGCCTTCGACCTCGGCGTCATCGGCATCCTGATCGCTATATCGACTTCACACATCATCCAGCAGTTGGACCAGGCGCAGCGCAACCGCCCGACCGACGACTAGCCCCGCGCGGCGAGCGGGGATCAGCGGTGGGCGCGGTACCAGCGAATCAGCGAGTCGGTGGACGAATCATCCTGCTGCTCGGGCTCTTCGGCCGACGTGAGCAGCGGCGCCAAGGCGAGTGCCTGCTGCTTGCCCAGTTCGACACCCCACTGGTCGAAACTGTCGATGCCCCAGATGGTGCCCTCCACGAAAACCTGGTGCTCGTAGAGCGCGATCAGCTGACCGACGACCGACGGGGTGAGTCGCGGCGCGAGGATGGTGGTGGACGGACGGTTGCCCGGCATCACCTTGTGCGGCACGATCGCCGGATCGGTGCCCTCGGCCGCGATCTCCTCGGCGGTCTTGCCGAAGGCGAGCACTTTGGTCTGCGCGAACAGATTGCTCATCAGGATGTCGTGCATGCTGCCGGTGCCGTCGCTGGTCGCCAGATCGTCGGTGGGCTGCGCGAATCCGATGAAATCCGCCGGGATCAGGCGGGTGCCCTGATGCAGCAATTGGTAGAAGGCGTGCTGACCGTTGGTGCCCGGTTCGCCCCAGAAGATCTCGCCGGTGGAGGTGGTGACCGGAGTGCCGTCGGCGCGGACCGACTTCCCGTTGGACTCCATGGTCAGCTGTTGCAGATAGGCGGGGAAGCGGGCCAGGTCGTTCGAATACGGCAGCACGGCATGTGACTCGGCGCCGAAGAAGTTCGAGTACCAGACGCCGAGCAAGCCGAGCAACACCGGAGCGTTCGCCTCGAGCGGCGCCTCGGCGAAGTGCCGGTCCACCGCGTGCATACCGGCGAGGAATTCCGCGAAGCGCTCCTTGCCGATGGTCGCCATCACCGACAGGCCGATCGCCGAGGCCACCGAGTAGCGGCCGCCGACCCAGTCCCAGAAACCGAACATGTTCTCGGTGTCGATCCCGAATTTCGCGACCCGGTCGGCGTTGGTGGACACCGCGACGAAATGCTTGGCCACGGCGTCCTCACCCAGCGCGGCGACCAGCCAGCGCCGGGCCGCGGTCGCGTTGGTGAGCGTCTCGAGGGTGGAGAACGTCTTGGACGCGACGATGAACAGCGTGGTGGCCGGGTCGAGCCCGTCCAGCTTCGCGACCAGATCGGCGGGATCGACGTTCGAGACGAATCGCGCGCCGATGCCCGCGTTCTCGTAGTGCCGCAGCGCCTGATGCACCATGACCGGACCGAGGTCCGATCCGCCGATGCCGATGTTGACCACCATCGTGATGCGCTCACCGGTCGCCCCGCGCCACGCGCCGGAGCGCAGCGCGTCGGTGAACTCGCCCATCCGCCGCAGCACCTCGTGCACCTCGGCGCCCGCGTCGACGCCGTCGATGACCATGCTCTCGCCTTCGGGCAACCGCAACGCGACGTGGCCGACCGCCCGGTCCTCGGAGGTGTTGATGTGCTCGCCGCGGAACATCGCGTCGCGCCGCTGCGGCACACCCGCCTCGCGCGCCAATTCCACCAGCAGATGCAGGGTTTCCCGGTTCACGCGGTGCTTGCTGTAGTCGATGTGCAGGTCCGCGACCTGGACGGTCAGCTCGCTGCCCCGGGCCGGGTCGTCGGCGAAGAACTCCCTCAGGTGTCGTCCCGCGACGGTGCCGTGGTGATCGTGCAGTTTCCGCCATGCCGCCGTCGCGGTGATGTCGCTGCTCACGTTCGCCGAGAGTACAAGCAGGCACCGCCGCGCGCACGGCTGCGGGCGCGGAGAGTCGGCCGGATCGGCGTCGGCGTCGAGGGTGAACACTCGTTGCCGCACCGGACTTGCCGCGACCGGAGGTCCGGACGACGTGAGATCCCAGGCGGTGGACGCGAGGCGATTCCGGGCGCCCGCGTCCGTTCCGGGATGAGGTCTCGCGGCATAGGCTGGCCGCATGGTGTCCGAACGTGAACTTCTCGAATCCGTACCCAAGCAGTTGTGGATCGGAGGGCGGGCCGTCGACGCCACCGGTGCAGGTACCTTCCCGGTGCACAACCCGGCGACCGGGGAGGTGCTGGCGAACGTCGCGGACGCGACCCCGGAGGACGCGCTGCGCGCGCTCGACGCGGCCGTCGAGGTGCAGGACGAGTGGGCGGCCACGCCCGCCCGGGAGCGCGGGGAGATCCTGCGGGCGGTGTTCGAGCAGATCACCGCACGCGCGGAAGAGTTCGCCCTGCTGATGACCCTGGAGATGGGCAAGGCGCTGCCGGAGAGCCGCAACGAGGTGCGCTACGGCGCCGAGTTCTTCCGCTGGTTCAGCGAGGAGGCCGCCCGGGTGCACGGGCGCTACCTGCACGCGCCGTCCGGCACCGGCCGGATCATGGTGCACAAGCAGCCCGTCGGCCCCTGTCTGGCGATCACACCGTGGAACTTCCCGCTCGCCATGGGCACGCGCAAGATCGGCCCGGCGCTGGCCGCGGGCTGCACGATGATCGTCAAGCCCGCGTCGGCGACGCCGCTGACCATGCTGCTGCTGGGCAAGCTGTGCAGCGAGGCCGGGCTGCCGGACGGCGTGCTGTCGGTGCTCACCTCCAGCCACTCCGGCGCGGTGACCCAACCGCTGCTCGACGACTCCCGGCTGCGCAAGCTCACCTTCACCGGCTCCACCGAGGTGGGCAAGAAGCTGGTGGAGAAGTCGGCGAACCGGCTGCTGCGCACCTCGATGGAACTCGGCGGGAACGCGCCGTTCGTGGTGTTCGCCGACGCCGACGTCGATGCCGCGGTGCAGGGCGCGATGCTGGCGAAGCTGCGCAACGGCGGCGAGGCGTGCACCGCCGCCAATCGCTTCCACGTGCACAACAGCGTGCTCGACGAGTTCACCACCAAACTGGTCGAGGCGATGTCGAGCAGCGTGCGGCTCGGGCCCGGCGCCGACCCGGACACGACGCTCGGCCCGCTGATCAACGAGGAGCAACTGCGCACGGTCAGCGAATTGGTGGACGACGCCGTCGCGGCGGGCGCGCAGGTGTTGATCGGCGGCAAGGCGCCCGGCGGGCCGGGCTGGTTCTACCCGGCCACCGTCCTGCGCGACGTCCCGCCGCAAGCGCGGATCCTGCGGGAGGAGGTCTTCGGCCCGGTCGCGCCGATCGTCGGCTTCGACACCGAAGCCGAGGGGCTGGCCGCCGCAAACAACACCGAATTCGGGCTGGTCAGCTACGTCTACACCCGCGACCTCGGTCGCGCGCTGCGGATCGCAGAGGGCCTGGAATCCGGCATGGTGGGCGTCAACCGGGGTGTCATCTCCGACCCGGCCGCCCCCTTCGGCGGCGTCAAGGAGTCCGGCTTCGGCCGGGAGGGCGGCACCGAGGGCATCGAGGAGTACCTGTCCACGAAGTACATCGCGCTCACGTGAGCGAGTGCCGCGGGTCCCGCACTGCGTGCGGGCGCGACGCGGACATGAAGCGACCGCCCCGGGGTGTTCGACACCCGGGGCGGCCTGTTCGGAAGCGACGGTCTCGCGAGCGCCGCGTGGCTATCGGTTCAGTGGCCGAGACGACCGCGGCCGAGGCGCAGTAGCAGCATGGCGAGAGTGTGGCCCTCCTGGCCGAGCTCGCTGAAGCGCTCCAGCACCTTCATCTCGCGACTGTGCACCAGGCGCGGCCCGCCCGACGCCATGCGCGTCCGGCCGATGATCCGGGAAATCTCCGTCCGGCGCTTGATCGCGGCCAGGATCTCCGCGTCGAGCCGGTCGATCTCCTTGCGGAGCTTGTCGATCTCGGCCTCGGTCTGCGGCAGCGCGGATTCGGACCCGGTCGTCGTGGCAGGGGTGCTCATCATTCATCTCCTCGTGTCAGAACTTCGATCGGCGCGTGCCGACGGCTCGTTACCGATCAGTTCTTTCACCGTGAAACAGACCTGGTGGGGCCTTGTATTGTCCCCCCAGAAGGTGCGCTCAGGTACAGGCTCCGCGATCCCGGCGTTCGGCTGGCAGCCGAATCGGATGTCTTGCGAAAACGCTGAGCATGTCGCCAGTGTGCCACGGGCTGGGGGGTATGCAAAACGGATACGTTTGGCAATCGCGCGAGAAATGCTGGTCGTTTCAGTCAACCCTTCCCACCAGCGGGAGTTCACCCGCCGTTCAGTCGACCGGCGCCGAACCGATACCGATGTCACCCGGGGCTTCATCTCTGTCGGTGGCCGCCGGTAGCGTGGATGGACGATGGACATCACGGTGGCTCCCAAGACGCAGGCCGGTCGAGTCGTGCACCCGGACCCGACATCGAAACCGCAGTTCGCCGGCGGTGACGCGGCGGAGGGGTCGCAGCCTGCCGCCATTCCCGAGGCGCCGCCAACGGACGCCGAGCGCGAACGGCAGCGCGTCGAGCGGGAACAGCGGCGCACCGAGGAGGCCGAGCGCCTGCTCGACGGCCTGAATCCACAGCAGCGCGCGGCGGTGGTGCACACCGGATCCCCGCTGCTCATCGTGGCGGGCGCGGGCTCGGGCAAGACGGCCGTGCTCACCCGCCGCATCGCCTACCTGCTGGCCGCCCGCGGCGTCACGCCGGGGCAGGTGCTGGCCATCACATTCACCAACAAAGCCGCCGCGGAGATGCGGGAGCGGGTCACCGGGCTGGTCGGCCCGCGGGCGAACAACATGTGGGTGTCGACGTTCCACTCCAGTTGCGTCCGCATCCTGCGCACCCAGGCGGCGCTGCTGCCCGGCTTGAACTCGAACTTCTCGATCTACGACGCGGACGATTCGCGGCGCTTGCTCACCATGATCAGCCGAGACCTGGACATCGACGCCAAGAAGTACTCGGCGCGACTGCTCGCGACGGCGATCTCGAATCTGAAGAACGAACTCATCGACCCGGCCCGGGCCACCGCCGACGCGGAATCGGACGACACGGAGCTGCCCGGCCTGGTGGCGAGGGTCTACACCGAGTATCAGCGCAGGCTGCGCTCCGCGAACGCGCTGGACTTCGACGACCTGATCGGCGAGACGGTGGCGCTGCTGCAGAACCACCCGCAGGTCGCCGAGTACTACCGCCGCCGGTTCCGGCACGTGCTGGTGGACGAGTACCAGGACACCAACCACGCGCAGTACGTCCTGGTCCGCGAGCTGGTCGGCCACCACGTGGAAGACGCCGCCGAGGACCGGGTGCCGCCGAGCGAGCTGTGCGTGGTGGGTGACGCCGATCAGTCGATCTACGCCTTCCGCGGCGCGACGATTCGCAACATCGAGGAGTTCGAGCGCGATTTCCCCGACGCGGAAACCATTCTGCTGGAGCAGAACTACCGCTCCACCCAGCACATCCTCTCCGCCGCCAACGCGGTGATCTCGCGCAACGAGAACCGGCGCGAGAAGAAGCTGTGGACCGATTCCGGTGCGGGTGAGCTGATCACCGGCTACGTCGCCGACAACGAGCACGACGAGGCGTCGTTCGTCGCACGCGAGATCGACCGGCTGGTCGACCAGGGCGAGGCCAACTACGGCGACGTCGCGGTGTTCTACCGCACCAACAACAACTCCCGCGCCCTGGAAGAGATCTTCATCCGGATGGGCCTGCCCTACAAGGTGGTCGGCGGCGTCCGCTTCTACGAGCGCAAAGAAGTGCGCGACGTGGTCGCCTACCTGCGGGTGCTGGAGAACCCGGAGGACGCGGTGAGCATGCGCCGCATCCTGAACACGCCCCGGCGCGGCATCGGCGACCGTGCCGAAGCGTGCGTGGCGGTCCATGCCGAACAGCGCGGCATCGGTTTCGCCGCCGCCCTGCGCGACGCCGCCGAAGGCAAGGTGGCCCTGCTGAACACGCGCTCGCAGCGCGCCATCGCGGGCTTCCTGGAGTTGCTCGACGACATCCGGGCCGCGGGCGAACAAGCCGAGTCCGACTTCCCCGACGTCGGCAACGTCGTCGACGCGGTGCTCGAGCGCACCGGCTATCGCGCCGAGCTGGAGGCCTCCGACGACCCGCAGGACGGCGCCCGGCTGGACAACCTCAACGAACTGGTCAGCGTCGCGCGGGAATTCAGCTCCGAGGCGCACAACAACGCGGAGGCCGCCCGGCAGGAGGGGCTGTTGCCCGAGGTGGGCGAAGGCGAGCCGGATCCCGGTTCGCTCGCCGCGTTCCTGGAGCGGGTCTCGCTGGTGGCCGACACCGACCAGATTCCGGACGAGGGCTCCGGGGTGGTCACGATGATGACCTTGCACACCGCCAAGGGGCTGGAATTCCCGGTGGTGTTCGTGACGGGTTGGGAGGACGGGCAGTTCCCGCACATGCGGGCGCTGGGCGATCCCACCGAGCTCGCCGAGGAGCGCCGCCTCGCCTACGTCGGCATCACCAGGGCCCGGCAGCGCCTGTATCTGACGCGCGCGGTGGTGCGCTCCGGCTGGGGCCAGCCGGTGTCGAACCCCGAATCGCGCTTCCTCCAGGAGATTCCGGGCCACCTCATCGACTGGCGTCGGCTCGAGCCCGCCGGTTCACCCGGAACGAGGGGCCTGCGGCGACGCGGCGGAGACGACGACGGGTTGGAGCGGGACTGGACGCGCGGTGACGGATGGTCGGAGCCGCGGCCCGGCTTGCGTGATCGCGGGCCGCGCAGGCCCGCCCCCGGCGGCGCGACCCGCAACAACACGAACCTGGTCCTCGCCGTGGGCGATCGGGTCAGCGACGACAAGTACGGTCTCGGCCGCGTGATCGCCGCCGAGGGCTTCGGGCCGCTGGCCACGGTGACCATCGATTTCGGCACCGCGGGCAAGATCCGGTTGATCCCCCAGTACAGCCGCACGCTGGTCAAACTGTGAGCGGCGCGGGCCTTTCGACCCTGCCCTTGTCGGTGTCGCGTCGATAGGGTCCGCGACGTGGATACGATCGCACAGCATCTCCTGTGGTTCCTGCCCATGCTCTGGCTGGGCATGGTGCTGGCCATCTCGTTCCTGGAAGCGCCGCTGAAGTTCCGCGCTCCCGGGGTCACGCTGCCGCTCGGCCTCGGCATCGGCCGCTTGGTGTTCCGCGCGCTGAACATCGTCGAGGCCGTACTCGCGGCAGTGCTGGTGCTCGCGGCCCTGATCGTCGGCCCCGGCACGGCGGTCTGGGTATGGCTGGGCATCGCCGCCGTAGTGCTGGCCGTTCAGATCGCGGTGGTGCGCCCGCCACTGTCCCGCCGCTCCGATCGCGTGCTGGCGGGCGAGGATCTGCCGCGCTCCCACGCGCACTACTGGTACATCGGCCTGGAGGTCGTCAAGGTCGTGGTGTTGATCGGCTCGGCGATCGCAGCCGCGCCCTAGGTTGCCTAGCGCTGGATCTTGGTCATGAAACGCGTCAGCGCGGTGTGCACCGCCGCTGTGTCCTGCTGGTCAAGTGAATTCCGTAGGTCGCGGTCCAGCTCGTTTACGATCGCGACACTGCGACCGAGCAGATCACGTCCCCGGTCGGTCAGTTCCAGTGTGTATACGCGACGGTCGGCGGGGTCCTGAACGCGGACGAGCGCATTCATTGCGACCAGGCGATCCACGAGAGTCACCACGAGGCTCGGCGCGACCCCGAGCGCGGCCGCCACCTCGCGTTGCGATCTTGCCCGACCGGCATCGACGACGGCCAGCACGCCGACCTGCTTGTGCGTCAATCCGAGCGCTTCGATCCGGGCACCGAGCATCTGGGTTATCCGCGTGCCGACCACTCCGAGCCGAAAACTCAGCGAGTCGAGCAGATCTTCACCGTTGACACGATTCACGGAGCAGATACTATCGCGAGTAAATGATTCAGTTCAGAACGATTCTCAAGTGAACGGTAGGTATCGTGGTGTCGAACTGGCTCGCCGCGCTCAACGCGGCTGTCGCACTGGTCACCGTAGGGTTCGCAGTTACGGGCGTTGTCGCGCCCACAGCGTTGGCGCGAACGGCTGTGGTGGCCTCGACGCGGTACTACGCCGCCATGTATGCGGCACGGGCTGTTCCGGTCGGGGGCGCGGTCGTGGTGGGGGTATTTCTGTCGATTCCGAACGGCGCCTGGATCGCCCTTCTCGCCGTCGCGGGGGCGTGCCAAGTCGGGGATGCGGTGATAGGTCTTTGGCAGCGGAACCCTGGGCAGGTGGCGGGGTCGGTACTCGTCGGCGCGATTCATCTCGCGTCGATGGCCCACTTGCTGACCACCGGATGATTCCCGCGGGCCGCAAGCTGCTGGAGCCCGGCTCTTGCCCGGTGGTGCGACAAGTTGGCCATCGTAGACTCGGACAGGTTGTCGGTTCCCGCCGCATGCCGCCGCGAGCACCCGTCAGCGCGGTTCCCGCGAAGTGTCCGGTTTCATCCGTCCGGCGTCGATGAGCGTCTGCCGGGCCGCTGCCTTGCGCGGACACTCATCGGCGCGGCATGCCCGGTGCCGCTGCATGGTCTGATGCGCTTCGGGAACGCTCAACGGCGTTTCGGGAGCATCGTGTGGCCAGCCGGCAGGCCACAGTTCCGCGTCGGGCTGCTCGGCGTGAATCCGTTCGCGTTCACGTGCGGCACGCCACTCGGCGGCTACCCGATCGATGATCGCTTGCGCCGACATGTCGTCCTGCTCGGCATCTCGCCACCAGTTGAACCCCATCGAGTTTCACCCCTGCTGTTCTCGGCTTGTCATGTGGGTGCACGCCACCCGGCGGGGTGATGGTCACCGCGTGCCGCTCACGACAGGCGGTGCGTCCGGTCCGGACGGAACAGACGCGCCCGCCGGGTGGGTGCGGCTGCCGGCGTCGCGCGGAAAAGATGTCTTCAGACTGGGGAAACGGCTACAACGCGTCTACGGATCCGCTTACGATCCACGCATGGGGACGGACGGGGGGCTTCCCCCTGACATCGGGGAACATCTGCGAGCCGCCAGACAGGCGGCGGGACTGTCGCTGGCCGATCTGGCGGCACGAATCCCGTTCTCGCGCAGCTATTTGGGACATGTCGAGACCGGAACACGCGTCGCCTCGGCCGACGTGATCGCCGCCTACATGCGCGTGTGCGGCGAAATGACATGCGATCCTGTCACACTGGTCAGTATGTTGGGCCGAGCGGACGTCGACCGGCGGTCGTTTCTACACACATCCGTCTACAGCGCGGCACTTTCCGCGACCGCGTTGGTATCGCCATCGGAAATGTCCCGGTTGGCGGGAGTAAATGACTCGACGCGCGTCGGCATGGCGGAAGTCCGTGCTGTGCAGGGGATCACAGACGCGTTCCTGCGCCTGGACGAGGTAAAGGGCGGCGGTATCGGCCGCACCGCCGTCGCCGAGTTCCTGAGTACCGATGTCGCGTCCCTGCTGCGCTCGCGGTTCGCCGATTCCACGGTCCGTTCCGCCGCGTTCAGCGCCGCCGCCGAGCTGGCCTACCTGGCGGGTTTCAAAGCGCACGACGCAGGGGAGGACGGCATCGCACAGCGGTATTTCCTCTCCGCGTTGCGGCTGGCGGAGGAAGGCCGAGTGCCTGGCCAGGACGCCTGGGTGCTGCGCATCCTCGCCATGCAGGGAGCCGATATCGGCAGGCCGAAATTCAGTCCCGCCCTCGCCGAAGCGGCCGTAGCTCGAGGCCGAGGCCATCTCGGACCCGATGCGACGGCGCTGCTCACTGTCACTCTGGCTCGCTGCCGCGCAGAAACCGGCGACCACGGGGGCGCACTGGCCGCCCTGTGGACCGTCGAACCGCACCTAACCCCCGAGCTGACCAGCGAACAACCCCGCTGGGTGTCGATGTGGTGCCCCAACAAAGGCACCGTTGTGCACCAAGCCGCGAGGACCTACCTCTCCCTGGGGGACCTCGCCAACGCGGAGCGCTACAGCGAACTAACCACCAGCGTCTGGGACCCTCGGACCCACGCCCGCGTCTGGGCACTCAGCGCTGCCGAAACCGGCGTACTGCGCTGGAAGCTCGGCAAGCACACTGACGCCATCGACATGTGGCGGGGTGCTCTGCCCGCCTTGCACGCCGTCGACTCCGCTCGTGCCGACATCGCCTTGCGCAAGATTCGTCGCACTGCTCCGGAATTATTCAGGGACACAGCTCCCACCGACATCCCCACTCTCTGAGGCGGTATTTCCGAGCGGGTCTCGAAATTCGGGGGAGGAGCGGAAGGCCGCGCCGCAACAGTTCATCGGCACGGCGACCCGACGCACGCTTCTCATCGGTGGGCGACCACCGGGTCTCAAATGGTCAGCGTCAGCCGACGTCATGACAGTGATGACCCAACCGCAGCGGACGAACAACTCTGCGTATCAGCTGATTTGGCCGGCTCCCGGCATTGCAGTGATCGCCGGGTCGCGGTGTCAATGCGGCAGCAGGTCTGCCAGCGCCTTGTCGAGAGTGTTTCAGTCGCGCTGCGGGCCGAGACTGATGCCGCGGGTGGCCAGCCAGGGCAGCGGATCGACCTTGTCGGTGCCGTTCAACCAGACCTCGAAGTGGCAGTGCGGGCCGGTGGAGAAGCCGCGGTTGCCGATCGTCGCGATCTGGTCGCCTGCGAGCACACGCTGGCCCGCCGACACCGTGGCGGTGTCGATGTGGCCGTAGATGGTGATGGTGCCGTCGTCGTGCAGCAGGCGGACCCACATGCCGAAGCCCGACGCGGGACCGGCCTCGATCACGGTGGCGTCGGCGACGGCGTAGATCGGAGTGCCGATCGGGCCCGCGATGTCGATGCCGAGGTGCTGCACGCCCCAGCGGGCGCCGAAGCCGGAGGTGAAAGTGCCCGCGGCGAACCTGGTGAACAGCGGCCGAAGCTTCGAGGCCTCCTGGGCGGCGAGGTCCTCGGCGTACTTCTGGCCTTTTTGCAGAATGTCGTTGAACTGATCGAGGTTGGCCGGCGCGGAGACGCTCAGCACCTGCGGTGAGTCCGGCGCCGCCGTCGGGTCGGCAACGTTCATCGACTGCGCGGCGATCTCGTGGATCTGTCCGGCGGCTTCGTAGTCGACCGCCTGCGAGGGCTGGTCGGGCGAGGCGAACGCGGCCTGCCCGGCCGCTACGACAGCGCCAGCGGCGACGGCCGCCACCGCGGCGCGTCCCTTGAGCGCGGCGGGCGGCGCGGCCACCCGGTGCGCGCCACCGCGCTTGTTCGTGGCGCGGCGCCCCGGGATGACGGTCGGAAGGGCGGGTGTGCCCGGCTCCTCGTCGGCCTCGGCCTCGGGCTCGGCGGTCTCGGTCGCCCAGGACTCCTCGGGAGCCCAGCAGCCGGTGTCGGACACCCAGGCCCGCTCGTCGGGCGCCCAGGACTCCTCTTCTGCCCACGCGTCGCCGGAACTCCACGCGCCGCCGTCGGACCAGGTCTGCTGCTGGGACCACTCCTGTTGTGCCCACGCGTTGTTCGTGGCCCAGGAGTTGTCGGACGCGGCATTCTCGTAGACCGGCTGGTCATAGCCTCCGCCGTGGACGGGCTGCTCGGTCTCGAAGCCGTACCCGCCACCGGCGGGCTGGAAGTCGTACTCGGCCTGCGGAGCCGCCTCGTACCCGGCGTGGTGCTGGTCGAACGAGGGCCCGGCGTAGCTCGCCGGGGCGAAGGGCTCGTCGTCGGGGCGGTAACGATGTCCCGTCCGCGAGCGATCAGCGGGAGCGAAGGTGGAACTGTTGTTCATCGGCGGTGCCACATCGTGAAGCTGGTGGAACTCGGAAGCCGCCTGACCAGCGGCGTCGATCGGTCGAATGCGGAGCGGCTCTCCGTCTGCGGAGCGCTGTGCTGCGTCAAAGCTTGCCGTCCTCCTAGTCGTGACCGTGTTGTGACATCGACCGCAATGACGGTAACGAAACGATTGAGCCGCGACAAGCGGTGCGCAGGGTCCGTAACAAACATGTGAGATTCATCACGCTTAGCCCACGGAATATCTCACTGCGCTATGGGCACTCCCGAGAGGTCGCTCAACGACGAGTTGTAGTAGATTGCCCCGCGCTCCCGGGTTCGGCGCTCTACCTGGCGCGGTGCCAGCAACCTACTCGCCAGTAGTGTTGGCCAGCGGTTTTGCCGCTCCTGACGTCGGTCCGTGACCTGCGCCACTTAGGATGAACGTGGCCGATTGGCCCTCCATGTGACTGGTTAGAGTCCGACCCGACCCGCTTCCGACGTCGGGCCGCCAACAAAGACGTTGTCATCACAACGCAGACGAGACGGTGAGTACATGGATCTCTTCGAATATCAGGCGAAGGAGCTCTTCGTTAAGCACGGAGTGCCTTCGTCCGAGGGCCGCGTCACGGACACGGCCGAGGACGCCCGCGCCATCGCGGAGGAAATCGGCAAGCCGGTGATGATCAAGGCCCAGGTGAAGGCCGGTGGCCGCGGCAAGGCCGGTGGCGTCAAGTACGCCGCGACCCCGGACGACGCGCTCACGCACGCGCAGAACATCATCGGGCTGGACATCAAGGGCCACATCACCAAGAAGATCCTGGTGGCCGAGGCCAAGGACATCGCGGAGGAGTACTACATCTCCTTCCTGCTGGACCGGGCCAACCGGACCTACCTGGCCATGTGCTCCGTCGAGGGCGGCATGGAGATCGAAGAGGTCGCCGCGACCAAGCCGGAGCGGCTGGCGAAGGTCCCGGTCGACGCGGTCAAGGGCGTGGACCTGGCGTTCGCGCGTTCGATCGCCGAGCAGGGCCACCTGCCCGCCGACGTGCTGGACGCCGCCGCCGTGACCATCCAGAAGCTGTGGGAGGTCTTCGTCGCGGAGGACGCCACCCTGGTCGAGGTCAACCCGCTGGTGCGCACCCCGCAGGACGAGATCCTCGCGCTGGACGGCAAGGTCACCCTCGACGAGAACGCCGGATTCCGGCACCCGGAGCACGAGGCGTTCGCGGACAAGGACGCGACCGACCCGCTCGAGCTCAAGGCCAAGGAGAACGACCTCAACTACGTCAAGCTCGACGGTGAGGTCGGCATCATCGGCAACGGCGCCGGTCTGGTCATGTCCACCCTGGACGTCGTCGCGTACGCGGGCGAGGGCCACGGCGGCGTGAAGCCGGCCAACTTCCTGGACATCGGCGGCGGCGCCTCGGCCGAGGTGATGGCCGCGGGTCTGGACGTCATCCTGAACGACAGCCAGGTCAAGAGCGTGTTCGTCAACGTGTTCGGCGGCATCACCGCGTGTGACGCGGTCGCCAACGGCATCGTGAAGGCGCTGGAGATCCTGGGCGACGAGGCCAACAAGCCGCTGGTCGTCCGCCTGGACGGCAACCGCGTCGACGAGGGCCGCAAGATCCTGGCCGACGCCAACCACCCGCTGGTGACGCTGGCGCAGACAATGGACGAAGGCGCCGACAAGGCCGCCGAACTGGCAGCCGCCCGATAACGACGGCCGAGTAAGGACGAAAAGAAATGTCTATCTTCCTGAACAAGGACTCCAAGGTCATCGTCCAGGGCATCACCGGCGGCGAGGGCACCAAGCACACCGCGCTGATGCTGAAGGCGGGCACCCAGATCGTGGGCGGTGTGAACGCGCGTAAGGCGGGCACCACCGTCGCGCACACCGACAAGGACGGCAACGCGGTCGAGCTGCCGGTGTTCGGCACCGTCGCCGAGGCCATCAAGGAGACCGGCGCCGACGTGTCCATCGCGTTCGTGCCGCCGAAGTTCGCCAAGGACGCCATCATCGAGGCCATCGACGCGGAGATCCCGCTGCTGGTGGTCATCACCGAGGGCATCCCGGTGCAGGACACCGCCTACGCGTGGGCCTACAACGTGGAGAAGGGCAACAAGACCCGGATCATCGGCCCGAACTGCCCCGGCATCATCACCCCCGGCGAGTCGCTGGTCGGCATCACCCCGGCCAACATCACCGGCAAGGGCCCGATCGGCCTGGTGTCCAAGTCGGGCACGCTGACCTACCAGATGATGTACGAGCTGCGCGACTTCGGCTTCTCGACCTCCATCGGCATCGGCGGCGACCCGGTCATCGGCACCACCCACATCGACGCCATCGAGGCGTTCGAGAAGGACCCGGAGACCAAGCTGATCGTGATGATCGGCGAGATCGGCGGCGACGCCGAGGAGCGGGCCGCGGCCTACATCAAGGCCAACGTCACCAAGCCGGTCGTCGGCTACGTGGCGGGCTTCACCGCCCCCGAGGGCAAGACGATGGGCCACGCGGGCGCCATCGTGTCCGGCTCGTCGGGCACCGCCCAGGCGAAGAAGGACGCGCTGGAGGCCGCGGGCGTGAAGGTCGGCAAGACGCCGTCCGAGACCGCCGCGCTGGCTCGCGAGATCCTGGAGAAGGCCAGCATCAGCGCCTGACCTCCCATCGTGCACGAAGGCCGCCTCCGAATTCGGGGGGCGGCCTTCGTCATATGTGGCGATGGGCTCAGGCTTGGGCAGAAGCCGAGCGTCCTGACCGGCCACTCGTGGTTCTCCTCGCTATCCATCACGAGGCAGCCGGGCGGATGGTTCATCCGATCGTCACCGGGAATTCCCCGATATCGAGAATCCGCGTGGTGTGAAAAGCGCCATCGCGGGCAACAGTTTCAGAGAGCGGTAGGTGGTCTCGCTGAGGGCTCCGCGCCGGGCATGTGCCGCGACCTGCCGGAAGACGGGCCGATCCGCTCGTTCCGGCCGTCGCGGCGGGATGACCATGGCGAGGGAGTGCAGTAGCGTCAGAAGTAATCCAGCCGTGAAGACCATGTACGACTCGATTTAGGAGACGACGACATGTCCTACCCGACCGGGGGCTCTGGGTACAACACACCCTCGCCCTCAGCGCCATCCAGTCAGAGCCCCGCCGTGGGTGGCGCCACTTCAGGTTCGAGCGCTACCGGTTCCGATGCCAAAGGTCTGCCGTTCTTCCTGGTGGTCGGCGTAGCGGCGCTCGGCGTGATCAACTTCCTGCTCGGCTTCCTGCCGTTCCTCGGCAGCAAGCCGATCGATTTCGGCGGCACCAGGGTCAGCGGAGCGGAGACGCGCAACCTCTTCGAGGTGGCCTCCGGCTCCCCGCTGCTCGGCCTGCTGCTGCTCGGCGGCCTGCTCGCCGGGCTGTCGCTGCTGCCCAAGCAGAACTGGACCGGCGCGGCCGCGGCGGCTTCGACCGCGGGCTTCGTCGCGCTGCTGTTCCAGTCGTTCAACTTCGGTTCGGGCAGCGAGCTCAAGGTGGGTGCGTTCGTGCTGCTCGTGCTGTCCTTCGTGCAGGCCGCGGTGGCGATCGCCGCGACGCTGTTCGAGGTGGGCATCCTCAAGGCGCCCGCGCCGCGCCCGGCCGCCGCGCCGGGCGGCTTCGGCCAGGGCGGCTACGGACAGCAGCAGCCGTTCGGGCAGGGACAGCCGTCCTACGGGCAGCCGGGTCAGCAGCCCGGCTACGGCGCGAGCCCTTATGGGCAGGCCGGGTACGGCGCGCAGCCCGCGCCGCCGCAGTTCCCGTCCCAGCAGGGGCAGCCGTCGCCTTACGGGCAGAGTCAGCCGGGCTACGGGCAGAGTCAGCAGGGCCAGGCGTACGGCCAGCCGCAGTCGCCCTACGGGCAGAGCCAGCCGACCACGGCTTACGGCGCGCCGCAGCAGCCGGGTTCGCCGTACGGCGCGCAGCCGCGCCCCGACGAGAGCGTGACCCAGCACTTCGGCGGCCAGCAGCAGTCCGGTCAGCAGTCGCCCTACGGTTCCTCCGGCTACGGCCAGCAGCAGGGCCAGCAGAGCCAGCAGAGCGGTCCGTTCGGCGGCGAGCAGAGCGGCGATCCGTCCTCGGACGCCACCCAGGCGTTCCGTCCTTCGGACGACAAGAACAAGTAGAGAACTCAGCGGCGTCCTCCCCGGTGCGGCGATCGCGTGCCTGCGGCGCGCCTGACCCGTTCGCGCCGGGGAGGATGCCACGCTGAAATGCCATGAGCTCCTCCAGAAACTCCTCGGCCCGCCGGATCGGCGGGCCGCGCTCGTCGCAGCCGCATCCCGACGCGGACGAAGCCGGGTTTCTGTCCCTCACTCCGGAGCGGTCCAGGGTGCTCATCGCCGTCGCGGGCCGCCCTTCGGCCTTCGGGCTGACCACTCTGGTCGTCCTCGTGCTCGCCACGCTCCTGGCGGCGGGCAGCGATCTGGACGGCGCCTCCGGCGCGATCGCCGCCTCCTGGCTGGGCGTGCACCAGGTTCCGCTGGTGATCGGCAAGACCTCGCTCGGATTGCTTCCGCTCTTGCCGACCGCCCTGTTGGTGTGGCTGGCCGCACGGGAATGCGCGCGCGCCGTGGAACCGCAGTGCACCAGGGCGGATCTCGGGTGGATCGTCGGGGCCGCGGTGGGCGGTCCCCTGCTGGTCACTTCCGTCTGCCTCGCGGTCACCGAAGACGCTTCCGGTGTCATCGCGCTGCAACCGCCGAACACCCTCGCCGCGTTCGCGTGGGTCGCCGTGTTGTATCTGCTCGCCGCCGCCATCGGCATCGCCGTCCGTCTGCGGCGGGAGCTGTTCGTGCTGCTGCGCCTGCCCGACTGGGCGGTCTCCGGCCTCTACGGCGCGGGCCGATCCGTCCTGCGCTTGCTGGGTTGCGCGACCGCCGTGGTGGTGGTCTCGTTCCTGGCGCACGTTTCGCGGCTCGGCGACATGTATCAGTCGGCGGGCAATGTCGGGGGCGTCCTCGGCCTGACGCTGCTGTCGCTGGCGTATCTGCCCAACTTGGTGCTCCCCACCGTCGGTGTGCTGGTCGGTTCCAGCGCCCAGATCGGCGTCGCCTCCTTCGGGGTGTTCTCCGTCGTCGGCGGCCCGATCCCGGCGTTCCCGCTGCTCGCCGCGGTGCCGACCGGTCCGGCGGCGGGATGGTGGCCGGTGGTGCTGCTGATCCCGGCCGCGGTCGGCGTGCTCGGCGGACTGGACATCGCGCGCACCTCCACCGACCGGATCGGCGCGCCGTGGGCAACCCTCTTCTCCGCCGCGCTCGCCGCGCTCGCGCTGACCGTGGCGGGCGCGGTCGCGGGCGGCGAACTCGGCGAGATGGGCCGGGTCGGCCTGCACCCGCCGATCTTCGCCCTGCTCACCTTCGCCTGGCTGGCGGTTCCCGGCTACGCGGGCCTGGCGTTCGCTCGCTGGTTCCTCGTGCCGGTCGGCGTCCCACCGGCGGACTACACCGATCCGTACGACGATTACCGCGACGAGGACGACGACTACTACGAGGCGGACGACGGCGACTACTACGAGGACGACGACTATTACTACGACGACTACGACCGTCCCGAGCTGGAGGCTCCGCTGGACGCCGAACTCGTCGACGAGCAGGCCGCGATCGAGACCGGCGGCTCGCAGCACGACCACGCCGCGGGCGACATCGTCGACGCCGAGGTGGTCGAGGCGGACCTGCCGGACAGTGACCGGGTGGACGGTCGTTAGGCTCTAACCCGGCGGTGCCGCATCCATCCGCCAGCCGATCGATCAGGGAGTAGAGCGCTGACGTCCCAGCATGCCTCGTGGAAGCCGGTGACGACGCCGGCCACCGTCGTCGTCCTGGCGTCGGGCACCGGTTCGCTGCTGCACGCCCTGCTGGACGCCGCGGCCGAGCCCGGCTACCCGGCGAAGGTCGTCGCGGTCGGCGTCGACCGGCTCTGCGCGGCCACCACCCACGCCGACGCCGCGGGCGTTCCGCATTTCCGGGTGGCGCTGAAGGACTTTCCGGACCGCGCCGCATGGGATGCCGAACTCACCGAGGCGGTCGCCGCGCACCAGCCGGATCTGGTGGTGTCGGCGGGCTTCATGAAGTTGCTCGGTCCGGCCTTCCTGGACCGGTTCGGCGGCCGGATCATCAACACCCACCCCGCGCTGCTGCCCGCCTTCCCTGGCGCGCACGGCGTGCGCGACGCGCTCGCCTACGGAGCGCGGGTGACCGGCTGCACCGTGCACCTGGTCGACGAGGGCGTGGACACCGGGCCGATCCTGGCGCAGGAGGCGGTGCCGGTGCTGCCGGGTGACGACGAGGCCACCCTGCACGAGCGCATCAAGATTGTCGAGCGACGGTTGCTGGCGGAGGTCGTCGCCGCCGTCGCGACGCGAGGCATTGTCTCCGACGGACGAAAGGCAGTTATCCCAGATGAGCGAGTTCTCCGGTGAGTGAACGCAAGCCGATCAGCAGGGCGCTGGTGAGCGTCTACGACAAGACGGGTCTCGTGGAGCTCGCGACCGGTCTGCACGCGGCGGGCATCGAGCTGGTCTCGACCGGGTCCACCGCGGGCAAGATCGCGGACGCGGGCATCCCGGTGACCAAGGTCGAGGACCTGACCGGGTTCCCGGAGACCCTCGACGGCCGGGTGAAGACCCTGCACCCGCGGGTGCACGCGGGCATCCTGGCGGACTCGCGCAAGCAGGAGCACGTCGATCAGCTGGTTGAGCTCGGCGTCGAGGCGTTCCAGCTGGTGGTGGTGAACCTCTACCCGTTCACCCAGACCGTGGCGAGCGGCGCGACCCCCGACGAGTGCGTGGAGCAGATCGATATCGGCGGGCCGTCCATGGTGCGCGCCGCGGCGAAGAACCACCCGTCGGTGGCGGTGGTCGTCGACAGCGGTGACTACGACGACGTGCTCGCCGCGGTGAAGTCCGGCGGCTTCACCTTGGCGGAGCGTACCGCCCTGGCCGCCAAGGCTTTCCAGCACACCGCGAGTTATGACGTGGCGGTCGCGAGCTGGATGACCAACGTGCTGAGCGCCGACGAAACGGCCGGCGACGCGGCGATCCGGTTCCCCGAGTGGCTCGGCAGCACCTGGGAGCGGTCGGCGGTGCTGCGCTACGGCGAGAACCCGCATCAGTCCGCCGCCCTGTACACCAACGGCGACGGCAAACTCGGGCTGGCGCAGGCGCGGCAGTTGCACGGCAAGGAGATGTCGTACAACAACTACGTCGACGCCGACGCGGCCTGGCGCGCGGCCTACGACCACGAGGCCCCGGCCGTGGCGATCATCAAGCACGCCAACCCGTGCGGCATCGCGCTGGGCGCCGACATCGCCGAGGCGCACCGCAAGGCGCACGCCTGCGACCCGGTGAGCGCGTACGGCGGGGTGATCGCGGCGAACCGCGAGGTCACCGTGGAGCTGGCCGAGCAGGTCGCCGAGATCTTCACCGAGGTGATCGTCGCGCCGTCCTACGCCGACGGTGCGGTGGAAGTGTTGCAGCGCAAGAAGAACGTGCGCATCCTCGTCGCCGAGCCGCCGACCCGCGCGGGCGCCGAACTGCGCCCGATCAGCGGCGGCGTCCTGCTGCAACAGCGTGACGTGCTGGACGCGCCCGGCGACGACCCGGCCCATTGGACCTTGGCCGCGGGCGAGGCCGCCGACGCGGAGACGCTCGCCGACCTCGCGTTCGCTTGGCGCGCTTGCCGGGCGGTGAAGTCCAACGCCATTCTGCTCGCGCACGACGGCGCTTCGGTCGGTGTCGGTATGGGCCAGGTCAACCGCGTGGACGCGGTGGGCCTCGCGGTCCAGCGGGCCGGGGACCGCGCCAAGGGCTCGGTGGCGGCCTCCGACGCCTACTTCCCGTTCCCCGACGGTCCGCAGACCCTGATCCAGGCCGGTGTCCGCGCCATCGTCCAGCCCGGCGGCTCGGTGCGCGACCGGGAGACCATCGACGTCGCCCGCGAGGCGGGCGTCACCCTTTATCTCACCGGGGCGCGCCACTTCGCCCACTGAGATCGGTCATCCTGGAACGCCGCGTCGGATCCGCTCCGGCGCGGCGTTCTTCGTTCGCTTTCCGCTTGTCCTCCAGCGTGGCAGAGGTTTCGGTGGCATCCGCCGGGGAAGCCTGCGCAGGCGCGTCGAGACTCATCGCGCAACCGCACCGGCGTCCGAGCGCAAGCCGACAGCTATCCGGTTACGTGTGGGCCGAGGCGGGACCAGTCCGCCGTGGGCGCCGAGGCCTAGACCGCGCTGAGCACCGTACGGTTTCCGAGTGGTTGTTTCAGCGGCACTTCCAGGGTGCCGAAGACCGCGATCATCGCGCACATCCGGCCGACCGCCTCGGCGCGGCTGCCGGAGCGCAGCTCGACCGTGACTGTCGAAGCGGTTTCGGTGACGGCGGCGTCCACGCCGTAGCACTCCGGCGAACCGGTTTCGAAGTTCACGGCTAACTTGTTGTCTCCCAACCGAGTCCACGATCGGAACGGGATCGGATGGGCGCCGACGATGGCCGGATCCGCGGTGAATTCGTTGCCCTGGTTGCCGCGCGGGTCCTCGGTCGGCGTGCTCGGCGCCGCGGTCGGGGAGGCGCTGGTGCTCGATGTCCTCGCTTGGTCGTCCGAGCCGCCGCAGCCCGCGGCGGCGAGACAGGCGAGCACTACGGCGACAGCTGTGGCGGCGCGTCCGGCCTGGATCCGATGCATACCGACACCCTAGTCCCGGCTTCGGTTCGCATACCGCACACACGGCGGGCGCTTCGTGCACTGGGATGAACCCCACAGTGAACGTTCCGCGAACCGGGCGCGTAATAGCTCCCAAAAGCGTTCGGTGGCAGTAAGTTTTTCGGGGATGCGCGCCGGAGCCGTTGCGGCGCAATTCATGTCGGATGCTCTACCAGCTTGTTCCGGAAAGGAAGTAACGTGGTCGACACGCTGCGCGTAGGCGAAGAACTCGGGCGGGGGGAGTCCCTGCAGGGCGGGGCGTACACCCTCACCTTGCAGGACGACGGCAATCTAGTGCTGTCCGAGCCGGGCGGCAATGTGGTGTGGGCCACCCAAACTCACGACCAAGGCGTGGAGCGGGCCGTGCTGCAGGACGACGGCAACTTCGTCCTCTACAAGAGCGACGGCGCCGTGTGGGCAACCGAGACCAACGGTCAGGCCGCCGATCGGCTGGTCGTGCAGGCGGATCGCAATGTCGTGCTGTACGGCAACGACGGCAGCGCGCTGTGGGCCTCCGGCACCAACACCGACACTCCGCTGCCCGCCCCGGAGCCGGAAGCGGAACCGGTGCAGGAGGAGCAGTTCGCGGCTCCGGCCGCCGAGGAGGTGCCGCCTCCGCCGCCCGAACCGCGCATCTACACCGTCGAGCCGGGCGACACCCTGTGGGCGATCGCCGAGCGCTTCTACGGCGACGGCAACCGCTACCAGGAGATCGCGGACGCCAGTGGCATCCCGAACCCGGACGCGATCAACCCCGGCCAGGTGCTGACCATCCCGTGACCCGGCCGATTCGGTAGCGACGACGACAAAGACCCCCGGTGCTCGCGCATCGGGGGTCTTTCCGGATCGCTCGTGGCGTGCGTACGCCTAGCGGCTGGTGAACGGGAGCAGTGCCATCTCACGGGCGTTCTTCACCGCGACGGCGACCTGGCGCTGCTGCTGCGGGGTGAGCCCGGTGACCCGGCGGCTGCGGATCTTGCCGCGATCGGAGATGAACGTACGCAGCAGGTTCACGTCTTTGTAGTCGACCGTCTCGATGCCGGCGGCGATGAGCGGGTTCTTCTTCGGACGGCGGGCCTGCTCTGCGCGAACCTTCTTCGACGGTGCTCGCTTGACTGCCATATGACGAGTTCCTTCTCACGAGATCAGTGGTTGTCTACCAGCTCGATTTGTGCACACCGGGCAACTCGCCCCGGTGGGCCATCTCGCGCACACGCACACGGGAGAGTCCGAACTTCCGGAGGTGACCGCGCGGTCGTCCGTCGGCGGCGTCCCGATTGCGCAATCGTACCGGACTGGCGTCGCGCGGCTGCCGCCGCAGTTCGGCCTGGGCGGCCGCACGTTCCGCCTCCGGTGTGTCCGGCTTCCGGATGAGGTTTTTCAGTTCGGCGCGCCGCCCCGCGTAGCGCGCGACGAGCGCCCTGCGCTGCTGATCGCGCGCGATCTTCGACTTCTTGGCCATCTCAGCGCTCCTCACGGAAGTCGACGTGCTTGCGCACCATCGGGTCGTACTTGCGCAGCACCAGGCGGTCGGGGTCGTTGCGGCGATTCTTGCGGGTCACGTAGGTGTACCCGGTGCCCGCCGTGGACTTCAGCTTGACGATCGGTCGGATGTCGGTCGATTTCGACGCCATAGCTCTCCTCAGATCTTGTCGCCGCGGGCACGGAGCCGGGCGACCACGGCCTCGATCCCGTCCCGATCGATGGTCTTGATGCCCTTGGCGGAGACGGTCAGGGTGACGCGCCGTCCTTCGCTGGGCAGGTAGTAGGTCTTGCGCTGGACGTTCGGGTTCCAGCGGCGGCTGGTCCGCTTGTGCGAGTGCGACACGGACTTGCCGAATCCGGGCTTGCGCCCGGTGACCTGGCAGTGGGCCGACATCCGGACTCCCTCCAGTAGTGACAATCATTTTCGACAACGGCTGTCCGACAATGTACCGTTGCCGCACAGCAAATGAAAATCGTTACCGAAAGGGGTTCCCGGTGGCTGCGGCAGATTCCACCCTGGTCCCACCCGGCTCCGACCGCAGAACGCCCGTGGTGCTGCTCGCCGGTTTCGCCGGACTCGCCGCGGCGGGCGTGGATCGCGCGGCCGCGGTGCTGGGTATGACCGCGGGCACGGTCGTGGTCCGGCACGATCTGACCCAGCTGCGCGAAGGCATCGTGCACCGCACGGTGCGCACCGCCACGCGGGAGACGTCGGCCGTGCTGGAACTCGCGCACGGCTGCGTCTCCTGCACCCTGCGGATGGATCTGCTCCCGCTACTGTGCACCCTCGCCAGGCGCGAATCGGTGGATCGCATCGTGCTCGCGCTGGACCCGGCGTTCGAGGCCGAGGCGGTGTGTCAAGCCGTCGAACACGTCGTGGTCTCCGGGGTGCACGGCCGCGTCGACGGCCCCGCCGGGCGTGACGTCCGGGTGGAGTCGGTGCTGACCTGCCTGGACGCGAATGTGTGGCTCGCCGACGCGACCGGGGACGAAACGCTCGCCGAACGCGGCCTCGCCGCCGCCGAGGACGACCGCACGGTGGCGCAGGTCGCGGTCGGGCAGGTCGATTTCGCCGATGCCGTCCTCGTTCTGGGCGCCGCCGGGGACGGACCGTTGCTCGCCGACGCATCGGCCGACCGAGGCAAACTCGCCGCGGTACTGGCCAGGCTGGTTCCCGGCGCGCCGGTCGCCTGGGTGGACGAGCCGGGCTCCGTCACGCCCGCTCTGGTGGAATCGCTGCTCGCGCGCGTCCCCGCGGATTCGCGCCGGGGTCGGGTCTTCGACGCGCACGCGCCGCTTCTGCGTGGCCGACCGCCCTTGACCAGTGACTACGGCGTCGAGCTCGTGGAGTTCGCCGCAGCGCGGCCGTTCCATCCCGCCCGTCTGCACGAGGCGCTCGACGTACTGTTCGACGGCGTGGTGACCGCGCGCGGACGCCTGTGGCTGGCCACCCAGCCCGACGAGGTGGTGTGGCTGGAATCGGCCGGCGGCGGCCTGCGGGTGGGCGGTGCGGGGCGCTGGCTGGCCGCGATGCCGGAAGCCGAACTGGCCGAGGCGGACCCGGAGCGCCTGGCGATGGCCGCCCTGCGCTGGGACGAGCGATTCGGCGACCGGGACGTGTCGCTGTCGATCCTGGTGCACGACGCCGATCCCGCGCGGATCCGCGAAGCGCTGCACTGGGCGCTGGTCGAGGACGACGAACTGCGCCTGGTCGAGCGCGCGCCGGAGCGAGTCGCCCGGTGGGAGGACCCGTTCGGCGAGTGGCACGCCGACCCGTGCTCGAGCGACGAGGAGGCTCGACAGCCCGTGCAGGACGGGAAAACCCCGAAAGGAGAGGCGAAATGAAGAAGGGTATCCATCCGGACTACCACCCGGTGGTCTTCGAGGACGTGAGCACCGGCAAGCGGTTTCTCACCCGGTCCACGGCGACCGGCACACGCACCGTGGAGTGGGCCGACGGCAACACCTACCCGCTGCTGACGGTGGACGTCACCGCCGACTCGCACCCGTTCTGGACCGGCGCGCACCGCGTGCTGGACACCCAGGGGCGGGTGGAGAAGTTCGAACGCAAATACGGCAAGCGCATGCGGAAGGAGGCCTGAGATGGCGGTGCCGAAGCGGAAGATGTCGCGGTCGAACACTCGCAGCCGTCGGTCGAACTGGAAAGCCGCGCCGGTGGATCTGGTGCCGGTGACCGTCGGAGGCGTCGTGCATCGAGTGCCGCGCAGGTTGGTCGCGGCCGTGCGGCGCGGCTTGATCGACGTCGAGAAGCTCTGAAGCGCTACGCCCTCGGGGAGACCATACGAACTCCCGCGCCGAACGCCGCGAGCGACTGGCGATTGCTCGACCGATGCCGGCGCCGCCCGGAACGGGCCGGATGCTGGTCGGCCGTCTGAAAACGGGCACTTCGGTGCCTTCTGGAAAAAATTTTCCGGGCCACACCCTGCATCGTAGCTATCTTCTAGCTATCAATGTGTCCGGCATCACGTCGCACTATTGCGTCGGAAGTGATTGCGATCGGATAGCCACATGCGAAGTTCCGGACCGCCGGTTTGTTTTCGGTCACAGAAAAGTTCGCCGAAAATGGTGCGCGCGCAGCCGGATACCGGTACCCTCGTCGTCGAGGGCGGGTTCTCTTGGTTTCCAAGAGAACCCGCTCATCGCCAATTTTGGGGCCGTTCAGCTGGTTTCGCTCGCCCCGGTCACTCTCGCTCCCGCACTTGCGCGCGCTCGTCGATCGCACCGGGGGAGGTTCGGTTTTTCGAGGTCAACGCCGCTGGTCCGGCATCGCCGCCCGGTGTGCGCCGCTCGCCGTCGTGGCCCGGCAGGCCGGGAAGGTCCGGCAGCAGTGCTTCGAGTCGGGCCAGCTGTTCACCGACCAGTGCCGCGGGACCCTCGATCAGCGACAGCGGCCACGGCCAGTGCCGTCCGTTCCAGCGCTCCACCTGCTCGGTCAGCTCGGCCGTCGTCGCCTCCAGTTCGCTGATCTCGGTGCGCAATTCGCCCACTTGCGTTCGCAACTCGGCGGATTCGTGCTCCAGCGCGGCGATTCGGGTCAGTGCCGCGGCCAATCCGTCCACCAGCGTCCGATTCCGGCCGTCCGCGTCGGCGCCGAGCTGCGGCCAGCCGGACAAGTCGGGTCCGCGCAGCTGAATCTGGATGTCGCGCAGCACTGCCTCTTGTTCCGGCGTCACGTCCGGCTCCTCCTGTTCCACGAAATCCCACTGGCCGAAATCGAGCGTCTCGGCCTCGTTCACGTCACAGCGCACGCCGCCGACCGTCACTTGGCGCCGCGTCTGATGAATGGCCCGCCTGGTCTCCACGTTCGCGCCGGACCAAGCGTCGGTCTGCCACGCCCAGGTCGCGTACCCGGCGTCCAGTGCGCGGCTGACCGCCCAGTACCCGCCGTAGATACCGACGTTCGCGCGGCCGAGCACGGTCGCCGCACCGTCCAGATAGGCGTTGAGGCGCAACTGGTCCTGCTGCGTCGCGTCGAAATCCGCGGAGAAATAGATCGGCCGGTCCACCCGGCCCCCGCAGCGCAGCACTTGGGCGAGCGCCGCACGCGCGTCGACGATGCCCGCGCCGTAGCCGTCCAGCATCCGTGCGGCCGTGGTCTCCCAGTTCGAGACGATCGAGATTCCGTGGGCGCGCAGATCGTTCGCTTCGGCGGGGGTCAGCAGCTTGCCGGGTAGGCTCGGCCCACCGTCGGACAGATACCGCACCACGAAGTCGTACCCCGCCGCCCGAATCGCCGCGCCCCCTGGACGTCCCGCGGCGTAATCGAGACCGAAACGCATGGCTTCCACTGTAAGTGGGCCGGGCGGGTGAATCCGTGGCATCACCGAATCCGGTTCGCCCGCGGGGAACAATCAGCGGGAAACGGTCGATCCACCCCGAAACGAGCCGCGAATCCGGACCCAGGGCCGCGTCCGTTGCGTGCGAATCAGCGGGCGGGCTCCAGCTTCGGCCTGCGGGGCTTCGGCGGTGCGGCCAGTTCGCGGCGATCCGGTGCGATCAGCACCGCGGAGATCGGCACCGTCAGCGCCAGCAGGCCGATGACGAACATCGGGAACACGAAGTCGAACAGTTCCACGCCGTCGGGCACCTTCGCCGCCCGGTTGACGTCGAAATGCAATGCGGCCACGGCCGTGTAGTACGTGGCGGCCACCCCGACGCCGAACAGCAGCACCGTCGCGGCGCGGGCCAGCGGGGAGCGCATCGTCTGGAACAGCCACAGCACAGCCGTCGCGGTGATCACCCCGATCACGGCGGAGACGACGGCCAGCCAGGTCGTCACACCGACCGAACCCTGGATCTCCAGCGAGCCGATGCCGAGGTAGTGCGTGACACCGATGCCCAGGCCGAGTACCGAGCCGCCGGGCAGCAGCAGCGCGAGCCGGGGCGTGCGCCCGATGATCAGCAGCGCCGCGAAGACGGACACGATGGCGACCACCAAGGCAGCGACCAGCCTGCCCGGGTCGTAGCGCATCGCGCTGCCCGGCACTTTCAAGCCGAGCATGGCCACCGAGGTGGCCAGCCACGCACCGACGCCGCCCAGCGATATCGCCGCCGAAACCAGCCACACGAGCCGGAACTGAACCGAGCGCGCGCCGTGCAGGATGCAGGCGAAGCCGACCACCGCGCCGAGCACCGAAATGCCCAGCGACAACGCGATCAGCCAATAGCCGAGCGCGAACTGGTCGACGGACGTTCCGGCGCCGCCTGCGGCCAGCACCGCGACCTCACGCATGGCGGGCGGTTCCTTCCAGTTCACTGGCCTTCAGCTGGGCGATCGCGTACTCGGTGACGGCGGCGAGCGCTTGGCGCACCTCGATCGCGTTGCGCGCGTCGATGTCCACGATCGGCACGCCCTCGCGCACCGACAGCGCCTCGCGCAGTTCCGCGATGGGGAAGCGCGGCGCGTCGGGGAAGCGGTTGACCGCGATGAGGAACGGCAGCTTGCGCGCCTCGAAGAAGTCGACAGCGGCGAAGCTGTCCTCCAGTCTCCGGGTGTCGATCAGCACCACGGCGCCGATCGCGCCGCGGATCAGGTCGTCCCACATGAACCAGAACCGCCGCTGGCCCGGCGTGCCGAACAAGTAGAGCACCAGGTTGCCCGGCAGGATGATCCGGCCGAAATCCATGGCGACCGTGGTGGTCTCTTTCTCCGGCGTCTCGGCGAGATCGTCGATGCCGTCGGAGTAACGGGTCACCATCGCCTCGGTGCGCAGCGGAACGATCTCCGAGACCGCGCCGACGAATGTGGTCTTGCCCGCGCCGAAGCCACCAGCGACGACGATCTTCGTCGAGGCGACCCGGTTCTCGAAGCCATCCGGGCCGGGGGCCGTGCCCGGTCCGAGGTTTGCATTTGGCCCGGAATGTCCACTGGGCCCCGGATTCCTATAGGGCGCGGAGTCCACGCAATGTCCTCTCCATCAGGGAACGGCGCTCGTCATAGCTCGCCTCTTCGGTCAGGGTCGAATGCACGCGCATGGTGCCGTCGACGACCAGGTCGCCGATCACCACTCGGACCATGCCGAGCGGCCGGTCCAGATGTGCCGCGATCTCCGCGACCGACAACCGATGCGTGCCGAGTCGCAGTATCTCGGTGCGGATGTCGCCGGTCGGCCAGTCGAGATGTGCAGTGTACGACAAGGTTTCGATGACCGCCTCCAATGGCAGGTCGATCGCGGGTTCGGTACGCCCCGAGGTCAGGGCGTATGGCCGGACGCGCGTGGTCGGTCGTGGTCCGGGACCGTATGGGTTGGACATCTCACGCTCAGACAGCGGTGCGCGCGGTCGCGGTGACCACCGAACCCACCCGATCGACCAGCAGTGCCATCTCGTAGCCGATGCGGCCGATATCGTGCGACTTGTTCGCCAGCACGGCCAGGTGCGAGCCGTTGCCGACGCTCATCACCAGCAGGTAGCCGCGCTGCATCTCCACGATGGACTGCATCACCTTGCCGCCGTCGAACAGCGACGCCGCGCCCATGGAGAGGCTGGCGAGTCCGGCGGTGACGGCGGAGAGCTGTTCGGCACGGTCGCTGGGCAGATGCGGGCTCGTGGCCTGCAACAAGCCGTCGGCGGATACCAGCACCGCATGGGACACGCCGGGTACATCTCGGGTGAAGCGGGCGACCAGCCAGTTCAGATTCTCGTCCGTGGTGCTGTTGTTCGCGTTGGTCATGCAAGCCCTCCGTCGTTGTACTGCGCATTGGCCCGCCCGCTGCGGACCCCACTGAGATGCCTGGTCAAATTGTTGCGAATTTCTTCCGGATCGCGTGTGCCCGCGTCCTCCGCGGGCGCCAGACCGCCGGGCACCAGCTGTGCGCCCGGCCTGCGAATCGGCAGCCCGCCGACGGTGCGCGCGGTGGTGGTCGGATGGCTGGCATCTTCGGCGGCCATCCAGCCCGCGTCACCAGGCGAGGACCACGAGCTGTCCGACGCTTGCGAGGTCGAGGGCTCGACCAGCCATTCCGAGACCATGCGTTGATAGATGGGGGTCGGGGAAGCGCCTGCGACCGGCTGCAACCGGGAGGAGGTCACCGTCGCGGGTTCCGGTGCCGTCTCCTGCGGTGGCTCGGCGGGTGCGGCCGGCTTACGGATCGGCAGACCGGATCGCGCGGTGGTCTGCGGCGCGGACGCCTGGCTCGGCACGGTGGGCGCGGTCGTCGGCTCGTCGTCCTTGACCTCGGTCCACAGATCGGTGCGGGTGGGCTGCTGCTCGACGGCCTGCTCGCCGGTGGCGGGCGGCACCGCCGCGAACGGACCGGTGGGAGTGCGGTCGTCGGCGCGCGGGGTGAGCACCGGCCACGGCTGGGTGGCGGGCTGATCCGCCGGATTGACCGCCCGCCCGACCGGCGTGGAGACCGTGGGCTGGTCGGGGGTGTCGGCGACGCGGATCGCCGGACGGCGCTGCGGCAGGCCGGAACTCGTCACGCCGAACCGCGCGGTGTCGCGCTGCGGCAGGCTCGGCACCGGAACCAGGTTGCGCGGCTGCGCGCCGGTGGGCGGCGTGACGAGCGAGGGCAGCTGGTGCTCGGCGGTGATATCGATCGGCTTGCCCGCCGGATCGGTGACGTCCATCGGCGGCGCGACCAGCGCGCCGGGCAGGTGGACGCTGGCGGTGATGCCCGGCTGCTGCGCCATCGTGGACGTGCGGCGCAGGCTGACCGTGATGGTGTGGCGCTTGGCCAGGCGGCCGACGACGAACAGGCCCATGCGGCGCGCGGTCTCGACGGTGACCTCACCACCGGAGGCGAGCCGGTCGTTGGTCGTCTGGAGGTCTTCCAGGGACATACCGAGACCGCGGTCGGTGATCTCGATCAGGTAGCCGCCGTCCACCGCGCGCGACACCATCACGGTGACCGGCGTGGTCGGCGGGGAGTAACGCAGGGCGTTGTCGATCAACTCGGCGAGCAGGTGCTCGATGTCGACGGCGGGCTCGCCCGCGACGATGCCGTCGGGCACCGCGCCGATCTCGACGCGTTGGTAGTCCTCCACCTGGGAGACCGCGCTCCAGAGCATGTCCGACAGCGGCACCGGGTGCAGCTGGCCGCGGCGCAGCGCGGTACCGGCGAGCACCAGCAGGTTGTCGCCGTTGCGGCGCATGCGGGTGGCCAGGTGGTCGAGGCGGAACAGGCTCTGCAACCGGTCGGTGTCGTCCTCGTCGTGCTCGAGGTCCTCGATCAGCGCCAGCTGCTGCTCGACCAGCGATTGGCTGCGGCGCGAGAGGGTCTCGAACATGTTCCCGATCTGCAGGCGCAGGCGGGCCTGGTCGGCGGCGAGGTTGAGCGCCTGCTCGTGGATCTCGTCCACGGCGCGGGCCAGCTGGCCGATCTCGTCGGTGCTGTGCACCGCGACCGGGGTGATCTCGGGCGTGGTGCCGCCGGCGCGCACCACGGCGAGTTCGTCCGGCAGCTTGATGTGCGCCACCTCGAGCGCGTCCCGCCGCAGGCGGCGGACCGGGACGACCAGGGTACGCGCGACCGAAAGGGCCAAGGCCAAGCCGGCGAGCAGCATGCCGATGACGATCGTCGTCTCGCGCAGCGCACCGGCCTGCGCTTCGGTGGTGCGCGCGGCCAGGGCGCCGTCGATGGTGTCGATCAGCTGCGCGGTGGTCTTCTCGTAGGTGTCCGAGCTGATCAGCAGCGAATCGATGACGGCGGGATTGGTCGCCGGGTCGGCCGCGTTCTGGCTGAAGGTGCCCAGACGGGTCTGCACCGCGTCCAGCAGCGGACGCATGTTGCCCGCGTAGTCCGGCAGGATCTGCGCGTACTGGTAGATCATCGTGATCTCGGCGCCCGCGGCGACCAGCACGCGGGGCCGCACGCTCGGGTTGCGGCCCGCGTCCGGCGAGCCGATCAGCATGCGCTGCTGGGTGAGCACGCGCCGCGCGGTCTGCACCGACGCCAGCTGCAGGAAGTAGCGCTGGATGACCAGGTCGTCCACCGAGGGCGACAGCGCCAGCGCGTTGCCGATGCGGACCATGATCTCGTCGGACTGCTCGCCGACCATGGCGGGCGACCCGTTGCGCAGGCTGTTGCGCATCGTGGTGCCGGTGGCGATCGCCGAGGCCAGTTCGGAGGTGACCCGGCCGCTGACCTTGGTGGTCTGCAAGGCGGCTTCCAGTTCGGCCAGGGCCTGGTCGAACTTCGTCAGCGCGGCGTCGGTCTGCGGGTCGGCGGCATTACCCCAGGTGGCGGTCGCGGTGACGCCGAGTTGCTCGGTGGCCGTACCGAACTTGACGATCGGGCGGATGATGATGGCCTGTTCGGTCGCCGCGTCCAACTGCGCCATGGTCCGCAGTTCGTTGTTGATTCGGAGCACGGCGAAGACCGTCGCCAGCAGCACCGGAAGCACCAGCACCACGCCAACCTTGCGGGTGACCGACCAGTTCGACAGGCTGAATTGCCAGGACCGCGGTGCAGCTTCCATCCGCTTCCGTCGCCTCCGCTTCACCAGTGACCTCGGGCGCGCGTGGCTGTTCGGTATTGATTCAACCCGCAAAGAACCAACTAGAGGTCTTCTTTTTACCGCACGGAACATACCGTGCAGAGGGGTCATCGGCAATCCGGGGGAGCCGGTGCGCAATTTACCGAATATGGCTATAGAGAACGAGTTTCGCGGTGGAATGCGTAAGGGACGCGTCAACTTCTCCGCGGCGCCATAGAAGGCCCTGGTCACCCCCGGTTGACAGGGATGACTCGCCGAGGGTTGTCGCGCCTGCGCACCGCGGCGTGTCGGGAGCGCCCTCTCAGTTACCTCTCAGTCGGTGCGGTCAAACTGGTGGCATGCGCATTCTGGTGGTCGATGACGATCGGGCGGTCCGGGAATCGCTGCGCCGGTCGCTCACCTTCAACGGCTACTCCGTCGATCTCGCGGTGGACGGTGTGGACGCGCTGGAGAAGGCAACCGTCCAGCGACCCGACGCTCTCGTCCTCGACGTGATGATGCCCCGGCTGGACGGGCTCGAGGTCTGCCGACGTCTCCGGAGCACGGGCGATGATTTGCCGATTCTGGTTCTCACCGCGCGGGATTCGGTATCGGAGCGGGTCGCCGGGCTCGATGCCGGCGCGGACGACTATTTGCCGAAGCCTTTCGCGCTGGAGGAACTGCTGGCCAGGCTGCGCGCGCTGTTGCGGCGCACCTCCGCGGGCCCAGGGGACGCCTCGGAGGCGATGAAGTTCGCCGACCTGTCGCTGGACCCGGTGACCCGCGAGGTATCCCGCGGCGTCCGGCAGATCAGTCTCACCCGCACCGAGTTCTCATTGCTGGAAATGCTGATGGCGAACCCGCGCCGGGTGCTCACCCGTAGCCGCATTCTCGAGGAGGTCTGGGGCTACGATTTCCCGACCTCGGGAAACGCGCTCGAGGTCTACATCGGTTATCTGCGCCGCAAAACCGAGGCCGAGGGCGAGCCGCGGTTGATCCACACGGTTCGCGGCGTGGGCTATGTGCTGCGTGAAACGCCGCCCTAGGTCCCCGGTCATGGCACGAACACCTCCCAAGCGCCCCGCCGTCGCCGCACTCGGCCAGCGGCCGACCGAGCCCGTGGACATGCGGCCGCCCATGCCGTTGACCCGCTCGGTCTCACTGCGGTGGCGGGTGACGCTGTTGGCCGCTTCGGTGGTGGCGATCGCGGTGGCGGTCACCTCGATCGCGGCCTACGCGCTGGTGGCGCGGGCGTTGTACGCCGACGTGGACGCCCAGTTGCGCAGCCGGTCCACGGCGGTGATCGCCAGCAACCCGTACGGCTTCAACAACCTGAATCTGATGGTCGCCGCGGCCTTCTACGACGACACCGGCATCGCGCTGATCTATCCCGATCTGCGGCGTTGGCTGCCGCCGCAGTCCACCGATCCCCCGGTGGGGTCCGAGGAACTGGCCGTGGCGCGCGGGGAACGCAGTTCGTCGCTGCGCACCGACGGCAACCAGCGCGTGCTCGCGGTCTACACCAACTCGGGTGCGACGCTGGTCATCTCGCAGCGGCTGGACCGCACCAGGGAAGTGCTCGACCGGCTCGCCTGGCTGTTGTTCGTCGTCGGCGGCTGCGGCGTCGTGCTGGCCGCCGCGGCGGGCACGGCGGTCGGCCGCACCGGCCTGCGGCCCATCGCGCGGCTGACGGCCGCCACCGAGCGGATCGCCCGCACCGACGATCTGACCCCGATCCCGGTCACCGGCGACGACGAACTGGCAAGGCTCACAGAGAGTTTCAACACGATGCTGCGCGCGCTCACCGAGTCGCGCGACCGCCAGCGCAGGCTCGTCGCCGACGCAGGGCACGAACTGCGTACGCCGCTGACGTCGCTGCGGACCAATATGGAGCTGCTCATCGCGTCGAGCCGCCCCGGCGCTCCGCGCATTCCGGACGAGGACATGGCCGGGTTGCGCGCCGATGTGATGGCGCAGATCGAGGAGTTGTCGACGCTCGTGGGCGACCTGGTCGATCTGGCGCGCGAGGACGCGCCGGAAACCGTCTACGAGCGCGTGGATCTGGGTGAGGTCGTGGAACGCGCACTCGAGCGCGCCCGCCGGCGTCGCACCGGTATCGAATTCGTCGCCGACCTGCGCCCGTGGTTCGTCTACGGGCACGAGGCGGGCTTGGAGCGGGCGGTGCTGAACGTGCTCGACAACGCGGCCAAGTGGAGCCCGGCAGGCGCTCAGGTGCGCATCCTCATGCGGGAGAGCGGCCCGGGGTTGCTCGAGCTGTCCATCGATGACGCCGGTCCCGGTATTCCGGCGGCGGAGCGCGAGCTGGTGTTCGAGCGTTTCTATCGGGTCATGTCGTCGCGGTCGATGCCGGGCTCGGGCCTCGGCCTGGCGATTGTCAAACAGGTGGTGACGAAACACGGCGGTACCATCGCCATCGATACCTCGCAACGCGGCGGCGCCGTCGTTCGCATCGTGTTGCCCGGCGAGCCGGGCGCGCCCGTGTCCGATTGACGCAATAGCGGGGCGGCGGAACGCCATTTCCGACACAATCTCGAGTTCTGTGCGGAATATTCACCGTCGGTGAGGTATTTCGGACAATGCTCCGATTGGTTTGCGGCAAGATTTGAGACATCAAGTTGCCGGTGATTCTTTTGCGCACCGGTTCTTGGAGCAGCTCTCGGAAAACTGAAAGCACGGTCTCAGTCCGCTCTCAGTCCCCGCGGCCAACCTGGACGAGACGTGAGCAGAAACGAGGAGTCCATGACCGAGGATTCGCAGGATCGCCGGGAGCCGGGTGCGCCGGACGCGGGCGCGTACGGGCCGGGGGAGGCGCACGCCCCCGGTTACGGTCCGCAGGAAGCGCAGCATCCCACCGCGCAGTTCCCGCCGCAGCACCATCCGGCCGCGCCGTTCCCCGGGTATCCGGCGTCCTTCGGTCCACCGAACGACGCCACGCAACCGCACGGTCCCGCCTACGGCGCCCCGCCCGCGCCTGCCCGGCGCTCGTTCCGCGCGGGACTCGCGGCAGGCGCGGTCGCGCTCGCGCTGGTCAGCGGCGGTGTCGGCGGTGCGGTCGGCGCGCTGGTCACCCACGGTGACGACGGTCGCGCCCCGGTGACCAACGCTCTCGACGCTCCGAAGCCGAACGTGAGCAACGCCGTGAACGCTCCGGCCGGTTCCACCCAGGCGGTCGCGCAGAAGGTGCTGCCAAGCGTCGTGATGATCAAGGTGGCCAGCAGTAAGGCCGAGGGGGAGGGTTCCGGGGTGATCCTGTCCTCCGACGGCCTGATCCTGACCAACAACCATGTGGCCGCGGGCGGCGGGCCGGGCGCCAAGATGGAGGTCGTGTTCTCCGACGGCAGCAGCGCGCCCGCCACGCTGGTCGGCGCCGATCCGGTCTCCGACCTGGCCGTCATCAAGGCGACCGGAAAGAGCGGCCTCACCCCCATCGAGCTCGGTAGCTCGACGAACCTGCAGGTCGGCCAGCCGGTCGTCGCGATCGGCTCGCCGCTCGGGCTGGCCGGCACGGTCACCACGGGCATCGTGTCCGCGCTGAACCGGCCGGTCGTCACCAGCGGAGACGGCAGTGAGCCTGGGGGCGCCGCGGTCAGCCCCGTGATCGATGCGATCCAGACGGACGCCGCGATCAACCCGGGCAACTCCGGCGGCGCGCTGGTGGACGGCAGCGGCAAGCTGATCGGCATCAACACCGCCATCGCGACGCTCGGCCCCAGCGAAATGGCGGGCGGTCAGACCGGGTCGATCGGTCTCGGGTTCGCGATCCCCGTCGATCAGGCGCGCCGGGTGGCCGACGAATTGATCAAGACCGGCAAGGCCACCTACGCGCAGGTGGGGATCACGGTGTCGCGCCAGCAGGACCCGGCGCAGCTGGTCTCCGGCGCGAAGGTCCGCGACGTCACGGCGGACGGCCCCGCCGCGCGCGCGGGCATCCCGCCGGGGGCGGTGGTCGTGAAGCTCGACGACCGCCCGATCGATTCCGGGAACGCGCTCGTCGCCGCGGTCCGCTCGCACCAACCGGGAGACAAGGTGAAAATCACCTACACCGATGAGCAAGGCCACAACGCCAAGACCGTCGAGGTGACCCTCTCCGGCGCGCCCGCGGACGGCGGCCGGTGATGCGCGCGCTACCCGGCGGACGGGACCGCATGATTGATGTCGACGCCGATGTTCTCGGCGCGGCCGCCGAGTTGCTGGACGCACGCGCTACGGTGAGCACCATGGAAATCGATGCTCCTGTGGCGGGGCGTGCCCTGGTGGTGGTCGTGGACGATCGGACTGCGCATGGAGGTGTTGACTCGCTCGGCCCGCTGGTCACCGAGCTGCTCACCGAAGCGGGTTTCCTCGTTGACGCGTCGGTGTCGGTGCAGGCCGACGAGGTGGAGATCCGCAACGCGCTCAATACGGCCGTGATCGGCGGCGTCGATCTGGTGATCTCCGTCGGCGGCACGGGCATGTCTCCGCGCGACGTGACGCCCGAGGCCACCTCGCAGGTGCTCGACCGCGAGTTGCCCGGGATCAGCGAAGCCCTTCGTTCCTCCGGCCGGGTGGCCGGCTCGCTGGACGCGGGGCTTTCCCGCGGTGTGGCCGGCGTGTCCGGGAGCACCCTGGTGGTCAACCTGCCCGGTACCCGCTCCGCCATTCGCGACGGCATGGCGACGCTCGGCCCGCTCGCCAGCCGGGTCATCGGTGAACTCTCCGGATTGGTCGAATAATCACCGCGCATACACCTTCTGAGCACCCTCGCCCGGCGGCTCGCCGGGCGAGGGATGCCGCGCGTTTGGCGAAGATCTTCGGTGACGCGCTGCCCGACACCACCGCCGACGAGCGCGACGACCGTGACGACGTCCGGTCCGCCGACGACTGGCTGCGCGCTCAGGTTCCCCCGCATCACGGCTGAGTCCGTTATCTACGTAGTAGCTACGTAATCATTTGCCCTGGCTTCGTAATCCGCCAGTGATCATTTTTGAGCGGAAGTAATCCGCGCGAGATCCTTACGGTCGTGTCCCGTATCCATACGCTGGCTCTTCTGTGCCGCCACCCCGGGGCGGCTCCGGAGTCCGGCTGTAGCGAATCAGTATTTATGCACGTCAAGCCATATTCAGATGTGCGCAACTGTGATGCGGGTCACCTTGAACTTTACGAAACTTTACGTTGCGGCAGGCGTTATAGAACGTCTAATCTCCCATCGAGCCACTCACATTGGGACCCACAGGCGTGGGTACCGGCACGCACGAAGCCCGCTCGGCGGAACCCGGCTCGGTTCCGTTGCCAGGATGTCCGTTGCGCCGAAATTACAACCGGTTACACATCGGCAACAAAGGGGCGACACACTGAGCTGGGCCTGAGAGGACCACTGTCCAGCCTCGATGGTCGAGGTTGACTGTTTGAACCTGATGAGGGGAAGTATGAGCGAGAACCGCACCAAAGGTCTGCGCCGCGGTGCCCGCGTCGCGGGCGTCGGCGCTGCCGCGGCTGTTGCCATGGGCCTGCTTTCGACCGGTGCCGCCAATGCCGATACCTTCGTGCCGTTGCCGGACGGCCAGAAGGTGGGGCCGGGCGTGACGATCACCCGGAACGGAGAGCGGGCCTTGATTTCGCCGTCGCTGGCCGCCAACGGCGCAGGTCGTGTGGTCTGGGTGTCGGGCAACGCGGTTGCCGACGTGACCGAGACGCCGGAAGGCACCATCGGCCCCAACAACGGTCCGACGGGCAACCCCGGAACCAACAACTCCTCGACGCATGGTTCGTCGCAGCTGAGCACCGGTTATATCGTCGGCTGCCAGGTCAGCATCGCCGATGACGCGATCTCCGCGGGTGTGTCGGGCAGTGTGAACCTCAGCGGCGCGAGCGCGGGCGGGTCGATCGGCGTCAACCTCGGCCCCGGCGAGGTCAAGTTCGTTCAGATCGATTACAAGGACATCCTCAAGCCGGGTGTGTACTCCGTCGAGTATCAGGATGCCGAGATCCAGATCCAGGGCTGCGCGGGTTACGCGCAGGCGCGTTCGTACACGGTCGTCGAGATCATCGGCGATCACTACTCGAAGACCACCCTCTACGGGATGCCGTTCAGCATCGGCTGACGTCTGTCGAATTCAACGAACCATCCTCCCGCTGAAGCGGACTCAACCCTCGAGGGATATCAACCATGATCAACCGTAAGAACCTGGCGCGGATGGCCGGCCTCGGCGCCGCCGCCACCATCGCCATGGGCCTGTTCTCCACCGG
>NZ_BAFR01000175.1 GCF_000308435.1 Nocardia araoensis NBRC 100135 | reverse complement strand
TGACTTGGTCGCCTGGAACAGCACAGGTGAGCTCGAGTATCGGGGTCGTACGGATTTCCAGGTGAAGATCCGTGGTTTCCGTATCGAGTTGGGTGAGATCGAAGCCGCGTTGTTGGCGCTGCCGGAGATCGCGCAGACGGCGGTGATCGCGAAGTCGGATCCGAAGACCGGTGACCGGCTGGTGGCCTACCTGGTGGCTGCCGATGCCGACGCGGGTGTGGATGTGGCTTCGGTGAAGTCCGAACTCACCGGCAATCTGCCGTCGTATATGGTTCCGTCGGCGTTCGTGGTGTTGGATGCTTTGCCGTTGAACGTGAACGGCAAGCTGGATCGTAAGGCGTTGCCGGAGCCGGAGTTCGAGGTCCAAGCCTTCC
>NZ_BAFR01000176.1 GCF_000308435.1 Nocardia araoensis NBRC 100135 | reverse complement strand
TGTTCGCGTCGGGGGCGGGGTATCGGGCGGCGCGTTCCTACGAGGAGCAGGTGCTGTGTGAGTTGTTCGGGGAGGTACTGGGCTCCGATCGGGTCGGGCTCGATGACAACTTCTTCGATCTGGGTGGTCATTCGCTGTCGGCGACGCGGTTGGTGAGCCGGATCCGTTCAGTCCTGGGCGTCGAGGTCGCGATGCGGGTGATCTTCGATGCGCCGACCGTCGCTGAACTGGTGTCGCATTTGTCCAGCGGGTTGCAGATGCGTCCGCGGTTGGTGCGTGCGCAGCGGCCCGATCGTGTGCCGTTGTCGTTTGCGCAGCGGCGGTTGTGGTTCATCCATCGGCTGGAAGGGCCTTCTGCGACCTACAACCTGCCGATGACACTGTTGTTGAACGGCGACGTCGACATGGCGGCGTTGGCGAAAGCCATCGAAGATGTAGTGCATCGCCACGAATCTCTGCGGACGGTGTTCGCTGAGGATGTGTCGGGTGTGCCGCAGCAGTGTGTGCTCGATATCGAGACTCTCGATGTTCCGGTCGTCGTAGTCGATGCCACCGTCGACACGTCGGTCGATGTCAATTCCGCTGTCGGTGCCCTGGCACGGTACGGGTTCGATCTGTTGTCCGAGATTCCTTTGCGGGCAGGAATTTTTCGCCGTGGACACCAAGAGTTTGTGCTGGCGTTGGTGATTCACCACATCGCTGGTGATGGATGGTCGCTAGCGCCATTGGCGCGGGATGTCATGGCTGCCTATGAGGCTCGTCGACAAGATCGGGCGCCGGGGTGGGAGCCGCTGCCGGTGCAGTACGCCGATTACACGCTTTGGCAACAGCAGTTGCTGGGTTCCGATGCCGACCCCGACAGCGTCGTGTCCCAGCAGTTCGAGTACTGGAAACAGGAACTGGCCGGACTGCCCGATCAACTACAGCTGCCGACCGACCGCGTCAGGCCCAGAACCGCGAGCTACCGCGGAGACATGACCTGGTTCGTGGTGCCGGCCCGGACACGGGATGCGGTACGCGGTCTGGCACGTGGACACAATGCGACCGAGGCGATGGTGCTGCAGGCAGCCTTGGCTGTACTGCTGTTTAAACTCGGGGCCGGAGAAGACATCCCGCTGGGATCTCCTATCGCCGGCCGTACCGACGAGGCGTTGACCGATCTGGTCGGCTTCTTCGTCAACACGTGGGTGCTACGCACCTCCGTCATGGCCGAGGCCTCGTTCTCCGAGGTGCTGGAACAGGTCAAGGGCAAAGCCCTGGCCGCATACAGCAACCAGGACGCGCCGTTCGAGCGGCTAGTCGAGCTGCTCAACCCGGTGCGCTCGGCCGCACGTCACCCGCTGTTCCAGGTGTCGCTGGCGTTCCAGAACAACGAAGCAGCCAGCCTCGACCTGCCAGGTATCGGTGTCAGCGGACACCCGGTGACAACAGGAACCGCACGATTCGATCTGATGTTCACCATTGCCGATCAACCCACCGGTACAGGCGAAATCGAATACGGCGGCACTGTCGAATACTCCACTGACCTGTTCGACAAGAACACCGTGGACCGGCTCGTCGACCGCTACCTACGCCTGCTCGACGTGATCGGTTCCGGTACCGGTACCCCGATCGGGCAG
>NZ_BAFR01000177.1 GCF_000308435.1 Nocardia araoensis NBRC 100135 | reverse complement strand
AGCCGGTGTTCGCGGTGCGGGAGTTCCGGGCGCCGTCGACGCCGGTGGAGGAGATCGTGGCGGGGGTGTTCGCGGCGTTGTTGGTGGCGGAGGAGGACGGCCGCGTCGGTGCGGATGACGATTTCTTCGAGTTGGGTGGGAATTCGTTGTTGGCGGCGCAGGCGGCGGCGCGGATCGGTTCGGCGTTGGATGTGCGGGTGCCGGTGCAGTTGTTGTTCGAGGTGAGCACGGTTGCGGGGTTGGCGGCGCGGGTGGAGGCGCATGCGGGGTCGGCGGCGGGGCAGGCGTTGCGGGCGTGGCCGCGGCCGGAGCGGGTGCCGTTGTCGTATGCCCAGCAGCGGATGTGGTTTTTGAACCGGTTCGATCCCGCGAGTGCGGTGAACAATATTCCGGTCGCGGTGCGGTTGAGTGGTGTGTTGGATGTGGCGGCGTTGCGGGCGGCGGTGGCGGATGTGGTGGCCCGCCACGAGGTGCTGCGCACGGTGTATCCGGATGTGGATGGGGAGGGTTTCCAGCTGGTGTTGCCGGTGGAGGATCCGCGGGCGGTGCCGGATGTGCTGGTGCGTCGGGCGCACGAGTCGGAGGTGGCGGCGTTGGTGGCCGCCGCGGTGACCGAGGGTTTCGATGTGACCGTGGCGCCGCCGGTGCGGGTGCGGTTGATCGTGTTGAGCGAGTCCGAGCATGTGCTGGTGTGCGTGGTGCATCACATCGCCGGTGACGGGTTCTCGATGGGGCCGTTGACCCGCGACCTGATGAGCGCCTACGTGGACCGGATGCACGGCGGCGCGCCGCAGTGGCCTGCGTTGGAGGTGCAGTACGCGGATTACGCGTTGTGGCAGCGGGAGGTGCTGGGGCAGGAGCAGGATCCGGGGTCGGTGTTGGCGGCGCAGGTGCGGTATTGGCGGGGGCAGTTGGCGGGGTTGCCGGAGCAGGTGGAGTTGCCTGCGGATCGGTCGCGGGCGGCGGTGGCGTCGTATCACGGTGCGACGGTGGGGTTCGAGGTCGATGCGCAGGTGCATGCCGGGTTGAGCCGGGTCGCGCAGGCGCACAATGCGACGGTGTTCATGGTGGTGCACGCGGCGTTGGCGGTGTTGCTGGCGCGGTTGTCCGGCAGCCGTGACATCGCGGTGGGCACGCCGGTGGCCGGGCGGGGGGAGGCGGCGTTGGACGAGTTGATCGGCATGTTCGTCAACACGTTGGTGTTGCGGACGCAGATCGATCCCGGTGCGCGGTTCGATGAGTTGCTGGCGGGGGTGCGGTCGGTGGATGTGGCGGCGTTCGGGCATGCGGATGTGCCGTTCGAGCGGTTGGTGGAGGTGCTGGATCCGCCGCGTTCGCCGGCGCGGCATCCGTTGTTCCAGGTGATGTTGACCTTCCAGAATCTGTCGGTGCCGGAGTTGGAGTTGCCGGGGTTGTCGGTGTCGGGGCTGGATCTGGCGGTGGGGTTGGCGAAGTTCGATCTGCAGTTGGCGGTGGCGGAGAACAGTGATCGCCACGGTGGGCCGGGGGGTTTGTCGGCGGCGTTCACTTATGCCACGGATCTGTTCGATGCCGCGACGGTGCGGGATTTCGCCGACCGGTTCACGCGGATCCTGGCCGCGGTCGCGGCGGATGCGTCGGTGGTGGTGGGGGATATCGATGTGCTGGCCGTGGGTGAGCGGGAGTTGGTGTTGCACGAGTGGTCGACTCCCGGGGCGATCGTGCCGGAGGTGACGTTGGTCGATGTGATCACCACCCAAGCCCGTAA
>NZ_BAFR01000178.1 GCF_000308435.1 Nocardia araoensis NBRC 100135 | reverse complement strand
GTGCGCCCTCGACGCCGATCGAGGAGATCGTGGCGTCGGTGTTCGTCGAGGTCCTGGGTGTGGAGCGGGTCGGCGCGGATGATGATTTCTTCGCGCTGGGTGGTAACTCGCTGTTGGCGACGCAGGTCGCCGCGCGTATCGGTGCGGCACTGGACACTCGTGTCCCCGTCCGCACCATCTTCGAAGCCTCCACCGTCGCCACACTGGCGGTCAAGGTCGAGCGGGGCACCGGTGAACGCAAACGCACCCCGCTCGTCGCCGGTCCGCGTCCGGACCGCATCCCGCTGTCGCCGGCGCAGCAGCGCATGTGGTTCCTCAACCAGTTCGACACCTCGGCCTCGGTCTACAACATCCCGGCTGCCATCCGCTTGTCCGGCGACCTGGACGTGGCCGCGTTGCGGCACGCCGTCGCCGATCTCGTCGCGCGCCATGAAATCCTGCGCACGATCTATCCCGAGACGCCGGACGGCCCGGTACAGCGGGTCCTCGCTCCGCACGAGGTCACGGTGGATCTCGCTCTCGCGCAGATCGGTGACGAACATGTCGCAGGCGACGTACAGCGGATCGTCGCCGCCGGCTTCGACGTGACCGTCGACGTGCCGTTCCGCGCGAAGCTGTTCCAACTCGCGGCCACCGAGTACGTGCTGGTCTTCGTCGCCCACCACATCAGCGCGGACGGTTGGTCGATGGGCCCGCTGACCCGGGACCTGATGCTGGCCTACGTGGCGCGCAGCGGTGGCCAGGAGCCGTCCTGGGCGCCGCTGCCCATCCAGTACGCCGACTACACGCTGTGGCAGCGCGACGCGCTCGGCGCCGACGACGACCCCGAGTCGCTCGCGGGCGCGCAACTGGCCTACTGGACGACCGAACTGGCCGATCTGCCCGACGAGCTGGACCTGCCCGCGGACCGCCCGCGCACGTCCGCCCAGTCCTTCGCGGGCGGCACAATAGATTTCGTCGTGGACGCCGACGTGCACGCCGCGCTGGCGGAACTCGCGCGGCGGCACAACGCCACGCTGTTCATGGTGGTGCACGCCGCGTTCGCGGTCTTCTCGGCTCGCCTGTCCGGCGCCGAGGACATCGCCATCGGCACACCCGTGGCGGGCCGCGGCGAAGCCGAACTCGACGACCT
>NZ_BAFR01000179.1 GCF_000308435.1 Nocardia araoensis NBRC 100135 | reverse complement strand
CGCCACCGATCTTTTCGATCGGGCGACGGTTGAGGGTTTCGCTGCGCGGTTGTCGCGCATCCTCGCCGCGGTAGTCGCCGACGCCGACGCGCCGGTCGGGGATATCGACATCCTCGCCGACGCCGAACGGCACGACGTGCTCGCGCGCTGGAACGACACCGACCACGCCGTCGACGTGGGCGCGACACTGGTCTCGCTGCTGGACGCCAGCGTGGCGGCGGGCCCGCGCTCCACCGCGCTGGTCGCGGACGCGGTCGACGGTGAGCGGATCGAGCTGACCTACGCCGAACTGGACGGCAGGGTGAATCGTCTTGCGCGGCATCTGATTTCGTTGGGTGTGGGTCCGGAGTCGCGGGTCGCGCTGGCGTTGCGTCGGTCGGTGGATCTGGTTGTGGCGATGTACGCGGTGGCGAAGTCCGGTGGTGCGTATGTGCCGGTGGATCCGGATCAGGCTGCGGAGCGGACGAGTTACATCCTGGAGACGGCGGCGCCGGTTTGTGTGTTGAGCAATGCCGACGCCGAGTTCAGCACCGATGTGGCCGATGTGGTTCGGATCGATGAGCTGGATTTGTCGGATGTGGACGCCGGGCCGGTCACGGATGCTGATCGGGTCGCGCCGTTGCGTCCGGAGAACACGGCGTATGTGATCTTCACGTCCGGTTCGACGGGTCGTCCGAAGGGTGTGGCGGTTTCGCATGGCGCTATCGTCAATCAGTTGCAGTGGAAGAACATCGAGTTCGGTCTCGATGCTGCCGATGCGATTCTGTTGAAGACGGCGGCGACGTTCGACTTGTCGGTGTGGGAGTTCTGGTCGGCCGCTGTCTGCGGTGGGCGTCTGGTCATCGCCTCCCCGGACGGGCACCGGGACCCGGCGTACCTGAACGAACTCATGGCTCAGGAATGGGTCACCACGCTGCATGTGGTGCCGTCGATGCTGGACGCGCTGGTGACCGCCGGTATGCCGGATTCGCTGTGGCGGGTGCTGGCCATCGGTGAGGCGTTGCCGGGTGCATTGGCGCAGCGGTTCTTGCGTGAGTATCCGCGGACCGAGTTGTTCAACCTCTACGGTCCGACCGAGGCGGCGGTGTCGGTCACTAGTCATCGGGTCAGTGATGCCGACCGGGTTTCGGTTCCTATCGGTGCGCCGGAGTGGAACAGTCGGGTGTTCGTGCTGGATGGGCGTTTGCGTCCGGTGCCGGTGGGTGTCTCCGGTGAGCTGTACCTCGCCGGTGCGCAGTTGGCGCGCGGCTATTTCGGTCGTGCGGATCTGACCGCGGATCGATTCGTGGCGAATCCGTTCCAGCCCGGTGCGCGGATGTATCGCACCGG
>NZ_BAFR01000180.1 GCF_000308435.1 Nocardia araoensis NBRC 100135 | reverse complement strand
GCGGGGTCAGTGGGCGAAGGCGTTCGCTGTCGGTGACCGGGGCGTCGCGGTAGCCGGTCAGGTCCAGCTCGTCGATCCGGACCTGCCAGACCGTGTCGGTGATCTCGAGGTCGCTGCCGGAGGTCAATACACACACCGGGCGTGCGTTTCCGAGGATGTAGCCGACACGCTCGGCGGGATGGTCGGGGTCGACCGGCACGTAGGCGCCGCCAGCGGTGACGACCGCGTGGACCGCGATCAGCAGATCGATCGACCGCGCCATCGCGATGCCCACCAGCGACTCCGGGCCCACGTCCTGTCCGATCAGCCAGCGCGCCAACCGGTTCACTTCGGCAGCGAACTGCCCGTAGGACAGAGTTGTCCCCTCGAACTCGACCGCGACTCTGTCGGGTGTGGCTGCGGCCTGCGCTTCGAACAGCGACACCAGTGTCGCGTCGGTATCGAGGGTGTGTGCAGTGTCGTTCCACACCGACAGGATCTGGTGGCGTTCGTGCTCGTCGAGCAACTCGAT